>CAZGGG010000005.1:61340-72749 GCA_964525165.1 uncultured Saprospiraceae bacterium | reverse complement strand
GGATTTGGAGGCATGGCGACTGGGTATATTTGACGCCGCGGAACACCTTGGTTATTTTAGGTCGTTCTGATGCAACACTCAATCGTCAGGGTGTGCGGATAGGCACAGCTGAAATCTACAGAGCGGTAGAGCAAATACCTTCCATCAAATCTTCTCTCATTGTAAATTTAGAACTAGAAAACGGAGATCATTATATGCCTTTATTTGTGCAATTGGAAGAAGGGAAAGCATTGGATGATGAACTTATTCGTCAAATAAGTAGTGAGTTACGCACCCAATATTCACCTCGTCATGTTCCGGATGAAGTAATTGTCGTCAAAGATATTCCAAGAACCATCAGCGGAAAGAAAATGGAAACTCCGGTGAAGAAAATATTAAGAGGTATTCCGGCAGAACGCGCCGCTAGTAAGGATGCGATGCAAAATCCGGAATCACTCGATTTTTTTGTACAATTTTATCAGGAAAGAAAGTTGAATTGACGCTATATTGTCACCCAATCCGAACGAAAAATTATCACCCATGAACAACAAACCACGTGTTATCAAGGATTATGAAAAACTGGACCAAGCGATTCAGGAGCAGATAAAAATCACTTACCCACATGGTTATCATAAAAAACTGATCACCTTCACCAATCAAGAAGGGAAAAAGGTCAGTGCGCTACCATTCGAAACAGATGATCGTTACTATCTCGTTCGCATGACCGTCGAAGAAGCAAAAGATATCATTCTCAATGATGATGACTACGATGATGATGGTATCCTAAAGGAAGACATCCAAGAGGAGTATGAGGATAAACATGAGGATGTGGATTATCTCGATCTGGCTAGTGATGAAGATAATGATGAGGAGGATGAGGATTAAAACCTCATCATAACTCCCCCTAACACATTCGTACCCACAACTGGGTATGCCTGCCAGCGTTCTCTTGTATTATTCATAAGGTTGTAACCATGAACGAATACACCAAACCGATCTCCGAAGTAGTAGTCAGCGCCAGCACTGATATCCACTAAGCTTCCTAAACGATCGACTTCGGCCTCATTCGTTAGGAAGGGGACCCCATTCTGATACGTGATTCCGGCCCAAAGTTTTAAATCATCTTTCAACAACGAGTACTCAGCTCTTGCGTCTATTGTAAGTGTAGGCATATGAAAAGCGGCTTCCAAAGTGTCTAAACTGAAAAATTGTTGGGTAACCGACGCACTCAAGTTCATTCGTTCACTGATGTGATACGCTGCCGAGGCTGATAATTCAATGATGCTACCATTATCTACGATCATATTAAATAATCTGGAATCTTGGACATCCGGCAGAAAAAACGTCAAGTTCTCTGCAATCTGATAACTGGCTTTAACCTGATAGCTCAAGTGATTGACCTCTCCCTTGATACCTCCATAGATGTCCAATAAACTTGTATTATACAAGCTGTCCATATTGGTATTCAGATAAGGATTTCGAGTAGAAAGTGCATAGAAATTCAAAGGAGTCAATTGCCCTTTTGAACCGGCAAAAGCAACGACTCGGCTTTCCAAAACTCTGATTTGCAGATTTACGACAGGGTAGATGTAGATCTCTCCATTTCCGGAGGCAACTTGGGCGCCTATTTTCGCTGACCAATTGTCTTTATAAAAGGAAAAGGTTGGTTCTACGAAATAATTTGTCAAAGCAGCTTCCAGAGAGTCTGCAAAAGAAGAATTGATTGCTCCCATTCTTAAGGTCAGAGGGTTTTTCTCATTAAACCACTTCGTGATTTCTGCTGTAGCCCCTATAGTGTTTTCAGTCGCAGATCTAGTATCCTCGTGGTTTCTGAAATGAAGATCTAGCTGATAGTCTAAACCTAATTTGTTAGGCATTGGGTTTTCGATTCCGGCATGTACTCCAATGGATTGAAAGCCTCTTTCTGCCTCTGATTGAGCAAAGCTATCTACTTCTGAGTCATACCCATACAGATCATATCGGTCTAAAGAGTATTCAATCCCACCATTGATGGCCAAACCATCGCTTACAATGTATTTTGTAGCGATTGTTGCGTCGTTTTCCATCAGAAACTGATGTTCGCGATTATTGGTGTTATCTACACTATAATGACTTCCGTCAAAGGCAATCATGAAGTTATCCTGATTGTCGAAAGTATAATGAAAATCCGCCAAAGGACTGGAAGGTAAGCCATAACCTGCCCGAATATATCCATTATAAAATTCCGATCGAGGGGGGCTACTCATTCCTAAAGCTTTGATTGCAGGAGGCTGATAGGTAGGATCGATGGTTCTTTGGTTGATGGTAAAGTCGTAATCCAATGTACTGGTATCAAACGGAGGGAGTTGCGGCTTCATGGCGAGCCGCTCTGCATTTGCCAATCGTGCATCAAAACTCTTGACCACTTCAACCTCTTCCGAAGGTAAATTCACCTGGGCGTTCAGAATCCCTTTTGCCGAAAGGCTGATCAGGATGAAACTGATAAGGATGATTCTATTATTCATTGTCCAATGCTTTGATGGTTTCTAATTTTTGTTTTGCTTTCTCGAGTGTTTCCTCGTCTTCCTTGAAGTTTTCGATGACCACTTCCAGAGCTGCTTTCGCATTGAAATAGTCTTCTTTGGCCACGAGAATATCAGATAGTAAAATGAGGGATTGAGCGACCCAATAAGGATAATTCGAGCTTTCTTTATAGGCCTCCTTAGTGAGTGTCTCAGCCAGTTCGTACTCATTCTGCAGGTAGTAAATGCGGGCTATCAGATAGCGTGCTTCCGCAGTTAATTCATTATCACTTAATCGACTCACCTCATTGAATGCGGTAACCGCTTCATTCAATAAGTTTTTATCGAAGGCTAGCTTGCCCTTATAAAATTGTGCCGTCGCTTTATGGTCATTCGTAGCATTCGGGTGTTGCATGACAGCGAGGACCAAATCATTTACTTCCTTACTCATTCCGGCACGATAAGCAGCCTCCAGACCGCCAAGTTGAGCTTCAAAGCGATCTTCCTCTGAGGTGGCTACTTTAGACCAGCGCAGGTAGTATTCAGTTGCCTGAGCGAAATCTTTTTCATGATTGTAGGCTATCAAAGCAGCCTTTTCAGTGGAAGGTGCATAATAAGTGGAAGGCCCTTTAGATATTACAGATTTGTATTCATTCAAGGCTTCACTATATTGCTTCAAAACCAGGTGGGATTCGCCTTTTCGGAAATGACTGGCTAAAACATGGGCCCCTTTAGGAAATTGCTTTAGGTAACGACCGTAAGCTTCAGTAGCTGCACCATATTCTCCATTTTCGAATTTTGCTTCTGCGGCTCTGAAGGATATTTTTTCCTTTTCGCTCGCCTCTACTTTGACACCTTGTGTTTGCTCTAAAAATTCCACATAGGCATTGGCATCTCCAATATCCTGAACGTAAATCTCCTCAATGCTGGCAAGAGCTTCTTTACTTTGTTCCGGACTGGGGTTAAAGTCAAATACCGACTTGTAATGATTCAAAGCAGCTTGCGTATCACCCAGGTTGTATGAAATGAGGCCTAATCGCAAAAGTCCATTTACGATAAGGTCGGAGGAGTTTCGGTATTCATTGACCAGTCGGGTCAGAGGAGCTACCGCATCATTCAGTTTACCTAATTCCGTGTAGGTGATACCAAGTTCTAAAAGCGCATCATCTGCATAAGCTGATGTAGGGTAGGACTTAACTAAATCCTCCAATGCAATAATCTTTTCGTAGGGCTTTTGCTGCAATCCTAAAATGATTGCTTTTTGGAATAATGCATATACAAAGCCTGAAGTTCTCAATCTAACGGCTTCATCATATTGGTCAAGGGCAAGATCGTAGGCATTGCGCTTAAACAGGCAATCACCATACCTCAATAAGGCATCTGCATATACGTTTTGCTCTATGTATACATTATCAATATTGACTTTATTCCTTTTAATGTCCAAAACCGCAGACTTAAAGAAGTCTTCGGCTTGTCTATAGTTATTTCGCTTCAAATAATTGTAGCCTTGAGTATACTCAGCCATAAAGGGAGCGGCAATGGAAGGTAAATTGGCTACGTTTTTCGCTAAAGTGAAATAGGCATTAAAGGTGGTACTGGATCGGGTGTACTCAGATTCTTTGTAGAGTAAATCGCCTTTCCAGAAAGTCGCAAGGGTAGTAAAATAAGGGTCCACCGGACTGGAAAGTGATTTTTCTAAATACTGAAGCGCCTTGCGGTTTTCATCGTCTTGAATGGATTGAACTGCCTTTAGATAGGTTACTTGCTGATAGGCTTTTTTTAGTTCCGGTGAAGGCTGCTCGAAAGACTCAATAATCGCTATGGCTTTGTCATAGTCTCGCGTATTCAAAAACAAGTCCGATAATATGTCCTGCGATTCACCAAAATAAGGGCTTGATGCTTCAAAAGAGGAGAGCGCATTCACGGCTTCCCGGTCAAATCCCATTTCTGCGGAGAGCTTACCATAATTGAACTTAGCCTCTGCCGCAATTTCATCATCAGCGGACCTTCTGGAAGCATTGGCAAAGGCATTTCGTGCTGACTCACGATCTTCCAGCCTTAAGTAACAATCAGCCAGTAAGAGGTTGGCATTTTGCCCCATTCGGTTGTTTAAATCTGATACTTTTTGAAAACCGCTGATGGCCCCTTCATAGTTTCCTGTTTCATAACGAGCATATGCGATTTGAAAATGATCCTCCTTACTGAGTTTATTCGACCGTGCATAGGTTTCCAAGAGAGGAAGGGCCTCTTGGTAATTTTCTTTTTGTATGTAGGCCAAGCCTAAGACGTAAGCAATTTTGTCCTTATCCTGTACCGAGCGTTCCTCAAGTTTTTCCGGTGCATACTGAATCAAGCGGTCATATTGTTCCAATTGATAATAGATCTGTGCCAAATAAGAGGGAATGTATCGGTTATATCTTCGAGAAGACTCTACTTTTTCGAGATAAGGAATGGCTTTTTCATAATTTCCTTGATAATAATAACAAAGCGCCAGATAGTAATTCGTGGGAAGATAATAGTCATTTTTAATGTTCTTCACACTTTCAAATTGCTGACGGGCCTGTCCGTATTGCTTTTGATTAAACTTGATATAACCCTTTTTAAACTGTACCTCAGAGAGCTGGGCTGCAGTCAATGAATTGATATTGACTTTCTTAAAGTATTCGTCTGCCAAATCATATTCGCGCTGATCGAAATAATAATTGGCCACATTAATTAATGCCCTTTCGGCAAATGGGTCAGGCTTATAATTGTTGACAAAGCTTAAAATCTTTTGCTCAGCGTCCGGCTGTTCCGTTTTGATAGAAGAAATGGCCACATAATATCGTGCTTCCATTTCGTAGCGTTCCAGATCAGGGGCAGGTTGCGCATCCAATTGATCAAAGAATTTCTGGAATTGCTGAATCGAAGCAGGATAAATTTCTTGTTCGTAGAGTGACTTTCCTTGGTAGAAATGTGCTAGATGACCTTCCTGGTTTTCAGCTAATTGAGCATCCGTGGTGGTCCACACGAAGAGAAAGGCAATCAGGGTATAACCCAATATTCTCATGTCTTGATGATTTTATATCATACTAAACTGATTCCTTACAAGTTTTCGCATAATACATGATGAAAATTTGTAATTCCTCATTCGCTGCAAAGGTACAAATTATATATTGTTGTAATATGTTTAATTGTGATGGATATACTTCTAGGGATACAATATTACGGATTGGAGCATTGTATAGGGATTTTGAATATTTGGGACCATTCTAATCTAAGAGCAGATATTCATGTGATATTAGATAATCACCATATTGATAGATAAGTAGCAATATCTATTTATTTGTAGATAAGATGAAATATCCATACATTTATTGATAAATATAGGGTGATGGTAGCCGTTTTAAAAGGAGATATAGTAGGGAGTCGGAATATCAAAGATCAGTCATTATGGATGAAACCACTGACTTGTTTGTTGAAATCTTGGGGTCAGCGTCCTAAGGATTGGGATATTATATGGGGAGATAGTTTTCAGTTTCAGACTCAAGAGGTGGTCGAGATATTGAGAAAAGCGCTTCTGATCAAATCAGCGATTAAACAAATCCGTAAAGGTGCACCACAAAGACAAGATGCTATTGTGGACGTTCGATTAGCGATTGGGATAGGAGACTTAAACTATGATGCAGATCAAATATCGGAACGTAATGGAACTGCGTTTATCTACGCTGCGGAATGCTTTGATCAATTAGAAAGTGAAAAACAGTTATTGGGAATTCGTACGCCATGGAAAAAAATAGATGCAGAATTGTATGTTTTACTTCGATTGCTGAATACTATTGTTGACGAATGGACCATTTCTGCTGCTGAATTAGCCGGCTTAATCTTGGAGAATCCTAATCAAACACAAAAGATGTTAGGTGAAAAGCTACACATTGCTCAAAATAGCGTCAGTTATCGGTATCGAAGAGCAAAACTAGAAGAGGTCGGCCTGGTTTTAGATCGTTTTTCAAATTTATTGAAAGCTCAATTGCTATGACCTTATTTTTTCAACTTTTTATTGCACATTTCCTAGGTGACTTTGTATTGCAACCGAATTCATGGGTGGAACACAAGGAGTGTAAGAAGTGGAGGTCAGCTTATTTATACGGCCACTCAATCGTTCATCTGGCTCTATTATTTGTTCTGACATTCAGATGGGAGCTATGGGCATATTTTGGTGTTTTGGCATTGTCTCATTTATTGATTGATGGATTCAAATTAATGTGGCAATCCGAAGGCAACAAGACAAAATGGTTTTTTGCTGATCAGATCTTGCATGCAATGAGTATTTTTCTGGTATATGTTTGGGCCGAAGAGTCTTTCAGTTGGTTGTCAGGGCTGTACAATGATGTGATATGGATTTACCTAATGGCGGGAATCGTCCTTCTATTTGTCTTTCCGGTAATGATCCGTAAAATATTACAACCTTGGACGCAGGAAATAGAACTTGCTGAACAACATTCTGAAGAAATACAATCAGATAATACCTCTGAAAAATCCCTGAAGAAAGCGGGTACTTATATCGGTATATTAGAGCGCGTATTCGTCTTCATTTTCGTGCTTAGCGGACAATGGCAAGCAGTTGGATTTCTCATAGCTGCCAAGTCGGTTTTTCGGTTTGGTGACCTTCAGGATGCAAAAAACCGAAAACTTACAGAGTACGTTTTGATAGGCACTTTGATCAGTTTTGGTTCTGCATTCTTACTTGCCATGATATGCGAATACTTTTTATCTCTGGCTTGACAGTGAGTTTAAACCTCAAATTTTTTGAATACCTCACCAATAATATCACAACATTCATGCAATTGTTGTTCCGTCATGACTAGAGGAGGTGCAAATCGAATGATATTCCCATGTGTCGGTTTAGCCAGAAGACCATGATCTTTTAAGCTTACGCAAATATCCCAGGCTGTGCTAGAATCCGGACTATCATTGATGACCACAGCATTTAATAGACCTTTGCCTCGAACCAAAGAAGCAATATTCAACTCATCCACCAGCTCTTGCATACGCGATCTAAAGAGCTGTCCCAATTCTTCCGCACGGGCATCCAGTCTTTCATCTCGAATGACTTCTAAAGCAGCCGTGGCGACTTCACAAGCCAATGGATTCCCACCAAATGTGCTGCCATGTTCCCCCGGTTGAATACACAACATGATTTCATCGTCGGCTAAGACTGCAGAAACGGGAATGACTCCTCCGGAAATGGCTTTTCCTAAGATCAGAATGTCTGGTCTTGTTTCATATTTGTTTTCGCAAAAACCTTCACAGCTGCAATTCCCGCAAGTCGCCAATAATTTGCCGGTCCGTGCAATACCGGTTTGTACTTCATCTGCAATAAATAAAACATTATGTTCTGTGCAAAGCGCTCTGGCTTCCACCAAGTAGTTTGCGTCTGGAACCACAACACCGGCTTCTCCCTGGATAGGCTCAAATAAAAAACCTGCTACTTCCGGATCTTGCATCGCTTTCCGTAATGCTTCGATATCATTATAGGGAATGATTTCATATCCGGGCACATATGGGCCAAAATCGTCTCTGGCATCAGGGTCAATGGATGCAGAGATAGCTGCCAGTGTTCGACCGTGAAAGTTTCCTTCAACAAAAATGATCTTAGCTTTATTTTCAGCAATTCCTTTTTTCTTGTACGCCCACTTTCTGCAAAGTTTGATGGCCGTTTCTACGGCTTCCACTCCTGAATTGATCGGAAGAAGTTTGTCGTATCCGAAATATTCAGTGGCAAATTTCTCATAGGGACCTAGTTTATCATTGTGGAAAGCCCTAGAGGTAAGCGTGAGTGTTTTTGCTTGCCGGATCAAAGCATCAATGATTTTAGGATGACAATGGCCTTGATTGACAGCTGAATATGCAGATAGAAAATCGTAATATTTATCGCCTTCCACATCCCAAAGAAAAACGCCTTCCCCTTTGCTTAGAACTACCGGAAGCGGATGGTAATTATGTGCTCCATATTGATCTTCTAATTGGATATAGTCAGCGGCGGTTTGATTGAGTGTTTCTTGCATTTGTGTATTGTTTTAGAGCTCAATTTCGAGCTCCCATCTTTGAATGATATTATGAACTTGAAAGATAAGGCTATGCTGCTCATCATTCAAAATTATTCCATCAGATCGGATGGCTTTTTCCATTTGTGGCATTTGTCGGTTCAATCGGCTTCTAATTTCTTTTTCACTTGAACCGTCTCTTTTCATTCCTCTCTTTATAATGAGGGCCAAAGGGGCGACTACCGTAATGATTTTATCGAAAGAAGATTGATGACCGGCTTCAAAGGTGAGCGCAGCCTCCTCGATAGCTATGGTAGCCCCTTTTTTAGCCTGTTTTTCAAACCATAATTCCATGTCCTGATTGACTGCCGGATGGACCAATTGATTCAGGCTTTCTAATGCTTGAGGATCCTGAAAAACGATGGATGCTAGTTTTTGTCTTTGCAACTCGCCCTGGACATAAATGTCTGAGCCAAAAGTGGCTTGAATCTGCTTTTTTAGGTCATCAGATTGTTGCATTAGCCTTTTTGCCTCGATATCAGCGAAATAAACGGGTACGCCTAAGCCTTCAAATATGCGGCAAACAGTACTTTTACCCGTCCCTAAATTTCCGGTAATGGCCAGTCGCAGCATTATATCGCTCTTTTTTGCATGGTATTGATTTTGATGTCGTGATTTTCCATTAATTCTTTCTGATCGGCATCATGTCCTACAAAAAGTGTAGCGATTTGATTCCAATCTCGTTGGATTTGATCTATGCCTATGGCGATCACTATTTTTGCGGAAGCTTGAAAGACCTTATCAATGATCGTAACCTCTGCATTTTTTATGGCTTCCAGCATCATAGGTAAGCGTTCGTAGTCCATTTCTATTTCAAATAATTGCTGTATGGATTTGGTGATAATAGTTGCCTGTTCCAAGGCATCTTGTGCAGCTGTTTTATAAGCCGTTATGAGTCCCGATGCTCCCAATTTCGTACCTCCAAAATACCTTACGACAATGACCAGGCAGTTAGTGAGATCGAAGCTGAGTAATTGACCATATATGGGTTTGCCAGCGGTACCTGAAGGTTCTCCGTCATCATTTTGCCGAAAGGCTTTGCCATCTGCGCCCAAGCGATAGGCATAGCAAAAATGTCGTGCTTTGGGATGTATATCTTTTACCTTTGCTAAGGCATTTTCGACTTCATTTTCATCCCTTACGGGAAATGCATAGGAGATAAACTTAGAGCCTTTCTCCTTGTATAAGCCTTCGCTATTTGAAGCTAATGTTTGATATTGAACTATGGGTACACTCATTCAACTTGAAATTAGGAAAATAGATAGGATCACCAAGCCAAAACCTATCCATTTCGGAATACTAAGTTGTTCTTTGAATAAGAAATATGCTGCGAGGGCGGTACAACTTAATATAGAGGTATTGAGGATAGGGTAGAAGATGCTACCTTCCCAACCCGTGTGTAATGCGGCTAATACAAAATGAATAGAGAAGTAGTTGACGCCCCCTAAAAGAAGCCCAGCTTTTAGTTCTCTCGAACTGAATGTGGTGGCATTTCTACCTAATAAAAATACCAGCCTTAAAGAGCCTAAAATAGCCGCAATGGCAAACATATAGGTGACTACTCTCAGGTCTTCTCCTGAGTACACGCCCATTTTATTCATGGTGAGGAAAATGCTGTCGATACCCGCATTGACCAATAAGACTGCGGCCGGCAACAACCAAATATACCAGGGCAACCGATTTTTATTTAATTCACCCTTATCAGAAGGGCCATAATTCAGGAGCCACACTGCAAATGCCGCCAAAAGAATACCCAGCGCCTTGGATAGGGACATACTTTCATTGAAAAACCACCATCCGACCAAAGCTGTAAGGACTAAACTTATTTTTTGCATAATCGTCGTGAAGGTGACCCCAAAGAAACGAATGGCAGCCCCTACGAAATTGAACCCAATAATGAAGATGGCTCCAATGCCCCAAGCAAACGGCCACCAACTCGCCTCTAGTATATCTGAATGAAACAGACCCTCCCGATAATAAAGGATGCCTATCAAGACACAGACCCAATAGTTGACGACGATGGCCGGGAACAACTCAATTTTCCAGTCTTTGAAGTATCTAAAGACAAGACCGATGAGGGTGTTGAAAACAATGGCCAGTATCAGAAATAACAATGGATTAACTTTTCATTTGAGAAATAGGAGGCACCAAAATGGATGAATTGCAAAATAATGAAGAAATTTACCGCTAAGGAAAGATTATACCCGTGGAAAAGACCTTACAGCAATACGATGTACAATTGAAGCGATGCCGAAAGCTATTTCAAAAGAAGAATCAGGATTACGGCACTGCCTGGACGATCCTGAGGCCTTCCTCGCTGACAGATCAAATGTATATTAAAGCGCAGCGCATTCGAAGTATTGAAGAAAACGGAGAGCAAAAAATTGAGGAAGGGGTGGTCAATGAGTATATAGGATTGGTCAATTATGGGATCATGGCCTTGTTGCAATTGGCAGAAACTTCTGCAAAGCTTGAGGGAATGGATGCTGACCTGCTTATAGATTCTTATGATCGGGAAGCAGATAAGGTGCGTTCACTGATGATAAAGAAGAATCATGATTATGGAGAGGCCTGGAGAGATATGCGGGTCAGTAGTTTGACTGATTTAATCCTTCAAAAATTATTGAGAATTCGTCAAATAGAGGATAATAAAGGTGCCACTTTGGTCTCTGAAGGTTTGGATGCCAACTATATGGATATTATAAATTATTCGATATTTGCACTAATCCGATTAGAAGAAAAACAAGAATCGATATGAGTTTAGGGGAATTAGTATTGTATGTAGCTATTGTCGCGATCATACTCACATTGATCTTTGGCTTTGGAATGAAAAAAGTCAAGAA
>CAZGGG010000005.1:59401-61330 GCA_964525165.1 uncultured Saprospiraceae bacterium | reverse complement strand
AATACGAAGTTTAAAAATTTAGTCAGTAAAATTTGAATGGAATGAAAAATGTCAAGAATTATGGCTTGAGTTTCCTTCAAAATTTTGCTGGGGTACTCTTTATCGTTTCAGGAGCCGTAAAAGTGGTAGATCCTTTAGGAACGGCCTACAAGATGCAAGATTACTTTGAGCAGTTTGAATTAACCTTCGAGCCTACCTTTCTTTCTTTTTTAGCGCCTCTATTTCCCTTCTTATCGAAGTATGCTGATACATTTTCGATTATTGTGGTGGTTTTCGAGTTGCTTTTAGGTTTGATGTTGATTATCGGTCATAGACGGAAGTTGGTGTCTTGGTTATTCTTGATTTTGGTGGTGTTCTTCACTTTTTTGACAGGCTTTACCTTTTTGACAGGCTATGTGCCTTCTGATGCCAATTTCTTTGATTTTTCAACTTGGCAAGCTTATGATGCTAATAACATGCGTGTGACCGACTGCGGGTGTTTTGGTGACTTTATCAAGTTGGAACCCAGAGTTTCTTTTCTGAAGGATCTGTTTTTGTTGATTCCATCTTTCTTATTCATCCTTCTTTGGAGGCAGCAACATCAATTATTTAACTCCGGTATCCGAGATGCGATTACGATCGGCGCCACTCTTTTGTTCACCATTTATGGAATGAGCAATTATGTATGGAATATTCCGGATTATGATTTCAGACCTTTCACTGAAGGACGCAATTTATATGAGCGCAAAAGCGCAGAGGAAGAAGCCATGGCGAATGTTTCCATACAAGGCGTGACATTAACCGAAAAGTCTAGTGGCAAAATCATACCTATGGAATATAATGAATACCTCAAGGTCTTTAAAGAATACCCTTCGGAGTCTTACGAGATAGAATATGAATATTCTGAGCCTGAATTGGAGCGTACTAAGTTGAGTGATTTTGTTGTATTTGACGAAGACGGAAATGACGTTGCCAACGATCTTTTACAGCAGCAAGGCTATTCCTTTATGGTCGTTTCTTATTATCTGAAGGGGGAAGTGTCCTATGATTATATCACGGAGCAAGACACCCTATACAAAATGGACACTATTGGCTTGAATACCGATACGATGCGCGTGGAAAAAGCAATAGATCAGATTGTGGAGCAAGAGCGGACCAAAGTTAATGCAGCATGGGACGACGACTTCGTGAGCATTTATAAAGAAGTGATCAACCCTATTCTCGCTTCCGCAAATGAGGATCAATATACCACCTATGTGATGGTAGGTAAGTCGACTTTTGACGCTATGTATGACTTTAAAAACTATGCAGAGGTGCCTGCTCGTTTTTATGAGGCCGATAATATTTTATTAAAAACAATCGTACGTTCCAATCCGGGCTTGGTTCTATTGAAGGATGGGGTTTTAGTCAAGAAATGGCACTGGAAACAAATTCCTTCATATGAAGAAATTAAAAATGTTTATATAAAATAAATGTTGGGGTCCACTGATAATGCTTACTTTTGGCAAAGATCCCTGAATGAAAAAAGCGCATGCTCAGTAGGAGGAATATTCGAATAAAGGTTATGCAAACGTTATATGCTTCATCACAGGATGGGAGCCTGACACTTGCAGCCGCTCAGAAAATGTTTAAAAAGAGAGTTCAGGAAAGTTTTGACTTGTATCTCTTTAGTCTGCACTTATTGGTAGATGTAGCATCATATGCCCGTGCAGATTTGGAAAACAGAAAAGGGAAATACCTGCCTTCTGATGAGGATCGCAATTTCTCCTCTATCCTTTATGACAATCCTGCCTTGACTTCCTTGTGGAAGAATGAGTATTTTCAGATTTATACGAAGAAAAAGAACTTCAAGGAACGCTACGACCTGGATCTTACCAAAAGATTGTATAAAGAGTTTGCCAAAACTGAATCATATCTTCCCTACGTTACAAAAAAGCAATGGGAACCTAA
>CAZGGG010000005.1:4987-59391 GCA_964525165.1 uncultured Saprospiraceae bacterium | reverse complement strand
TATTGCTCAGTTGCATGATTTGTTGCGATTTTTAAAGAATCACGACACCTTTAATGAAATCATGGAAGATGCTTATGCCAATTGGGTTGATGATAAATCTTTGGTGATCGGAACTGCGAAAAGAACACTCAAAGCATTACCGATCGATGGTGATTATTTCGATAAGCATTACCCACCTACAGATACTGTAAAAGAGTTTGGTGAAGAGTTATTTCTTAAGGTAGAGTCCAGAAAAGGAGAGTTAGAAGAGATCATTAAACCCGTATTAGAAAACTGGGATATGGATCGTCTAGCTTTGATCGATACCATTGCGCTGAAAATGGCCATTGCCGAATTACTTTACTTCCCCAGTATCCCTATCAAAGTGACCATCAATGAATATGTTGAAATGGTCAAAAACTATTCTACAGATAAATCAAAAGAGTTTATCAACGGTATTCTGGATAAGGTGATGAATGAATTGAAAAAAGCAGGAAGAATCAATAAGTCCGGGCGGGGTTTGATAGACTAATCCTTATATTTGGCCTCCATTCAATTCTTCGATAATGAATCAAAAAGTCCTTATTCTGGATTTTGGGTCGCAATACACCCAACTCATTGCCAGAAGAGTACGTGAACATAATGTTTATTGTGAGATCGTACCCTATCATTCGAATCCTGATTTAGAAGATGGTATTCAAGCAGTCATTCTTTCCGGAAGCCCTTTTTCTGTCCGAGGGGAGGATGCATTAGACCTTAATCTGGATAAATACTTAGGGAAAATACCGGTCCTCTCTATTTGTTATGGCGCTCAGCTCATAGCGTATAAAAATGGTGGTCGAGTGGAGGCTTCCAATAAAAGGGAATATGGTAAGGCGGAATTAGACGTGAAAAACACGAACGATCCCATATTTAAGCATATTGATCCTCATAGTCAAGTCTGGATGTCACATGCCGATTCTATTCTTGAGATTCCGGAGGGATACGAAATATTGGCGGGTACCAAAAACATACCTATCGCTTGTTATAAATCAGTCTCCCATGCACATCCTGTTTATGGATTGCAGTTTCATCCGGAAGTCACTCATTCAGAACAAGGTTCTGAAATCATTGGAAACTTCCTGTTTGAGGTTGCAGGCTGCAAGGCTGATTGGACCCCTGCCGTTTTTGTGGATGAGACGATTGCTGAGCTGAGGGAGACCATAGGGGAAGATCATGTTTTGATGGCTTTATCCGGAGGGGTTGATTCCTCCGTTGGAGCGATGTTGTTGCATAAAGCCATTGGTGATCGTCTTCATTGCTTTTTTATCAATAACGGATTGTTAAGAAAGAATGAGTTTAATGAAGTGCTGGATTTATATGAGCATTTAGGTTTGAATATCAAAGGTATAGACAGAACGGACTATTTTTATTCTGAACTTGCAGGGATCAGTGATCCGGAAACAAAAAGGAAGAGGATTGGGAATGCATTTATAAGGGTATTTGAAGAAGAAGCTAAAGCAGTAACCGGTATAAAGTGGTTGGGGCAAGGTACTATTTACCCTGATGTTATCGAATCTATTTCAGTCCATGGCCCTTCAGCAACGATCAAATCTCACCACAATGTAGGAGGCTTGCCGGAAAAGATGGACTTGAAAATTGTTGAGCCTTTAAGAATGTTGTTTAAAGATGAGGTCAGAAAAGTGGGAGCTTCTATTGGATTACCGGATCATATCTTACAGAGACACCCCTTCCCGGGGCCTGGCTTGGCGATTCGAATTTTAGGTGATATTTCTGAGCATAAAGTTCAATTATTGCAAGAAGCAGATCATATATACATTCAAAAGTTAAAGGAATACGACCTTTATGATAAAGTCTGGCAGGCGGGAACAATTTTATTACCTGTTCAGAGCGTTGGTGTGATGGGAGATGAGCGCACGTATGAATCCGTTGTGGCTCTCAGAGCCGTTAATTCTAAAGATGGAATGACCGCTGAGTGGAGTAAATTACCTTATGATTTTTTAGCAGATGTGTCCAGCACAATTATCAATGAGGTCAAAGGTATTAATCGTGTTGTGTATGACATTTCAACCAAACCACCTTCAACTATCGAATGGGAGTAAAATGAGGTATCTATTATTTGGCTTATTCATTATCTTAATAGGGTCCTGCGGAGTTTTCAAAAAGGCGCCCGTTAGAAGTGTTCTTAAGGCGCCAGAACCCCCAAAAGAGCAAAAGGTAACTCCTCCTGTTGAGACTAAAGAGGAGGACCAAAAGGATGAGAAATCTATAACCGATAGCTTGAAAAGAATACCGGAGGTTGTACCCATTGATTCAAGCGACCTTCAACCGTTATATAAAATCAAAGATCAATATGGCGTAGCTCTGTTTTTACCCTTAATGCCTGTGGAATCAATTGAAGAAGAATCAGAAGAAGAAAATGATGATGAACCCAAAGATCTAATCAATAGTTGGAACCAAAGATTTCTTCAGTATGCTGCCGGTATGAGAAAGGCATTTGAGGCGTATGCTGATTCAACCGGATTTAATTATCGGTTATACATCAATACATCGGGTGATTGGGATGGTGATTTGCTGGAGCAAGATGTTTTAGAAAATCATGACAGGATTGATGTCATGATCGGAGGTGTCCGTAAGGAAACCCTCAATAAACTCACCGATTGGTCTTTAGAGTATGGTAAGATTTATATATCGCCTTGGCTACCTCAAGCCCCTCTTTTGCAAAGCCCTTTTTACATTCAGCTAAGTCCCGGCAGAGCTCTTCACTGTAAGGCTTTGATCTCTGAAATTCTATCAAACTATTCTATTGAAGAATTAACAGTATTGGTAGACAGTAGTGGGCAGGATCAAGTGGATTGTTTGGTACAGCAGTTAGAAGACTTGGGCATAGAAAAGCGGTTTCATACTGTTTGGGTGCCTGAATTTTCTGAAGAGTTGGATTTATCCTTATACTTTAGTGAAAAGGATACGCAAGTAGTATTGATACCTGAAGAAAGGAACAAAGGCTTTATTCACGGTCTTTTATCTCGCCTATCTCTTATCGAAGATCACTCATTTATTATTTATGGAATGCCTACCTGGGAACAATACGATCTTTTGTATGATTACTTTGAAAAATTTGAATTATACATTTCTAGTGCAAGCAATGTAGAAGTTGATAGTATTCATCTTCACTCTTTCCAGTCACAATTTGTGAATGAATTTGGAATGCTTCCGGGAGATTTTGGATTAAGGGGATACGATCATGGTTGCTTTGTTGCCGATCAACTTTATAGGAGAGGCTTGAGTTTTACTCAGTTTCCCAAAAACAGTTCCCATTCCTTTTTGAAGTATCCTATCCGGTTGTCTAATGAAGATTTCCAAACACTTGATGGACAAGTCATGTTACCTATTACGAATACGATGGTGACGATACTCAAGTATACAAACCATCAGTTTAGAAATATTAGATTAGAATCCGAATGATTTATACCTCAAGGAATCCTTTCACGAACGAGTTTTATCAAGAATTCCCTTTGCATACAAAGGAAGATGCGATAGAATTAACTCATCAACTCGTTGTACAATTTAAGCTTTGGAAAAATAGGCCTGTCTCAGAACGGGTCGCACTTGTTCGTCAAATTTCCGGTAAGTTGACAAGTCATAAACAAGATTTGGCGGTCATTATGACGGAAGAAATGGGGAAACCGATTCAACAAAGTATTGCGGAGATAGAGAAATGTATTTGGCTTGTAGAACACTTTTGTGATCGTGCTGAGGAGCTGTTGAGTGCCCCATCAAATTCTATTGATGGATATCAGGCAGGTGTAAGAAGAGACCCTATAGGCATTGTATTAGGTATAATGCCATGGAATTATCCCTTTTGGCAGGTTTTTCGCTATGCTATCCCTTCTTTGTTGGTGGGTAATGGGGTTTTATTGAAGCATGCTCCAAACGTGCCCAGATCAGCAAAAGCGATCGAATCTCAGATTCGGGAGGCTGTTGGAATGGACGTTTTCACCAATATTAATATTGTTACGGAAGACGTTCCTGCAGTCATCGACCATTTCTGGGTGCGGGGTGTTGCCGTAACGGGTTCGGTTCGTGCCGGTAGTGCTGTTGCGGCTATAGCCGGAGAAAAAATAATTCCTATCGTTTTGGAATTAGGCAGTAATGATCCATTCATCATTTTAGATGATGCAAATATTGATGAAGCTGCAAACACCTTTATTGATGCTCGTTTCACGAATACGGGGCAAACTTGTATTGCAGCCAAAAGGTTGATTGTTCAAGAATCGGTGGCCGAGAAGGTACGAACCATTGTGTATGATCGAATAAAGCAATTGAGTATCGGCAATCCACTTGAGGGTACCTACGATTTGTCTTGCATGGCAAGGCCGGATTTAGCAGATCATTTATGGGAGCAATGGTCACAATCAGCTCCCAAGGCTGAAAAGATTCATATTGAAGCCCAACAAGAAGGAGCATTATTTCATCCTGGGTTTATTGAGAACCCTTCTTTTGACAGCCCTGCCTGGAAAGAAGAATTATTTGGTCCTGTTGCTGTGATGGCTTCCGCCAAATCAGCAGAAGAATGTTTGGATATGGCTAATGATACTGTTTATGGTTTAGGTGCTTCTGTCTGGACTGGCCGTAAAACCATAGCAGAGCAATTCATTCGTAATCTGGATTATGGTACGGTCAGTGTCAATCAGAAAGTAAGCAGTGATCCACGTCTGCCATTTGGAGGGTTTAAGCAATCCGGATATGGTCGAGAATTAGGGGACGATGGTTTCTTAGAATTTACCAATACTAAGACCTTCTGGATGCCGGAAGGATTAAAATAATCATCTAGGATAAGGCATTTATGATTAATGCAAGGCTTGTACGGCTTCCTTTATCTGTGACAATGCTCGCGTTAATTCTTCTTCAGAAGCGGCAAAAGAAAGTCTAATACAATCGGGTGCTCCAAAAGCTTCTCCTGCAACCACAGCTACGTGTGCCTCGCTCAGAAAGTAGAGTGCCAAATCTGAGGAGTCTTCGATGATGTCCCCCTGAGGTGTTGTTTTACCATAGAGTGATGCAACATTCGGGAAGATATAGAAGGCACCCTCAGGAACATTGGATTGAAATCCGGGTATGGAGCTCATTAATTCAATAACTAAGTCCCTTCTTTTTTGAAAAGCCTCCTTCATTTTGAAGGTGGGGCTCAAATCAGATAGCAGCGCGGTGGCACCAGCCTTTTGAGAAAAAGAAGCGGCCCCTGAAGTAAACTGTCCTTGAATTTTTGAGCAGCTGGCTGCCAACCATTTGGGGGCTGCCAAATAACCCAATCTCCAACCCGTCATGGCAAAACCTTTAGAAAAACCATTGACCGTAACTACTTGATCCTTTATTGCTTCAATGCTACCGATACTAAAATGTTGATAGGTAAAGTTGATATATTCATAGATTTCATCCGAAACGACAATCAGGTCAGGATACTTTTCGACGACTTTAGCCAAAGCTCTTAATTCTTGCTCACTGTATACAGAGCCTGTGGGGTTGCAAGGTGAGGAGAACAGAATCATTTTTGTTCGTTCGGTAATGGCAGCTTCTAATTGTTCCGGCAGTACTTTAAAATCTTGATCAATACCGGCAGCTACTTCCACTGGATGAGCACCCGTCATTTTGATAATATCGTGATAGGATACCCAATAGGGCGTGAAAAGAGCCACTTCATCGCCCGGATTCAGTAAAGCCAAACACAAATTGGCAATACTTTGCTTTGCTCCATTTGAAACGACTATCTGATCAGCGGAAAATTCCATTCCGTTGTCTCTTTTTAATTTGGTAATGATCGCTTCTCGGAGTTCAGAAAGTCCGGGTACGGCTGTGTATTTAGTATATCCTTCATCCAAAGCCTTTTTGGCAGCTTCTTTAATATGCGCAGGCGTATCGAAGTCAGGTTCACCCAAGGAGAGACTGATTACGTCCACTCCTTTTGCCGCAAGGTCTCTGGCCATTTGAGCCATTTTTATGGTAGCGGATTCTGATAGATTCTGAGCTAAGTGGGAGAGTTGTTTCATTTTATTTCTTGTATTTCAGTGCAATCTTGAAGAGTTCAAAAGGGAAGTTGAAAGTATCTGTAATCTTGATTTTAGAACTTCCTTTTTCAATCCAAGAGTATAATGGAACTTCCAAAATATTTGGAACTTCTGAAGGTAAAAATTTCTTTAATCTAAACAATAATTCCACATCGAATAGCCACTTAGAGATGAAAGGCTCTTTAAAGAGTTGCGTTGCAACCTCTCTATCTATCCATTTAGCTCCGCATTGTGAATCATAAACAGGTAGTTTTACCAATATAGAAGTTAATGTTGCAAAGATTCGTCCTAAGATATGTCTTAGGGGCTTTCGATCTATGGAAGTACCCAAGCGTTTCACTCTTGAGGCTAATAAAAATTTTGTGTCTCTCTGTTTGTAAATATCTAATAATCTTAACATTTCGTCTAGGGGGGTTGCCAGGTCAGCATCAAGGTACCCAACGATAGGGAAGTTTTGAGCACAATGTAAAATACCTTGGCGAACAGCTGCCGCTTTTCCTGAATTCCGAGCAAGCTTAGTGAATGAAAGCTGCTCAGAATGTTGACACATTTTCTCTAATAGCTCGGAAGTTTTATCCTGGCTTCCGTCATCTACAAATAAGAAATGAATGTTATTGTTTTCCTGGATAAAGCGCTGAAATTTGTTGATTTCAAGCCGATCTGCTTCATTATAGCAAGGGACAACTATGCAGGCTTTTGACATACCATATAGTTTGAAAGTCCGGGCGGAGTGATACCCAAGGAGGAGTTTAACCAATGATTGACTCTAAAATCACTATAAAGAGTTTGTGTTATTAGATTCGTTATGGATGCACCTCCCTTCCAATCAACTAATTCACTCTTTTCAAATGACTTAGGAGGGGAAAGCTTTTCTTTTAATTTACTAATTGCTCTGGGAATCAATAAAGAGCTAAAAAAGTATCCCTTCTCAACTATTTCAAAACCTGCAGCTGTCACAATTTTACTTAGACCTGAGTTTGTATATCTTCTATAGTGTTCAAGAAATACATCATGGCTGTTAAATAGAATCTGATAGGCTGGAACAGTTACGATGAGATGACTTTTTGTATCAAACCAATCCGATTTAATAATCGATTCTAAGATTTGTTGGTCATTTTCTACATGTTCAATAACGTCCATTAAAAAAACGATATCAGCTCGTTTGGCAGAAAGTAATGTATCTAAGTTGTCTTTAGAATTTACAGGAATAATCTTTGGATAGTTTAAAGAGAGGTCTTCCAAATCCTGGGTAGAAAAACCAATATCAAAGCCGTAACCTTTTGCTTTTGGATAATTATCTAGTGTATAATCCATAAAGAACAAATCACCACAACCAAAGTCCACCATCACAGATTCTGAATCTTTAAGGTAGTCTTTTATTAGGTGATTGATTGATTTTGCTCTTGCCAGTTCCCAAGGATGTCTGGTCGTTTCTTTACTAACTGATTGCTCTTTTAAATCCAATGGTGTATATTTAAGAATAAAGTTACTAATAATAATGCTTCATATGTTAAAATTCTATATTCAATTAATTGGCGTTGTAGTCGGGTTCATTCTTTTTATGACTCATTTTTCCGTTGCTCAAATTAGAATGGATAGTATTCTGTTGCACTACGATTTCAATGGCAATCTAAAAGACAGAAGTGGAAATGATTTTCATGCAATTGGAGTGTATGATTTTAAAGATGGTTTTAATGGAGTACGCAATCAATCAATATCATTTCAAACAGGTAGCCCACCAATAGAACTACCCACGTCCTTAGTCTACCAAAGAGATTCTTTTCAAATACACGCTTTATTCCGTTCAGCAAGTCCAGGTGCGTTGATAGGAATACAACACTATGGCTACCCGAATCGTAATTATCATTATGTAAGTCCCATCTATATTACGAAGGATGGTATGTTGACCGGACAAATGTGGAATGGTTCAAGATATGGTCAACCCGTATCTGAGTCTATCGTTCTACATAAATGGAATAGGATTATTTTCGAAAAAATTCCCAATCGCCAAAGGCTTTACTTAAATGGCCAGTTGATTGGTGAGCAAGTTGGGTCAATTTCAGATCTTGATATGACTCTTTGGCAATTAGGGACAGCTTATTTGGAAGATTGGCCAGGGACGCCTGATAATACCTTATGGTTTCCCTTTGAAGGACTGGTCGACGATTTTCAAGTTAGAGTCCCGATAAAAAGAAGTGCCGGAGAGGGATATTCTCAAGACTGCCCCGAAGCGTTGATTCCAAATCCTGCCGAATATTCAACTGAGTTGTTTTCTTCGCAAAAGGTTTTTGATTTGAAAGCTTGGAATAGCAGTGGTGAACTTATCTCTTCTCATTTCCAATATTCTGATAATAAAATCTATTGGGATTATCTACCCTCGGGTCATTATTTTCTTCAAGTGCATACGGATAGTGGTAATGTATGCTTAATGGATTTGGTCATCATCAATTAATCCTTTATATCTTTTTATTGATTGCTTATCTTCAGTCTCGGATCAAAGAATTGTTCACCCGAATACTGTTGTATTAGATGACAAAGAAAAAAAAGAAGCAATCAAAAAATTGGCTGGATGAGTTGGTAAGGTTTCATACAAGATACGCTTCTGAGTCTTCTTATAAGACAGTCTTCCTTATAATTGCGGGTCTTGCCTTCATCACTTTATTTTACTCTGCAACCCAAACAGGGATTAATGGAGATGATGATGTCCAGGTTCCTTATTCTCAAAAGGTCATGGATTTTTATGCTACGAATATGGCAGATACAGCTGTGCTGAATAGTAGGAAGGGTCCGGCGATCAGATATTACGGAGGTGGATTTGAGCTTCTGTCCGGGCTGACCAATAAAACGCTGGGATTTGAGCCCACTCAGCGCGCACACCATACTGTTCGACACCTTTTGATTGCATTATTTGGCTTTTTGACGATTCTGGGAGTAGGGTTGTGGGCAAGATTACTGGCCAATTGGAAAGTTGCTTCTTTAGCCGTTTTATTCTTGTGGTTGAGTCCAAGGTTTTTTGGTCACTCTGTTATGAACCCTAAGGATATTCCCTTTGCGGCGGGTTATGTGATGAGTGCTTACTTCATGTTCTTAATCTTGAAAAACCTACACAAGATAAATTGGAAACCGATTCTTGGACTAACATTGAGCTTGGGGTACGTACTTTCTGTTCGTTCGGGCGGTTTATTAGTCTTCATATATTATATCCTTTTTGTCGGGACTTTACTATTCCTCCTTCAATGGAGTAAACAACACAAGTTGCCAACTGTCAAAGCGTTGGCAATGAATGTTGGAATTCCGCTTGTAGGCGGGTTTAGTCTGGGAATTTTACTGTGGCCATATGGGTTACTTAATCCTATTCAGCATACCATAGAGAGTTTGACGACATTCTCTAATTTCCCCGTGGCAATCCGAGTTTTATTTGCCGGGGATATGGTCATGTCTACGGAGATACCTTTACAGTATCTGATTAATTGGATGGGGTTGACAGTACCTCTGTTCTTTTTTGTGGGAATACTTATCCTGCTTTTACAATTGAAAAATATTTTTGAACTATCCTCCCCATTTTTAGTGCTGGCGTCTGCCTTTGTTTTTGTATTTCCTTTGTTTTATGTGTTGTACAAAGATTCTCCCCTATACGATGGATGGCGACATTTCAATTTTGCTTATGCCTCAAGTATACCTCTTGTTGCCTTAGGCTTTGAGAGAGGATGGGCTTGGGTCGATTCAAAATGGCAGAAGAAATGGTTGTTTCCTCTGATTGTTGTGTTATTAGTCGCAGAACCGGCAATTCATATCGCTCGCAATATATCTTATCCTTATGTTTATTTTAATCCTATTGCAGGTGGTGTCTCAGGAGCATTCGGGAACTATGAGTTAGACTATTGGGGTATTTCAACACGTCAGGCTGTTGAGTTTCTCGAGCAAGAAGGTATTTTGTCAGAAAACATGAATGAGGGCTTGAAACTCCGGACTAATTTTAGCTATTCTACTCGAAATTGGTTAGATGAGTCTTATCGGGATAAAGTAGCTCTGAAATTTTCTAGATATCGCGAACGGTACAGTGAAGATTGGGACTATGCTATCTATGTGAGCCGATTCATGGATGGTGCCCACATGAGAGCGATTGATTGGCCGGGCTCGACACGGGTCATCAAGCAAATTAAAGTAAACGGAGTTCCCATCGCTGCCGTTTATGAAAAGGGGGAACCCTATGCCTTTGAAGGTATGAAATCCATGAGGGCGGGACAAACAGATAAAGCCATCTCTTTATTCCGACAAGAGATTGAATATGATCCAAAGAATGAGATTGCGTATAATGCTTTGGGAAGCATCTATCTCAATCAGTCGAATTTTCAAGAAGCCATGCCTTTCTTGGAAAAGGCTTTGGAGTTAGACCCTGAAAATCAACAGAACAGCGTTAATTTGGCTTTGGCTTTAGCGAATTCAGGTCGTCTTGTGCAAGCACAAAACTTACTTCAAGATATGGTAGATGAAGACCCTTCTAATTATCTTGGGTATTATTATTTGGCCTTATTTGCAATGAATGCGAATCAAAATTCATCTGCCGCTCGATATATAGAGCAGTGTGTGCAGTCCCGACCTAATTTCAAACAGGCTTATCTTTTAGGTGCTCAGATTTATCAAAAGATAGGGGATCAAGCAAGAGCACAATATTTTAATAATATAGCAAATCAACTTAGATAAATGGCTAAGGAACAGATAGAAAGACTGGAAAGTAATAGAGCTAAAGCCCTTAAAGGGGGAGGCGAAAAGAGGATAAACAAACAACACGAGAAAGGCAAGCTTACAGCGAGAGAACGAATAGAGTTACTCGTAGATCCTAATTCATTCGAGGAAATCGGGATGTTTGTTACGCACAGATCTACAGATTTTGGAATGGAAAGCCAAAAATATTTAGGGGATGGGGTGGTAACAGGATATGCTACCATTGAGGGAAGATTGGTTTATTTGTTTGCTCAGGATTTTACGGTTTTTGGTGGTTCATTGTCAGAGACGCACGCAGAAAAAATCTGTAAAATCATGGATTTAGCCATGCAGAATGGTGCTCCATTTATTGGGTTGAATGATTCGGGTGGTGCCAGAATACAGGAGGGCGTTAGCTCATTAGGAGGCTATGCGGATATTTTTTATAGGAATACATTGGCTTCTGGATTAATCCCTCAAATTTCAGCTATTATGGGCCCTTGTGCGGGAGGAGCAGTGTATTCACCTGCCATTACGGATTTTACCATCATGGTAGATAAAACTTCCTATATGTTTGTTACAGGTCCCAATGTTGTGAAGACGGTAACGAATGAGGAAGTTACCTCAGAAGAGTTGGGAGGTGCACAGACTCATGCTTCCAAAAGCGGTGTCACGCATCTGGTTGCTAAAAACGAAATCGATTGTGTTCACCAAATCAAACGTTTACTGTCTTATATCCCGCAGAATTGTGATGCGAAGGTTCCTGATTTGCCCTTTGATTTCGGAGATGAAATAAGACCGGAATTAGATCACTTAGTGCCTGAAAATCCTAATCAACCTTACGACATTAAAGATGTCATTACGCACATTTGTGATCCAGACACTTTTATGGAAATTCATCCAGATTTTGCGGATAATATTGTTGTAGGTTTTTCAAGGATAGGAGGGAAGTCAATTGGCATTGTAGCCAATCAACCCTACAGTCTGGCGGGCGTATTGGATGTAGACAGCAGCAAGAAAGCAGCAAGATTTGTGCGCTTTTGTGATTCATTTAATATTCCGCTGTTAGTCCTCGTCGATGTGCCTGGTTTTTTACCGGGTACAGACCAAGAGTGGAATGCGATCATCACAAATGGCGCTAAGTTGTTGTATGCATTTTCAGAAGCAACGGTGCCAAGAATTACCGTCATCACACGTAAAGCATATGGAGGAGCCTATGATGTCATGAATTCTAAGCATATTGGCGCGGATTATAACTTTGCTTGGCCAAGTGCGGAAATTGCAGTAATGGGCGCGAAAGGAGCTAGTGAAATTATTTTCCGAAAGGAGATTAAAGATTCGAATGATCCGGAAGCCACCCTAAAAGAAAAAGAAGCGGAGTATGCAGATAAATTTGCTCATCCCTATCGAGCTGCATCAAGAGGGTTTATTGACGAAATCATTTACCCTAGGGACACAAGGGCCAAATTGATTAAAGCATTTTCGAGTCTGCAAACGAAAAGAGTAGACCGCCCTCTGAAAAAGCATGGAAATATTCCTTTGTAGATGAAAACTAGAATGGTCAATCTGGCGATTATCTTGCTTTTTGCACATCATATTCCTTTTGCTCAAGTAAACTGTGGATATGAATCGAAAAGCGATGGTCTTTTTCCTGCTGCCTCCTTTGCTGTAGAATTAACGCCTGCGAAGCTTTTCAAAAAGGCTGTGCGGGCTTGGACAGAAGAGATGTCC
This sequence comes from uncultured Saprospiraceae bacterium, assembly GCA_964525165.1. Lineage (GTDB taxonomy): Bacteria > Bacteroidota > Bacteroidia > Chitinophagales > Saprospiraceae > JAWLFI01. Next base: position 46,912 of record CAZGGG010000005.1, on the reverse strand, counting down.
GCTCACTTTATATACGATGAACGCTTGCAAGAGTTTATCATTGAGGATATACAATGGGAATATTTAAGCTCTGAGGAGCTCACGATCACTCTAACGTCAAGAGTGCTGCAGGATAGTTCTACTGTAACTCTTTGGATACAGGATCAAACGCAATATTTGGACTGCGAAAAGAATGCAAAGACACGGAACCGATTTTTAGAATTGTCAGAACGCTTCCGCAAAGTGGTTCACAAGGTTCATTTGATGGATCAGTTAGATGAATTAAAAGACCAGCTAAGTCAGGCAAGAAGTGATGTGAAGGACACCAAGAAAAGGATAGAAAAGTTGACTGACAAAATAGATCAATTGAATGATGATCTTATAGATTCAAAGAAACAATTGGAAGAGATAAAGCATTACCTACCCGAGATTCAAAAACAGGCTGAATATTTAGAGAAAATGAAAAAGGAGTTGGAAATGAAAATTTCTGAATACCAGTAGGGAACTCTAAGCATATGAAGATTGTCACCGTTAGTTATCTGAATACATTACCATTTATCCAGGGTCTTGAAAAAGCAGGTTTTGATATAGTGAAAGCTTATCCTGCCCAATGCGCTGAATTATTACATGCAGGAAAAGCTGATATTGCACTCATACCTGTAGGCGCGCTGCAAGAGAATCAGGAATATTATATTCTCAGTGATTATGGCATTGGGGCGGATGGATTTGTCAGAACGGTGGCACTTTTCGGATCAGAGCCATTGGAAGAGTGGACCGAGTTGTTTTTGGATTATCAAAGTAGAACTTCCGTTTTGTTGACCCGGGTATTAATGAAACATTACTGGAAACGGGATATTCCGTTTACTAAAGGAACAAAGGGCTACGAAGAACTCTTGACCAATAATCGGGGAGGATTAATCATTGGCGATAGAGCATTTACCTATGAAGAAAAGTATCCCTACCAGTATGACCTTTCAAAAGCGTGGAAAATGTGGACTGGCTTACCCTTCATTTTTGCAGTTTGGGTCTCTTTAAAAAAGATAGATTCAAAGAAAGTAGAAGGATTTGCAAACTCTCTCGAATTTGGGCTTCAAAATTTCCAAATTTCAAGTGCTATGACTAATTTAAGTATACATATGGAAAGTTATTTTAAAGAAAATATCTCCTACCGATTCAGTCAAGACCACTGGAAAGCATTTGAAAAATTTAATGGCTATACAGGCCGCAACAACCTAAAAGTTCATAGATTATGATAAGTATACACCCTGAAAATCCGCAAGGCAGAAAACTAGACCAAGTGATTGAAATACTGGAAGCAGGAGGCGTGATTGCCTACCCGACTGACTCTGTATATGCATTAGGTTGCGACTTTGCCAACCAATCGGCCGTTGATAAAATCTGTAAATTAAGAGGATTAGATCCTGTAAAAGCAAATCTCACCTTTATTTGTCATGATATTTCTCAGATTTCAGAATATACTGCACAATTTAGTACTGAGACTTTCAGAGTTTTAAAGCGTAATTTACCCGGTCCTTATACTTTTATCTTAAGGTCAAATAATGCAGTACCCAAATTATTCAAGAACAAGAAAAGGACGGTAGGTGTGCGTATTCCAAATAATAATATTGTGTTGGAAATGGTTAAGCGGCTTGGTCGCCCTATTCTTAGTACTTCTTTGAAAAATGATGAGGACGTAGTGGAATACTATACTGATCCTTCCCTAATTGAAGAGCAATGGGGGAATCAGGTAGATGCCGTCATTGATGGAGGAATCGGAAATGTAGAGCCTACTGCAGTAGTAGATTGCACAGGTGATGAAATGGTGTTGATTCGAGAAGGAGTTCAAGTTCTTCGTTAATCGAGCACTTTGATAGGGTTTCTATTTTCATCAATGGCAACAAAAGTAAATTCTCCTTCAATTACTTTGGTCCTTGATTCTTGATACATTTCTTCGAGAAAGATGTCTACGTGTACCACGAGGGAGGTTTTGCCAACAGACTTGACCTTGGCAATGAGCTCTATGATGGTTCCTGCGGGAATGGGGTGTTTAAAATCGACCTTGTCAGACTTTATGGTTACAACTCTTTTATGACAATATCGGGTCGCACAAATGAATGCAATCTCGTCCATGAGTTGTAAAGCGGTGCCACCGAAAAGAGTGTCATAGTGATTTGTCGTGTTTGGAAATACCGCTTTGACAAGTCGGGTTTCTTCATTCTTCTTCATCTGACCATAATTTACCTAGGTGTAGAATCCTGCCCCCTGTTTGATTGACAGGGCTGATACTTTTACCGATGACCACACCTTCTTCTGGTGCTGTATACTGAACGATGCGATTTCCGAAAATATCCTTCATGATGGCTATTTCTTGTCCCTCTTCAACCATTTCTGCAAGCTGCGGGTATACTTGGAGAACACCGCCGGTCTTAGTGTATAACCAATAGGAGTCCTTACATAAAACAGCGGGCGTTTCAGGTAAGTCAATTTCTGAAGGGTATATGTCAAACTCGTGAAGCGTATTGAATACGCCGGTTAAACTAGAACGTATCATTCCTTTTTGGAATAAATTAGGATTACCCACTTCCAAAGTAATGGCAGGTATGCCGGCATTAGAAGCGGCTCCTCTTAGTGTACCATCATTTGCAGGATTGTGTACAATGATCTGTGCATTTTGAAGTAAAGCCATCTTTTTTGTGACCGGATCCATTAGATCTGCTCTTATATAATAGCTGTTAATTCTTCCAAAACTGGCAGTATGCAAATCCATTAGGTAATCAAGATACTTCACAATGCGGTTGAAGAAACGAAAAGCATATACTTGACTCATATTCCCATCTTTCTTGCCAGGGAAAAAGTGATTCAAATCGCGCCCATCTACAAACCTTCTTTTTTTCCTTTCAAATGATGGAATATTGACTACAGGTATCCCCACAATGGTACCCTGAACCCTTTTTGGTTCTATATTCTGAAATAACCTTTGAATAACGGGAATCCCATTTATTTCATTTCCATGGACCGCCGCAGTCAAACCTATCGTTGCTCCGGGATTTGCTCCTTTGATGATTAAAACAGGAATATTAATAGGTTGAGCCAAAGGGTTGACAACAATTTCACACCAGCATTCATGTTTGCCAATGGGTAATTTTTGGATGATATTAAGATCCTGAATTTGTTTTCTCATAAAAAGTGGTCCAATAGTCGGTTATATTTTCGGCAATTTGCCTTGATAATTGTTTTCCGGATGCCTTCTCCAATGGAGCTATACCTCCAATGCTTAAACTATTAATCTCACTGAGAACTCTCCGGCCATGATCATCTACCAAGGTGTCAAAGCCGTACAAAATTATACCATGTTCCCTTAGGGTAGGTCCTATTGTATCAACTATTTTCTGATCATCTTCATCTGGTTCTGAAATCTCTGCTGATCCACCCTGCGCCACATTGCATAACCATGAATTTTGCGAAGGAAATCGAATTGTACTACCTATAATTTTTCCATTCACCACTATGGTTCTTTTATCACCTCTATGGATATTTTTCAGGAATTTCATGGCCAACATCCCTTCCGGCAAAAACAAATCGTTTAGATATCGGATGTCTATTTTTTCATCACCGTTCCAAAGAGTGTTTTGATATAGTCGAAGAATTCCTTTACCCCCATATTCTTCTCCTGGTTTTAAAACTATTTCATGACGCTGGCTAAATTCTTTTGCCTCTTCCGGGGACATGACCCATTTCATAGGTGGAGAGATATCCGGAAAGTTCAACAAGAATTTTTTATTACCTGTAAGTCTTATTCCTGAGGGGTTATTTACAATTTGAAAGGGAGCATAGTGGGCCTCTAATAACTGGAACAGGTCGTATTGAATGGGCCTTGGTAATCTTAGTAAAATGGCGTCATACTCGTCTAAGTTGGATGAGATAAGATGTTCTCTCCAGTGGCCCTGCATATCACCGAATTCATAACCAGCTTCGTGAGGTGTTACCCACAAACGTGTTTCCCGGCCACTAAAAAAATTCTGATTCACTTTATTGCCTCTGCTGCAAACATGTACTTTGTCCCAAGTGGGTAAAGCAGAAAAGGCGGAGGATAGTGCGTAGAAGCTATTATTCGCTGAGTGCTTCGAGTGGTCAGTAAGTATTAAAAGTCTTTTTGGTGAATGGCTCATAAAGTGATTTCGTCCAATAATGAGGCATCATCATTCAATGAAGTGAAGAGCCTTTTTCTAAACTTACCTTTTTTGTTATAAAGGTTTTGGCACATTTTATCAATAGCTATCGATGACAATACCGTTTGAATGAATGCTTCAATCAAGTCATCTAGGGATAGCCCCATTTTGTTAAAATCTCTTCTATCCATTAGCATTAGTCGCGAGGTGTCAGAGCCCCACTGATCTTCGCCTTTTTTGATAGAAAGGTTTGTACCCAACATTTCCCATGAATCTGAGCTCTCTGAAAGAGTGTCTAAGAGTGGGGCAGCAGCCTTCCTCCCATAAATTCCAATCGGTCTTAATCCGGAAGGCGTGGATGATATCATCATTCGCAAATCTGCAACATAGGTGTTTCCCTTTGCGTCAGGGATCATTCCCACATGATAAAGTCGACCAGCCTTACTGATTGAACTCCAATTATAATTTCCGATTAAGGATTGAACTATGAATCTTTCATATTGAAAGTCTTGCGCCATAAAGCCATTGAGTTCTTCTTCTGATACGATTGTGAATACTCCTTGCCCCGCATTGCTATATGGAATCTTGACAACCCCCTGACCTCCCATTCTCTTAATGATAAAAGGGATTTCGGCCTTTTGAACATCCCAAACGGTTTCCGGGGTATTAATTTTCAGCTTGTCACCCAAAAGTTCCGCATTGAAATAGTCATAGGCTTTCGCCGCAATCATTTTATTTCTACCTCCTGCTAGACAAGCAATAACAGGGTTGAAAATCATTGTTTTAGAGTGCAAAGGAAGTCTATTCCAGGGGCGTTGAGTTAAGTACCTCATGCATGCCCTGATTGGATGCCAAGCTCCTTTTTCATCTCTTACTTTCATAATGCCTTCATCAAAATGAACAGATGGATCCGTTTCATTTTGATAATAAGAGACAAAAAACACCTTTTCGTTAGTAAGTTCTGCGATGACTTTTGCGTAAGCAGAGGCTTCCATTGGATTCTTGTCGTAGATCACCGCAAGGCCTCCTGGCGGAAGTTTACGTTTATGCTTTTTGAGCATGGGGATGAAGGTGCGAGAAATAAGTAATTCATACCCGCCCATTTCTTTGTGGTCGTCCTGAAGAGGCATGGATTTTTGCCCGGAAGGACAGGAATTGTTTTCAATCACAACCATTTGCCTTTTGCCTTCAGCACTGGTCACATTAATCAGATCTGCGCCCGCCCATTTAAAGTAACTGCATTCATATGATAAAATGTTATGCAAGTCATCATATTGCACTCTTGGGTGCAAATGACAATATCTTTTTATAATTCTGTCTTTACTCAGATTTAAGAAAAAATTCACCATTGGGTGAATGGTAGAATTAAGGGCTTTGTCATACCAATGATCATCGGGTTCAAAGTCTCCGGGTTTAAATATTTCTATTTTTTTAGGATTCATCTTCTTTGTTTAGTGCATTCGATCACCTCTCACTTCCAGCCGGGAGAGTATTTCACGTTCATAATCTAAGTACTCTTGCCATCGACTCTTTACCTTTTCAGGATCACCATATTTTTTTGCCAAATCAATAAATAATCGATAATGACCTGCCTCAGCAACCATGAATTTGTGATAGAAGACTTGAAATTCCTCATCTTGCATATCTGTCGAGAGCAATCTGAATCTTTCGCATGATCTAGCTTCTATCAAAGCACAGGTTAGTAGCTTTTCGACTAAGCGATCATCTCGACTGCCATCCTTTTTCTGAAATTTTAAAAGTGCATTGACATATTCATCTTTTCGCTGACGGCCTAATTGGAGACCTCTTTCGTCTAATTTTTTCAACACTGATCGAAAGTGTCCCCATTCTTCAGAAACGATGGGAGCGAGCGCCTCTACCATTTCTTTTTTCTCTGGATAAGATTGGATTAGGGAGATACATGAAGTTGCAGCTTTTTGTTCGCAATAGGCATGATCTGACAAAATCTCTTCAAGACTTTTTTCAGCAAGATTTACCCACCTTGGATCTGTGGGGAGTTTTAATCCGAGCATAAATTATAGATTTGAACTGAGGCAATTAAATTGTCTGGAAAGCAGGTCGACATCGAATACTTCATAGTCCTCATATCCGGTTGACCAAACCAGCCTGATTTTATCTAGAGGGTTTTTCTCAAGTTCATTCAACACTCTGGGATCTATAGCATATTCAGCTTCATATCTAGTGATTTCCTCAGAGGGGAGAACTGTGCCAATTGAATTACTTGTGTTTCGTAGCGCATAAGTTTCGCCATTTAACAGTTGTACGATTAACTGGCCATTTTTTGCTAAATAACCATATGACTGCTGAGCTTTCATGTTGGCAATTTCGACTCTTAAACTCAGAAAAAAACGTCCTTGAACGTGCGTGAGATGAACATAGCCCTCCAAATATTCCCTTTCCTGAATATAGGAACTTACCCCTTCCGGTGTATAAGAAAAGATAAGTTCAGAAGCCACTTGAGTAGTCACTAATTTGCTCATTTCATCTCTTTCTTTATTAACCTTGCATTCTAAGGCAGGAATAAAGATATAATCAGAGATTACCGGTACTTCTCTTTCCGCATTATACTCGATTACTCCATTTTTTACGGTCGTACTTGAGGTTGTTCCCGTCACTTTGGTTCTTTGGTCGGGTCGGATTGAGCTAATCTTCTCAATATTTTCTAACTCATTCGTGAGGTCTAAGTAAAGCTGTTCATTTTGACGTTCAGACCTTATTACGGTCTGAAGTTCTGTGTTTAATTCTATAATTTGTTGCGTATTATCCGTCTCAATAAGAAGTTGATTGATCTCTTTTCTTCTCTCTCGCAAGGAATAGATTTTACGCTCAATCTCATGGAGCTCTTTTTCAAGCTTCTTCTTTTGCGTTTCCAACTTGTCTCCTTCAACAGGTTTAGGTCTGCTTGCTTTAGGTCCGCTTAATTGTAATTCATAAATACTATCAGCAGGTTCATAATACCTCCATGATCCATCATCAAACCTGACGATGCGCTCTCCCTCAACATTGACTTCAACTTTTTGGCTGAAAACCGATGGTAAGAATGTACAACAGAACGATATGATGAAACTAAATCTCAATGCTAGCAGTATTCATTTCGTGCAATATAATTCCGTAAAGCTAAAACCTAAAATTCTATACTTCCATTTATACAACTTCTTACAAAAACCGATTCCTCAGCTCTGCGCTTCCTATTTCTGTATCATACCTTATCTTTAGGCAAATTGCGCTATTTGTGGGTCCTTTTTTAATTGAGATAGGTTTTTTTAGCATCGACTTTTGGGATGTGTTGGATATCCTGATTACCGGCTATCTTATTTACAGTGTTTATAAGTTGTTGAGGGGAAGTCTTGCTATCAACATTTTTATAGGGGTACTGCTTTTGTACGCCATTTGGTGGTTGGTGCAAACACTAGAAATGGATTTACTCAGTAAATTATTGGGTCAGTTTGTAAGTGTAGGTGTCATTGTATTAATCATCATTTTTCAACCCGAAGTCCGTCGTTTCTTACTAGTGTTGGGTAACACGACCCTAAGGAGGAGGGGAAAACTTTTTGGATCCTTGATTAAATCGTCAGTAGAGCCGGAAGAGGAAAAACAGAGATCTATTAATGCTATCAAATCTGCTTTGGTCAAAATGGCGAGGTTTAAAATCGGTGCTTTGATTGTGCTCACCAATGATTTTCATTTGAACTCCCTTTCGGGTTCAGGTACTGAGTTAAGGGCCCGTATTTCTCAACCTCTGTTAGAAAGTATTTTTCAAAAAGAAAGTCCCTTGCATGATGGGGCTGTGGTGATCAATGCAGGATTTATTCAAATTGCATCGGCAATTTTACCTGTTTCTGAAAATCAATCACTTCCTAAAAGCGTTGGTTTAAGGCATAGGGCAGGAGTAGGTGTGACGGAAGGAACCTCAAGCATTGCTTTGATAGTATCTGAAGAGACCGGACAAATTTCTTATGCAAAGGAAGGAAGGTTGGTCAGAAACCTTACAGAAGAAGAGTTGTATGAGTTGTTGAATCGTCACTATAAATGATCCAATCGTCATCTGCCGTAATACAAGCAGTGTTTTATATATTCGCACAAACTCAATTTTAGATATGGAACAAGTAATGTCTTACATTGAAGAACACAAGGATCGGTTTTTGGAAGAACTGATCCAATTTCTCAAGATACCTAGTATAAGTGCAGACTCTGCATACAAAGAACAAGTCGCTCAAGCAGCTGAATTTGTCAAAGAAAAATTATTGAGTGCAGGGGCAGATATGGCAGAAATCGTAAGCACCAAAGGACATCCCATCGTTTATGGAGAAAAAATAGTTCATCCGGATTTGCCCACGGTTTTGGTATATGGACATTATGATGTTCAACCTCCAGATCCACTTAATTTATGGAATTCACCTCCCTTTGAACCGGTTATCAAGAAAACCAAAGTACATCCTGATGGAGCTATATTTGCCAGAGGAGCATGTGATGATAAAGGTCAGGTGTATATGCATATCAAAGCGTTCGAAGCCATGAATGCTACAGATTCCTTAGCGTGTAATGTGAAATTCATGATCGAAGGGGAAGAAGAAGTGGGGTCAGATAATTTAGAACCCTTTTTGAGAGACCATAAAGATAAGCTTAAAGCGGATGTAGTGCTAGTGTCTGACACGGCAATCATAGCTAATGACGTGCCTTCCATTTCTATAGGTCTAAGAGGCTTGAGCTACGTTCAGGTAAAGGTAACAGGACCGAATAAAGACCTGCATTCAGGAGTATATGGAGGTGCGGTTGCCAATCCCATCAATGTGCTTACAGAAATGATATCTTCATTGATGGATGAAAATCACCATATAACCATTCCTGGTTTTTATGATGATGTCCAGGAATTATCAGAGAAAGAGCGAAAAGCTATAGCGGAAATACCTTTTGATGAAGAGGCTTACAAGGAAGATTTAGGTGTTGAGGCTTTAAGAGGCGAAAAAGGATTCTCTCCGATTGAGCATACCTCTATAAGACCCACCTTAGATGTCAACGGTATTTGGGGTGGATATATTGGAGAGGGAGCAAAGACCGTTTTGCCTTCTGAAGCTTATGCGAAAATCAGCATGAGATTAGTCCCCAACCAAAGCAGCGATAAAATCACGCAACTATTTGAAGATCATTTTAAATCTATCGCTCCTGATTGCGTATCGGTCGAAGTAGAACCCCATCATGGAGGTGAGCCTGTGTTATTACCTACAGACTCTATCGAATATCAGGCTGCTAGTCAGGCAATGCAAAATACTTTTGGTAAAGAACCTATCCCGGAAAGAGGGGGCGGTAGTATTCCCATTGTCGCATTGTTTGAAGAAGTGCTTGGATTGAAGACGATCCTTATGGGATTTGGGCTGGATTCGGATGCGTTGCATTCACCCAATGAGCACTACGGTTTATTCAACTACTTCAAAGGAATAGAAACCATACCTCACTTTTATCACGAATACAAGAACTTAAAAGCGTAATAGAATGAATTGGATGAAAGGTGCCTTAAGCACAATATTTATAATCGCATTTGTAATAACACAACATGCGCAAAACAAAATGACATCAATGGATAGTGTATCTCAGAGTTTAGGATTGATAATGGGATCAAATTTGAAATCTCAAGGTTTTAAAGAGTTAAATGCTGAGGTCTTCGCTTCGGCTATGGCACAGGCGCTAAATGAAGAGCCAAGCCAAAAAGATCTCCAGGCTGCAAATGCTATAGTAACCAACTATTTGCGACAAAAACAAGATGCCAAGTTTGAACCGATCAAGAAAGAAGGAGAGGCTTTCTTAGCGGCTAATAAAGAAAAAGATGGCGTTCAAGTCACTGAATCCGGATTGCAATATATGATCATTGAGGAAGGTAATGGCCCTACACCCTCTGCAACAGATAAAGTAGAGGTACACTATCATGGAACCTTATTAGATGGAACTGTTTTCGATAGTTCTGTTGATCGTGGTAAGTCTATCTCTTTTCCTGTAAATGGAGTGATTCAAGGATGGCAAGAAGCTTTACAAATGATGCCTGTAGGATCAAAATGGAAACTCTTTATTCCTTATGACCTAGCATATGGAGAAAGGGGCGCAGGCGAATCCATTAAGCCTTACGCTACTTTGATATTTGAAGTAGAACTTTTAGGTATCGAATAAAGTCTCCATGAGAATTGACATAATTGCTATTGTGCCTGATCTTTTAAGAGGTCCTTTTGATCATAGTATTATGAAGCGAGCTCAGGAAAAAGGTCTGTTAGAAGTACATGTTCATGACCTAAGAGACTATGGCCAGGGCAATTACAATCAAATAGATGATTATCAATACGGAGGGGGATCAGGCATGGTGATTATGCCTGAACCCCTTTTTCAATGCATCCAGCATTTAAGGGCGCAGAGGACATATGACGAAATCATCTATATGACGCCTGACGGCAAAAAGTATGATCAGCCCACTGCTAATAGGCTCTCTCTCTTTCAAAACTTGTTGATTATTTGCGGTCACTACAAGGGCATAGATGAAAGGATACGGGAGCAGGTCGTTACCTTGGAAATATCCATTGGTGACTATGTTTTATCGGGTGGAGAATTAGCAGCTGCTGTATTGGTAGACAGCATTGGACGCTTAATCCCCGGGGTATTGAATGATGAAACTTCTGCATTGACAGATTCCTTTCAGGATAATTTATTGGCCCCACCTGTGTATACACGCCCTCAAGAATTTAATGGATGGAAGGTCCCTGACATCCTGTTATCCGGACATTTTGCCAAAATTGATGAATGGAGAAGGACTCAAGCTTATGAAAGAACGAAAGCAAGACGTCCTGATCTGTTAGAGGATAAAATATAGGCCCTCAATCATACCTAATAGCAACATACTCCCATCCAAACCCCAGCTATAATAAGCATCCCGTCGATCACTATGCACCCTATATACAAGCAAACCTGCATAGACGATGATCAGTATGTGCAGTAGCCAATAATTCAATTGCCATGTGCCATCTACATATAATATATACCCTATGAGGGTGGCAGCGGTTAAAATTCCAATGGACAAATATTTGGCTTTGGATGGGCCGACTACTTTGACAATGGTATCTAAAGATTCACGCTGATCTTGTTCTACATCTCTGATATCAAACGGAATAGTGATGGCAAAAATGAATAAAAACCTTTCGGCCATAATTAAAATAAAGGATACAGAGAATAATTCAAATTGATTAGAAAGTGCATGCGGTAGAAGTATGCTCACCCAGGTCCAAGTTAGGGCAATCAAGAATATTTTGAGAAAAGGAATGTTCCTTATTAACTTCCCATTGCCTGTTGGAGTAACATAAGCCAAAGAGATAGCGACAGGCGGAATCAACAAGCCCACTAACGGCCGCAAATAGAACCATATAAGGTAGAAAAGGACGACTAAGGTGAGGATACTTAGAGCAAGATTCACCTTTCTAAATTGATAAAAGAATACAAATCTTTCAGGCCAGTCTTGTCTTTTAGTCATCCAGGCTCCAACAGTTCTATGCAGATTATATACCCAGATTGTTCCACAAAATGCTAATAAAACAATGGGCCAAGCATCCTTACCTAGGCCAGCAAAACTGGCATTGCCCCATGTCAAAGCAGAAGCGCACAACCCAATAAAAATATGCGTAAATAGCAAAGAATCCAATAGCCGATTACGCAGAATCATAATTTAGAAGTAGTAGAAGTTATGGTTTTTCTCGATTTTTCTAAGACTATGATACATGAGGTGAATCAGATTCTTAATATCCTCTTTATGTGCCATTTCTACTGTGGTATGCATATACCTGAGAGGTATAGAAATCAAAGCAGAAGGAACTCCTGTATGTGAGTATGCAAAAGCATCGGTATCCGTACCTGTAGATCGTGATGATGCTTCTAACTGGACAGGTATAGATTGTTCTTCAGCAGCAGCTAGAATTAATTCCCTAAGAATATTATGTACAGCAGGCGCATAATTAACGGAAGGGCCTTCACCGCATTTTACCTCCCCATGGGCTTTGGCATCCACTAAAGGGGTAGAGGTATCATGAGTTACATCCACAATGATAGCTGCGTCCGGTTGAATACGCTCCGCAATCATCTGTGCACCTCTGAGGCCAACTTCTTCCTGCACGGCATTCACAATATATAAGCTAAAAGGAAGGTCTTCCTTAGACTCATGTACCATCCGGGCAACTTCAGCAATACAGTAACCACCCATTCGGTTGTCTAGTGCGCGACCAATAAAATAATCTTGGTTTAAGGTTTCAAATCCATCTTCAAAGGTCGCAATAGATCCTACATGAATTCCCATTTTTAGGACTTCATCTTTATCTTTTGCACCCACGTCAAGAAAGATATTATCCATGGAGGGCGTCAGCTTAGCATCTTTTCCCTTACGCAAATGAATTGCCGGCCATCCAAAAACACCTTTTACAGGTCCGTTTTTACCATGTATCCAAACACGTTTAGCCGGAGCGATTTGATGATCAGAACCACCATTTCTGATAACCCGAATGTATCCATCTTCGCTAATATGAGAGACCATCCATGAAATTTCATCCGCATGAGCTTCAATAACGATTTTAGTATCCTTTCCGGGATTGATGATACCGTAGGCTGTTCCATATTTGTCACGGTCCCATTCATCAATAAAAGGTTCAATATAATTGATCCAGGATTTTTGTCCTTCTCTTTCAAAACCTGTGGGACTTGTTTTACTCAAGTAATCAAACAAAAAATCCGTGGACTTTCCTTCGAAAATATTCATGTGCTATTTTTTATTCTTTAAGATTTCGATCCCATGCAATCGGATCTTTCCTCCATTCATTCAATAAGGTGACTTCCTCTGAAGAAATATAAGAACTCTTTTGAGCTTGCTCCAACAAAGTGTCAAAATCAGTAAGCGTATAGAGAGGACAAGCTGCTTTGCGAAAAGCTTCATAAGACTCCTCAAATCCATACGTAAAGATGGCCATCACTCCCAAAACCTCGATACCTGTCTCTTTCAGTGCTTCAACCGCTTCCAGACTAGACCCACCTGTAGAGATTAAATCTTCAATGACCATTGCCTTACTGTTTTGAAGGCTTAGATCCCCCTCAATTTTATTTTGCCTTCCGTGGCCTTTGGCTTTAGAGCGAACATAGACTAAAGGGAGTTCCAATTGATCTGCTAAAATAGATGCCATCGGAATTCCTGCTGTTGCGACACCGGCAATCATATTGACACCTGGCAAGGCAGTACATTGTTCTGCAAATGCATCCCGTATCAGATTCCTTATTTCAGGGTGAGAAAGACTTAAACGATTATCGCAATAAATCGGAGACTTTCGACCGGATGCCCAAGTGAATGGCTTTTGAGGACTCAATTGAATTGCTTTAATTTGCAGCAATTGAGTGGCTATCTTTGTCTTGATTTCATTCATATGGATAGCTTTTTTAAAGCCCTACAAATGTACAAAATACATATCAACGATACGCCTTTGACGATTGTTTCTGGCAAAGACGGCGAGGATTATAATAAGGCAATGAAACAAGGTAGTCTGGTGGCACCTTTTCCTGGAAAGAAAAAATTCTTGATGCATTATATAGATCTGCTTGAAAAAAGCAAAGATCACCCCGGTGTTGTCTTAGTGGCGTCTGATTTTGAAGATGCTATATCGTTGATTGAGAGTTTGTTTAAAACGATCAAGGCAGCAGGCGGTGTAGTCCAAAACCCTCATTTGGAAACTATGTTTATCAAGAGAAGGGGCATTTGGGATTTGCCGAAAGGCAAAATTGAAAAAGGGGAAGAAATTGAAGAAGCTGCCATTCGCGAAGTTATGGAGGAGACAGGTCTTAATGATTTAAAAATTGTAGAGAAGCTACCACTTACACGTCACACCTATAAAGAGAAAAATAAACGAATCCTCAAACTCACTTATTGGTATTTGATGACTTCAAAAGGAGCGGGGACGCAGCCACAAATTGAAGAGGATATAACAGAAATTAAGTGGATGTCTGTGTCCAGTTTTTTGGATGAAGGTTGGGATACTTTTCAAACTATAGAAGAGTTACTACAGCTTGTGAAATAAAAAAGGCCGGAGCGGTCCGGCCTTTATAGAATTATTTTAACACATTTCTGGAAATGACTAGTTTTTGTATTTCACTGGTTCCTTCCCCGATGGTACACAATTTTGAGTCGCGGAAAAATTTCTCTACCGGAAAGTCCTTTGTGTAGCCATACCCTCCATGAATTTGAATAGCGTCTGTAGCTATCTCGACACAAGCTTCAGAGGCATAATATTTTGCCATTGCTGAAGTTGTAGTCACTTCCATATTGTTATTCTTAAGATCTGCTGCTTTTTGAGTTAACAATTCTGAAGCTTGGATTTTGGTATGCATATCAGCCAGCTTGAATGATATGCCCTGGAATTTGCTAATCGGCTTACCAAATTGTTCTCTTTCTTTAGAATATTTCACGCTTGCTTCATATGCTCCTTTGGCGATTCCTAGGGAAAGCGCCGCGATAGATATTCTACCACCATCTAAAATTTTCATGGCTTGAATAAATCCTTCTCCTTCAGAGCCTAACATCTGATCTTTATGAACGCGACAATTGTCAAAGATTAATTCGGCTGTCTCAGAGGCTCGCATGCCTAATTTATTTTCCTTTTTACCGCCTTTGAATCCTTCGAAATCTCTTTCAATGATAAATGCACTCATTCCATGGCTGTCCAACAGCTCTCCTGTGCGGACAATCACTACAGCGACCTGACCGGAAATACCATGAGTGATCCAGCTTTTGTTGCCGTTAATGATATAATGATCGCCATCTCTTTCAGCGACACACTTCATTCTTCCTGCATCTGAGCCTGTATTGGGTTCAGTTAAACCCCAAGCTCCAATCCACTCACCTGTAGCAAGCTTAGGTAGATACTTTTGTTTTTGCTCTTCAGAGCCAAACTGTAAAATATGATTGGTACAAAGTGAATTATGAGCTGCCACGCTTAGTCCTATGGAGGGGTCCACTTTGGTTATTTCTTCGATTACTGCTATGTACTCATGATAACCAAGGCCTGCTCCACCATATTGCTCAGGTACCAGTACACCTAAAAATCCCTGCTTACCCAAGTCATGCATAAGTTGCTTCGGAAATTCCTGAGATTCGTCCCATTCCATCACATTCGGACGAATGTGGGTCTCAGCAAAATCTCTGGCACTTTGTCTAATAATCTTTAAGTTCTCCTCTAGGTTTGTGTCAGTCATAGTCAAAATTTATGGAGTGACAAATATAGGATAAATGCTCTTGATTTGGCATTTTAGTCATAGTCATATTTGTCATGCCAGCGTGTTTTTAGAGCAGCTTTCAGCTTGTTTTCAGTGGGATTGTCTCCGGGTTTATAAATATTGAGATTCTTTAAATGGTCCGGCAGATAAGATTGCTCAGTGAAATTGTTTGGATAATCATGAGGGTACAAGTAATCTTTGCCATAGTTGAGCTCCTTCATTAATTGAGATGGGGCATTCCTTAAATGCAGAGGTACATCCGTTCGCCCTTCTTTTCTGACAATTTGTTGTGCTTGATTAATAGCAATGTAAGCACTGTTACTTTTTGGACTGCATGCCAAATAGATGGCCGTTTGTGACATGATAATCCTTCCTTCCGGCATTCCAATGTTTTGAATACTGGTCATGCATGTATTAGCCATTAAAAGCGCATTGGGGTTCGCTAATCCAATATCCTCTGCTGCGAGGATGATCATTCTTCGACAAATAAATTTCGGATCCTCGCCTCCTTCAATCATTTTGGCAAGCCAATAGACTGCAGCATTTGGATCCCCTCCTCGCACGGATTTGATGAAGGCAGAAATGACATCATAATGGTATTCCCCGCCTTTGTCGTAGAGGGTAGGATTTTGCTTGACAACTTTTTCAACCCATTCATTACTGATTACCACTGCCTCATCTTGTTGCTGTACTACTAGTTCTAATAAGTTGTATAACCTTCTTGCATCTCCACCGGAATATTTCACTAATGCTTCCGTTTCCTTGAGGGTTATGTTTTGCTTTGAAAGCCAATCATCCTTTTCAAGAGCATTCCGAATTAATCTATTCAGAGTTTCTACATCCAATGGTTCTAGTACGTATACTTGACTGCGACTGAGTAATGCACTATTGACTTCGAAAGAAGGATTTTCTGTAGTAGCTCCAATCAAAGTTACCACACCACTTTCTACCGCTCCCAGAAGGGCGTCTTGCTGACCCTTGTGGAATCTATGGATCTCGTCTATGAATAAAATAGGTGGTTTTTGATCGAAGAACCTTTTCTTTTGGGCATTTTTTATGGCTTCCCTCACATCCTTCACCCCTGATTCTATAGCGCTTAAGGAGGTGATGGGACGTTCGGTTACTTCTGCTATCAACAAAGCAAGGCTCGTTTTCCCCACACCAGGTGGACCCCAGAGAATCATAGAAGGAAGTTGATTTTTTTCTATGGCGGCTCGTAAGGGACTACCTGCCTCCATAAGATGGCTCTGGCCTACATAGTCTTCAGGAGTGAAAGGTCGCATTCTGTCTGCTAATGGTCTCATAGTTGACAATTTAAATACACTTTTTCAAAATAGTGCCAACGCTCTACACTTAAGAGTCGTAATACATGTAATCATTAAGATTACTCGGTTTAAAACCTGATATTAGTGGTGTACCTACGTTCCAAAGTAATGAATATTGATAGGAAGTTGATTCAAGATTGTATCAACAATAATAGACAGTCGCAGCATTTGCTCTACAAATACTGTCATCCTATCCTTATACCTGTCGGTTTAAGATATTTAAAAGACAGGAATGATGCTATTGCAGCTTTGAATAAGAGCTTTATGAAAGTTCTCAAAGCACTTAATACTTATGAGGAACATCAAAATTTTAATGCATGGATCAAAAGGATTATGGTCAATACTTGCATTGATGAAATCAGAAAAAAAACAAAGCATCAGCAAAGAGAGTATCCATTTGATCCAAGTGACCATGTGTATAAGAGTGGGAGCATCGATTGGAATCAAGCAGAGAATAAACTAGGGGTTGAAGAAATTCTTAAGTTGGTTCAGGAACTTCCTGATAAAACGAGACAGGTATTTAACCTTTATGTGGTGGAAGGATATCAGCATGTTGAAGTAGGTGAGATGTTAGACATGAGCGAAGGAACTTCAAAATGGCATTTGTCCAAAGCAAGAAAGCTGCTTCAAGATAAGCTTATGCAATTGTTGAATGAAGATAACTTAAGTATACATGCGTCGTGATTTAGAACGGATTTTCAAATCGAAATTGGAGCAAGTGGAGTCTCCTTACAGATCCTCCGATTGGAAAGCTATGGAGAAAATGTTGGAGGATGAAAATACGAAGCCAGTAGGGTTTTGGTTTTGGCTCGTTCCGCTATTGGCTTTAGGATCATTAGCATTCTTCTTATTGCCTGATGAGTCTACAGAATTTTACCCAGAGGAGGCTAAAGGACAGCAAGTTGTTGAAATTAAACAATATCAAATTGACCAACTCAGTTCAGAAGAACTTAGCCAATTCAGCTTAAAGCGCTCGAATACTCCGACCGCCAATATTGACTTTTCAGCTTATTGGCCTGCTGAGTATAGAGATGTAGGCTTTGTTCCTTCTACGAACAGCACCTCTATATGGAATAGAGAACCCAATACCTCAATTGCTCTATCCGAATTGTCCAACAAAAGGTTAGAGGGCATTGGCCTTTTGCAAAATGATTTTAATAAGTTGACGACTAACGTTTTGAATCTCCAAAACAAACAGGATATCATCCAGTTTGCGCAAGAGAGCCCATCCAGATGGCGATTTGGCTTGGGTGCCGCCATAAGTTATGATTGGAATGGTCACTATCAAATATGGAAGGATATTGCGTTTTACGTGCACAAACATGTAAGTATTAATGCAAGGCCTGGTATTAGTTTCCGCAATGACTTTAATCCGTCTTCTATTCGTGTAGTGCAAAACAAGTTTGATTTTGGGAAACATTCTCTAGTGTATGATTTAGATCTCGGAAACCAATTTAGCGTTGATCTTCCGATACTTGTTGGTATCCATAATGACAGGCATTCCTTATTTCTGGGAGGAGGAGTAGAGTGGACGATCGGTCAAAGAGCTCGTTTTGAGGTGGAGGAAATGTCAGACCTTAAAAACCTTAGTTTAGGAAGAAATGCAGGTTATTTAGATCAGCATTCCCGCAATGTTTGGATAGAGTCCCCAAGACCATTCTCATCATTTGCGGAAGCGGGATATTTCTATCAACTCAATAAAAATATAAATCTAGGAGTAAGAGCGAGACTGTATTTCCTTGATAATTCTTCGTTTGACGAGCTTAATGAACGTCACTACAATGCGGCATTACTTCTAAAATGGAATATAATACAATGAGCAATCGATTTAGAGCATATCAATGGTTAATGGTTGGATTCGCACTTCTTTTGCTTGCGTGCAATCCGGAACCACTTCCGACTCCTGTTGAGGAGGAGCCTGAGCTTATATTGGAAGGGCAATTAGCCAATAACCCCATAAAGTGGCAAGCGGGATTGAATGGATTGTTTAACTATAGTGAAGCTATGCTCAATGATTGGAATTATTGGGAGTTGAGCAGTATTATGAAATCCAGATCATGGGATATGACGAAACCATATTTGTCTGTTCAGATTATGGATCAGACAGATTTTGATCAGAGTTTTAATCCGGAATTAAGGTTTAAAGAGGGGGAGCGCGAGATTGTGGCAGAGCATGATTGGATGAACTCTTACACTTTCAAGTTATCCCCGGTATTTAATGGAATATCCGTTTCTTCTGTGGAGTGGGATATTGCCGGGACAAAGGTCATTGAGGAGGAACCCACTTTTGATTTTTCTCAGCCAGGTTCTCATTTGGTTTGTTTGAAGGTTGTCACTTCCTATTACGACACGATTCATACATGTAAGCGTATCAATATGTCCGGAGTGAAAACATATGAGCCAAAATTATTGATCAGCAGCCAAACAGATGATTCTGTATTCGTAAGTGCTGAAGTTGCACACAAGGTATGTGATCAGTGGGTTTGGGATGGTACATCCACTTATGCTTATCAACATGGTTTTGAGAAGTCACAGTTACTCCAAGAGGACATTCATCATCTACAAGTAATGAGTGAAGGAGAGATGGTTACCGATATACTTTTTCAATTATCTGATACTGATGCAGATGGGATGTATAATGCTGAAGTCGTTCAATTTGATACTGAGCGCTTAGAAGTAGGGATTAAGAATGATCAACACGGAAAACTGGTAGTGGATTACTTTGACCCTGCAAATGGATTATATAGTTCTCGATTCTATGAAGGTGCGAATGGTCCTTTAACCATACTGAGTAAAGAGGGCTATGAAGAAAATCAAAATCAGGAGCCGACTATGAAAGTATCTTTAGAGGGGACGGTGCATCTGTCAACAGAATTTGGCGAGACGATCACGCTTGACTTGGAGAAGGGAGTATTAGCTTTTCCCAACCCACGATAATCATTTTCTAATGTCCCAGTAATGTCGTTTTAACCATAGTGCAAGCCCGTCCAGTCCCGGAAATAATACGCGTTCATTAATGTTGGATTGATCTAATTTATCTCTGATTTCCCACTTCAGTTCCTTTGGAATAATAATTTTGAAGGACTTTATGTTGTTTTGAGCAACCCATTCAGAAATGAGTGTTTCAGGATGAGACATCATAGAAAAAACAGCGTATTGGTTGACGATTCTATCATCAATAGAAGGGGGTTCAAAAAATATGGCAAAAGGGTCTTTCTGTAAGTTCGTAAGGTCCGGCAGACTATTGACCGTTCTTTCCAGCATCTCTGCAGTGAAGATATGAGATCCCTCTTTGGTAATGATTTCCTTTAGAACAGCCGGCAACTCATCCTTGGTATCAACATAATTTATGGAATAAATAGCTCCATCTTCGTCAAATTTATCAAAGTCTGCTGTAGCAAAGTGCAGAGCTACGAGCGGTGAGTAGGTCCAATCCAATAGCCTGGTCGGCAATCCATGATGTTGAGCGAGAGCAAGTAAATACCAAACAGAACTGTATCGATGTGTTCTTGATGAGTATTTGGTGAAATTTCTTAACAGATGTTTTTCTAAATGTGATTCCCCTAAACGGTTGAGCGTAGTAGAGAGGTCATAGGATGACAAATCTACTCCTCTGTAGACATAAGATGACCTGTATCTGTCGAGATATGAATTAAAGGAATCATAATACAATAGCTCCTGTAGTTCCTTCCAGCTTTGTGGGATTAAGGTCTCGAAGGATTCCATAATTCACTTTTTCTCAATGTATACATTAATCCGTTGAATTTGGAAATGATTCCTTTAGTTTCTTCTTTAAATCTTCATGAACTTCATGGATGTTTATTTCCTCAATATTGGGTTGATTCCGAACCAGGTTTAACAGATATTCGTCTTGAAACCTCCCTTGTTGCATTGCAATATGATAACGAAGGTCTTCTCTGAAGGTAACCAGAGAATACTTACTGTAGTAATCACTGATTGCCTGTTCCATTTTACGTTCTAATTGTCTTTTTAAGATAAATGCTTCATCATTTACATGATCTTGCATTTCATAGAAGTTATCCAGAGCAAGATCCGCTATCGCGTCTGTATCAGGTTTCCGATAGTGCGCATAAGCTTCAAACATTTCGTTCCAATCGTCACCATATTCATTGATAAACTGATCGAGTACGTAGACATCCTCAAAAGCACAATTCATACCCTGCCCATAAAAGGGAACAATGGCGTGTACAGCATCCCCAATCATTAAAACTTTGTCTTCATAGGACCAGGGAAAGCATTTAATGGTCCCCAACGAAGAAGTTGGATTACTGTGAAAATCTTTAATTAATTCAGGCATATGAGGTATAGCATCCGGAAAGGCTTCCTTAAAAAATGTCTGAATGTGATGATCTTCTTGCAACTTATCAAATCCGTTCTCACCCTTAAAGTCTTGGAAAAGAGTGACCGTAAAGCTGTGATCTAGATTCGGTAATGCAATCATCATAAATTCATCGCGCGGCCAAATGTGTAAAGCATTGCTTTCTACGCGAAACCCTCCATTGTCAGAGGCGGGAAATTCAAGCTCTTTGTAACCATGCGTCAGGTATTTTTGTTGATAATCAAACCTAATTCGATTACCATTTCTCATGAAAGTTTGACGAATAGCAGAACCTGCACCATCAGTACCAAAAACATGGTCAAAGGTATCTGACTTTTTAATTCCTCCGGCTGTCTTGAATGTAAGCTCATTGTTTGCCCATTCATAATTCAGACAGGCATGATTGTAATATGTAGTTAAGGTGGCTTCCTGATCTGCAAGATCCAGAAGAGCAGCATTCAAACCTCCTCGAGACACTGAATTGATATAATCTCCGGATCTGCCTGAATAAGGACTGAAGCGAGATTCCCCCTTCCTGTCATGTAACATACGTCCTTGCATGGGAATAACCTCTTCTTTGATGATTTGGTCCATACCCACTAAAGAAAGTGCTTGTAGGCCTCTGTCTGAAAGCGCTAGATTGATAGATCGACCACCATCCACCTCTTCTTTTCGTAAGTCACCTCTTCTTTCGAAAAGATGTATTTCGTGTCCTTTCCTCGCTAAGTGAACGGCTAGGAGTGTACCACATAATCCTGCTCCGACTACTGCGATCTTTCTTTTTTTCATATTATTATTCTTCTAAAGCTTCTTTCAAACGTGCTGCAAATTCATAGGCATCCATGAATGAATTATACATGGGTACGGGTGCTACGCGAATTACATCCGGTTCTCTCCAATCAGCAATAACATCTTTAGCTGTAAGTCGTTCAAAGACTTTTTTATCGCCGTCTTTGATCCGCAAACTTAACTGGCACCCTCTGTTATTAGGATCGGTAGGAGTAATGATTTGCACTTTATCTGATAAGACTTCATGTAAACAGCGCTCCAGGAAGGAAGTCAGCCGAAGGGATTTTTGCCGTAAGGCCGACATTCCTACTTCTGCAAAATGTTCCAAACTCGCTCTCAGAGCAGCCATAGCTAATATAGGTGGATTGCTCATCTGCCAGCCTTCTGCACCTGCTTCTGGAATAAAGTCGGGTGGCATTTTAAACCTTGATTGTTTATCATGTCCCCACCATCCGGCAAATCTAGGCAGCTCAAAGTCATGCGCATGCCGCTCATGGACAAAGATCCCGGATAGTCCACCGGGGCCGCTGTTTAGATATTTGTAGGAGCACCATGCAGCAAAATCTGCATTTGTATCATGAAGTTTCAAGTCGATATTACCTGCTGCATGTGCCAGATCAAATCCTACCACAGCACCCATTTTGTGTGCTTTTTCAGTAATCTCCTTCAGTGGGAAATATTGACCACTATAGTAGTTCACACCACCTATGAGCACCAAGGCAATCTCATTCCCATGTTTATCAAGGAAGTCCATAATATCTTGCGTTTCCGTATAGGCCTTACCCTCGGAAGGCGGAAGCTCTAAAAGTGCTTCATCCGGAGAGAATCCGTGGAACTTTAGCTGACTTTTCACGGCATACTGGTCTGACGGAAAGGCATTTTTTTCAATGAGGATTTTATAACGTTCGGTGCTGGGTCGATAAAAAGAAACCATTAACAGATGGAGGTTAACCGTAAGGCTATTCATCACAACGGTCTCAATAGGTTTAGCACCTACCACTTCTGCCATTTGCTCTGTTAAAAATTCATGATAGGGCATCCAAGGATTCTTAGCGTGGAAATGACCTTCTACACCTAAATTTTTCCAATCATTCAGTTCCTGCTGTATATAGTTTGCGACATTTTTAGGTTGCAACCCCAATGAATTACCACAAAAGTACACGTATGGATCACCTGAAGGAGTGAGGGGTAAGTGAAAATCTGCTCTTTTATGACCTAAAGGATCCTGATGGTCGTTTTCTATTGCTTGTTGTTTTAATTGAATCATTATGTCAAACTTGCCGTATGTAAAAGTTTTTCGATTGAGGGTTCCTCTATCTAGTATTTGATACAAATGTTTTTTGCCTCTGTAAAGAATCTTAAAGCTTCTTTCCCGCCTTCTCGTCCTACGCCTGAACTTTTGGTGCCACCAAAAGGAGTTCGCAAATCTCTATGTAGCCATGTATTAACCCATATGACGCCTGCTTCTAGCTGGTCTGCTACTCTATGAGCTCTTTGAAGGTTTTGCGTCCAAATACTAGCGCTCAAACCATATTGCACCGCATTGGCTTTCATTATGGCCTCCTCTTCATTTGAGAAGGGTTGGAGCGTAACAACAGGACCGAATATTTCCTCGGTATTTGTTCTGCATTGTTGATCTAAACCTTCAATGACAGTAGGCCTGATAAAAAAACCATTTGCACATCGACCTTCGGGTTTGAGGCTGTTTCCTCCACTTAAAATAACACCTCCTTCTTCTTTAGCCAGTTGGATATAGGAAAGAATTTTATGATAGTGGTCTTCGGAAACAATGGCACCCATGAAATTGGAATCCTCTTTAGGGTCCCCAACTTTCAATGCATCAACCTTTTGAACAAAAGCTTCTTTAAAAGCTTCATAAATGGAGGTATGGATGAGAATTCTGGAACCACACAAACAGATTTCTCCTTGGTTGGCGAAAGAGGACCTGATACTTGTCGATATAGCTTCCTCTATGTCAGCATCCTCGAAAATGATATTGGGGTTTTTACCCCCTAATTCTAGGGATAATTTTTTGAACATAGGAGCAGCGGTTGCAGCAATCTTTTTTCCGGTTTGGGTTCCACCGGTAAATGAAATCGCTTTAATATCAGGATGCTCCACGATAGCTTGACCGGTTTCATGTCCAAATCCATGGACGATATTTAATACGCCTTTCGGCAAAAAGGCTTCCTGGCAGATTTTAGACAGAAGGAAAGCTGTGTAAGGAGTAATTTCACTTGGTTTAGCGACCACTGTATTGCCGGCTGCCAAGGCCGGGGCTATCTTCCAGCTGAATAAATAGAGCGGCAAGTTCCAGGGAGAAATGCAGCCCACTACGCCTAAGGGTTTGCGGGTAGTGTAGTTGATGGCATCCGGCATGCTATGAGCTTCCGATTCAAAAGCCACGATGATATTAGCGAAAAACCTGAAATTCTGCTCTGCTCTGGGTATATCGATTTTCCGGGCAAGAGAGACGGGTTTCCCATTGTCCTGACTTTCTGCAGCTGCCAGGCTTTGACTTTGCTCGGCAATGAGGTCAGCAATTCTATGCAGGATGGCGGAGCGCTCGATCGCTGATTTTTGGCTCCATTCCGGAAATGCTTTTTGCGCCGCTTTAACAGCTTGACCTACTTCTGTTGCGGAGCCTCTGGCAATTTTGGAATATACCAATCCTGTTGACGGATCTAGATTGTCTATCGTTAATGCACTTTTAGAGGGCACCAATGCTCCATCTATATAATGTAGAATCTCGATCATAATTATTTAGTACTAAAGTAAAAGCCAAGTTCCTTTTTCAAGCTTGCGGGTAGTTCAGGTAGCTCAGATCTCGGGATGAGAAGCGTTGAAATACCGTGCAAATCTGTAAATATTTGATGTTTCTTGGCGGTATCTTTCAGGTATTCGTATCCGGAGGAACCGCCGGTACCGGTTTTGCGTCCCAACATTCTCAATACCATTTGAGCATGTCGGTACCGCCAATTGGTAAATAACTCATCGACATCCATCAATTTGTTGAGTAGCAAGTTTGGCATATGTAAAATAGGCTCTTCATTATATAATTTAATCAAGAGAGCCGCAATGGTCGCTTTATAAGAAAGCTGCCATTTTCCTTCTTTTCTGAGTTGATCGTGATATTCTTTATTGAGAATCTTTTCAAAGTACTCAGCCGTTTTATCCAATAGTTTGATTCGGGCTTCTCTGGATTCTTCTTCTAAATAGGTGGAAGATTGGATGGCTTCTCGCTCACGATGGTGCATTTTCTCGACGGCATCATGATAGAATTCAAGGAATCTAAATTCAGGGAAATCAAGGAAAGGTGTTCTTTCCAACCATTTTTCTAACCATACAATCAGGGAACCTTCCTTTTGAATCTGATCTAACTCTTCTTTGGCTTCATCTGAAAAGACGGTATGATAGGGCTTATTGTTATAAGTGATTCTTTGTTCGTCTTTCAATCCTAGCAGGACTTCAATTTTCCTAAACTGAAGACTTTGGAAACCGGAGGCAGGAAACAAATAGGAACGAAAATCCAGAAAATCAAGTGGAGTCATGGTTTCCATGATCTCAATTTGCTTGATTAATAGTTGCTGAATTTCTGTAATTCTGTCGAGTCGACTTACAGAAGTAAAAATATGAGTTTCATCAACCACATTATCCATAAAATCATAGCGAACTGATTCTAATTCATGAATGATTTGCTTGAACCATAATTCATATGCCTGATGGACGATGATGAAAAGCATCTCATCATGAGCAGGATTCCCCAACTCTTTTGACCTCATTGTTTGGGCATCTAATAACTTGTCTAACTGCAGATAATCATGATAGTGAACAGAAGTGTATTTATGACTCATCAGGCCTTATATTTTAGATCTGCGGTCAAAATAAGAAATTGGGAAGGAAAAAATAAGGTGCTGCTCTGAAGATACTTAAAATGGGAAGGACTAGGGTTTCGGCAAGTCGTAGTCAAATCAGGCAGCACCTTGTCGTTTATGATTCAATGTTATATGTATTTCAGCGCTTTAACAACTCATATATAGATTGCTGATCATTCGTTATACAAGAAGCACTTTGCAGGAGACATAAATCTTTAAGCTCTTCTTATCTTGGCATCATGGAGCAGGCAACGGCTAGGTTGGACTGGATTTTAGAAGACCGCAATAGGATTTTACTGCATATCCTCTTTTGGATGTTTATTTATTTGGATGAAATTCTTTCGCTTACAGGCGTCACTTCTTATCCGAATGTACAACCCTTGCAAACTTTATTGATGTTTTTGATGGATGCACTTATTGTGTATTTCAACCTGTATCTCTTAATCGCCTCTTATTTAATTGTTGGGCGCATATGGATGTATATTGCCTTCACGCTCATCAGTATTTTTATCAATATAGAATTTGGCTTCCTTTTGCAGTTTAATTTCTTCGAAGCGGACTTAGGGACACTGCCTGATAATGCTGCGATCTCTCAACTTATCTCTGATTTTGCATTTACCACCTTTATGTTAGGCACGGCCATTGGTGCACATATGTTAAGACGAAACCTTAAATCCCAACGAGAGATACGGAAGCTAGAGACAGAAAAACTTTCCACAGAATTAAAGTTTCTGAAGAATCAGATCAATCCTCATTTCCTTTTTAATTCACTCAATAATATTTACGTCCAAACGAGAACGAGGCCAAAACAAGCGTCTGAGTCGATTCTATTACTTTCGGACTTACTGCGCTATCAATTGTATGATTGTACGCAAGACTATGTGAAATTAAAGGATGAGATTCAATACCTTCAGAACTATCTTGAACTCGAACGCTTACGGCGAAATGAAGCGCGCATAGATTATAGCTTGAAAGGGAGTCCTAAAGAGTTGATGATTGCACCATTTTTATTTATTCCTTTTGTAGAAAATGCAGTCAAACATGGTGCAACGAATGACAATACTTTCTACATAGATATTCGTTTTAGAATAGAAAGTGATCACCAAATATATTTTTCTATAGCTAATAGTATCGACCAACGCCCCAGACCCAAGAGGGTGGGCGAAAAGCGATCCGGGGGGATTGGGCTCTCTAATGTGAAAAGAAGATTGCAACTCATATACCCCAACAAACATGATCTAAAAATTGAAAAATCCGAGACGACCTATAAAGTTGAACTACAATTAAATCTGGAAAAATGATGAAATGTATCATAGTTGATGACGAGCCTTTGGCAAGAGAAGGAATGACCTTAAATATTGAAGAGGTTAATGACCTTGAACTGCTGGGTCAATTTGGCAATCCAATGGAAGCCATAGATTTTGTAACTCAAAATGAAGTAGACCTCATCTTTTTAGATGTAGAGATGCCCGGTAT
The DNA here is from genome assembly GCA_964525165.1 of uncultured Saprospiraceae bacterium. GTDB lineage: Bacteria > Bacteroidota > Bacteroidia > Chitinophagales > Saprospiraceae > JAWLFI01. The sequence goes on along the minus strand of CAZGGG010000005.1, from coordinate 19,665 downwards.
GACCGGACTTGACTTTCTAAGGTCCCTGGAGGTTCCACCACTTACTATTTTGACGACTGCTTATACTGATTATGCCTTGGAGGGATACGAATTGGGCGTCATCGATTATTTGGTAAAACCCATTCGCCTGGAAAGGTTCGTGAAAGCTGTCAATAAGGCTCGTGAATATTACCAATTAAAACAGAAGGCAGAGATCAAAGGAAACTTTGTAACTACAGAAGATACAGAAGATCATATTTACCTGAAGGCGGATCGGAAATTTGTCAAAGTTTTATTGAATGATATTCGATATATCAAGGGTATGAAGGATTATGTCATGGTATATACCCAAGATGCACGTATCATGACAGCCATGAATATCAAAACAATCTACAACCAGTTGGATAAGACCCGGTTTGTCCGTGTAAGTAAATCCTATATTATCAACATTAGTAATATTGTGGAAGTTAAACACAATTCGGTTGTGATAGGAGAAGATGAAATACCTTTAGGTAAGACCTACAAGGATTATTTCATAGATAACTTTATTAAAAACCGACTTTTGGAACGCTAATTCTGTAAGAATTTAGCCATAAATAGAGACCCTGATTCCTGATGTCTCAAATAGATAATGTATAGTCCGGGATTTAATCCCAATCTCCAATCCTTTGCAAGGTCCCAAGCACTTATTGAACTTTTATAAGTGATTTGTCCTTGCATATTCACTATTGTCAATAAGTAGTGACCATTGGGATCGACTTCCACTAAGTTGAAGTGCAATCGATCAAAGGCCGGGTTTGGATATACTTGAAAGGATTGAATTGTTGATACCTTAGAAGTGCTTACCGGACGACATTCTGAAAAATCACTGCAGTAGGTTCTATGGGCGAGCGTACAGTCTGAAATGAAAGGATTCACCTTACCGTCTTGATAATGGGCAATTTCTTGTGAACGTTCCCATTCTTCTTTGTCTACAGGGTCATCCAAATGCCATTGACACAGAGCACTTCTCTGTGTTTCAAAAAAGACAGGATCTGCATTCAATGCTTCTTGACGGTAAATGGTATAAAAGTAGAAACATGCTCGTGCGATATTTCCTTTTGATGCTTCCCTGGGTTCGAATACTTGGTTACCTAATTCACTGTATAGGTCTCTGTCAGCGGGAATATTATTTCTGGTTTCAGTTTGATAGTACCACTTTTGAGTTTGGCTGTCTTCACTTTCGCCGAAAGGCAAAGAAGCACGATCTGCATTGACAGGTGTGCGACTAGGAAACAGGTGATGCATATCGCTATTCGCATTCCCTTCTCTAGCCCCTTTTGATCTAGGCCAAGAGTGCTCTGTATTTATCCCGTTGGATGCTCCATTCATAAATAAGAATTCAGTCGGATCTTCTCCCGGGGGAAGATAGATGCCTAAGTGACTGTAAATCCCGTAAACCGTATCATTTCTACTATCGATCAACTTAAATAATGTATCTCTGGCCTGGCTATAATCCAAGACACTTGCCGGACGAAAGCTATCCTGAAGCGCAACTTCCAATTCTTCACCATTCAATGAAGTGAAAATAGGGATGTGTCCCTGAGCTGCTGCCGAAAGGGGCCCCCAAAAACATAAAAGGAGAAAGGGTATATACGTTCGCTTCTTCATATTACAAATAAACAAGTTTCATAAGGATCGTGATAATAATCAAAAGCATTTTGTTTCCAAATGAGAAAAGTTGATTTTCAATTATATTGAGGGAAATTAAAATAGATACTCGATATGGTCAAAAAGTTAATTCTTTCATTAGTAGCACTTTTTTGGGTCTCTCAAGCGAACGCCCAGGAGGGTATGTGGATTCCTAGTTTGTTAGAACAACTGAATGAGTCTGAGATGCAGGCTATGGGAATGAAAATGGATGCTTCAGATATATACAATGTCAATCAAGGTAGCTTAAAAGATGCGATTGTTCACTTTGGAGGATTTTGCACAGGTGAGATTATCTCTAAAGAAGGTTTGGTTTTAACGAATCATCATTGTGGATATTCGGCCATACAGTCGCACTCTACCGTTGAAAACAATTTGTTGGAGAACGGATTCTGGGCTATGAATACATCAGAAGAGCTTCCTAACGAAGGTTTATTTGTTCGCTTTATTGAGGAGATTCAAGACGTAACAGATCTAATCCTTAATGGTGTTGACCAGTCAATGACAGAGAAGGAAAGGAGTCAAGTGATTCAGGCAAATATCAAGACCTTTGAAGAACAGTTTGATCAGCTATCTGAGTTTGAAGCGATTGAGGTAAAGTCCTTCTACAAAGGGAATCAGTTTTATGCCTTTAAAACAGTGCGCTATAATGATATTCGATTGGTCGGTGCACCACCCTCCAGCATAGGTAAGTTTGGCGCTGATACGGATAACTGGGTTTGGCCACGACATACAGGGGATTTTGCACTATTCAGAATCTATGCCGGACCTAACAATGAACCAGCGAATTATTCAGAAGAAAATATCCCATTTGTGCCTAAGCATCATCTTCCGGTATCCCTGGATGGTGTACAACCGGGAGACTTTACCATGGTATTTGGTTTTCCGGGTAGCACAGACGAATACTTGCCGGCTATCGCTGTGGAGCAATTGGTAGAAGATATTAATCCTGCTCGTATAGAAGTACGCGATAGATCTTTGAAAGTACTTGATGCCGAAATGAAAGCGGATCCTGCCGTCAAAATACAATACGCTTCAAAGTTTGCGAGCATCGCTAATTATTGGAAGAAATGGCAAGGTGAGAACTTAGGTTTAAGTTCCACCGGGGCGGTCGAAAACATTCGGATGATGGAAGAAGACTTCCAGAAGCGCATTAAAAAGAGTCCATCCTTAAAGGAAACTTATGCACATACTTTGGATGCCTTAGAAGAAGTATATCGGGCTTCACTACCATATCGAAAAGCTGATGCCGTTTTCTCTGAAATTATTTCAAGAAATATTGAGGGGTTAAGGGTCGCCGGTTATATTAAAAGACTTGTAGAATACTATGATGAAACGGGAGAGGAAGCTTATTCTTCCTTTAAAGGCCGTTTGCAACCATATTTAGTAAATCTGTATAAAGATTATAATGGCAAAGTAGATCAGAAGGTGGCCGTCACCTTGATGAAAGCATATGAAGAACTTATGGATGAAGCCTATCATCCTGACATTCTTAAAGAGAATTCGAATGAGATTGACAAAGTGATAACAGCATCTTATAGTGCTTCGGGTATCGCATCCGGTAAAATCCTTGAGTGGCTCAATGAAGATGCTGGGAAAGCGGTAGAACATATGAGAAACGATCCTTTGGTCATTTTATTCAGTGAATTTCGAACGGTATATGAGGACGAGATTCGGGATGGCCTGATCCGATCTCAGGCACCCTTGGATAGTTTACAACGGCACTATATGAAAGGGCAAATGGAGGTATTTATGGATGATCATAGAATCTATCCGGACGCAAATTCTTCACTTCGTGTTTCATATGGTCAGGTAAATGGTTATGCTCCTCGTGATGGAATGAAATATTTACATCAGACTTATTTGGATGGAGTGATGCAAAAATATGTGCCGGGCGATTATGAGTTTGATGTTCCGGAGCGTTTGATTGAATTGTATGAACAGAAAGATTTTGGAGCTTATGCAGAGGATGGCAAGATGCCGGTTTGTTTCATTGGCTCTAATCATACCACAGGAGGTAATAGCGGTAGCCCTGCCATCGATGCGCATGGAAATCTGATTGGATTAAATTTTGACCGGGTATGGGAAGGTACAATGAGTGACTACTACTATGACCTTCGATTGTGCAGGAACATTATGGTGGACGCGAGATATATTTTATTCATCATTGATAAATTTGCGGGTGCCGGTCATTTGATTGAAGAAATGGATTTGGTGCATCCAAAAACGATGGATTGATGCCCTCTGACAGATCAGCTGTTGTTTCAGGTGGGCATGACTTAACTTGTCAGACCGCTTTGGAGGTGATGAAAGCAGGAGGCAATGCAGTAGATGCCTCTATTGCTGCATTAGCCATGATGTTTATTGCAGAACCTGCGATGGCCAGTCCTGGTGCGGGTGGATTTGCAAGTGTGAAATTTGCTGGTCAGAAGGCCAGGAGTTTTGATTTTTTCTGTCAGACTCCCATGGAAAAGAAGCCCATGGAGCGAGTGCACTATGAAGAGGTGATTGTTGATTTTGGTGATGATCAGGAGACCTTTTACGCCGGGAATGCAAGCACAGCTGTTCCGGGTACTATTGCGGGCATGTATGCCCTTCAGGAAGAGTTTGGCACTATGGGCATGAAGGAATTGTTTGAGCCTGCTATTCTAAAAATGAAAGAAGGTGTAGCGCTCAATCAGTTTCAACAGTATGACCTGAGTTTACTAGAAAAGATTTTTCTCTTGCATGAAAGAGGTCAGGCTATTTTTGGCAAAGAAGGTCGTATCAAATCCGTGGGGGAGACCATTAAAATGCCAGAACTTGCAGATTTTATGGAAATTCTAGCCATTGAAGGCCCGGATTTATTTTATCAAGGAGAAATAGCGGCTCTGGTCGACCAAATTCATAAAGAGCAAGGGGGCTTGCTGAGTCGAAAAGATTTTGAAGATTATAAGGTTGAAAGATCTGCAGGTAGAACATTTCATTTTCGGCAGACTCAAATATCGACAGTTGGGGCTCCTTTTTTAGGAGGAATGATTTTGGAAACGATCTTGTCTCATTTCAAGAGTTTAGACACTCAAAGAGAAATGCGAATTCATGACTTGGCCAACCTATTTCATAAGGTTGCTAAGATTCAAAAAGAGGAAGCCTCTTTAACGAATGCTTTAAAAACAGGAAGACTGCCTTTACCTAATAAAAGAGGAGCTACTTCTCATTTTAGCATTATTGACCCTTCCGGAAATGCAGTGAGTTTGACCATTAGTCTGGGTGAGGGGAGCGGCCTTTTTTTACCGGGATCTCAAATTCATTTAAATAATATGCTTGGTGAACTTGCGCTCTTGCCCGGAGACTTGCATTCCTGGGTTCCGGGACGAAGATTAAATTCCATGATGACTCCGGTCATTTTAGAAATGAAAAATGGTGATTTACTAGTTCTGGGAACGGGAGGGGCTGGCAGGATACCTTATGTGTTAAGTAGTTATATTATTGATTTTTTAAGTTCTTATCCTCAAGTGAACTTAGACACCATCAATAAGCTTCCGCGTATTCATGCGACGCCGCATACACTCCATGCCGAATATCCTTTAGATATTCAATCTATCCCATTCGAAGGAGAGAAAAAACAGTGGAAAGGACATTCTTTATTTTTTGGAGGTGTGAATGCAGTATATAAAACAGGAGATAGATATTTTGCTTCTGCAGATCAAAGACGAGAAGGACACATTGCCATCATGAATCATTAGGATATGAACACTACAGAAAAGTTTTTATTTACAGAATTAAGTGCCATCATTAATAAATTAGATGAAAATCGAAAGCCAGTTTTTGGCCAAATGACTCCACAGCACATGATTGAGCATTTGGGAGGAATCTTTCTTATTTCAGCCGGAAAAGTGAATGTAAAGCATCCTGATACAGCTCAAGTCGAAAAGTATTACAATTGGTTTCGGTCACCTGAATTTGCGTTTAAGCCTAATACTCAATCGCCGGCTATGCCTTCCGGTCTTTCTCCTTTAAGGTTTGATTCTTTAGAGGCAGCAAAATTGGCTCTGAGAAAAGCGGTACAGAAATTCAAAATGCAATTTGAAGAACATCCACAAGACAAGCTTGTACATCCGGTATTTGGCCCATTAGATTATCAAGAATGGTTGCGCTTCCATCAAGTGCATACACAGCATCACCTGGAGCAGTTTGAACTATCCTAGTTTAATGCAGTACAGTCGCCAGTGCCAAGTAGACCCCACATCCAGATAAAAATCCGACAAAAGCTAACCAGCCGATATTTTTCAGATACCAAATAAAGTTGATGCGCTCCATTCCCATAGCGGCCACACCCGCCGCTGAACCTATGATGAGCATACTTCCGCCGGTACCAGCAGAGAAAGCTATAAAGTGCCATAGCTTAGCATCTATGGGCTCGCTATACATCCCCATCGAAGCTGCAACTAAAGGAACATTATCAATCAGAGCTGAAAACACACCGAGAAGCATGACTACTAAATCCCGGTTGGGGAGCATACGATCCAGGGATTCTGCTAAATTCTGAAGAATCCCCAACGATTCCAACGAAGCTACTCCTAAAAGAATACCCAAGAAGAATAGAATAGATCCCATTTCGATCTTAGATAGCGCTTTGTGGGCAGAGTACTGATGCCTTTTCTCTTCACTGAAGTTCTCTTCAGGCCGAATATATTCTGAAACTAACCAGACTAAACCTAAGGAGAGCATCATTCCGACATAAGGAGGGAGATGGGTAATGGTTTTGAATATTGGAACAAATACCAAGCCACCAATTCCGACGAATAGCATCGTTTTAGATGACAGCAAATGTTCTCTAGAAATTTCTCTGTCGTGATCTACTTCGTTAGGTGTAATATGCCCTTCAAAGGGTTTCGTAAAACCAGCAATCACTACAGGAACGACGACACAAGCCAATGAAGGAAGTACCAGGTTTTCAATTAAACCTAAAGTGGATACTTTTTCGCCAATCCATAGCATAGTTGTAGTAACATCCCCGATAGGAGACCAAGCTCCCCCGGCATTAGCTCCAATGACAGCCATTGAGACAAACCACAAACGCTCACTCTTTAGAGGTACCAGCCTTCGTAGCAGAGAAACAAGGACAATAGTGGATGCCAAATTGTCTAGAGTTGCAGAAAGGAAGAATGCCAAGATGCAAATAATCCAAAGCATTTTCTTTTTGCTCGTCGTTCGAATCCTATTGGTGATTACCGAGAATCCTTTATGTAAATCAATGAGCTCGACAATGGTCATCGCTCCAATTAAAAATATCAAGATTTCAGCTGTCTTACCCAAATGATGAAGTAATACATCTCCAATCTCTGCTTCATGCATATGGTGATCATATACCTCTAAATGCCCCATGGAGATAAAAGCCCAACATAAAGCGCCCATCATCAGGGCCGGTACTGTTTTATCCAATCTGAGCGGGTGTTCGAATACTATAGCAACATATCCTAATATGAAGGTGATGATTACCCCTGTAAGCATAGTTCGTGATTATCTTTTATGGTATGCTGTGAAAATAGAAATTAGATTCAACTCTATCGGGATTTGACTCTTGAAGATTTTCTTTTTTCTTGTTTGTCTTGTGTAAAGACATACATATGATGGAATCCGTTCAAAGAATCCTTCAGTTCTGTTATTTTTGCACAAAATATCGTTGTAATGGTTAAGATTGGTGATGTGAGCTTAGGGGAGTTTCCACTTTTACTTGCTCCGATGGAGGATGTAAGCGATCCTCCTTTCAGGGCTCTGTGTAAGGAGCAGGGATGCGATATGATGTATACAGAGTTCGTTAGTGTAGAAGGTCTCATCCGGGATGCAGACAAAAGCGTCCAAAAGCTTGACATCTATCCTGAGGAGCGCCCCATCGGTGTTCAGATTTTTGGAGCAGAGATAGACTCCATGATGCAGGCGGCCGAGATTGTAGAAGAGGCACAGCCGGAAGTTTTGGACATAAATTATGGATGCCCGGTTAAAAAAGTGGTTTGTAAGAATGCGGGGGCGGGTATCTTGAGGGATATCGATGCCATGGTCAAACTCACAGAAGCAGTCGTGAAATCCACAAAGCTTCCGGTAACCGTTAAAACTCGTTTAGGTTGGGATGATCAGACAAAATATATCGTAGAAGTGGCAGAAAGGCTTCAAGATGTTGGGATCCAAGCTATTTCAATCCATGGACGGACACGGAAGCAAATGTATAAAGGAGAGGCTGACTGGAGTTTGATTGCCGATGTGAAAAATAATCCTCGAATGAAGATTCCTGTTTTTGGGAATGGAGATATTGACAGTCCTCAGAAGGCTGTTGAATACAAGAATCGTTACGGAGTGGATGGTGTTATGATTGGCCGCGCCTCCATTGGCTATCCCTGGATATTCAGAGAGATAAAACACTATATCAAAACAGGGGAATTATTACCTCCTCCAAGCATTGATGAACGAGTAGATGCAGCACGTCAGCATTTGGCTCACTCATTAGAATGGAAAGGGACGACCTTAGGAGTGCTGGAAATGAGAAGACACTACACGAATTATTTTAAAGGGTACCCCGGGATAAAGAAATTCAGGACTGAATTAGTGACGTCTCATGATCCTGAATATTTATTTGAGACTCTAGAATCCCTTCGGACATATTACTCATCCGAAGAGGCTGTACTATAGCATTTATGGACATTTTACCTTTACACAAAGAGGAAAAGGAGCTTTTTAATCTGATTGGAGACGCTGCTGCATCTATTCAAGTACCTGCATATTTGGTTGGTGGATATGTAAGAGATCGAATATTAGGCAGAGATGCAAAAGGAGATGTAGATATTGTTTGTGTCGGAGATGGTTTGTTACTGGCTCAAAAGGTGGCGGCCAAACTCCCGGGACAACCTCAAGTACATTTGTTTCAGCGTTTTGGTACAGCGATGATCAAGTCTGATCAATGGGAATTAGAATTTGTGGGAGCTAGAAAGGAATCCTATGCAGAACATTCAAGAAAACCCACCGTTAGTCCGGGATCCTTGGAGGACGATCAGAATCGGAGAGATTTCACCATTAATGCGATGGCGATGAGCCTCCAAAAAGATGATTTTGGAAAAATTATCGATCCTTTTGATGGCTTGAAAGATCTTGAGGAAAAAAGGATTGTAACTCCTTTAGATGCTGTGAAAACATTTTCGGATGACCCATTGCGAATGATGAGGGCCATCCGTTTTGCCACTCAACTCGGGTTTCAAATAGAAGCTACCACTTATAAAGGAATCCGGGATAATGCTCATCGATTGGATATCATCTCGAAAGAAAGAATTGCCCAGGAACTTCAAAAAATAATTCTTGCGCCTCAGCCTTCTGTTGGGTTTGTATTGCTTTCCAAGACCCACTTGCTCAAACGTTTCTTTCCTGAAATGGAAAAACTGAGAGGATTCGAGGTAATAAATGGGATAGGCCATAAGGATAATTTTTACCATACCTTGGAAGTATTGGATAATATTTCGAAAAACACATCGAATGTGTGGTTGCGATGGGCCGCTATTTTGCACGATATCGCTAAACCGGTTACGAAAAGATTCGAAAAGGATAATGGGTGGACTTTTCACGGGCATGAAGCAGTGGGTGCTCGGTGGGTACCTAAAATATTTAAGCGTTTGCGTCTGCCATTAGATCAAAAGATGAAATACGTGCAGAAATTGGTTCGCTTGCATTTACGGCCTATAAGTCTTACTAAGGAAGATATTACGGATACCGCTGTCAGGAGATTGTTGTTTGAAGCGGGTGATGATATCGATGATCTAATGATTCTTTGTGAGGCAGACATTACGTCTAAAAATCCCAAACGAGTCAAACGCTATCTTAATAATTATGAGCGCTTGAGGGATAAGATTGTCGAAGTAGAAGAAAAAGATCGCTTGCGTAACTGGCAGCCACCGATTGATGGGGAGGAGATTATGAGTACGTTTAATATTCGGCCTTCCAAGGAAGTTGGTATTATTAAGACAGCCATTAGGGAAGCCATCTTAGATGGTGATATTCCAAACGATCACGCATCGGCCTATCAATACATGTTAGAATTAGGAAAGGGATTAAACCTACTGCCCCAAAAGTAATATTAAGCAGTTACACTCTTCACATGCTTTTTAAGAGCCTCTACTAAGGGAATAAGCTTTTCTATTGTTACATGTTCCATAACGACAATTTTATACCATTGTGGGTGGTCATGTTTATCCGGGACTAGCCCAAAAGAAGAGGCTATTTCGGCTGGAATGACATCTGCTTTTAGGGTAATAATATTTGAATGGGGATCTCTAAAATATTCCACTTCCAATTGGTCCATTTCCTTACAAAACCAATCCGTTCTTTTTTGTAGAATAAATATCTTTTCTTTCCACCCAAAGGGACCATGCTTCACTAGAATCATCCATACAGCTATGGCGTTCGCACCTGAGCGACTGCCTGATAAGGTGTAATCCTGACCTTCTACATAACTAGCTTCTTTAGTGTTAGCATATTGCATCCAACCTTTGCGAATAAGAAATATTCCCGTACCATAGGGCGCTTGTGCCATTTTATGAGCATCTAAAGTAACGGAAGTGACATGTGGATTGGCAAAAGATAATTGGTGGTCTGTGTTTGCAAATGGAAAGTAAAAACCCCCATAGGCTCCGTCAATATGCAGTTTAAATTCTAGTCCCTTTCCGGTCAAAGCTTCTACATACTGATTCGGGTCATCCACAGAACCAAACATGGTGGTCATCATATTTGCAACCACAATGAAGTAGGACTTGCCTTTCTTCATAGCTTGGTCAAGAACAGATTGTATGTCGCTGGAATCGATTTTTCTGTCCTTTGGGTTTACAGGAACTTTGAATACATCAATGTGAAGCAGATTGCCGGCTTTGTCCATGGAGTAATGACTATCATTACTGCATAGAATGGCTATTTGGTCTAAGTAAGCATTTTTTTCTCTCAAAAAATAGTTTCTATAGATCCATATTGCTTGAACATTGGCTTCTGTTCCACCTGAAGCGATATAGCCATCGAATTGACCCGCCTGACCCTTAAGGATATCCAGTGCACAAATATCAATGGCTTCTTTTTCTATGGCCTGAGTGCCTTGAAAAAAATGCTCGGATTCTCCCAGGGTGTGGCACCCGATATGGTTCGGGTTTTTGAGCATGGTTGATAAAAAAGGAGCATCATCTAAGAAACTGGCGTCCTGATGAAACACCTTTTCGTCCAGAAAACTGGCCGGTAAACCTAGTACTTCTTCTTCAACGTAATTAATATTCTTTTCCAAAGCTTCAAAGACTCTCTTTTTGATTTCCTCCTGACTATGCTTTCGCCAAACTTGATACATATATCGTTATTATGATAGTAGGGTAGTTTGCTTATATCTTGATAATTTGAGCCTGGTAGGATTTGTCAGCCGTATTGAGCAAAATCCAATAGTTACCTGGACTCATCGATGCTACAGGAATCCTGAAGAACTCTTTTCCCTGAGGGAAACTTAACTCTTGTATAATGCTGCCGGAAGCGTTTATGATTTGAACTTTCGCTTCCTCTGTAATGCCGATACCAGTTAAATCTATCACCACTTCATGAGTCACGGGGTTCGGGAATACGGCTAAATCCAAAGTAGCGTTTTTAGCCTCTACAAAGATTCCACTCGGACCGTTCGCAAAAGTGTATTGCCCAGGGAGAATCTGATCTAGGATCATCACTCCTTTCCCGTCATTGGGAAGGATTTTTTGTTTTGTATAGTACGGATACTCTAACCAAGGAGAAGCTCCGTCAGGTCGATAAACTAGAATAATGCTGTCTTCAGTTTCTGACGTCAACTCATAATCAATATCAGATTCTCTGACACCCGAATAATCGACCCTTGCTGATAGTTCGCCTGAAATATCGCTTGCTTCTACACTCCAAAAATGCCTTGTGGAAAGTCGAAAGGGAACGGTATCCGGTACTGCTTGTTCAGGAGCAATAAAGTGGTGGGTAATCTGGAAAGGGAAACGTTCTGCAACACCTTCTGCTTGTAGTCTCCAATTGGTAAATGCAAGTCGGTCATTGAAATCAGAATCAATCCAGTAAAGATCTCCGGCACTTGCAAGATTTAAGTGATTGTCGGGATTAGTAAAAATAAAATCGGGAGCAAACGGAAGCTTGAAGTCTGCTTCTGTTACGGAATCAGAAGCCATTAGATCCCTGATGATCGGTTCTTCTCCATTTTTCACAAAAGCTACTTTTAGAGGAACATTTTGATGCATTTGGTCCGTCGCATATAATCCTTGTTCGATGGTCACATTTACATCAACCTCAGATCCTGAAACTGCAGTTTGGAAGGAGGATACGTAAAAATCACTCCAACCGGGTGAAAAAATCCAATTGTCAAAAAAGTCTGTCAGATCATAACCAGTAGCTTGAATGAGTTCATCCCTGAGTTCACCGGCATTGATACTTTCGTAAGCCCGTTCCTCCAGTACTGTTTGCATGCCTGATCTGAATAAAGAATCACCCAAATAAGATCGAAGGTTATGAATCATAGCAGCTCCTTTGTCATAGGTGGTTCTTCCATAAGTCCATGCATCTGGCATTGGACTCAACGGCCAATATCCTTCATCAGCTATGTGAGCAGTAGTAATCATGTTCACATTATTGGCCTTAATGGCTTGCTCGAAAGCCTCCGGGCCTTCAATCCATTCAATAATTTGCTGTTCTGTATAACTTGCAGGACCTTCTTTAATCCACATGTCAAATTCAGTACTTAGAGTGGTGATATTGCCCCACCAATGATGAGCTAGTTCATGTGTGATCAGCCCTAAGTTGGTTCTTCCTCCATCAATCGAAGATATGGGATAAGCAATTCCGGTGGGGTGCTCCATGGCTCCTCGGGGTGTAATATTAAACCCAATCATTTCGAAAGGGTGAGGTCCAAACCAATATTCCAGGCAATCTAAAACATCTCCTAGTACATTGAAACTTCGCCTTAAGTCCGAAGTGTCGGCAGGTTTTGCAATAAGTCTTACCGGCACAGCACCATAGGCTCCTTGCAGCATATAGGTCACTTCTTCATAATTAGAGATCGCTACATGAGATAGATAGGTAGGAATGGGTTGCATCATTTCAAAGACGCGTTGGATCGTGTCGCCCCCTAAATTATTTTCTTCTGTAAGCGTTCCTAAACCATAAGGCGTCCTTCCATTATGTGCAGTTAATCGATAGGTGTAGGTTGACCTTTCGACGAAGTTATCAAAGCAGGGAAACCATGCTCTTCCAAAATTGTGAGGACTGGCTGCCAGACCGATTCCTAGGTTGTAAGCATACCCATCTTCAAAATAAAAGCCTCCAAACCCGGAAGGACACGTAATGGGCGTGCCTTCATATTTTACGCGTACAGAGTATTCCTGTCCGCTGTTTAAAGTCGTATCAAGAAAAACTGTTAATAAGGGGCCTTCATGTTCGTAATTGAGGACATTGCCTAAGGGATCTGTCACTTCAGAAACTTCGAGCCCTTCAAGATCTAGGTTAATCTTGTTCAGATCATTCATCTTTGCTCTAAAGTCTACGCGTGTGTCGCCGGCCAAAATGGAAGATTCAAAACGAAGCAAATCCAATGCGATATCATAATGTAGTATATCGAAGGTGTCTGACCGCTCTGTGCTAGCTTTCACCCATGCTATTTGTTCAGGTGTTAAAGCTCTGTTTTTAATTTCATGCTTGATGTAACGAGCATCGACATAAGGGTCAACTCTTTGAGCTATTGCTGTTGTTCCAAGACCGATGAAAAGAAGGAGAATAAAAAACCGCTGCATGTTTTCGTCCTAAAATACATAATCCCTGCATTACATCCAACGATTACCTATTTGCCGAAAGGCATACTAGCCAGCAATCCACTGTTCTAGAAAGAATCCAACATAATAGGAAACAAGCGCAGCTAAAGCACCGAGAATCAAGGTTTCCAATATGGCTCTGAGAAATTTAGTTTGCGTGACATAAGCTTTCATGATGCCTATCAAAACAAATCCAACGGATGTCAATATACTAGCCCATAAAAACAAGGAACCCGGGAATCCGATGGTATAATCGACCACATAGACCCCCAAGGGTATGAATCCGATCAACAAAAAACTCACAAAGGTGACTAAACCAATTCTAAATGGGGATTTGGATTCCTTCGCCATTTCTAGCTCTTCTTTCATCATCGTGTCCACCCATCTGTCTTTATCTGAAGTAATCTGGTCAACCACTTGTTCCAGGAGTTCCCCCTTGAAACCTTTTGCAGCGTATATTTCTCGAATTTCCTCCTTTTCTTTTTCCGGCATATGATCCACTTCCCAGTATTCGATATCCTTATGCTTCTTGTAGTTCTCTATTTCTGATTTTGTAGATAGATAAGCACCGATCGACATGGCAAAGCCGTCTGCAAATAGATTCGCAAAGCCCAGGATGATGATAACAGAGCTGTCTAATTGAGCCCCAACTGCGCCTGAAACGACCGCAAAGGTGGTGACACAGCCATCGATACCACCATATACAAATTCACCTAAATAATCTTGTGTTTTGGCCAATAAACTATTTCCTCTGTGCAGTTCGATCTCGTTTGGATTCATCGCGTATTATTTACTGGAAGCTCTTTCTAATCTGTCATTCATTGTTTTCCCTAATTCAGTATCAGGGAGTCTCTCAATTAAGATGAGGTCCAAGTCCATTTGGTCCATTTCATGCATGATTTGATACAATTGAGCGGCGGCTTCTTTTAGATTTCCTGATCTACTTAATATTCGTTGTTCCCATTGGGTGCGGCCGGGGTATGCTTCCGCAAAGTTGATAATACCTACACGTTTGTTTTTAAATTCTTCTATCGAGAGCGTTTCTCGCTCAAACAGAAGGGTAGGAGTATGAGGCGCATAGTGCAGTTTAAGCTGCCCGGGTCCTTGAATGGAATCAGTTTCCTTTGGCAGTAATACCGCTCCTTTTATGATTGATTGTATTTCCTCAACGGACAAGGCTCCATAACGATA
>CAZGGG010000005.1:0-4977 GCA_964525165.1 uncultured Saprospiraceae bacterium | reverse complement strand
TTCTCTATATCCGCCTGGTCTTGTTTTGAATTTCGAAATTTTTTAAGCCATACGAGATCTTTTTTTCTCGCTATTTTCACCTTTCCTTCTTCCATGCCTACAATGGTGGATTCCAAGCCTGCTGAACAAGCCCCGCCATCCAAAATATACGCTATTTGATCTCCCAGCATTTTATCGACATGCTCGGGTAAAGTGGGACTGATATATGTAAAAGGATTGGCAGAGGGTGCTGCAACAGGAAAATCCAGAGATCTTAATAATTGGAGACTAAGAGGATGATTTGGCATTCGAATCGCGACTCTGTCAGAACCTGCAGTTACTATATCCGGTACTCTATCTGATTTTCTGAGCAAGACCGTTAAGGGACCGGGCCAGAAATGCTCCATTAACCGGAGCAAAGGGGAAGGGATGTCTTGCACTAGTTCTGTGACTTGTTCCATTCTACCCACATGTAAAATGAGTGGATTAAAGGTAGGCCTGTTTTTAACTTTGAAGATTTCTTGCAGGCTTGATTGATTTAATCCATTTCCGGCCAAACCATAAACCGTTTCTGTCGGAATAGCTACCAAGTCTCCTTTGACCAGGATACGTTTTGCTTCGTTGATATCTGCTCCTATGATTGCCAAGGTATTCTTCTTTTGTGTTGAATTAGGAATGGAACATACTGCAAAAATCAAAAACATTTCCATCGAAAAGTCCTTTATCACTAAGTTTTAATTCAGGAATGACCAATAAGGCCATAAATGATAAACTCATGAAGGGAGCAGACAACTTACTGCCCAATGATTTTGCGGAAGCATCCATAGTTTGATAATGATCAGCTACCGTTTGATAGTCCAGTGTACTCATAAGACCTCCTACTTCCAAAGGCATACTTTGAATTGTTTCTCCTTCAACCACGGCTATTCCTCCTTTTAACATTACCAACTCATTGATGGATCTGACCAAATCCTGATCGTTCGTGCCACAAGCAATGATGTTATGAGAGTCATGAGCTACAGTGCTGGCAATGGCTCCTTTTTTCAAGCCAAAACCATGAATCCACCCCAAGGAAAGGATTCCCTCTGAAGAATATCTTTCCATTACAACCAGTTTCAATACATCCTTCGTTAGATCCGGTACAACATATCCGTCTTTTTCTTTCGGCTCTGTATCGTAACTGGAAGTGATCAACTCTCCATCATGTACCTGAATGACCTTCAAACGGTCAGCTTCTTTAGTACATTTCAGACGATTTTTCGTCACCATGGGTGCTTGAAAATGGTTGATGGGTTCAGATACTATTCTTTGAATCTTACCCTGTCCATTTTCATAAACACAGGAGCCTGAGATATAGGTAGACAAGACCTTTCCATTTTGGATATCGTCCATTACAATAAAATCGGCGGAATCTCCTTCTCTCAGCATACCGTGTTCTAGCTGATAATGCTGTATTGGATTGAGGCAAGCCATACGCAAAACTTTAAAGAGCTCATGGCCATCATTGAGTGCACGCTGTACCAATTTATTGATATGACCTTCTAAGAGTTCATCCGGATGCTTATCGTCAGAACAAAACATCATTTGATCATGGTGGTCATCTATCAACTTGTGCAAAGCGTTGTAATTTTTTGCTGCACTTCCTTCACGGATAAGGATTTTCATACCCATAGAAAGCTTTTCAGCGGCTTCTTCGTGGGTGTAACATTCATGATCGGTGCTGATCCCCGCCTCTATATAGGTTTGAGCCTCTTTTCCTCTCAATCCCGGAGCATGGCCATCTACGGGCTTTTGTAACGAGTGGGCCAGCTGTATTTTTGCCATCACTTCCGGGTCTTCATGTAATACACCCGGCCAATTCATCATTTCCGACAGATATTTAATATCTGGCCGTTTCAACAGTGTCTTTAAATCATCAATACCTAATCTTGCGCCGGCCGTTTCAAAGGAAGTCGCCGGCACACAAGAAGGGGCTCCAAAATTGAAATGGAAAGGCACTTTAGATCCATTTTGAAGCATGAACATAACCCCATCTACACCTAATACATTTGCTATTTCATGAGGATCTGAAACGGTAGCTACTGTTCCGTGTTGCGTGGCAATCCTGGCAAACTCGGATGGAACCAGCATGGAGCTTTCAATATGAATGTGCGCATCAATAAAACCAGGCAATATGTAGTGATGAGCATTTATTTCAGCCGCAGGTTCAATACGTTGAATGTTTCCGTTGTGGACTGTAATTCTGCCATTGTAGATTTTCTCATGAATGATATCTACAATTTGACCTTCTATCGTAAATGTTGGATGTACCATTTACCCAAAATACAGAATAGAAAAGATTCAGACTTTCGTTTGATTCGGAAATGTCTTAAATTATGACAAACGAATATCATGAAACAATTAGGTAAGCTTTTAATATTTGCCGCTATGTTGGTGACTTTGGCGTCTTGCGCTGAAAACATCCAGGCAGCAGAGTGCATTTTAGAAGAAAAGGATGGATTTTGGAATGGTTTGATACATGGGTTTATCTCTCCCTTTACCTTTATCGTCAGTCTATTTGATGATGAGGTTACGATTTATTCTATTTGCAATAATGGGGGCTGGTATAATTTTGGGTTCTTATTGGGAGTAAGTGTGATTTTTGGAGCCGGAGGAAGGGGCTCGAAATAAAAAAAGCCCTTCGTAAAGGGCTCTTTTATCATTCGAAGAGAGAGGAATAATCGCTATCCCCGTCTTTCTTTTTTTGTTCCACTTTCTCTCCCTGGTTATTTTCCAAGTCTGAGAAAAATGAATCCTTTCCTTCTCCGTCTCCTAAAAGAAGCATTGTAGATTCCTTTTCCCATTGTTCAAGCATTTGCAACCCTTGTTCTTCAAAGACTCCATTTTGCAAATCAATACTATCCATAAAGCCACTAGACAGCTCCATGAAGCGTTCCATTTCACCCACTTTGTTGGCAACATCATCAGCAATGACCTCGAGGGCTCTGTCAAACATAATGCGTTTATCGCTATCTCCCCTTATGACATTCATGGCTGATTTCATCGCGCCATGAGAAGCTCTGATCGCCTTGCGCTCTTCTTCCTTCACTTTTACCTGATCTTTGGTGTCTTCTAAAAGGATTTCAGAGTTGGTGTACATTTTAGATAATACTCGGTGGAGTACTTCTAGTTTGGTACGCAGTTGTTGATATTTTTTATTGCTTTCCTGCAGTCTCGCAGCTTTTCGGGAAGAGAGAACCATTTGCTTATCCATGCCTTCTTCCTTGGCTTTACTGGCTATAGCCATTTGCTGCTGAATCTCCTCATTATTGTCGTCGATCAACTGCTTCAATTTCCTCATTTGACCTCTGACAGCACCTATCTGTTTGCTCATATTTTGAAGATTCTTTTGTAAATCTTCAATGTAATTTTTAAGAATACCGATAGGGTCTATGGTTATGAACATACCGGTAATTTTTCTCATGATGCTTTTGTAGCTGTATGAGATCAGCGTTCTCATTCTAGGATCAAAGACCATGTATAGAATCGCAGCCAGTACCAACAACATTATGGTCAGGTACAGCACATTTTCTGCCATTACTACTAGTGTGGGTAGGATGAGAAACAATCCATATCCGGCAATGCCCAATAGACCTAGCAAAACAATCGTCCCCAGAATTCCATCTGGTTTTTTATACCATGGTTTTTCTTTGAATCCACTGGTGTCAAGAGGTTGCGGACTGGTACTCATAGCTTATGGCTTTAGATTTTTTGATCAAATAACTCAATATCTCTGGCAATTTCAGCATTCAAGGCTTTATAGGCTTCTTCAAATTTATTTTTGCGCTCTGCAATTTTTGACTGGGAACCTTGAATATCTGATTTTGCCTTTTCAATTACTTCCTTATAAGAACGAACTTTTTCTTCTAACTCACCGATTTTAGCTTTGAGTTCGTCGATTTTCTGCTCTAATTGAGCGACCTTTTCTGTTTTGGACTTTACCTGTTTGGCTACTTGGTTCTGGTGGGCTTCATCAAATTTTTCCTTTTCCTTTGCCAAGACTTTTTGATAAAAAGCTCCGGACTGAAGTAGTTTTTCTTTGGTCAATCCCATGGTGGATGCAGTGGCAAAAGCAGATTTGATGGCTACTTCATCTTCTATCTCCATCTTTTTTAATTGAGAAAGAGACATCTTAAATTCCAAGTAATCGAAACCTTCCACATTATTGGCCTCAATTGCTTTGATCAGGAAGCCGATACTTTTCTGATCAAGCTCCTCGTGTTTTTGAAATATTGATTTTAAGTTGCTCATGTTGTGAATTTACAATTTTTCAAATTGCTGTGTAAACTGTTTGGGAGCCTGACTTAATATTGCTTCCGCAAATTGAAGGGAATAAGTTTCTGCCAGAGTGTTTTTGTTCGCTTTTTGTTGAAAAGCCACATGACCTCCTTTGCGCGTGTACAGCGCCATTACTTGTTCATGATGCTGTATAAGATTTGTGGGATAGCAATTTTCTGAAAGGATGGGGTCATCTAGGGCATTGAGCAGTAATAAGGGCTTTTTGATCTCTTGGATACGATGTTTGGCGCTACAATGAAAATAGAAGTCTTCTGCATCTCTGTAGCCTCCTAGTGGAGCGCTATACTTGTCGTCAAACTCTTTCCATTTTTTTATCTTTTCGATTCCCTGTACGTCCAGCCATCCCGGAAACTGTTTCGCTTTCACTTTTATTTTGGCACTTAATTTTTTCATGAAATAATCACGATATAAACGATTGATCCCTGATTCCAACTTTCTGGAGGCGGCTTTTATATCGCAGGGTGAAGAGATAGCAATTCCGGCTTTAATTTCAGCAGGAATATTGTGTTGATGAGTACCCATCCAATTCATGATAATAGCGCCTCCCATGGAGAATCCGGCAAGAATGATTTGAGAATATCCGTACTCAACTGCTGACCAGAATGGGCGATATTTCGCAGTTTATGAAAACATTGAAACACCGCTTTTCCGTATGGTACA
>CAZGGG010000004.1:83180-84859 GCA_964525165.1 uncultured Saprospiraceae bacterium | reverse complement strand
AGGTCAGAGCGAGGATGTAAGGAAACGCCTAGATCGCCACAACGATGGAGGCGTTCGTTCGACGAAGGGGCGAGGACCTTGGCGACTGGTATATGCAAATTGTCATCCGGACAGGAGTTCTGCATATAAGGAGGAGCAAAAGCTGAAGGGTTTTAAATCAAGGAAGCGCTTGATAGAAAGGATTAAAAAGTGCGGGTTCGATCCTGGCCCCGCACGTCTAGACATCTTTGATGTCTTAGAGGTGCGAGGGTCCACGTGAAGACAGCAGATCAGAGATCTGCGTCTTTACGGGAAGGTACCACAATAGTATAAGGGGAATGACGAAAGTCGTTTCCCTTTTTTTATGATAAGGAAATGACTGTTTACTATAGTTATATAATACAAAGCGAGACAAGTGGCAGGTTTTATATAGGTCAGAGCGAGGATGTAAGGAAACGCCTAGATCGCCACAACGATGGAGGCGTTAATGCTTCTTCCGGCTGTCAATTCATCACATAATGGGCAATCAAATCAAATTGAGGGATGCCCACTTCAATTTCTTGCTCATCAACAGCCCGGTGCATCACAAAGTGACCTTTCATATAGCCCATTTCAGAAATCAAAGGACACCAGCTTTCGTAACTAAATTCTTGTCCGGGCTCCAAATAAGGCTGCTGCCCTACAACACCCTCACCCTCAACTTCTTTTTTGATACCCGCAGAGTCGAAAATGAACCATTTCCTGTGCAATAGTTGCACAGCATAGTTGCTATTGTTACGAATGGTAATCTGATAAGTAAAAACATACTTATGATGAAGGGGATTGCTCAAATCCGCTTGATAAGTCGGATGAGCTTCAACTTCAATGCCTTTTGTTACTAGAATACTCATAAATTATCTTGTCCCTATCTAAACGGCACAATTCATTCATTGTTCTCATCTATTCCCGCAAAGGTCAGGATCTTGCGTTTCGCGTCCCGGATGGCTTCCTCCAACTGGTCGTTCACGATAATGGTATCAAATTGATCCGCTAAGCTCAGCTCAAACTCTGCTCGATCCAGACGTTTTTGTAAAGATACAGCATCCTCGGTATTCCGGTCGATCAATCTATTGCGTAATATTTCAAAAGATGGGGGTTGCACAAATATGGAAAGACAAGACGCACCATAGATTTTCTTAAGATTTAAGGCTCCCTTCACGTCCACATCAAAAAGCACCATCAGTCCGCGTTCCCAAATGCGTTCGATCTCACTTTTTAAAGTCCCATAAAACTGATCCTGATAAACCTCCTCATATTCTGCCAATTCCTCTTCCTTTACTAAGGACCTGAATTCCTCTGGACTGTAAAAATAATAATGGACCCCGTGGGTCTCATAATCCCTCGCAGGCCGGGTGGTAGCGGAAATGGAAAATTCCAGAAACGGAAGCTGCTGCATCAAAGCCCTTGCGATCGTAGTTTTGCCGGCACCGGAGGGAGCCGTTAAGATGATCATTTTATGTCCACTGATCATAGTATGTTCGCTACTTGCTCTTTTATTTTTTCCAAATCCTCTTTCATCTGTACAACGATATGTTGTATTTCATGGTAGTTGGCCTTAGAACCAAGCGTATTGATTTCTCTGCCCATTTCCTGAGATATGAAATTTAATGTTCGCCCATTTTCTTTCTTGGGAGAGTTCAATTGTTCCATAAAGTATTCAC
>CAZGGG010000004.1:70369-83067 GCA_964525165.1 uncultured Saprospiraceae bacterium | reverse complement strand
ATTCTGTATGCTGCTGGAGGTCTTTTCGTGTCGCCTCCCCCTCTGCCGACCGATATGTATCAAGTTCTGCCATGGCCTGCTGAAGAGCCTCCATAGCGACAGCGTGATCTTTAGGTTGTAAAGTCTCCACTTTTGAATGCAGGACTGAAGGGATTCTAAGAATGGTTTGTGCAATATCGCCTTCCGAGTACCCTAACTCCTCTTGAAGACTTTTCAATTGACGATAAATATCCTTGTACTGGTGAATGTCTAATCGGTATACTTCCTCCTGTTCCCCTACGATCGTAATGCTTAAATCAAATTTTCCTCTGATACCATGATCCTGAAGGAACCTTCTATAGGTCACTTCTTTTTCTCGGAACATTTGAGGCAATTTGCAACGTATGTCGCAACCTTTGCTATTCAAAGATCGGATTTCAGCAATCAATTGGCCATTTCGGAAGGCTTGTTCACCTTTCCCATAACCGGTCATAGATAAGATCATAAAGGATGTTTTAGACGCCCTAAAGATAGAACTCTTAGATGGATTCTTGAGGTTCGCCTTTCGGCAAAAAAAGCAGCGCTCAACATCTTGATGCTTGATTTTGAACAAAATATGCGAACTTTTCTTTTTGGAAAGGTAAATTTTTCTCATTTTTGTCCCGCTCTTGAAAAAGGGGGGTAATTTCTATAACACATTCAAAACCAAAGAGTAATAATGAGAAAAGCTGACTTAGTAGCGTCTATATCAGAGAAAACAGGAGTTCCTAAAGTTGATGTATTGGTGTCTTTGGAGACCTTTTTTACAGAAGTAAAAGACTCTCTTTCTGAAGGAGAGAATGTATATATAAGAGGATTTGGTTCTTTTATTGTGAAGAAAAGAGCTAAGAAAATCGGTAGACATATCAAGAAAAATAAAGCGATTGAAATTCCCGCACACTATATACCGGCTTTTAAGCCTTCAAAAGTGTTTGTGGAAAAAGTGAAAGATAATGTAGATGCCCTTCCGGGCGAAGAGTAATGGGGAAAGTACAATGGTACCTGCTAGCCCTGGGTTTTATAGCTGCAGGAGCTATCTATTTTCTTTTTGATATCAGACCGCCCGAATCAAAAGAGTTTGATAAAGTGCGGTCGATGAATGCTTCTACCACTAGTGAAGAGGTGCTCATCAGAGAGGGTTTAGAGCAGCTGAAGCCACAAGCGCAATCCGAGATCAGAGCCTTAGGACTGAGTGTTCAGGACGCGGCCGGTAGATCAGATAGCCTGGACTTATATAAAAGTCTCTCGGGTAGTTGGTTTGCAGCAGATAATGCTGTGGTGGCAGGGATTTATGCCGAACGCGTAGCAGATTTGGAAGCTTCAGCGAATGCTTGGGGAATTGCAGGCACGACTTTTGCTCTAGCTGCTAAGAAATCTGACAACGGCTCAAAGGAGCAGTTGTATGCTTTGGATCATGCCAGAACGGCATTTGAAAGTGCTATCTCATTGGATCCTGATAATATTGATCACAGGGTGAATCTGGCAGTTACTTATGCCGATTTCCCTCCGGAAGACAACCCTATGCAGGGTATTCAATCCCTTTTGGGCTTGAGTAGGAACTATCCGGATCATCCGGGGGTTCTTTATCAACTGGGTCGTTTCGGTATTCAGACAGGTCAGTACGAAAAGGCCATCGGTCGCTTAGAAAAAGTGGTCGAAATGGAACCGAATCGCCTCAGAGCGTATTGTTTATTAGTAGAAGCCTATGAAGCTATAGGAAATACAGATAAAGCCCGAATGGCTCGGGAAAAATGTGAACAGAATTAATAACTAAAATAAAATCAAGTTATGCCAAGTGGTAAAAAAAGAAAGAGACATAAGATCTCTACACACAAAAGAAAAAAGAGATTGAGAAAAAATCGTCATAAGAAGAAAAAATAATATTCTTCTGAAATAACTTATTGCAGCGGCAGCAGGTACCCAAACCTCTGCCCTGCAATTCATTTGTAGATGCGTCCTGTAGGTTACCAGTATCAAGCGAGTATAAATTTTTCCTTTCCCAGAACCATTGGACCATTCAGTTAGCAATAACTATTAGCTTATTGCTCCTATGGTAGTACCTGATACATCATTGTATTTCGACATTGAAGTACGACGCCTTTGCTTAGTGTTAAGCTTTTTAATTTGAATGTTCAGTGGAAAAAGAACTAATCATCAACGCATCCTCTACTGAGGTAGAGATTGCGATGTTGGAGAATGAAAAGTTGGTTGAAATTCATAAAGACAAAACCAACAGCAATTTTACAGTAGGAGATATCTTTCTGGGTAGCGTCAAGAAATTGATGCCCGGCCTCAATGCTGCTTTCGTAGATATCGACCATAAAAAAGATGCATTCCTCCATTATACCGACTTAGGCCCCAAGTTACAGTCACTTCAGAAGTTCGTACGTGGAAGTATTGCCGGAAGTCAGCAAACAGAACTTCTTCAAGATTTTAAGATTGAACCGGAGATTCAAAAAAACGGCAAAATCAACGAAGTGCTGGAGAAAAGACAACCCATACTTGTCCAAATCCTGAAAGAGCCCATCTCAACGAAAGGACCCAGACTCAGTTGTGAGGTGACCATCCCCGGCAGATATATCGTTCTATCGCCTTTTAATGATGTCATCGCCGTTTCTAAAAAGATAAGGAGCTCCGATGAACGGAAACGATTACAGAAGCTTATCGAAAGTATCAAACCCGCCAATTTTGGGGTGATCGTTCGGACGGCTTCTGAAGGCAAAGGGGTAGCAGATCTGCACAATGAGTTGCGCGAGTTGATGGGGAAATGGAAGCATATCTATGGCCAGTTGCATCAGGCAAAAGCACCAATGAAATTGCTTTCTGAACTGGATAAATCCTCCTCCATCTTACGGGATCTGTTGACAGATTCCTTCAATAAAATATTGGTCAACGATAAAGAACTATACAAAAGCTTGAAAGGATATCTTTCTGATATCGCCCCCGAGCAACGTAAGATTATCAACTACTATGGCGGTGCCCAACCTATATTCGACAAATTTGGTGTCACCCGACAAATCAAAGGAGCCTTTGGTAAAACATCCACGATGCCTAGTGGGGCTTATTTGGTCATAGAACATACGGAAGCGATGCATGTCGTCGATGTAAACTCCGGACCGAAATCCAGAAGTTCAGATCAAGAGTCAACAGCTTTGTCTGTCAATCTGGAAGCGGCAGAGGAAATTGCTCGCCAATTGCGCTTAAGAGATATCGGGGGCTTGATTGTGGTGGACTTTATCGATATGCGTAAGCATGAGAATCGTAAAAAGTTGTTTGCCACCCTGAAGGAGCATATGGCTAAAGACCGAGCCCAACACACCATCTTGCCGGTAAGCAAATTCGGATTGGTACAAATTACCCGTCAGCGCGTGCGGCCTGCGGTAAAAATCAGTACGTCTGAATCTTGCCCCGCTTGCAATGGCACCGGTAAGGTCAATGCCACTATTTTGGTGACTGATGAAGTCGAAAGAGATCTGGAATTTATACTTCAATCCAGACCCAAAACCAAACTCAAACTAGAGCTACATCCATTTATTGAAGCTTATTTGAAAAAAGGTCTCCCGAGCACGCAAATGAAGTGGTATCTGAAATATGGAAAATGGGTGAAGATCAAGCCAAATACCGATTTACCTTTAATGGATTATCATTTTTATGACGGAAACGATGATGAAATCAGATTGAACTAGTCCTATGCCCTCACCTCCAAAGCACATCGTTTTCAATGTACTCAATTGGGGCTTGGGGCATGCGACGCGATCAATTCCTATCATACAACACCTAAAGCGTCAAGGGCATCGGATTACCTGCTGCTCCAGCATGGATGCCTTGCGCCTTTTGCAAGATGCGCTACCGTCCTTGCAATTTGTAGAATTGCCGGACTACGGAGTGCAATACAGATGGAATAATATGGCGATGAATCTGGCCATGCAAGCGCCTAAGATGTTTCGAGCGATCGCCGAAGAGCAGAAGGTTTTAGAATCTTTACATCAGAAGGATCCCATTGACCTCATCATTTCTGACCAAAGGTATGGATGCTTTTTGGATGAGGTGACTTCAGTTTTTATCACACATCAGGTTTCCTTAAAAGCTCGAAAGGCCCTGACCACCACGATGGCTAATAAATTACATCACCTTTGGATGAGCCGATTTGATGAAATATGGGTGCCCGATGCACCTGAAGAGCCGGGTTTGGCGGGTAAGCTTTCTCATGAATCCATTGACATCCCTCACTTTTTCTTAGGTCCCATCAGCAGATTTGACCAAGCATTGGAAGAGCGAGCTGCCTATACGTATGATTGGCTGTGTTTGCTGTCCGGACCGGAACCTGCAAGATCGCAGCTGGAAGAACTATGTGTCCGGATTGCAAAGTCCAGTTCTCAGCAACTTGTCATCGTTCGAGGCAAAGTGGAAGATCATTCTGACCAGCAGCTCACTGATAATCTCAGGGTCATTGGACATTTACAAGCTTCTGAATTAAAAGAGCTGATGGGCGAGACCAAAGCTTTGATTTGCCGCTCCGGGTATAGCACATTAATGGACCTTGCCGTTTTGGGCAAGAAGGCGGTCTTGGTGCCTACCCCCGGACAACCGGAGCAGCTATATCTGGCAAATTTGTGGAAGGAGCAATACCATTGGCCGGTTATTTTTCAGTCGGAGCTGGAAGAGATACCCCCAACGGCTATTTTACAGTCTGCGCAGGCACTTCCTTTGGGAGCCGGAACCCAAATGGCCCAAACCATCAACCAACGGCTGGAAAAATGTTTTGAAGTCTAATTAAATTGGTTCATGGTCCTCGCTAAACCTATGGTACAGAACGAAAGGATGGCTTCTGCTGCTGTCGGAAGGGCCTCCTGAATCACCTGTTCTTCGGTCTCTGACCACCTACCCAACACAAAGTCGATCTGCCGTCCTTTGGGGAAGTCATTTCCAATTCCAAAACGCAGTCTGGGATATTTGGAAGTGCCCATCATATCTTCTATGTTTTGGAGCCCATTATGTCCGCCCGAACTGCCTTTTCCCTTGATTCTGATTTTACCCAATGGTAAGGCTACTTCATCTACGACGATCAGAATCCGTTCCAGAGGTATTTTCTCTTTGGTCGCCCACAGACGTACCGCTTTACCTGAGAGATTCATGTAGGTAGAAGGTTTCAAAAGAATCAAAGATCTGCCTTTATGTTTTATGCGGGCAATATCGCCTTGCTGATCCTGGGTGAAACTCGTATCATATTTTGCCGCAAGGTGGTCTAGAATATCGAAACCAATATTATGACGGGTATGATCATATTTCATACCTATATTTCCTAATCCTGTGATCAGATACTTCATCAGTTGTCGCTGCTCTCTTTGATTTGGTGCTATATTAGCTAAAATGCCAGCAAAAACAAACCAAATGAAAAGGGATCATGTATTGATTGCTGACCGGGTACATCCTTATCTCATTCAACAACTGGAGTCTTTCGGATTCATCCTGGATTATCATCCGGATATCGATTACGAAACTTTTGAACAGAGGATTCGCGATATCGAAGGTGTGGTCATCAATAGTAAGTCGCCTATGCGGCGTGCTCAGATCGCTTCCGCAAAAAAGCTGAAATGGATTGCACGTCTGGGTTCTGGCCTGGATATCATTGACCTCCCTTATTGCCAAGAAAAGGGAGTACATGTCATTAGTGCGCCCGAGGGAAACCGCAATGCCGTGGCTGAACATGCCTTAGGAATGCTTTTGGCCTTGCAACATCAACTGTTTAAAGCAAACCGCGAGGTCAAGCAATTTTTATGGCAAAGAGAGGCTTGTCGCGGCGATGAACTTGAAGGGAAGACCATTGGCATCATTGGGTATGGCAATAACGGACGGGCCTTTGCACAGAAATTAGCCGGCTTAAATGTTAAAGTTCTTGCTTTTGATAAATACAAGCAGCGCTATGCAACAGAGGAGCGTTTCGTGAAGGAAACTAGTTTGGAAGAGTTGCAGCGAGCATCAGACGTGATTAGTTTGCATGTGCCTCTGACAGAAGAAACGCGTTTTTGGGTAGATGATACTTTTCTTCAAAATTGTAAATCAGGCGCCATTTTGATCAATACATCTCGAGGGAAAGTGGTACGAACAGCATCGGTGATCAAAGCATTAGAAAATAAGCATCTCAAGGGAGCTTGTTTGGATGTCTTTGAAAATGAAAAGGTCGAGACCTATACGATAGAAGAGAAAGAGCAGTACGAGCGATTATTTGAGTTTGAACAGGTAGTAGTGTCGCCCCACGTGGCCGGTTGGAGTTATCAATCCTTGTTTAAAATCGCGGAATCAGTTTGCAATAAAATTTTGAAATTCTATGATCTCAAGCAGTCATCGAAATAATGTTTGGAGATAAACAAATTAGAAAAAATGAGATAGGTTTTTAGTTTTTGTTGCAGTTGATTTATTTCGTATAATTGCCTGCTGCAAACTAGGCTATTGAATTCAGCTAAAAGACAATTAATATGATGAAACGTTTACTCCTACTTTTTGTAATGGGGTTGATTTCTTGGAGTGCTGCTGCTCAGACCTCTTTGGAGGGTAAGGTAACAGACCAGGAAACCGGAGAACCTGTGCTTTTTGCCACCGTTGCTTTATACAAGAATGGTGTATTGGTCACAGGAACGGATACCGACCTTGATGGGAACTATGCTTTTACCAACATAGATCCGGGTACTTACGATGTAGAGTTTAGCTATGTCGGGTATCAGACACAACGCCAAGCTGGTGTATTTGTGAATGCCGGTCGAGCTAACAAATTAGACATTCAATTAAGTTCCGGGATTAATCTTGAAGAGGTAGTGGTCGTTGATTACGAAGTGCCTCTTGTAGAACAGGATAATACCACCACCGGAGGTACGATTACATCAGAAAATATCCGTCAAATGCCTCTGAAAGACATTAATGCTTTGGCAGCTACAGCGGCCGGTGTTTCGTCTCAGGATGGAGGCGCCATCAATATCGGTGGAGCCAGGGCATCTGCGACAGTATACTATATAGATGGTATGCGGGTTACAGGTCGTATCGTTCCCCAAACGGAAATTGAACAAATGCAGGTTTTGACAGGGGGTATCCCTGCTCAGTATGGTGACCTTGCAGGGGGAGCAATTTCCATTACCACCAAAGGACCTTCAGCGGATTTTTCCGGAGGATTGGAATTAGAAACCTCTGAGTTTTTGGATCCTTTCGGATACAATCTTTTCTATGGAAACTTGAGTGGTCCGATTTTAAAGGATAGCGAAGGAAAATCTTTGATCGGATTCAGAATCGCGGCTCAGTACAGATTGCGTGAAGAAGATGATCCACCCGCTTTAGGAGTATTCAGAGCTACAGAAGAATCAATTGCAGCATTGCAAGAGAACCCATTAACTGATGTGGATGGATTTGTGATTCCTTCAGCAGAGTTTTACAGAGATGCAAAGAGTGGCGGTCCGGTGCAGGAGTTGTCTGCACGACCGAACGAAAATGAAGAGCAATTGGATATCACCGCGAAATTAGATTTCAAGGTGAGTGATAATATTGATATCCAGCTTACAGGTACCTATTTTGATGGTACAGACCGGTTTACTCCGGGAGGTTGGGACGTATTTAACTACACACGTAACCCTTATCAATACAATAACAGATATCGTGGTATTTTCAGATTCCGTCACCGATTGGGTAGACAATCTTTCGGAGCAGGTTCTGATAAAGACAAAGCAGGCTCCAACGCCACCATCCGAAATGCGGTATACACGATTGAAGGGGGATACGAGTATGCAAGTGGAAGAAACGAAGACTTGATCCACCAGGATCGTCTATTTGATTATGGATATGTAGGACAGTTCAATGTAGATTATTTGGATCGTCCCGGTTTGGTGTCAGGTGACACGCCTGGTGCGGTATATGTTACAGATGGAGGATTGCTGGATACTTTCTACGCACACCAAAACTTCCAGCAGGTTTTGAATCAGGATAATCCTTATGTGCCCAACATGAATGTGAACCCGATCCTGAATAACTATAATAAATTACAGACGGGCGATAACCAGCCGGGAAACTTGTTCGGATACAATGCATTTAATGGTTTCCTTACCGGAGTATATAATAACGTATGGAACCTTTATACCAATGTGGGGAACGTGTTCAACACTTTCAGCAAGAATGAAAATGAGATTTTCACTTTACAGGCGAATTCCTCATTTGATTTCATTCCTGCCGGTTCAGACAGAGGTAGACATAACATTCAATTCGGAATCTTTTATGAGCAAAGGGTCAATCGTGGGTGGAACGTTTCACCGTTCAACCTTTGGACTGTTGCCAGATTGCAAGTCAATAACCATATTACAGGTGTGAACTACGATGCACCTATTGATGGTGAAACTTTTGAATTGGATGGTTCTTTCTTCAGCCCTAACCTCGAGGGTCAAACCTACTCTTTCCAATTATTTGAGTATGAGTATGAGGATCCGGGGACATCTAGTCCTTTCTGGAGAAGCTTAAGAGATGAATTAAACATTCCTTATTACCAGCCGGTCAATATTGATGGTATCGATCCTTCTTTATTGAGCTTGGATATGTTTGCTCCTCGTGAGCTTACGGATCAAGGGTATGTAGGGTACTTTGGTTATGACTACCTAGGAAACCGTACCGCAGGAAACATTACTTTTGATGACTTCTTTACAGATCGAGACGAGAATGGAAACCGAACTTATTTGGTAGCTCCATACCGTCCGGTATGGTTTGCAGGATATATTCAGGATAAATTTACCTTCAAGGATATTAATTTCCGATTGGGTGTTCGTGTAGAGCGATTTGATGCCAATACCAGAGTATTGAGAGATCAGTTCTCGCTTTACGAGGTACAAAGTGCTTCAGAATTCTTTGCTGATGATCCGGGAGCGAAGCCGGCCAACGTAGGTGACGACTTTAAAGTTTACGTCACGGAACCAGGAAGCCCATCTATCCAGGGTTTCAGAAATGGAAATATCTGGTATGACAGAAATGGAACTCAGTTGAACGATGGAAATGTACTTTTCCAAGGAGGTGTGGTAACACCGGCTTATGCGGGAGGTGAGAAACCAAATATCAAATCAGATGATTTTGAGGTGAGTAACTCATTTGAAGATTACACTCCTCAGTGGAACGTCTTGCCGAGATTAGCATTCTCTTTCCCTATCTCAGATGAAGCGAACTTCTTTGCGAATTATGACATATTGGCTCAGAGACCGAATGCGGGTCAGGCATATGTTTCTCCGCTGCAATACTTCTACTTCGAAGATGCAGGAAGAACACCTTTGGATAATCCAAACTTGAGACCTGTTAGAACGGTAAACTATGAAGTTGGATTTAGACAAAAAGTATCTAACAGTTCTGCAATCACGATCTCTGCCTTCTATCGTGAGATGAGAGATTTAATTCAGAGACAGACTGTATTGTTTGTGGCTTCTCCGGTTCAGAATTATGACACATATGGAAACCTTGACTTTGGTACTGTAAAAGAGTTCAAATTCCAATATGACTTAAGAAGAACGGGTAATTTGCAGGTAAGAGCTATTTATCGTTTGCAGTTTGCGGACGGAACGGGTTCTAACGCTGATTCTCAAAGAGGTCTGACGGATAGAGGTAACATCAGAGTATTGTTCCCTCTGGATTATGATGAGCGACACCGATTTGTAGCGAATGTGGATTTCCGCTATGCTTCAGGAAAGAAATATAATGGACCTAAATGGTTTGATACCGATGTATTTGCGAATGCAGGATTAAATGTTCAAGCGAGTGCAGTATCAGGAAGACCATTTACGCCGGCATTGGCACCGGGTCAATTCTCGGGACAAGGATTCGGAGGAGGATTTAACTCCGCCCGACAGCCATGGACATTTAACTTGGATGCACGATTAGACAAGAGTTGGACTATTGGACGCGGAGAGGGCAACAAGCCGATCAATCTGAATGTCTATTTAAGAGCTGAAAATTTATTGAACGCACTGAATATTGTTGGCGTATACACCTATACCGGAAGTGCAACGAATGATGGATATCTTGATTTTAATGTAGGTCAGTCCATTATTCAGGGTTTTGCGGAACAAAGACAAGGTATTGCAGCTAATGAGGATGTCTTCATCGAAGCTTACCAGTGGGGGATGATTAATCCTGATTTGTTTGTAAGACCGAGAAGATTATTCTTAGGTGCTATCGTTGAATTTTAATAAAAAAGTCAAAACACCACATAATGAAGAACTTTAATTATATAGGATTGTGGATGTTGCTGGTTGCCTTTCTGGGCAGCTCGATATCCCTTTCTGCACGAAATCCTGAGACCTCAGATGAGGGTCGCTCAGATCAGCGCAGAACAACTGTAAACCTGCGGGAAGATTGCGCCCAGGCAACGGGTCAGATTGACCAGCAGATCAACAACATTCGAGCCCGTTTATTGAACGGTGGAGACGTATGGTGGGACTTAAATGGTAATGGTAGATATATCGTTCCTAAAGTTGAACCAGGTTCCGGAGAAGAGGAAGTTTCCTCAATATTCGCCGGTTCTGTTTGGCTCGGAGGATTCGATGATCAGGGTAACTTGAGAATGGCTGCGAATACCTATCGTTCGGCAACAAGTAATGACTTTTATCCCGGACCTTTGACACCTGAAGGAACAACGACTCCTCAGGTTTGTGAAAACTGGGATCAATTCTTTAAAGTAACAGGTGAAGAGATTCAGCAGCACTTGAGAAATGTTGCAGAATTGGGAGATGCTTATAGTGAAGCAGATATTCCTGATGGTATCAAATACTGGCCTGCGAAAGGAAACCCTTACTTCATTGATCGCTATGGTTTTGAATTGCCGAACCTTCCTCAAGGTTTGGGTTCTTATAAAGATTTTGGTCCCGGGTTTGATGAGTTCAATCCTGATGGAACCTACAATCCTTTAGATGGTGACTTCCCTGTAATTGAGATACGTGGTTGTGAGTTGGAGCAATATCCGGATGAGATGATTTTCTGGATTTATAATGATGCTGCAGGTCCACATACCGAGACAGAGGCTACACCTATTCGTATGGAGGTACAAGTACAGGCTTTTGCTTATTCTACCAATGATGAGATCAATAACATGACCTTCCAAAGGTATAAGTTGATCAACAGAGCAGAAACCAGTTTGGATAGTACCTACTTTGCTATGTGGGTCGATGGTGACTTGGGTTGTGATGGTGATGACTTTATTGGCTGTGATACTTCTTTATCCTTGATGTACTTATACAATCAGGATGAGGTAGATGGAGACGTTGGGTCTACAGCAGAATGCCAATCCGGTGCGAGAACTTATGGATTTGATGTTCCCATTCTTGGGGTGGATTACTTTAGAGGTCCTTTGGGTCCCAAAGTATTTGCTCCGGACGGAAGCTTAAGAAACCCAAGATTAGGTGAAACTGTAGATACCATTGTTGAATTGGGTATGTCAGCTTTTACTTATTATAACAGAAATGGTGGACCCGGTGGATGGCCGGCTGCTATGACCGATCCCCAAAATGGTGTTGAATACTACAACTATTTAAGTGGTAGTTGGAGAGATGGAACTCCTTTCACATTTGGGGGCTCTGCTTACCAATCAGGAGGAAGACAAATAGATTATGCATTTACAGAGCCACCCACAGATCAAAATGGTTGGTCAATGTGTACAGCTAATTTGGCCTTAGGAGATAGAAGAACCATTCAAGCTTCAGGTCCTTTCCGTTTGGATCCGGGAGCCTTCAATGAGTTGATCATTGGTGTAGTATGGGTGCCGGATTTGGCTACTTATCCTTGTCCGGATTTGACTTCTTTGATCCGTGCAGACGTAAAAGCACAAGCTCTGTTTGATGCTTGTTTTGATATCTTGGACGGACCGGATGCACCGGATTTAGGTGTGATTGAATTAGACAGAGAAGTGATTTTCACCTTCTCTAATGATACCATCACTTCCAATAACAAATTCCTAAGCTATTCTGAGCGTGGATTGGATATCCCCAAAGGTGAAGCTGATACCACTTATGACTTTGAAGGTTATAGACTGTATCAATTAGCAGGGCCGGATGTTGATCCTCAAGCAGATGGAACTCTGGAAAATGTCGAATTGGCAAGACCTGTCCTTCAAGTGGACATCAGAAATAACGTTTCAACGATTTGGAACTGGGAGGCGCAGGCAGATCCTTTTGAGCCATCTCAGCAAATTTATACACCTACATTAATGGTGGAAGGAAACAATGACGGTATAACGAATTCATTTGTTGTTCAAAATGATGCCTTTGGTTCATCCGGAGAGCGATTAGTGAATCATACGCGTTATTTCTACACGGTCATTGCTTATGCATACAATAATTACGATACTTTTGATATCTCAGAAAACCTTGGACAGGCAACAGCTTATATCGAAGGACGTAGAAACGTAAGAACGTATGAGGTGATTCCTCGTCCTACTCCTTACACAGACTTAAGAGCCTCTTATGGCGAAGGATCGGAAGTGATTCGCCTCGCAGGTGAAGGTGCAGGAAATAATTTCTTGCGCGTGAGCCGAGAAATGAGAGAGCAAATGTTATCCGACACCTTTAGCGGCAGAATTGTATACGAAGAACGTTCTGCTCCGATTGATGTGAAAGTGTTCAATCCTTACGAAATCGAAGATGGAGACTACCTGGTAGAGTTCTTTGATGATAATA
>CAZGGG010000004.1:69399-70359 GCA_964525165.1 uncultured Saprospiraceae bacterium | reverse complement strand
CGATATTCAAAATCATGGCATCCATGTGGGTAAAAGAAGAAAACGATGAATCGGAAATCCGCATTGATAAAATTGAAGAGATTATGGCTCCGAAAGCAGAAGAAACCGAAGATGGAGACTACTTGGTAGAGTTCTTTGATGATAATATGGATGATGATGTCCTTGATCCAATGACAGGTAAATTCCGAGTTATCCAATTGGAGACAGGTAATAGCTTTACTGCTGAAACGGGTTTGGATAAGACATATGAGCAGTTGATTCCTAATTGGGGATTGAGTGTCTTTGCAAGAAACAGAGAAGCACCCGGAAATATCCTAACGGAAACCAATGGGGCGATCGGATCTGAGGTCGTGTATACAGAAGATGGTGCAGAAGAATGGTTTGGTTTCTGGCCTGAGAACCAGTTCTTCAACTTCATTAAAACTGATGGTAGTGCAGAGCCGGACTTTGAGTTAGATCCAAACAGAGCATTTTCTGAGATTATCACAGGTCCATTGTACCCTATGGGATTAATGGATTATCGTGAGCCGGAAGATGAAAATGAAGTGCTGGTGACTCCGGCATGGTTTGATATCGATATGTCAAGAGTTCGAGCAGGTAATCCAATCTCAAACTTGAACAATGTAGATATTGTATTGACCTCTGACAGATCCAAGTGGAGTAAATGTATCGTTGTAGAAACTGCAAACCAGCAATGGAGACGTGCAGGTTACGAAACAGTTGGAGGTGCCAGAAACTTAGATGTTAGACGAGCGACATCCAGAGGAATTGACGCAGATCCTGCGACAGGTGAACCGGTTCTTTTACCGAATGAACCAGAAGGATTCTCCTACTTCCCGGGATACGCAGTAGATGTAGAAACAGGACAAAGGTTAAATATTTTCTTTGGTGAAGCTTCTGTATTTAGAGATGAAATCAGTGAAGAAGTTAAGGCAACTTTCCCTGAAGCTATTGATATCG
>CAZGGG010000004.1:65023-69389 GCA_964525165.1 uncultured Saprospiraceae bacterium | reverse complement strand
ATATTTTCTTTGGGGAAAATTCTGTGTACTCTACGGAAGAATTGACAGATTCTGACTTCCCTGACTCCTTGAAGTTGGGAGGTGATATGATTTTCAATCCTACATCTGATGTAGGAGTTAATACAAACAGTCTATTCCCTCTAAGCTTATTCTTGGGAGGACACCACATGGTATATGTGACCAACCAACCTTATGATGGTTGCGAATCGTTGCGAGATGATATGGCTTTAGATCCGGGAGAGTCTTCTTTCCTACATAAAACCAGAAAGCGTACAGCCATGGAGTCTGTTCAGTGGGGTGGTTTAATTGTACTACCGGAAGGCCAGGAATTGACTTCTTATGAAGAAGGTTTGATTCCTAGTGAAGTAACTGTTTCTATGCGTGTGGATCAGCCTTATAAGGTATCAGAAGATGCAGATGTTAATAATGGATATCCTACGTACAGGTTTACCATAGAAGGTGCTGAGCCTAGAGAGTTGGCAAGTACAAACCAGGTAGACAGTGCCTTAGACTTTATCAATGTAGTACCTAACCCGTACTATGCATTCTCTGACTATGAGGTGAATTCGTTTGTTCAAAACGTGAAAATTACCAATTTGCCACCTGAGTGTACCGTAACGATATACTCGTTGGAAGGTAAGTTCATTAGACAGTACAAGCGTAATGAGCAGAGAATCTCTAATTTGCAAGGGAGAACTTTTGTAGGCGTTCCGTCTCAAAATTTCGTTCCGGATATCCTTTGGGATTTACGAAACTCAAAAGGAATTCCGATTGCAGCAGGTGTATATTTGATACATGTGGATGCTCCGGGATTAGGCGAGCGAACCATCAAGTGGTTTGGAGTGAATCGTCAATTTGACCCTGCAGGATTATAAAAATGAAATCGTCAGTGAGTACCTCCTTTTAGGGGGTACTCCTGATCATAAATCAATAATATGAGTAGACATATACTTTCTTCCATAGTTTTTTTGACCCTAATGGTTTTCGGCTTTTCAGCAAATATGTTTGCGGGAAACCCTGATCGTCAGGGTGAAGCCGGAGCTTATGAGCTAATGTTGAATCCATGGGCTCGGTCGGCAGGATTGCACACACTCACGACTTCTATGACTACAGGGGTAGATGCGATGCGCATTAACCCTGCAGGAGTGTCCAGAATCAATAGTACTCAGTTTATGGTGAGCCATGCACGATACTTGCAAGGATCTACCGTAAATATGAATGCCATTGGATTAGCTCAGAAAATGGGCGAGAACGGTGCTATAGGAATAAGCTTAATGGCTATGGACTTCGGTGATATTTTAGTGACCACGGTTGATCAGCCTGAGGGTGATGGGACAACTTTCTCACCTTCATTTTTTAATATTGGCTTGAGTTATTCCCACACCTTTGAGAATAAAGTTTCAGTTGGAATCCTTGTAAGAGGTATCTCTGAATCTATAGCCAGTATTTCAGCTTTTGGCTTGGCTTTGGATGCCGGGGTACAATACGTAACAGGACCAAAGGATAACTTCAAGTTTGGAGTTTCTCTGCGAAATATCGGTGGAGCGATGAGATTCGGTGGAGAAGGATTATCCTTTCAGGGAGAGTCACCCAATAATAATCTATCCTATGAGTTTACAGCCAATCAGCGGGCTGCAAAGTTTGAGTTGCCTTCAATGTTGAATATTGGTCTGTCTTATGACTTCTATGCAGCGGAAAGTCTAAGGTTGACTGCCATAGGAAATTTCACGGCTAATTCTTTTGCAAGAGATATCGTAGGAGCAGGAGTGGAATTTAGTTTCAGAGAACTGTTTTTCCTAAGAGGTGCTTATCGAGTAGAGATGAACACGGGTGATGAAACGATTGGACCTAGTGCATACACAGGTTTGAGTGCAGGAGCAGGTGTCTATGTCGATGTAAGCAGAAATAATGATACGCAGTTCCAAATTGACTATGCGTACAGAGCGAGTAATCCTTTTGCAGGAACGCACAATATTTCTGTGACTTTTGACCTTTAATAAGAGTCAACCATTCGCGGACTATAGTTTTAGCTTATAGCACTGCTTTTAGAAATAACGTATATTTGCATAATGAACGTTTCCCCCTCAGGGGAAGCGTTCTTTTTCTTAGTGTTAAAATGATGGATTATGTCGAACATTACCTATTTGACAAAAGAGGGGTATGATAAAGTAAAAGCTGAGTTGAATCAGCTGAAAACAGAAGGAAGAAAGGAAGTGGCTGAAGCTATAGCTGAGGCTAGAGATAAAGGAGACCTCTCCGAAAATGCAGAATATGACGCAGCGAAAGATGCGCAAGGCATGCTCGAATTAAAAATAAATGAGTTGGAGAAAGTTCTTTCCAATGCTCGTATTATTGACGAAAGTGAATTGGATACCTCAGAAGTGAGAGTTTTGAGTAATGTTACGATCAAAGATAAAAGCTCAGGAAGAACGGTTACTTATAAATTAGTATCTGAAACAGAAGCCAATCTGAAAGAGAAAAAGATTTCTGTCAATTCACCCATCGGAAAAGGCCTGTTAGGAAAAAAGGTAGGAGAAGTGGCTGAGATTCAAACGCCCGCTGGTGTCAAAGAATTTCAGATTGAAGAAATCACCATCGGGTAATGGCTAGTCTATTTTCAAAGATCATCAGCGGTGACATTCCATCACACAAGCTTGCGGAAGACGAGCATTATTTTGCTTTCTTAGATATCCGTCCCATGTCTAAAGGTCATGCATTGGTCATTCCTAAGCGCGAAGAAGATTATATTTTTGATTTGACGGACCAGGAATTGTCCGGAATTCTACTCTTTGCCCGGAAGGTAGCTAAAGCTATTGAAGCGGTTGTAGATTGTAAACGCATCGGAATTTCCGTGGTTGGATTGGAAGTGCCTCATGCGCATGTACATTTGATTCCCATCAATAGTGTAGCGGACATGACTTTCATGAAAGAGCCGGTGGCGATGAGTCAGGAGGAGTTGGCAGAATTAGCTGCATCTATCCGAGAGCATATGTCATCATAGAATTCGGTCGGGATTATTCTTTAGGAAATCTGACCAATTGCTAAATTGCTGGGCACCCAATAAAGGAGACTGTGATTGATAGTAGTGGCATACAGCAGCTGCCAGGGCATCTGATTCGTCCAAACTTTCAATCTGTTCATTCATCTTAACCTGATGCTTTAAGAGTCCAAGGACTTGCTCTTTGGAGGCATTTCCGTTTCCTGTTATGGAGAGTTTGATTTTTTTAGGGCTGTATTCACTCACCGGGACATCGGCCATCATAGCTGCTGCGATAGCTACTCCTTGAGCTCTACCCAATTTGAGCATGGATTGCACATTCTTTCCGAAAAAGGGAGCTTCAATAGCCATATGGTCCGGTTGGTGGGAAAGAACCAATTCTTTGATTCGTTGAAAAATCCGCTTCAACTTTTCTTGTTGCGTTGCATAAGTCTGCATTTTTAAAATACCGGATCGCTCGCAGTAGAGCTGATCGCCTGAAACAGAAAGGCAAGCATAGCCCAAAATATTTGTGCCGGGATCAACTCCTAATATCTTGATGGTTTTAGACATATTAATCTAATTTATAATAAATTGTAGATAATCACTATGCTCATTGGGCGGAAAAGAATCCTTAATTGAAAAAACGTACCCTAATATCCTTAATCTACACCGTTCTATTTGGCATATACGTTTACGTCCGATGGGATACTTTTAAGTGGGAGGCGTTGACCGAGATGAATGCTTATATCATTTTGGTCTTCGCGCTTTGGCCTATGCATATAGTCTTGGAAGGAGTCAAATGGCAAAAGTTACTTTCCGTTCGAATTCCTCTATGGAAATCTTGCACTCAGGTGCTGAGTGGATATAGCACTGCTTTATGGACACCCGGACAATGGGGGCACTTTATCGGTCGCAAGTGGCAGGACGACGCAGAAAGTTGGGGGTCTGTTACCGGTAAGACACTGCTTTCGGGTTTTTGGCAATCTTGGGCCTATATCGCTTTAGGGGGAATCAGTTTGTGGTGGCTAGACGCTCCCGAAGAAGCGAACTCTCTTTGGTTGTTGTTTCAGTATGGGTCTCTGGCCCTAGTAATAGCCGGATGGGGAGCCGGATTCATATTTGCCGAAAGGCTTCATCATATTCCGACGGATCTGTTTAGGAATAAAATCTGGTTGTATTTCGTTCAAACCATACAGGCCATTGCGCAAAGTGATCAACGATTGCATTTACAATTAGTGATTCTTAGTGTTGTAAAAGCATTCGTTGTTTGTGTTCAGCTGGGTTTACTATTAAATAATAGTCCTGAACAATGGTGGGGGATTCCTATTATTTTCATGGCCCTTACGCTTTTTCCGTTGCCTTTTATGCTGGGAATGATTGCCAGAG
>CAZGGG010000004.1:9508-65013 GCA_964525165.1 uncultured Saprospiraceae bacterium | reverse complement strand
AAATATGGCATTGGTTAGATTGGCCATCGGAAGAGGCCTATGCAAGTATTTATGTTTTATGGCTGATCAACGTATTATTTTCAGCTATTGTAGGAACAGCGATTTTACTTGTGACTCCAAAAATGAAACGAAATGAATAAATTCTTCCTTTTATTGGGCTTCATAGTTCTGTTTCCAAACATGAAAACTGAGATAGGCGAGCTGCCTCATTCAGATCTTTCTGTTTGCGATATCAATGAGAAGGCATTCACTGAAGGTGAGTTTATCAAGTATAAGCTCTATTACAATTGGGGTATTATATGGCTTTCTGCCGGAGAAATGACCTTTTCGGTCAAGGAAGATCAAGGACAACTGTATCTGTTGACCGAAGGCTATACCTATCCTAGTTATGAATGGTTATTTGAAGTAAACAATCGTTATGAGTCGTGGTTGGATCCGGAAACTTTATTACCGCTTCGGTCTGTCAGGAGTATTCAAGAAGGAGATTATTCATTATACGACGAAGTAGAATATCATAGAGCGGCAGGAGTGGCTGTTTCACATCGGGCGAAGAAAAAAGGCCAGCCATTGAAAAAAGTCGAATATGAGATTGACGATTGTGCCCATGATTTATTGAGTATTTTATATTCAGCAAGGTGTGTGCCCTTTGATTTGGAGCGACACCAAAAAGGAACGGAAATTCCGATTCCCTTGTTTTTTGATAAAAAAGAATATGACCTTTCTCTCATATATCGCGACCATCAAGCGAACAAGAAAATTAAAGACTTGGGCCATTTTGATGTTCTGCGATTCTCACCTTATTTGCCGGACAGTGATTACTTCAAAGGAGGAGACGAAATGGAAATTTGGGTAACGAATGACAAGAATAAGCTTCCGCTTTATATTGAGTCACCTCTTAAGGTGGGCAAAGTCAAAGCTATTTTGACGGAGTATGATGGACTGAAGTTCCCATTAAACGCAAAAAATAAATAGATGAGAAAGTGGCTTTGGGTGTTGAGTGTATTAGCAGCGATGGTTTTGGGTGCGATCCTGACTCAGTGGTGGTATCGACCGACTCAGGTGCAGACCACAATTGAGAAACAAGCTTTGTTGCAGCAGGTAGAGAAGGTTTTTAAACTGGTTACAGTAGAAGGTTCCTTTCTTGAGATTTATGACTATGAAGACTTCTACTATTATGATTGGTCACCCTTCCGGAAAAAAGCTTTAGTGAAAGTGCAAGCTACAGTCAGTTTAGGCTATGATATGGAGGAGGTGGTGATAGATGTCCATGAAGCAAATCGAAAGGTGATCATCCGCAATCTGCCTTCCGTTAAAATTCTGGCTATGGATATTCAGCCTTCTTTTTATGATCTACAGGAAGGTGCTTTCAATTCTTTTAGTCCAAAAGATCACAACAAACTCATGAGTGATGTGCGCGCTATGGGTGAGACCGACACCTGGGAGAGCAAGCTCCCGGAGCAGGCAGGGGAACAACTACAGGATATGTTATCCCTTTTGACAGAGCTTTTGTCAGCACAAGGTTGGTCATTGGAGTATAACCACTTCTCGAGTGAGGAGAAAACAAGAAGTTGGGCTCGTTTACTAGAGTGAGAATTCATTTACTTCAAGTCATGATTTGGGATTATAAAACATGGTACATAGGATCCTTTAGACACGGATGAAACTTTAAAATTTCTCTAACAAAATAAAAGTCGTAAAATTTCGCCATAGCAAAATATAACACCTATTTTTAGCGGGTTACTAAAATAGGTATTGGTATGGATGCATCGGTTACGCAAGCACATCAGAAGAATTTATTTGGACATCCCATAGGGTTGTACGTTCTTTTCTTTACAGAAATGTGGGAGCGTTTTTCTTACTATGGGATGCGTGCCATTCTTGTTTTATATCTGGTCGCTCGTGAAACAGGTGATAATCCCGGTTTGGGATGGACGGATGCAGAAGCCTTGTCTTTATATGGCTGGTACACCATGTTGGTGTATGTAGCTTCGATCCCGGGCGGAATTATCGCAGACCGATTGATTGGGCAGCGGCAATCCGTCTTAGTAGGTGGAATTCTTTTATGTTTTGGTCATGGTATTCTGGCAGTAGAACAGATGTGGGCTTTTTACACAGGTCTTATTCTAATCATTGCCGGTGTGGGTATGTTGAAACCCAATATTTCTACCATGGTTGGTGGTTTATACAAGCAAGGTGATGTTAGAAGAGATAAAGGATTTACCATTTTTTATATCGGAATTAACCTGGGAGCTTTCGCCTCTAGTTTAATCGTCGGCTATGTAGGAGAGGTCTATGGATGGCACTATGGTTTTGGTTTGGCCGGAATCGGGATGCTTTTGGGTCTTTTGGTATATATGTGGGGCCAACAATACCTCAAGCATGTAGGAAATTATATTGGAGCTTCTAAAGATCCGGAGGAGATTGCGGCAGCGAAACGACCTTTGACGAAAATCGAAAAAGATCGTATTGTGGTGTTGCTCATTTCCTTCCTATTGGTGATCGTATTTTGGGGAGCATTCGAGCAGGCCGGAGGTTTAATGAACCTCTATGCCGCCGAAAAAACGGATCGAATGTTGTTTGGATTTGAAATTCCCGCATCTTGGTTCCAATCTTTGAATGCCTTCTTTATTATCGTTTTAGGTACTGCCGTAGCGGGCTTTTGGGCGAAAAGGAAATTGCAAGGAAAACTTTCTTCATCCTTGTTTAAGATGATATTGGGACTCATTATTATGGGCTCAGGTTTCTTCTTTATGTCTGCAGCTTCTGCTGAGTATAATGACACTGGTTCTTCAGCCATGGTATGGCTGGTTTTAGCCTATCTGTTTCACACCGTTGGGGAACTCTGCATTAGTCCTGTTGCACTATCCTACATTACCAAACTAGCTCCCTTAAAGTACGCTTCCATTATGATGGGCGTGTATTTTGCGATGACCGGATTTGGGAATAAGCTGGCAGGTTTATTAGGTGAAAGTGCCAGTAGCTATGGGGAGTTTTCAGTTTTTACAGGTATTGCAGTTTTCTGTGTGGTTTTTGGAGCATTGATTCTTTTGTTCCGCAAGCGGTTGGAGTCTTTGACGCATGGGGCGGAAGATAAAGAGGTGGATTACAGCCAGGGGGACAAGGAGACCGAAGGATTTGAATTGGCAGACGAGCAATAAATTGAATACTATAACCAATCATTAATCTATGAGTAATACATCGACCAATTTTTTTGACTCCAAGGTGTTAGGACACCCTGCGGGATTGTTTGTGCTCTTCTTCACAGAAATGTGGGAACGATTCTCCTATTATGGAATGCGAGCTCTTTTGGTTTTATTCCTTACCGCTTCCTTGACGGGTTTAAATCCGGGATGGGAGTGGAGTACAGAAGCGGCATTATCCTTATTGGGGACCTATGCTTTGATGGTGTATTTGACACCAATTGCCGGAGGATACCTGGCCGATAAATACCTGGGGTATAGGAATGCGGTGGTCATTGGAGCCTTACTGATGACTTTGGGGCATGCTTCGATGGCTTTGGAAACCGAATTCTTCCTCTACTTAGGAATTGCATTTCTAATATTAGGAAATGGCTTTTTCAAACCCAATATGACCTCCATTATTTCATATATGTATGAAGGGCATGAGGATAAGAAAGATGGTGCATACACTATTTTTTATATGGGTGTGAATGCAGGAGCCTTTTTGGGGATTATGCTTTGTGGATACGTAGGTGAAAAGATTGGTTGGTCCTGGGGATTTGGACTGGCCGGTATCTTTATGTTTTTGGGTATGTTGCAGTTTTACTTTGCACAGGTCTTATTTGGATCTATTGGTGCAAAGCCAAGCGAAAGACATGAGGTCGAAATCGCCGGAAGAGAAGAAACCTCTTTTCCTGCAGATCAGGAACCGGCTAAAGAAGAGCAATTAAATCCCTTCAATATTCTTGATTATTCTTTGATCGGTCTATTTCTTTTAGGGGCATTGATATACATTATTAATGATCCTTTGTCGAAAATAGGAGATATACAAACCTTAAATTTTGAAATCCTGGGATTGCCGGACTCCTATTTCTTTGCAGCCCTTGCAGCAGGTGCGTTTATTATACTTCTGGCGGTCAGAATTCCACGCTATACAAAGATTGTTCGGGATCGAATGATAGCGGTGGTGATATTCTCTTTGTTGACCGTATTTTTCTGGGCAGCTTTTGAGCAGGCAGCGGGAACCTTGCCCCTTTATACGCGTGACTTTACAGCAAGAGTGCTTTCTGGTTCGGGTGCCACGATATTCAAAATCGTTGACTTA
The DNA here is from genome assembly GCA_964525165.1 of uncultured Saprospiraceae bacterium. Lineage (GTDB taxonomy): Bacteria > Bacteroidota > Bacteroidia > Chitinophagales > Saprospiraceae > JAWLFI01. The sequence continues at coordinate 60,729 of CAZGGG010000004.1, read as the reverse complement.
TTGGTAACTGTGGTTCCTTTGATCATTATTACCTATGTACTATACGCTTTATTTCGAAAGACTTACTCAAAGATTCCCTTATCCAATGTGATTTTGGGATCTAGTTTTGTAATTATTTGGGGAATTGTCGGGTATAAAGTAGTCGCAGAATTTCAGTCAACTGAGGCAGAGGTTCCGGTTACCTGGTTCGCGATTCTGAATTCATTATTCATCATCACCTTTGCGCCGCTCTTTTCAAGGCTTTGGGAGAGTAAGTATAATCCTCCGGGTGCCATCAAGTATGCCATGGGTATGGTGTTGTTAGGGGTAGGATTTGGGTTTCTAGCATTTGGTGCCAGAAATGTGGCCCCCGGTGCGGAAGCCGCTCAACTCAGTATGTTCTGGCTCATCGCGGCATACTTATTCCATACATTGGGTGAATTGTGTTTGTCGCCCATGGGTCTTTCTTACCTGAGTAAGTTGGTGCCGCCCCGTATGATTGCCTTTATGTTTGGAGTCTATTATCTGGCTATTGCCATAGGGAATAAAATCGCCCATAATTTTGGAGGGAATATCGATAGTATTGCAGAGGAAAATGGATTATCTTATTTCTTCCTCATCTTGACGCTTATTCCCATAGCTTTAGGGATTCTATCAGCATTATTGAACCCACTTCTGAAACGCTTAATGCACGGGGTTCGATAATTGGTAAGATATATCTAAAGAGAAAAATTTTAAAGCCTGCATTTATTAAATGTGGGCTTTTTTTATAGGCGTTCTACAGCAAAACAGGACTCCCTTCTTAAGATATTCTATGCCTCTTTATTTCCGGGCTCGATATGAATCAGCACATATTTCAATTCGGTTATTTCCTGTAGCAAATGGTCTTGAAGAGCATGCGCTATGGTATGGCCTTCTTCTACGGTAATCGATCCATCCACACGTGCATGCAGATCTACCTGATAATCCATACCGGCTTTCCGCACATAGCATTTTTCAGTATTGATGACCCCAGGCACTTCGCTGGCTTTCTCGTGAATCAAACTTTGTAGTTCCTCATGAAAGTGCTCATCCATGATTTCTCCCAAGGCAGGACGAAATATCAAATAGCTATTGTAGAGAATGAAAAATGCTGAAAATAGAGCAGCCCAATCATCCGCTACCGCAAAGGCTTCACCAAACAGCAAAGCAATAGAGATTCCTAAGAAAGCAGCAACTGAGGTAATAGCATCAGATCGCTGATGCCAGGCATCGGCTTTGATAGATGTGGATTTTAACTCTTCTGATCGCCGTTTCATGATTTGATAAGCGATTTCTTTCCAAAGAATAATGACCAAGAGAACTCCCAGGGTCCAACTTTCGGGTAACTCCTGAGGGGATTGAATATTTATGATCGCTTGATAGGCTATAATCGTGGCAGAAGTAATCAAAATCCCAACAACGATGAAGGTAACCAGAGGCTCAATTTTTCCATGTCCGTAAGGGTGATTCTCATCCGGCGGCCGCTCTGCATATTTGATACCCCAATACACCAAAATAGATGAAAAAATATCTGTAGTGGACTCAATCGCATCCGCGATCAAAGCATAGGAGTTTCCAAATATTCCGGCAAAAAGCTTAACGGTGGCTAATAAGATATTACCAACAATGCTGAATGAAGCTGTTTTCTTGGCTTTTTGATACCGGTCCATGACTCAAAAATAGAGAATCTATCTACTTCCCTGCGGTATCGGTTTTGAGCCACTTATTCATGTTGGGGCAATTGTGAAATTCAGGGGCTATTTCTATATATGTGTTTTTCAGAACGTCATCTAACCAATCCACGAGCAGACTTCCTTTCTTCTGTTCGGTAGCCATCATTTGAATCTTAGCATAATCCTTTTTGAGGCTGGCTCTGTGAGGATCTGTTCTAGAGATTAGCTTGACGATTCTAAAAAGGGTTTCTCTTCCGGGCGCGCTAAATTCCAATGGGGAGGTGATTTCTCCTACCTCTAAGGTATCTGTAGAAAAGTAAATTTCAGGATCCAGATCTCCCACTTCAAAGAAATTATCACCGGTAGCCGGGTTGATCATTCGCCCGCCATTATTGAAGGATTGCACTTTATCGTATCCGTGCAGTCGAACAGCAGCTTCAAATGTTAAGGAATCTTTGAGGATTAAATTCCGAATGCTATCCAATTCTTGTTGTGCTAGCAACAGGTCATTCTCTGTAATCTCTGGTTTGATCAAAATATGCTGGGTATGTACATTGTTTCCTCTTCGCTCCAGAAGCTTGATGATATGAAAACCATATTCGGTTTCTACAATTTCAGACACTTCATTTCGTCGTAGATTGTATGCCGCAGCTTCAAATTCAGGGACCAGGGTACCTCTTTTCATCATTCCCAGATCTCCACCATTTCTCGCAGAACCGGGATCGTCAGAATAAGTTCTTGCCAAAGAGGTGAAACTCATGCTGTCTTCAATAATTTTTCTGCGAATCTCAGTAAGTTGCTCAATCGCTTTTTCCCTTTCCGTGTCATTAATCTTAGGCCTTACGACTAATTCCTGTAGTTCTACTTCTGAGTTATAATAGGGAAGGCTGTCTGTGGGAATACTATTATAAAACTCGACCACCTCGGAAGGTGTAGCCTCTGCTGTAGACATTACCTGCCCCCGCATTCGTTCTGCCAATAATTGGGATTTCATTTCACGGAACATCTGCGATCGAACTTGTTCTACTGTTTTTCCGTAGTAAGCTTCAAACTGGCTGATATCATTGTTCATCATTGCCAAAATTTGTTCCAATCGTCCATCTATCTGGGCATCTACTTCTTCATCCATGACCACCACACTATCCAGCTTGGCTTTATTCACTAAGAGCTTTTGAGCCAATAGACTTTCCAATATGTAGCAGCGATCTTCCGGAGAAACAGAGCCTTGCTTATCTTGTATATAAGCCAATTGTTCCTGAATGTCTGATAGTAATATTAGTTCGCCACCTACTTTGGCCACTACCTTGTTGACCACCCCCTGAGCTTGCGCCGTCAGGAGGGTGCTGAATACGATCGCAACAATTAAAAGATACCTCATCATTGAATATACATTTTCACTTTCCGCTCTTGAATCGCTTTTTGATAGATTCGCTGACGGTAGCTTTTTAAAATTTCTTCTTTTCGGTCATGGAGAATGATTCTCCTGATTCTCTCTTTAACGTATTGCACAGGCGCAACAGAGCCTTCTTCCACAATACTATTCATTTGTATCATTAGTCTGCCTCCCTCATTCTGTGAGATCTCATGAAACTCGTTTAATCGAAGCTTCCTTAAATCTTCTAAAGACAGCCCGGTTCTGGAAGATAACTCCCTGAAGGATAACCACAAACTATCATTCAAATTATAGGATCGCGAATATAGTTCACAAAGAGCCTTTAAACGATCATCTTTATGAGTTTCCGAAGACCAATGTGCCGAGACTGTATCTGCTTTGAAATTTGACGACTGGGTAATGATCCACCGAGCTTGCACCACAGCTTCGTTTAAGATAAAGTTGTCTTTACGTTCCTTATAATGTTGAACGATCTCCTCTTCGGAAATGATGCTATCTAATTGTTCTTGGATCAACTGTTGTTCATAATAATGAATCATAAGCGATTGCCGATATGAGGATACCAATTTTTCTATTTCAGAGATGTCTTTCAACTGCTCTTCTGCTTGTAGAAAGAACAATTCATCTCGTATCCATTGGTCTACATATAAAGTCCAAAGCAATGCTGAGTCTTGCGCTAAGTCAATGTTTTTCTCTTCCAGGTCTGAAGCCGTCAAAACTCTTCCATACACTTCTGCCAAAGCTTCACCATCCCAATCTGTTTGTCGATTGGAGGGGTCACAAGCCATAAGGCTGAGTATCACCAAAAGCAGCCAATTATTTTTGATACGTCTCAATCAGTTTGTCAAATTCGTGATCCACAACTTTCACTCTGTATTTTTCACCCAAACTGCGCACCCATTTCTGTTCCAGATAGGTCTGATAATCAGAAATCACAAATCCTCTGGCTTCCTCTAATGATTTCACTCTGGGCGGAATCAAATCGCTGATATATTCAAAGGTATATCCGTTGGCTTTTTGAGTCAGGTTAGACAGCACACCTTGCTGCCAGGAACGGGCACCAAATTCAGGATCTCCCTTTTCGATTACTTGAGAGGTGTAAGTGACTAAGGTGGAGTCCCCATTAAACGTCTCAATGACCTTTTGGACAGGCTCCTGCATGACCATTTTTTTCACGCGGTTCATCAATTGATTGTCTGTAGTATTCACCCGGAAGGTCAGAATCTTCGCTCGCTCATTCCAACGATAATTTTCCTTATTCTGCTCATAGAAATCCATCAAACCTGCTGTATCCTGTGGCGCTTTATCCCAAATCTCATCTTTGGTAACCTCAAATAAGAGGATGCCTTCACGATATTCTCTCATCAAGTTTCTGAAATCTGCATATTTCTCTTCCAAGCGCGTTTGTTCGTACTCCAGCGCCATATCTTCAACATACTTTTGAAGCAATAGATCTGCAGCGGCCTGACCTTGCATCTTTCGATCCAATCGTAAACGTTCCCGGGTATTTCGCTTTAGGTAATCAATGAAATCCTGATTTGTTCTTTCAAATGTTGCTCCAAAAGAAAGCAGTACTTCCTCTTCCACATTCGGACTTTCCCATTTGTAATTGGTAAAATCATCATTAATCGTGGCTTTGAAAGCTTCATATACCTCTGTTTCTAATTGGAATGGAGCTTTTTGCTTGATTTTTTCGACTAAAGTTTGCTGTGCCTTATCCAGTCGGTTCGTTTTCTCCAATTGAGCCATAATCAAACTTTTCATTTGATCGAATGACTCTTCCTGCGGTCGGGTCGCGATTCCTCTCTTTAAGATATGATAACCTATACTTGACTCCACTACCTCAGAAATATCTCCTTGTTCCTCGAGAGCATAAGCCGCATCTTCTAAGGATTCTTCATATACCCCTATTTCAAAGACGCCCAGATAGCCTCCTTTTCTTCTGTTTTTCTTATCCTCTGTAAACTCCAGTACCGCTTCTTCCCAAGCCAGGCCTTTTTGTAATGCCTGATAGGCCGCATCAATCTTCTTTTTAGCCATTTCCCGACTTCCGGTTTCCGGTTTTCGGACTAGAATTTGAGAAATTTCAACGGTGCCACGAGCAGGTCTGCGGTCATGTAGGTATAGAATATGGTACCCCGCTTGAGAGCGAACGGGTGCACTTAAGCTCCCTTCTTTCATCTGGTAGGCTACTGCTTCCAAACGTTCAAAACCATTGGGGAACATGGCGGTCAGATAGCCCAAATCTCCTTTGTTTTTCTGGACTGTCCCATCTGCGGAATATTTCAATGCCATTTCCTCGAATGTGCGCTGACCGGAAGCAATGCTGTCTCTGATCTTATTTGCGTAGTCGATAACAGCAGTTGTATCTTCCCCTTTCCGCACCTTTATCAATATGTGACTGAGGTGCAGGTCTTCTTTCATGCGCTCAAACACTTTCTTTGTGATAGCCTCCTCAATCTCTTTATCCAAAAGATAGTTTTTAGCAAGTTGCTTGCGATACATCTTCAACTCATCCTGCAAAGCTTGAATGGTGTCCAGACCAGCATCCTTTGCGGCCTGAACTTTTAACTTAAACTGGATATACAATTGCAGATAATCCGCAAGACTTTCTCGGGTACCCTTTGTGCTATCCCGATTATTCTTGTCGTAGATATATTGGAATTCAGATACGTGCACCTCATCGTCCTCAACAAAGAATAAGACCGGATCTTCACTTTGAGACCATAGTTGGGTGGTTACAAATAACACCAACGGGAGCAATAACATGCTTTTTTTCATGATATAGTTAGTTTTCATCGAGATCGAAACCGATATCTGATCGAAAATATTTTCTATCGAATGATATTTTTTCAGCAGCCTCGTAAGCTGCATTTTTTGCTTCCGCAAAGGTAGTACCTTTTCCAACAACAGACAGCACTCTTCCCCCATGGGTGAGGAGTTGTCCTTCTTCCGATCGTGTACCTGCGTGGAAAATATGAATGGCGGGCTTTTCATCCGCTTCATGAAGCGAGATGCTCTTTCCTTTTTCGTATGAAAGAGGGTAGCCTCCACTGGCCAGTACAATACAAACGGCATGATCTTGGGTTTCCCTTACGGTAAAGGAATCGAGCGTGCCATCCGCACAAGCGGACAAAAGATCCATCAGGTCTGTATCCAATCGACTCATGACTACCTGTGTTTCAGGATCCCCCATTCGGCAATTATATTCTACCACTTTAGGTTGTCCATTTTCGTTCATGAGCCCGATAAAAATGAATCCTTTATAAGTAATCCCTCTTTTTTGAAGGCCGTCTAGGGTAGGTTCGATGACTTCCTCTTTTACTTTTTGCATCATGGCTTCATCCACGAATGGCACAGGCGATACAGATCCCATTCCCCCTGTATTGAGGCCGGTATCTCCTTCACCTATCCTTTTATAGTCTTTGGCTACCGGCAGGATTTGGTAATGGGTGCCATCGGTCAGCACAAAGACCGAAAACTCGATACCATCCATAAACTCCTCTATGACAAGCTTAGCACTTGCTGCCCCAAATTTGCCGTCAAGCATTGCTTTACATTCTTCTTTGGCCTCCTCGTGCGAATGACAAATTAATACGCCTTTTCCGGCAGCTAATCCATCTGCTTTGAGCACAATAGGGGTTTCCATGCCGGAGATATATTCAAGGGCTTGATCTTCTTCGTCAGAACCAAATTGGGCGTAAGCGGCTGTAGGAATATGCTGTTCTTCCATAAATGCTTTCGCAAAAGCTTTGCTCCCTTCCAATTGCGCTCCTGCTTGTGTGGGACCGATTATTTTAAGGTGACTCAATTCCTTTTTTGCCGAAAGGCGATCGACTAAACCATCCACCAAAGGTGCTTCAGGTCCAATGACCAGCATTCCGATACCCTGATCAAGCATAAATTGTGTCAATTGGTCATCATCCTTCATGGACAAATCGAGGTTTTTCCCAAGAGCAGAGGTTCCCGCATTCCCCGGGGCAAAGAAGAGGGCTTCCGCTTTAGGACTTTGCAATAGCTTCCATCCTATCGCATGTTCACGTGCGCCACTGCCTAGTATTAGAATCTTCATCTCATTTGATATTTGATGCTCCAAAGATAAAAAGCCTGCACCATTTGCATATTTAGAGGTGCTTCTTAGAAATATTGCTGACTTTTATATACTTTCGCATAACGATAATTTGTAATATATGTACGAATATGTCAAAGGAGCGATTACAGTGAAGCATCCCACCTATGTGGTGGTGGAAACCGGTGGAGTGGGGTATCGCTTGAATATTTCCTTACATACATATGCAGCGATAGAGAAAGAAGAGAAGGCACAATTATTGACATATTTGCATGTGAAGGAAGATATCATGGCTTTATACGGCTTTGCGGATCGTGCTGAAAGAGACATTTTTGAATTACTGATCAAGGTAAATGGCATCGGGACGAATACAGCAAGATTAATCTTGTCTTCTATGAGGCCGGAGGAGGTACAGGATGCAGTGGCGCATGAAGATGTAAGCTCGTTCAAAGCTGTCAAGGGAATTGGGCCCAAAACAGCAAAGCGAATTATCATTGATCTCAAAGATAAAATTGATCGAACGGAAGTTTCGGAAGTGTTAACAAATCAAAGTTCGGGCAATACTGCCTCGCAAGAAGCGTTTTCTGCTCTGATTGCGTTAGGTTTTCAACAAGGTCAGGTAAGAAAGGCCATACAGAAGATCCGACAAGAGCAAAAAGCACAAACAGTGGAAGAGTATATTAAAGAGGGACTTAAAATGCTTTCGTAAAATAAAAAGACCTTTATATTTGCGTCCGCCTTTCGGTTCGACCATCTAGGCAAAAGAATAAAAACAAATCCTATCGAGTAGCACATATACGAGCAAGCGTTACTAAATCAAGATTGAAGTAGAGGTATGATATTAAAGTCGTCGGCGCTTTTCACGGGTGTGCTTTGTATGCTGGGATTTGCATTACAAGCCAAGTCGAGCAGTTCCTTGGAGCCTAAAGGGATCAGCCATACGTCTGCTTTGTCAGATACCATTCCGTTGAGAGACAGAGAGGATCCATTTATTAATTCTAACCCCAGAAATCCATTTGACCTAAGCGACCCTAAAGTGGTGGATCAGACGGTGGAATATGACCCGACCACTGGACGATATTACATTACAGAGAAAATCGGCGATGACTATTACCGTACGCCGACCTATATGACCTATGGGGAGTACCTGGAATGGAAAGCCCAACAACAAGAGCGCGATTACTTTGCCCGATTAGCAGGCGTGTCTACAGGAAAGTCTGCATTCAATAGTTCTGAAGATCCGCTCGAGCAATACACCAAGGACGTCAACCTGATTGACCGCTTATTTGGTGGAAACCAAGTGAGCATACAGCCCCAGGGTAATATTGATTTGACGTTTGGTGGTTTTTATCAGAAAATTGATAATCCGGCCCTTCCTATTCAGCAGCAAACCCAAGCGGGATTTGACTTTGATATGGATATTCGATTGAATGTTACCGGTCAAATAGGTGAGAAACTTACCTTGTCGACTAATTATAATACGCAATCCCAATTTGACTTTGAGAATCAGTTGAAACTAAAATTCGACAGTGAAAAGTTTTCCGAGGATGATATTTTAAAGAATATAGAAGCAGGTAACGTATCCCTGCCTTTACGTTCGGACCTGATTCAAGGAAGTCAATCTTTGTTTGGGATTAAAACCGAGTTGCAATTTGGCTATCTGCGATTAACGGCGATTGCCTCACAGCAAAGATCCCGTCAACAGAACATAACGGTGCAGGGTGGGAGCCAAGTCCAGCAGTTTGAAGTGCGCGTAGATGATTATGACGAGAACCGTCACTTCTTCCTGACACACTTTAACCGTGAAACCTACGAAAAGGCACTTTCCAATCTTCCGCAGATCAATACCTTGTTCAAGGTGAACCGTATCGAGGTGTGGAGAACGAACATTCAAAATGAGACGGAGCGTCTAAGAGATATTGTGGCGATTGCCGATTTAGGGGAACCTGAAAGATTGATCACTCGTTCGGCCGATCGTTATAGAATTCCCAATCCACCGGTCAATTTAAGAGATATTACAGGAAGGGATGTCCTCCCGGACAATGCAGCCAACAGAATATATGAGTTGATTACGAATGACGCACCGGCTCAGAATTCTGCAACCGCCATTCCGACTTTATCCAACAAGTATGAATTGGAAACCGGTCGGGATTTTGAAGTAAAGCGTGCCCAGCGGCTAAGGGAGAATGAATATACCCTAAATCCTCAGTTAGGGGTGCTCTCATTAAATACTCCTTTGCGACAAGAGGAAGTCTTGGCCGTAGCCATTGAATATGATTATAATGGTCAGACTTACAGGATTGGTCAATTTTCTACAGAGTCTGAAAGTGATAGTACGAAGGTCCTATTTGTAAAGATGTTGAAAACGGCTACTCCGGACGTTCGAAACGCCCTTTGGGACCTGATGATGAAAAACGTCTATAATGTAGGTGCCTATCAAGTCAATTCGTCTACATTTAATCTAGACATCTTTTATGATGACCCGGGAGAAGGATTCAAGCGATTCTTACCGGAGCCCGGAAATTTGGGACGCCCCTTGTTACAACTTTTCAACTTAGACCAGTTGAATGCGCAAAGTGATCCGCAGCCGGATGGCCGGTTTGACTTTGTTCCAGGGGTCACGATCAATCCACAAACAGGAAAAGTCTTCTTCCCGGTTCTGGAGCCTTTTGGTACCAGTCTGCAGGAAGCCCTCAATGACGATGCCACCTACAATAGATACGAATACCAGGAATTATATGACTCCACCAAATTTGTGGCCGGTGAGTATCAAGAGAAAAACCGGTTCTTGCTGAAAGGGAAATTTGAATCCTCGGTGCAGGCAGATATTTCCCTGGGAGCATTTAATATTCCGGAAGGATCTGTTCGCGTGTCCGCCGGTGGAAAGCAATTGGTAGAAGGGGTAGATTATGAAGTGGACTACTCCATTGGTCGATTGAGGATTCTTAATGAGTCTTATTTGGCCTCCGGTGTTCCAATCAATATTAGTTTCGAGGACAACTCACTGTTCAGTTTCCAGAATCGAAACATGATTGGCTTGCGGGCGGATTATGAATTGTCTGATCAGATTACCTTGGGGGGTACCTACATGCATTTATGGGAAAGACCGATCACGCAAAAAGTGAATATTGGAGAAGATCCTATTAATAACCGAGTATTAGGCTTAGATGCAAGTTATACCGATGAGGCGCCGTGGCTGACGAAAGCGGTAGACGCGTTGCCGGGTATTTCGACAAAAGAAAAATCTACCGTTTCTGCCTATGTGGAAGGTGCCGCATTGATCCCTGGTTTTTCGAGAGCTATTGAATTGAATGGAGACGAGCAAGGATCCGTCTATATCGACGACTTTGAAGGAACTGCTGCTCGAATTGATATCACTCAGCCACAGGATCGGTGGACATTGGCCAGTATCCCGGAGAATAATATGTTTCCGGAGTCTAGTCTAAATGATGACCGACGGATCGGCGCCAACAGGGCTTTGATTAATTGGTATCGAATTGATCGTAATATTGGTTCTGATCAGCAGAATCCATACACACGGATCGTTGACCAGAACGAAATATTTCCCAATCGTACTTTACAGCCCGGATTGAATATTTTCCGACCTCTGGATGTTACTTATTATCCGAGGGAGAAAGGGCCATATAACTACGATGTGCCCGGAGGAACTGCCTATTCCGCGGGAGTTGATGAAGCCGGACGATTGCTCGATCCGCAAAGTCGATGGGGTGGAATTATGAGGGGCCTTACCGTCAATGATTTCCAGGCAAGTAATATTGAGTATGTAGAATTCTGGATGCTGAATCCGTTTATCGCTACGAATGAGAATCCAAGACCTGCTAATGGTGGGTATTTATACATTGAGCTTGGAAACATCTCTGAAGATATATTAAAAGATGGTCGCGCAGCTTTCGAACAAGGACTGCCACGACCTGGGCAGCAAGTTGGATTGGAGACCACCAATCTGGGAACCGTACCCTTGCAAGTGCCTTTTGTGAATGCTTTTGATAATGATCCGGCGGTTCGTGAAGTACAAGACGTGGGGCTGGACGGGATGAATGACTCATTGGAAAATGAATTTCTCAGTGACTACATACAAGCGATGGCAGCCGCGGGAATAGATGTTTCTGATGACCCTGCCAACGATAACTACCTTCACTTCCTGGACGAGTCTTTTGAGAATCAACCCAATATCGGGACACTAGCGCGATATAAGCGATTTAACCACCCGGAATCCAATTCTCCGGCTCAAAGTGACAACCAAAGATTTGCTACTTCCTTTACCTTCTTCCCTTCTACGGAAGATATCAACAGAGACTTTACTTCTGATCGAATTGAAGGATATTTCCAATATAAAATTCCCATCTTCCAGGACCCGGCGAGACCCGGAAACCTGCAGTTGTCAGAATTCATCACAGACACCATCACCACCCGGGGAAGAGGAGAGGTTTGGTATCGTTTTGTAGTTCCGATTTCTGAGTTTGATGAAAAAATTGGTTCCATTCAGGATTTTAGGTCTATTCGGTTTATGCGGATGTATTTGACCGGTTTTGATGAGCAAATTACTCTAAGATTTGCCACTTTGGACTTGGTGCGGAACTCATGGCGTAGATTTTTAAGATCGAACTTATTATCGGAGAGTGGTCCAAGTATAGATCCGCCGGTAGATAATACCACCTTCTCTATCAATGCTGTGGGGATTGAGGAGAATTCTGAAAAGATACCCTACAATTATGTTTTGCCGGAAGGCATACAAAGAGAACAAAACTTCCAGGCGACCTTCCAGAATGCTTTCTTGAATGAGTCTTCTTTGGCGATTGAGGTTTGCAATTTAAAGGATGGTGATGCCCGGGCTGTATTTAGAAATGATCAGCGAGATCTCCGATTATATGAGCGATTGAAGATGTTTATCCACGCAGAAAGCCCTGACATGCTGGAAAGTGGAGACCTTTCTATCTTCTTGAGAATGGGTAGCGATTATACCCAGAATTACTATGAATACGAGATTCCATTGACGATGTCACAGGAAATTTCCATGACAGATCGAAGGAGTGCAGCTGTAGTCTGGCCGGATCAAAATGAATTCGATTTTGCCTTACAGCAATTGATTCAGTTAAAAAATGAACGAAATAGTTCAAGTTTCCCCAATAATCAAGAATACCGTAGAGCCGGTTTTGAAAATCCGAACCACACCATCAAGGTAAAAGGGAATCCGAACCTCGGTTTTGTCAAAGGGTTTATGATTGGTATCCGAAACAAAGACGATGGGAAGGGACCGGTATGTGCTGAAATTTGGGCGAATGAACTCCGGGTTACCGGATTAAGCAGAAAAGGGGGAACCGCTGCTTTAGCCAGAGTGGATATGCAATTGGCAGATTTTGGAAATGTATCTTTTTCCGGTTCTGTTTCCAGTATTGGATGGGGCGGAATCAGTCAGAAATTGCAGGAACGTTCCAGGGAAGCGATTCTTCAGTATGACGTAGCTACAAATTTGCAATTGGGTAAATTGCTGGGCGAGAATTCAGGATTACAATTACCGTTTTATGCTCAGTTTTCAAATACGCGTAAAACCCCTCAGTTTGACCCGTATGATCTGGATATTGAGTTGAAAGATAAGCTGAATGCGATCAATGATCGTCAGGAACGCGATTCCATTCGGGACCAGGCACTCGATAAGACGCGCATCACCAGTATCAACTTTACGAATGTAAGGTATGACCGCAATTCGCAAGGTGGCGGACGGGGTGGACCGGCAGGAGGGCCTCCCGGAGGTGGTATTCGCAGGACTGGAGGGACCGGGCCACAAACCGGAGGCGGAGGACAAGCCAAACAGCGAAAGCCCATGCCCTGGGATATTGAGAATTTCAGTGTCTCCTATGCCTTTACAGAAGCAGATCATACGGATCCCATTATCGAATTGGATAATACAAGGAATCATACAGCTTCTTTAGACTACCAATACGCTTATACACCCCTCTATATTGAGCCATTTAAGGATGTGATCAAAAATGGCAAGTATCTGGGCTTTATTAAGAATTTACATCTAAATCCATTACCCAACTCATTTGGTTTTAGTACCGTGGTTGATCGATATATCAATGTGAGACGATACCGATTCTCTAATCCGGAGTTTTCAACCTGGTTTGATCGCCGATTTACCTGGGACAGAACCTACAATATGACCTGGGACTTTACCCGGAGTTTACGATTGAATTTCAATGCGACCCATTTTGCAACCATTGATGAATTGGATCAAAATAATGTAGATTTCAGAGGAGATACGATAGACATAGATCCTAATACTTATCGATGGAATAACATTCAGGATTTTGGTCGCCCTAAAAATTATAGTCATACGCTCGCTTTGGCATGGAATATCCCTTTCAGGAATTTCCCATTCCTGGATTTTGTGGATGTTCGGGCGCAGGCGAATGCAAATTATGGATGGGCTGCTGCACCGATTAACATAGATTCCTTAGGAAATGTGATTCAAAATGGACAGCGGCAGCAGGTCAATGCCAACTTGAATTTTGAGCGTTTATACAATAAGTCCAAGTATTTGAGATCACTCAATCAAGGCGCACGAAGAACAAGTTCTAGTTCGCGTAGGGGCGGGCGTTCATCCGGCAAAGGAGGAAACGCCACAGGAGGAAGGTCCCGCACCAATGAACGATCCGGTCCGGGTATTGCGGAGCGATTGTTGATCCGACCCTTGATGATGCTCAGAAGAGCTCAGTTCAACTGGCAAAGAAATTATACGAATTCCACGCCCGGTTTTATGCCACAAGCAGAGCTGTTCGGACAAGGGAATGGCTTGCAAGCGCCGGGATGGGAATACGCTCTTGGTTTCACACCTAGTCGAGATTGGTTGTTTCAGTCTGCACAAGAACAAGGCTGGTTTACGGCAAGTCGATTCCTTTCTCAAGAAGTCATTAATGGTTACACGGAGCAGTGGAATGGAGAAGTCAACATTGAACCTTGGAACGACTTTAGGATCGATGTGAGCATGAATAAGTCTTTTTCCAGAACCTCTACGGCCTTATTTAAAAATGACAGCGTGCCGGTGGCTGACCCTTACAGAGATTTTGAGCTGGCTAATTATGCCTACAGCCCCAGAAATGAATATGGTTCTTATACCGTTTCCTATCTAGCCTTAAATACCTTGTTCCGGGATGGTAATGATCAGTTGATCGAACTATTCAATAACTTCCAGGATAACAGAACGATTATCTCCAACCGATTATATCCTGACGGAGATGCTCATGAACAAGATGGAGGGAACTATAAGGATGGATTTGGAAGAAAGCAACAAGACGTCTTGATTCCGGCTTTTATTGCCACCTATACCGGTGAGAATCCGCTGACCGCAAACCTTGATATTTTCAATACGGTTCCTCGACCCAACTGGAGTATTCAGTGGAATGGCTTGTCGCGGCTTCCATATTTGGATCAAATTTTCCGAAATGTAAGAATCAGCCACGGCTATCAAAGCACATTGACCGTGAATTCTTTTCAGCGAAATGCGGCCTATGATTCCGATCAGGATGGAATCATCAGAGAGGACAACAACAAAGACGAAGAAGCCAACTATTATGCTCGTTTTGTAATTCCGGAAGTCGTCATTGACGAGCGATTCAATCCTTTATTGGGGATAGATATTCAGACCCAAAACGATATTCAAATGAATTTCTCCATGACTCGTGCGAGAAATCTGGCACTAAGCTTTTCAGACACCAAACTGTTTGAAACGAAGTCTTTGGAATACACCTTTGGATTCGGCTATACCCTGGATAATGTCAATATTGGCTTCTTGAATTTTGGCAAGAAGAAAGAAAGGGGACGAAATCGCGGAGGCTCAGGCCGCAAAAGCCGAAATACGCAAGGACAGCAGTCTCAAGGAGCTAGCAGAGGGAATCAAATGAGGATCAATGTCAACTTCTCTTACAGAGATGACGTCACCTTTGCATATGAAATTGATGCAACTTCAGAACCTACCCCAACAAGAGGTTTGGAGTCCTTCAGAATCAATCCTTCTGTGGATTATGATATCAACAAAAATCTGACGTTGAGTGCATTTTTAGATTACAATCGAACGGTACCAAAAACTTCCTTATCCTTTCCGATCACTAATGCAAGAGGAGGCTTGAGGGTGCGATTTAACCTGAACTAGAGCTTATAACCCAAATCATGCATTAGAAAATTTACTGCAGCCCAGAATAGCACATTGGACGAATGAAGTGACCGATTTTGCATTGAACTCATTTCTTCTAGATAAAAATGAATTTATGATTACTACTTGATTTAAGCTTCGTTGTTCCTCAGTTGCATAGCTAGGGCTATGCTCCTTCGTCAGGCCTTGCTTAAATCAGCTATTCAGAGCTTCGCTACAAAGTTCTAATGAATTATTTGGGTTTGAAAGGGTTAAATATTTCTAAAATCGCTTACGAATTACCTTATTTTTAAGCCACTTTACTTTATTTAAGGTTGTGGCAGTGCTTGTTAAGCTTAAAAAAGCTGTTTTATGAAACGTTGGGCAATCAATGGGATCATCATCATGATGTCGACGGCTTTGATAGGAATCATTGCCATACAAGCTTATTGGCTCAACTTTTCTATTTCATTGAATGAAAAGAAGTTCAACCAGAATGTCAATGATGCCTTGTACCAAGTAAAGCGCAAACTTGAGCAGCAAGTTACCAGAGGACAAATCCGCACGTATTCCAATCGTGAGACCCTCACCCTGGGAAAGACCACCGGCTCTTTCATGAGGCTTCAGTATTTTTTTGAGAAGAACATGATGGATTCTAGCTATCAGGCCGGAAACTATCTAGAGCAACAACGCCAAAGAGACATGAGTGAAGTTTTGGCTTTATTGCAAGGGTATGCCGTGGAAGAGCTGATTGATCCGGTCTACCTTCATGAACTTGTGAAAACAGAATTAAAATTAAGAGGTGTAGATCTGGAGTTTATAGAAGGTGTTTTCTCAAATCGAAAAGAAGAGATGGTGATCTATGATGGTCATTATGTTTCAGTGATTGGTGGCGCCCCGAAGACCAGTGACCCGGGCATAACATTGACTGATACCTATGAAATGCCGGATGCACAGTATAAAGTAGATTTATTTAACTCCTCTTTTTCTGGAGCTTTAGGGCAATTACGTCTATTATTTCCCAATCGGTCTCAAGCTATTTGGCAGGACTCCTGGATCATTTTGTTGGGATCTTTACTGTTTACCGGCCTCATCTTGTTCGGTTTTTCATACACTATCTATGTGATCTTCCGTCAAAAGAAAGTCAGTGAAATGAAGAATGACTTCATTAATAACATGACTCATGAATTCAAGACACCGATTGCTACGATTTCTCTGGCGACAGACTCTCTAACGAGTGAAAAGATTATTCATGAGCCGGATAAGATCAAACGATTTGCCAGGATTATCACTCAGGAAAATACGAGAATGCTAAACCAGGTCGAAAAAGTCTTACAGATGGCCTTGATCGATCGTCGGGACTTTAATTTACAGCTAGAGGAAGTTCATATACATGAATTGATCACCAATGCTGCGCACTTTATTGGATTGCAAGTGGATCAGAAAGGGGGTACGATTGAGATGCATCTGGATGCGCCGCAAGACCTGGTGGTAGGTGATGCGACTCATTTGGGTAATATCTTTCACAATTTATTGGATAACGCCAATAAGTATTCTCCGGATACGCCACTTATTCAAATCTACAGTGAGAATAGCGGTAATGGGATAGAAATTAAGATTAGAGACCATGGAATAGGAATGAGTCCGGAATCTAGAAAGCAAATTTTTGAAAAATTCTACCGTGTGCATACCGGGAATGTGCATGATGTTAAAGGCTTTGGGTTGGGATTAAGCTATGTGAAAGCTATAGTGACCGCTCATGGTGGAAATATTTCAGTGGAAAGTACCTTGGGGAAAGGAAGCACTTTCAAAGTCTTCTTACCCTTTCATCAAAAAGGTTGATGAAAATTTATTAGCGAGTGACAAGCGAATTTTAACAATTTATCGTTATAGTAAAAAATACCCTAATCTATGGAAGAGCAGCCCGTACGTATTTTACTTTGTGAGGATGATCAGAATTTTGGAGATGTTTTACGCTCCTACCTTGAAATGCACGACTTTGAAGTAGTGCTGGCCGAAGATGGCAATAAAGGATGGAATGCCTATCAGAATGGTGATTTTGATGTTTGTATCCTGGATGTGATGATGCCCAAAAAGGATGGTTTCACCTTGGCGAAGGAGATACGTAGCAAGGACAAGGAAGTCCCTATTATCTTCCTGACGGCACGCTCCATGAAAGAGGATATCCTGGAAGGGTTTAAATCCGGTGCGGATGATTATATTACCAAGCCTTTTAGTTCGGAGGAACTTTTAATGCGACTTCAGGCGATTTTAAAGCGCAGTAGAAGAGTCGTTGCCGACAAAGAGGAGCCTAAGCAGTTCACGATTGGGGAGTTTCATTTTAATTTTCCCTTGCGCCTCTTGAAGTATAAAGAAGAGGAAGAACAAAAGCTTTCACCCAAAGAAGCGCAGCTCTTGAAGTTGTTTTGCTTGAACATGAATCAGGTCATGCCGCGATCAGAAGCATTAACTAAAATTTGGGGCGAAGACAATTATTTTACTGCCAGATCAATGGATGTTTTCATCACCAAATTGAGGAAGTATCTCAAGGAAGATGACAATGTGGAGATTGTGAATATCCATGGTAATGGATTTCAGCTCTTAGTGAAGGAAGAGGCGAACTCCTGAGCACGGGTCAAAGTTTGCCGAAAGGCTAATCAAATAAAGCGCCAATCAGGTCGTCGATCTTTTTAAAGCCAATACACTCGATTGTATAATCTTGGGTGTCGAGCTTTTTTAAATTTTGATGGGGCAAATAAATTTTGCGGAAGCCCATTCTTTCAGCTTCTAAAATTCTGATTTCTGCTCTGGCAATGGGACGGATTTCACCTGAAAGGCCTACTTCACCACAAAAGGCATATTCCTTAAGCACAGCTTCATCATTGAAGGATGATACTAAAGCAATAATCACGGCCAGGTCCATGGAGGGATCGGACACCCGAAATCCGCCTGCAATATTGAGAAAGACATCTTGTTGATTGAAGAAAAAGCCCACGCGTTTTTCCAAAACGGCTAAAAGCATATGCAAACGGTTCAACTCAAAGCCCGTAGTTGATCTTTGAGGTGTTCCATAGACCGCAGAACTCACCAAGGCTTGCACCTCTACCATCATAGGACGAATCCCTTCCAAACTCGCAGCAATGGCAGAGCCGGATAAGTCGTGTGTGGCATTTTCCATCAGGATCATGCTTGGATTTTCTACTGCACGCAGGCCATCGGTGCGCATCTCATAAATGCCCAATTCATCGGTGGATCCGAAACGATTTTTGATCGATCGTAAAAGCCGATACGCATGTTGACGGTCCCCTTCAAACTGGAGGACGCAGTCAACCATGTGTTCCAATAATTTAGGACCGGCGATCACTCCCTCTTTTGTGATATGGCCGATAAGAGTGACAGGCACATTATGTTCTTTAGCATAGTCTGTGAGCATGGCGGTACATTCTCTGATCTGGGTAATGCTGCCCGGAGTAGAGTCCACTTGTAGGCTATTTAAGGTCTGAATAGAATCAATAATCATCCATTGTGGCTGATGATCATCCGCTTGTTTGAGTATTTGCTCTACCTCCGTGGCTGAAAGGAGAAGGCAATGGGGGTTTTGATCTGCGATCAAACGGTCGGCTCTCATTTTGATCTGCTGAATACTCTCTTCTCCCGATACATAGAGCACCTTTGCATTGATCTTCAGGGCCATTTGCAGAAGAAGGGTCGATTTACCAATGCCCGGTTGTCCACCAATCAAGCTGACTCCGCCCGGCACCAGCCCGCCACCTAAAACCCGATCAAACTCCGGTTCCAGCGTTTTCATTCTAGCGAGCGCATCAGCCTGTACTTCTCGGATGGAAATAGCTTGTGAACGACGAGGCGTTCGGCCGGGTTTGGAAGGTTCTGATTTTCCGGCATTGCCTCCGGCAACGAGTTCCTCCTGTAAGCTGTTCCATTCACCACAAGAGTCACATTTCCCTTGCCATTTAGGATGCTGCGCACCACAATGAGCGCAAATGTATAGAGTTCTGGGTTTAGCCATGATAGATAATTAAGCTCCATGCACAAGATAAATATCCGTTGAGACAATCAAGATTATTGCCTTCATTCAATAGGTTATTTTCATCAAGGGATTTGCCCTTCCTGCATAAATGTTTGGAGATAAGGGAGATAATATGCACCGAACATCATATTAGGTAGAAAAATATATGTTTTGAAGATTATTTGTTAAGGGTAAATATTTTGACAGACGCTAAATTATTCCTTACCTTTAAAATGTTTTTTGGGGTTATGCAGGGGAACATTCAGTCCACTTGAGTGGGGGTGTTCCCTGCTTTTTTTAGCGGTCCGCACATCGAACACAACGATCCGATTCCGGCATATACATCAATCTTTTTATTTGAATGGCATTTCCGCAATGGGTGCAATACCCAAACTGAGGCTTATCGATATATTCCAGAGCTTTTTGCAGCTTCATCAATTGTCTCTGCTTAGATCTCTTTGCCGCATCTCCCACTCCTTTATTATTGATGGCGTCCATGCGACTCACCCGACCAATACTATTTTCAGGTCCTATGGGCTGAGTCATATCTTCAAGCTTATCAAGGGATACTTGAGCCGCCTCAATCGCTTCCTTGATTTTTTCTTTCAGCGCAGAACGATATTTTTCCTCAAAAACTTCCATGTGCCATACCTATTTACCTCTGTCCAAAACATGCATTAGAAAATTTCCCCTTTGGGGAACAAGTTACTAAGCCTAAAATAGCCTATTCTATGAGTCTGGAAGTAGATTCAAGCTCGTTTCTTTTTCTTTCCAATAAAAAGAAATTATCGTTTTTGTTTGACTCGAGCTTCGCGACACAGTTCTAAAGCACGTTTTGGGATGATAAATATTTTTATTTCATAGCTTGACGGATATGGAAGGCGGTGGAGCAGAGCTGGTAGGTGATGGAATGAGCTTGGTAGAATCTGCTCCTATCTATGCAGTGACTTTCTTACCTTAGTAAAAAATAGGACGTGTTACAGCTATTCCGTAATAATCACTTTTTAAATAGCCTTCTGCTGATCCCACTGATCATAGTAGTCCATTTCCCTATTTTTTTAACGACTTCAGTAGATCCCCATTTGGGAAATGGGGTATTAGGTGTCTGGACAAATGAGTTTTTGGAAGGTTGTGAAGTTTGGAAGGATATTTTCGTCATTCTTCTCATATTTTTTGAAGCGATCCTGTTGAATCGGATGATTATTATCCATCGAATGAGCAATGAGATCAGCTTGGTGCCTGGCTATTTATGGGTCTTGTTTACGGCACTGCATCCTGACCTCATAGGCTATCATGCCCTATTACTTTCTGTCCTTTTTATCTTGATAGGAATGCAAAGTCTTTTTGATACCTATAAGAAATCTGAAGTCACGAATAATCTCTTTAATGCCGGATTCTTTTTCGGACTCGCTAGTCTTGTTTTCGCACCGCTCACCCTTCTATTTTTATTTGCACTAATAGGAGTAAATGTTATTCGCAGCTTGCGGCCTATTGATATACGTCAATATGCAACGGCTTTTGTGACCCCCTATCTATTAGTAGGCAGTCTCATCTATGTTTTCGGAGACCTCAATCAAGCCATTAGGGAGCAATGGGTCGACAGTTGGGGCTTTTTCAACTTTACCATGGTTGAGCCCATCGACCATCTGATTGCAGTGCTGCTGGTCATTTTGTTGACAGCCATCGTCTTGTTAAATGCAAGTGCCTATAGTTCCAAAAAGATCATTTATGCACAAAAGAAAATCAGTGTTCTATTTCTATATCTTTTCTTTGCTTTTGTAGTGATCGGAATCAGTGATGAGCCTTCCCTGGTTCATGCATTTTTATTTCTATGGCCTGTTGCATTTTTCCTTTCTGAAACCTTCTTACTGATGAAAAATACAGCATTGGCAGAGTTGTTTTCATTTTTGTTGCTTGGCTTTGCCTTATTTATGCAGTATCAATCTCTGCTGTAAAGCGGATGAAAAGGCTGACTTTGCTATTGAAAATGCAGCCCTTTGGGTCTGTTTTTGATGGGAAAGTTTTACCTTCGCAATCAACTACTTGAAACTGTTCCGCTTATGAAATTTGGTGTTGTTGTGTTCCCCGGATCCAATTGTGATGATGATATGGTACATGTCATTGGAGAAGTTATGGGATGTGAAGTCCGTAAAATTTGGCATAAAGATTCTTCTTTAGGTGATCTGGGTAAAGGGGATTGTATCATTTTACCCGGTGGATTTTCCTATGGAGATTACCTGAGATCCGGAGCGATTGCCTCTCATTCTCATATTATCCAGGCGGTCAAGGATTTTGCTGGCCAAGGAGGGTATGTTTGGGGCATATGTAATGGATTCCAGATCCTTTGTGAAATGGGTCTGCTGCCGGGTGTTTTGTTACGTAATCAGCACCAAAAGTTCGTTAGTAAGAGTATCTACCTAAAAACCGATTCCATTCAAAGTCCCATTACCAGAAATTTGACCTCCGGTCAATTGGTGCGGATGCCGGTGGCCCATGCTGACGGTCGATATTATGCCGACCCTGATGTTATTGCTTCCTTGCATGCGAATGGCCAGGTGTTGTTTAGATACAGTAATGCAGAAGGGGAGGTCAATGAAGAGACCAATTTTAACGGATCTATTGATGCTATTGCGGGGATTTGTAATGCTGAACGCAATGTGATAGGTATGATGCCACATCCCGAAAGAGCGGCGGAGAGCCTTTTGGGAGAAGATGATGGAAGACTCTTATTTGAGAGCCTGATTCAAACGGTAGCAGCTGATCTCTAGAGTGATAGGACTCACCACCAGAACAACATCAACCGATTATCTTGCGTTGACAAAAGAGTAAACACATGATTCATATGCGTCCACTTTACACGCTTCTATTTGCGCTTTTTCTGACATTACCACAAGTCGCTTTTACACAATTCTTTGACCCTATTCAATTGAATACTCAGATTGTCAAAACAGGTGAGCAAAGCTATGACTTGATTTATACCATGAATATAGAGTCAGGTTGGGCCACCTACAGCCAAGAGCTGAGTAGTGATATGGGCCCTTTCCCGACCACTTTTACCTATGAGACAGAGGGCGTACAACTTCAGACGGAGTTTGCGGAGGAATGCGGTATGAAAGAGACCAAGTACGATGCTGTGTTTGAAATGGACTTGGCCAAGTTTCATGATTTGGCCGTATTCATCCAATCCATTGAAGTAGACCCTTCTGTACAAATAGTTGAAGGCTATGTCACATTGATGAGTTGTGACGATGAGAAGTGTTTACCTCCTTCTGATTACGAGTTTTCTTTTAAATTATCCGGCGCTTTGGATCAAGCTGACTACGATCGCAATAAGGTTTGTGAAGGTAAATCTATAGGGGCGAATGCTACTACGGATAATGAGGAAGGATCCATGGGACAAGCGGATTTGGAAGCCGAAGATGAGTTTGAAGACCCGGTTCAATGGAGCTTTCAATTGTCTACCAATGCCGATTCTGCAGCTTTTATAGCATCGGCTACCATTCAGGAAGGATGGAAAGTATATGGATTACATGAGCATGGTTTTGACGGTCCTATACCTACTAAAATCTTCATCGACAGCTTAATAGATGCAGATACGCTATCAGAGACAAAATATATTTCAGATTATGAAACTCGAGCTTATGATAAGTTTTTTGATCTGGATGACCTTAGTACGATTAAGAAGCAATTAACCCTACACAAGCGTTTTTCAAGCCCTTCCGGAAAAGGGAGGGTCGTCGGATTTGTGGAGTATCAGACCTGTGATTCCACTCAGTGCCTCCCCGCGCAGATGGTTCCTTTTATCATTGATTTTAAAGAGGGGGTCGCCTACAATCCGGAAAAGAAAAACGAAAGAAATTTTGATACTAAGGGGGAAGGAACCCCTGTTTTTTTTGAGTTTGATCACAGTCAGGATGAGTTGAATTGTACAGATCGGGAAGAAGAAAAGGAAGCAGGAGATCAAAGTTTTCTATGGATTTTTCTTGCGGGTTTTGCCGGTGGATTTGTGGCATTGTTGACGCCCTGTGTGTTTCCTATGATTCCCCTCACGGTCAGTTTCTTTACAAAAAGTTCTAAAGATCGGGCTTCAGGTATACGAAATGCATTGACTTATGGGGGGTCCATCATCTTGATATATGTAGCACTCGGGCTATTGGTTACGAGTGTATTTGGGGCAGATGCGTTGAACCTCTTGTCCACCAATGCCTGGTTCAATATCTTCTTTTTTGTCCTTTTTGTGGTTTTTGCTTTATCCTTTTTCGGATTATTTGAAATCACTTTACCCAGTTCATGGGCCAATAAAGCCGACCGGGCAGCGGATCGAGGTGGCTTGATCGGAATTTTCTTCATGGCCTTTACCTTATCGCTGGTTTCCTTTTCATGTACAGGTCCTATTATTGGAACCCTACTCGTGGAAACAGCCACAGGAGGAGGTCCGGTAATCTTCGGAAGTATTCCTGCAGGACCTTTAATGGGTATGCTAGGGTTCTCCAGTGCATTGGCCTTGCCTTTCGCATTATTTGCAGCTTTCCCTTCTTGGTTGAATTCTTTACCCAAGTCCGGAAGTTGGATGAATGCGGTTAAGGTGTTATTGGGATTTGTAGAAGTCGCTTTAGCCTTGAAATTCCTATCTGTTGCGGATTTGACGATGGGATGGAAAATCTTGCCTTATGAGCTATTTGTTGCCCTTTGGGTGCTTTGCGCATTAGGTATCGCAGCCTACTTCTTTGGATTATTGAAATTGCCTTTGGATTATGCAAAACCAAAGGTGACGACAGGTCGAGCGATTACGGCTACCATCGCCTTATTGTTGGCGGCCTATATCGCATCCGGATTCGCCTATAGTGATCGAAACAAAACCTTCATCACGCCGGCTATGCTAAGCGGTTTGGCACCTCCTGCTGGACATTCCTATATCTTCCCAAATAAATGCCCTTTGAATATCAATTGCTTCAAAGATTTTGATAAAGGCGTGGCTTTCGCCAAAGAAGAAAACAGACCCATTCTACTTGATTTTACGGGACATGGCTGTGTGAATTGTCGTAAAATGGAAGATCAGGTATGGGGTGAAGAAGGTGTTTATGAACTCATCAGTGAGAAGTACGTATTGATTTCTTTATATGTGGACGAACGTACGCCTCTGGAGGAGCCTTATGTTTCTGCTTTTGACGGCAAAGAAAAACGGACTATTGGAAATAAGTGGTCCGATTTCCAGGCGATCCACTTTGGTCGTAATTCGCAACCCTACTATGTATTGATGAATCCCGATGGAAAGGTTTTGAATGAACCGGTTGCGTACACCCCTGATGTGGCAACATACCAAGCATTCCTCGAGTGTGGATTGGAGGAGTTTAACAAGGATTGTGGAAATTGTTTGACGGAAAAGTAAGGGTGCCTTGGGCAGTAAGCTTTTTGGGTAAGCTCTTAGCATCCATACATTTTTTTTAAACCCTTTTCTGAGAACTTTCTCGGGTATGAAACCTAAGGCATTTTCGAGTACTTCGCTGATCCGTTTACAACAGTGCTTATAAAGTGCCGGAATCATGGGTACTGATGGTGTGTTACAAGGTAGCTCTGAAGTCCTGTTTGGTGTGGAGTGTTTTTATGTTTTCTTTTTGCCGACCTTCTGCTTTTTGATATGTCAACAATCAATTGCTCTTCATTAGTGTATCTTAATAACTTTGGAAAGACCTATCCCATTAGAAGATAATACCCTAACAAAATACATTCCCTGAGCCAGGTCACTCAAGTTTAGATCAACTAATTGGGACCTTGCATTTATGGTAAATAGTTTTCCACCATTGAAATGATATATTTCGATAGTTCTTAATCTGCTATCTTCAAATTTTATCGATAGATTTTCAGAAAATGGATTAGGGTAGAACTGAGGTTTTTCAATCTCTAATTGAATAGTGTTGACGACATCCTTCCTGCAATCACCTTCAAATCCAAAGTCTTCCAAGAAATTGACTGTAATAGAATCTTTCGTCTGACATCTGAGTAGTTTGGCTTCATAATCATCTGCTGTTAAAGCAAAGACATAGCTAAGATTAGGCCCTTTCCCTTCTTCAAATTTTAATTTTTTATAATATCCACAGTGAAAAGGTATATAGTCAAACTGAACTATTTTTAAACCTTCATCTTCATAAACACTGTCTACAGTAAATTCTTGGGTGTTTATGATAAAGGTGTCTCCTAGAGTTAAAGAGAGATCAGCAATCAATATTTCTTCATCGTCATCGAAGCTCCTATACCACATCTTTGCGTTTTGATCTGACTCTCTTAGTAAACCCCAATTATTGATTATGTGATATTCATGGTTATCAATAAACGTATCTCTTTCGTGGGAATAACTCTCTACAAAGCCAGCATCGCAATAAAGGGTAACGAAATTCCATTCCGTGTAAAACTCTCCAAACACGGATTGGTATTGGCCTTGAACAATATTTGTACTGATAAGAAAAACGTTTATGACTAGTGTTAAATTTATTTTCAAGTTAAATAAGTGCGTGGCTTTATAAATTTCTCTAAAATCTTAAAATAGTGGTTTGTACGATTATTCACAAGCGAAATGCTAAATATTTCATTATCATGAATTGTGCTCATCGGCATCGTTATGAACATTTGCGTATCAAGGGGAGCGATTGTTTATGGTTTTTGCTGGAAGCTAGAAAGCTTTAATACATTGTATGACCATTCGCAGATTCTTCAGGGATTTGTTGCATGGCATCCCAATGCTCTATGATTTTCCCGTTTGTATCAAATTTAAAAAAGTCCATGGTGACATATTCTTCACCTCCGGGCTATTTTTGATGAGTGTGGAGTGCCCCTAAGTTATCTTTTGCTACGGCTCTGACCAACTCAATGATTTTATTCGGTTATTCGATTATGCGGTTATTTGGTAGATATATCCATTGTTTACAGCCAACAAAGAGTATGCATTATTCTAAAATAAGTTGATGGGGTGGCGTATGAGCGCAAGCTTCTTTTGCCGTAAGGTGGTGTAAACTCTTAGTAACCTTTTTACTCATGGAGCGGTGCTGGTAGGCTCTAATTCTTATTCCACAATGGAATACTGCTTGCCAGCGATAAGTAAATCCAATGACAAAGCCTTACCCATGAGCTACAATCGCACATGTGCAGACTACATTGAGCGAGTTACCTATTCCGGAAAAGGTACTTTGATTTCATATAATTTGCCGGAGCGATTCGGTAAGCGTCCGGTCAACATCCAGGGATTATACACTTTTAGCATTCGATAGCTGATCTGCTGTGCTTCCGCAAAGGCGCCTAAGTCTGCAATCGTGGTATCCACCTTTAGCACTTTATATGCTGGCAGCTCTGAATATTGGTCTTTTTCTTCAATGAGGTAACCAAACTTATCGGGTTGACTCATGATTTCCTTCAGGGCGATAATGCGAAAAAGGTACCGCATGGTTTCTTCATTCAAATTCAACTCGTAAAAGTGCTCTGCTTTTTGTTCTCGTAAACTGCGGGCGATTCGGGTTTCCCCTCCATTGTAGGCCATAGCGGCAAGACTCCAGCTGCCAAAGCGCTCATAGTAATCCTTGATCAATTGACAGGCAGCACGCGTAGCTTTCTCAAGATGAAAACGTTCGTCTATATCTCGATTGACTTCCAGACCATAGTGTTCGCCGGTACGTTCCATAAACTGCCAAAACCCTTTGGCCCCGGCCGGAGAAGTGGCATTCGACAGCGCACTTTCTGCTACCGCGACATATTTAAAGTCTTTCGGGACTCCTTCTTCTTTCAAAATGGGGTCCATGATATCAAAATACCTCTTGGCCCTTTTGAGCAACAACAAGGTGCTGGAATGATAATAGGAATTGACGGTAAGTTCTCTGTCTAATCGTTCCCGAACATCAAAATTCTCTAACGGGAGAAATTCTCCGGCAAAGGAGTAGTTTTTATCCAGACCTGAAGAGGTGATTTTTTGGGGGAGCACTCCATCGGCTGCTAAGGTCTCCTCGGAACCTTCCGGCTCAGAGGCGGGTTCTGAAGGGAGTGTATAGCTGATGGCAAATGCGGCTATCAATACAATCAGCACGGCCAGGGGCGTCCACCATTTCATAGTCATGAGTTTTACTTTTTCTTTTTATAAATGGGTACGGTAGAGCAGGGCTCACCGTACATCACACTCTTCACGATCGGTCGAAGCTTACGCGTCAAATCTAAATAAGCAGATGCAGGTACCGGCTTGCCGGAACACCCTTTAATGACAATCATTTTGTCTTCATAAGGGGTGACATCAAAAGCGTCGATAAAAGTCCGGTAGTAATATCTGAGATATTCCTGTTCGGATCCCCAAAACACATCCCGGGCATGACCTTCTGCTTCTGATGCGACCAACATATAAGCCCAAACAGGGATAATCGCATCTGCAGAACAAATAATGCAAATAACGTGCCCTTCATAAGCTGACCAATCAAATTCGGCCACAGCCTCTCGGAAATCTTTTTCTTTCAGGATCAACTCTTTGAACAGAAATTGCTTCAGATCCAACTCTTGGATCGCCTGAGTAGGGTAGTAGTTCTCCAGATTAAGGGTAATCAAAGGACTTTTGGCGACTCTATTAACTAAAGGCTTTTCAGTAGTGCTCATTTACTCTTCTTCTTTAATGGATTGTTCGATTTCAGCTAAACGACCAATCTCTTCGTCTCGTTTTGTAAACTCTTTTAATTGTGGTAAATCCTTAATGCTCTTTAAGCCAAAGTAGTTCATAAACTTAGGTGAAGTGCCATAAATCAATGGCTTCCCGGGCCCATGATCTCTGCCTTGAATTTCAATCAATTCTTTTTCAAGCAGTTTTTGAATCGTGTAGTCGCAATTAACCCCTCGGATATGTTCTACTTCTGATTTGACGACGGGTTGCTTATAAGCTATGATGGCCAAAGTTTCTAAGGCTGCTTTCGATAATCGTTTAGCATTGTTTTCTTTGATGTATTCATCCACCACAGAATGGAAAGCCGATTTGGTCATAAACTGAAAGCCTTCGGCAATTTCCACCAGCTCAAAGGCAAAATGCTCTTGTTGATATTTTTCTCTTAATTCAGCCAATGCCTGCTCTATATCTTCCGTGGGCATGGACGTGTTGAAGGCCGATTCCAATACTTTCCGGATGTCCTTCAGACTAATGGGCTCCGAAGCGATGAAGATCAAGGCTTCAATATATAGGACCAGGGATCCACTCATGGGTTCATCTTTAGAAAGCAAAAATACCAAATCCTTTCGCCCTTTGCAGAATTATCCTAAAGACTGAACAAACATACTGCTGAGACTGAATATGAGGCTAAAGAGAAGTAATCCTGCCAGGCTTACATAAAGCAGATAGGTTTGCTCATTCTGATCCTTATTTTGCAAATGGGGCAAATCAGAGGCCTTTTCATCATTCACTCGAAAGTCATACTGGTAGCCCCGGCCGGAGGCTTCGATGCTGACTTCACAGACATCTTGATCCAAATAAAAGGTATAACTTTTAGTATGACTCACTTCAAAATCAATAGTCAGAATTTGATTGTTGCAGTAAATCAGCACATTACCGCTATCATCACCATGATAGACGCCCACTTTGTAGAGCTGACCTCTTTTATTACAATATGACCAATTCGCCTGACTCACTAATATAAGATACAAATTATTAGCTATAACGTTTTGAGCAGGAGCAACGTATGGTATAGGGATGACAAAAAAGGCTTCCCGAAGGAAGCCTGAAGTTTATGTCTTTTACATGTGAGCCTTCATGTTTTGTTCCACTTTGGCCCAGTTGATGACATCCATAAAATTACTGATGTAATCTCCTCGTTTATTTTGATAGTTCAGATAATATGCGTGCTCCCAAACATCAATGCCCAAAATAGGCTGCCCTGTTTCTGAGACAATTTGAGTCATCAATGGATTGTCTTGATTCGGAGTGGAGGTGATGAATAATTCCTTTTGCTCATTGACACACAACCATGCCCATCCGGAACCGAATACACCTTTTGCGGCAGCAGAAAATTGCTCGCTGAAAGCCTCAAACGAACCAAAATGTGTATTGATCGCATTCAACAAATCTCCACTGGGCTGTCCCCCTCCGTCAGGGCCCATGATTTCCCAAAATAAACTGTGATTGAAATGTCCACCGCCATTATTTCGAACGCCCGTTTGGTCAGCTGTTACATTTGACAAAATGCTTTCAATTGAATCGCCTTTGACTTCCGTTTCAGATAATGCTTTGTTCAATTTACGCACATATCCGGCATGATGTCGATCATGATGAATTTCCATGGTCATAGCATCTATATGAGGTGCCAGCGCATCGAAGGCATAAGGCAGAGCCGGTAGCGTGAACTCCAAAGCGGACACGGTCTGGCTCAATTGAGCTTCGCCGGGATCACCTTCTTCTTCTTTGGTGCCGCAGGAAGTAATGGGTAATATCATGGAGCCGACGGCAACAGCGCCACTCAATTTTAAAAAATCTCTTTTTTTCATAGTTCAGTTTATTTAGGTAGCCTCGGCTTAAAATAGGAAAATTCAACGATTCTCAAAATATCCATTGTTGGGAAAACAATTGAGCATCTCATGAATTGATTGTAAAAGCAATTATCTTGTGTGGATATGGGTCCAATAGACTTAAGGAGTATAAAATCCCCGGTCAGCGAGGAGTTACAGCAGTTTGAAGGCTTTTTCAGAGAGAGCATGAAAAGCCGCGTTGCCCTGCTGGACAGAATTACTTATTACATTGTCAAGCGAAAAGGGAAGCAGATTCGGCCCCTTTTTGTCTTCCTTACGGCAAAATTGTTCGGCAATCCGGCTGCTAAGACCTATCGTGCAGCAGCCCTCGTAGAATTGTTACATACGGCTACTTTGGTACATGACGATGTTGTGGACGATTCTTTTGAGAGAAGAGGGTTCTTTTCTATCAATGCCTTATGGAAGAATAAAGTAGCAGTTCTGGTAGGCGATTATCTTTTATCAAGAGGGTTGCTCATCGCATTGGATGATGGCGATTATGACTTGTTGCAGATTATGTCCAAAGCGGTAAAGGCCATGTCAGAAGGAGAATTGCTGCAAATGGAGAAAGCCAGAAGATTGGATATCAAGGAGCAAGTCTATTTTGATATCATCCGGCAAAAAACGGCTTCATTGATTGCCGCGGCCTGTTCTGCAGGGGCAGCTTCCGTTATAGACAATGTGGACGAAATTGAAGAAATTCGAAAGTGTGGCGAGGATATCGGTATGGCCTTTCAGATTAAGGATGATCTATTTGATTACGGAGACGATAATGTCGGAAAGCCCAGAGGAATTGATATTCGTGAGAAGAAGATGACACTGCCCTTAATCTATACTTTGGAACAATCAGATTCTTCCACCCGATCCAGAATCATCAATACCGTCAAGCGTCATAATAAAAACAAGAAGAGGGTAAACGAATTGATTGATTTGGTGAAGAGTACAGGCGGAATGGACTATGCTCGGGAGCAAATGGAGCAATACAAGAAGTCTGCCCATGACCGATTACAGAATTTTCCGGATAATGAAGCCCGCAAGTCCCTAAAAGATCTGATCAATTTCGTTACAGAGCGAACTAAATAATTACTCAAATTTTCTTTCAATATGCGCTCCGATGGCATTCAGACGGCCATCAATATTTTGATACCCTCTGTCGATTTGGTGAATGTTGAAGATTTTACTGCTTCCTTTTGCCGAAAGGGCAGCAATCAAAAGCGAAACACCGGCACGAATATCCGATGAACTCATTTCGATACCCCTTAACGGGAAACGACGTTCCAGCCCGATTACCGTGGCGCGGTGTGGATCACAAAGAATGATCTGAGCCCCCATATCGATCAATTTATCCACGAAAAATAGGCGGCTTTCAAACATTTTCTGGTGGATCAAAACACTCCCTTTCGCTTGAGTGGCAACAACCAGAATGATGCTCAATAAATCAGGCGTGAATCCGGGCCAGGGCGAATCGTAAATGGTCATGATCGAACCATCGATAAAGGTTTGAATCTCATAGAGCTCTTGCTCCGGCACATGAATATTGTCTCCCTCGATATTCATCTCTATCCCTAATCTTCGAAATACCGGAAGAATATTGCCCAGTTCCTGAACGGCTGCATTCGGGATGAGAATGTCGGATTGTGTCATGGCTGCCAGACCGATGAAAGATCCGATTTCAATCATATCCGGTAAGATCCGGTGGGTGGTTCCTGAAAGTGAACTCACTCCTTCAATGGTCAGCAAATTAGAGCCGATGCCTGAGATTTTAGCGCCCATGCGGTTCAACATTTTGCAGAGTTGCTGCACGTAAGGCTCACAGGCGGCATTGTAGATTTGAGTGGTTCCTTCTGCCAGAACAGCGGCCATGACGACATTGGCCGTTCCGGTGACGGAGATCTCATCCATGAGCATATAGCCACCTTTTAGGTTTTTGCCCTCTATAAAATAAGCTTTCCGTTCACTGTCGTATTCAAAACTGGCCCCCAACTTTTCAAATCCTAAAAAGTGAGTATCCAGTCGCCTTCTGCCAATTTTATCCCCTCCCGGTTTGGGCAGATAGGCTTTTCGGTAACGAGCTAAAAGAGGCCCTAGAAGCATGACGGAACCTCGAATTTTCCTGGCGTCTTTTCGATATTCCGGGCTGCTCATATAATCTAAGTCCACATCCGTGGCTTCAAATTCATAGGTGTTTTCATCGATGGCTTCCACATGCACCCCTAAACCTTTCAACAAGTCGATCAAACGGTTTACATCTAAGATGTTCGGCACATTTTCAATGCGCACCTTTTCTGAGGTTAAGAGCACAGCACAAAGTATCTGCAGCGCCTCATTTTTAGCGCCCTGTGGCTGAAGTGTTCCCTTTAATTGATGTCCTCCTTCTACTTCAAAAAATGCTGTACTCATAATGCTGTGGATAAGATGATTTGTTCAAATATATAATAAATATTTATCATATGAGCAGTGTGAAATGTAAAGCAGCTATTAATAAAAAAGCGGAGGCCATTGTCTGGGCTCCGCTTTGAAAAAATCTTTGAATCTGAATACTTTTTATCTTCTTTTTCGGGATCGGCCGGATCTTCTGCGGCCGCCTTTTTTTCTGGATCTCCCTTTGTGGGAGCCTGAATTTCTTGCGTGTTTTAAGTAGTCCAAACTATCGTCATTCTCTAGTTCCAACTTGCCTTTGGACAGTCGTTTTAGGTCTTCCTTGATCATTTCATCAGAAGCGTAGTGTTCTTTGTGCCAGTTTTGGTAAGCCATTTTCATGTACGACCCAATCACTTTGGCAAATTCCAGTCGCTTTTCTTCGTCTTCCATAGCTCCCGCCTTTTCGATCATGGACAGGATATTCGCTCCATAGTGTCGCTGTCTGGGATTCTTTTGAGGGTATTCTAAGGCAGCAGGGCGTTTGAAGGCGTCCTCTTTTTCTATGGGCTTACCACTGGGCATGGTGACGTCCAGTTTGTAATCTGAAATGACGACTGCATGTTTCCAGAGTTTTTCTCTCAGATCGTCTCCGGTGTCTGTATTCGGATTGACTTGCTCCATGAGCTTGACCACATAGGCGGTAAAGGCCTGTCGCTCTTCTTTGTCTTCTATCGTGGTGGCGAATTGAATCAAGTTCTGAATATGTCTCCCATATTCAGGAATGATCAATCTATCTCTTTTCGAATTGTATTCTAATGCTAATGCCATGAATAATTGCTATTCTACTGTTACTGATTTTGCTAAATTTCTAGGTTGATCCACATTACAATCTCTGAGTACAGCGATATAATAGGATAACAATTGAAGGGGGATTACACTAATTAAAGGCGCAAGAGGTTCCTCAATATGTGGAACTTCTATGCTATAATCTGCCATCGATCTGATTTCTTCATCTCCTTCGCGAATGATCGCAATGACCCTTCCTTTACGGGCTTTTACTTCCTGAACATTGCTGGAAATTTTATCGTAAGCACTTTGATTGGTGGCAATCACGATGACCGGCATGTTTTCATCGATCAGGGCGATGGGCCCGTGTTTCATTTCTGCTGCCGGATATCCTTCAGCGTGAATGTAGGAAATTTCTTTCAATTTCAAGGCTCCCTCCAAGGCGACAGGGAAATTCGCCCCTCTACCCAAATAAAGGGCATTTGACGCCTGGTAGATCTCCTTCGCGATATATTTGATATGTTCGGCTTTCTCAAGCACCTTTTGAACCTTTTGTGGAACTGCTTCCAGATCGGTCAACAACTTGAAATATTCAGAGTGGGAGATTTTACCTCTTTTGTGGCCAAGGCTCAGAGCCATCATGGTCAACAAGGTCAATTGACCTGTAAATGCCTTCGTGGAGGCAACGCCAATCTCCGGCCCTGCATGTATATAAGAACCTGCATCTGTCAAGCGAGCTATGGAAGAGCCTACTACATTGACGACACCATAAGTTAAGGCACCACGGCTGTCAGCGAGTTCCAAAGCGGCTAGGGTATCTGCCGTCTCCCCTGATTGCGATAGGGCAATTACAACATCATTTTCGTTGATGATAGGATTTCGATATCTGAATTCCGAAGCATACTCAACTTCGGTAGGAATTCTGGCGAGTTCTTCAAATAAATACTCTCCAATCATCCCGGCATGCCAGGAAGTTCCGCATCCTAAAATGAGTAAGCGATTGGCTTTGGCAATTCTGCTGGCGTGTTCTTCCACGCCGCCCAAACGCACCCAGCCTTCATTTGCATTCAATCGACCTCTCATGCAGTCGGCAATGGTTTCAGGTTGCTGAAAAATCTCCTTCAGCATGAAATGATCATAGCCTCCTTTTTCTAACTCCTCAATTTCCAGTTCTAATTGATGAACAGGGTGATCTTTGGTTTCTTTATCTAAGGAATAGATCTTGTAGGATCCGTCCCTATGTGCTTCACACACTTCTTCTTCTCCTAAATAGATGACTTGATTGGTAAACCCAACCAAAGGGGTGGCATCGGAAGCAATCAGGAATTCGCCTTTACCCACACCCAACACCAAAGGAGAGGCTTTTCTGGCCGCCACTAAAGTATCCGGATTTTCTCTGTCCATGACGACAATGGCATACGCACCTTGAACCACATGGAGGGCCTGGCGCACCGCTTCTGCTAAAGGCAATTGATCTTTCTCCTGATACTCAGAGATCAGGTGAACCAATACTTCCGTATCTGTTTCGCTCTCAAATGTGTGCCCTAATCTCATTAAGGCTTCTTTGATGGATTGGTGGTTCTCGATAATTCCATTATGGACAAGAGCAAGTCTTTGACCTTCTGATCGATGAGGGTGGGCATTGATATCAGAAGGCTTTCCATGTGTGGCCCATCTTGTGTGACCAATACCGGTCGTACCGCTGATGTCTTTGTCTACGACGAACTGCTCTAGTTCCTGAACTTTTCCTTCCTTCTTGTAAATTTTCAGGCCATGATTCATCAAGGCAACGCCTGCACTGTCATAACCTCTGTATTCAAGCCTTCTAAGGCCGTTAATCAGGAAAGGGTAGGCGTCCTTTTCGCCAATGTATGCTACAATTCCGCACATAATTAGGGGGGTATTAATTATTGACTAGATAAGATCATCTTTAGGATCATAGGATGTTTCGAATGTCCCGGCCCATAAACAATGCTTCTATCCGCTTTTACGTTTTTAAGTCTTGGACGGATTCTTAAACGTTCCGGGAAATCACCATCGATGATACCTCTGATATGATTGGTCAAAGTGATAGTGTATTGCTGGATCAACTGTCCATCTTCCGTCATTGTGTTTTCTACAAAACCACCGAATGCATCCGCTACAAAAGCCAAACGACTATCTCTCAATTCAGTAAGAAAGGCGTCTCGGCATAGTTGTACTTCTCCATCCTCATTCAAATAGGTGCCGGTAACTTGCTCGATGGGGGGATACAATATAGTATCGTTGTCAGGAATGTTCTGCGCTATCGTGAAGGTCAAAGCGGCATAGTTGATGACCTCGTCTTCTAAGGTATCTATGAAAGGGAAGTCCAATTCAATTTCAGCACCGGACATTCCTTGAGCATACAGAAGCGAATCACCAAAAACAGAATCATTAAATGTTTGAGATAGGGAAGTACCTGTGTAATCATGCTCAAAGGCACAAGTAATTGGACTATTGCTGGTAAATCCTAAGGTGAATTGTACGGCAGTCGTATCTCCTCTTTTATAATACAGCGTTAAGCGCGTAGCATTCCCGTTCAACAGGTCTAATGCCATCATACTATTTTGAGAGTTCACTCTCACATTGATGCCTTTAAAAGCATCCGTAAAATTTGTGTTGGTAGACAGGGTCGTACTGTCATAAGCCATGATTTCTTCTGCCAGAGATATGTCTAGCGGAATCCTCAGCTGAGGCTGTAAGGTCAATGTGTCTAAGTTCCCTTCCGGATTTTCTTCAATCACGGTTACATTATCAGAAAAATTTGGGATAAAGCCGGTTTTGCTTCCCAGAGGCATCATTTCTGTGGCGAAGCGACGATTAGAGCGATAGCGCTCATCTCTGATCATCTCCTCCGTAACCCTGTAAACCTCTACATCAATTTGTTCCTCTGCAAAGTTGCCTGCAAAACTGGTTGAATCGTACCCAAAACTCAACACAATGGAGTCGGGGGTCGAAACCCCAAAGTCACGTCCCAGATTGATCATCCTTAGCTGGCCAAAAATTTCAGAGCTTGAATTTCCAAAAATAGGATCCTGTAAATTTCCACATAGGTATCTGCTTAAAGCAGGTACAGAGTCATAGATGATGATCGGTTCTGCTTCTATCGTTCGTGCCCTTACAGTAAAGGTGTCTAATTGCTCTATATCAATTAAATCATTGCCGATGAAATCTGTACCTAGTGTAGTCGGTTTGGTACACATATACAAACTTGCTGAAACGATCAGCAAAGCGGCCAAATATTTTCTCATGAACTCTTTGTTTCTAAGATTCTTCCTCGGTTTCCTCTTCCTCCTCTACCAGACTGTTGTAAAAGTCGATATGAGCATTAACGAAGTCATCTCCTTCCTGGTATTCGAGAATAGGAACTTCTTTATCTTTTGCCTCTTCATTAACGCCCGGATCGATATCAGCGCTGCCAATAATCATTCCGTCCACGTGAGCCAAGGCTCCTCTATGGAAATCAATATTTCCCTCATGCTCAAAAGCTTCCAGCTCATCATCCTCTAAATTATGGATCAAAGCTTTTTCCAAAAACTCTTCATCAAAGGAAGCAGGAGGCATTTCGCCATAAGCCGAGTACACAATCTTGGATTGCTTAAAAATAGGCTCTGCTTTATATGCTTCTTTGATATATGCCGGGATCAAACTCGTCATCCATCCATGTATGTGAATGATATCAGGCGGCCATCCAAATTTCTTTAAGGTTTCAATGACGCCACGACAGAAAAATATCATACGCTCCGGATTGTCTTCAAATGCTTTTTCATCTGCATCGGTGAAGATCCGCTTACGCTTGAAAAACTCTTCATTATCTAAAAAGTACACTTGCATTCTTGCACCCGGCAAACTTGCAACCTTAATGATCAATGGATAATCTTCATCATCTACGATGATATTCATACCCGACAAACGAACCACTTCGTGTAATCTATGTCGCCGCTCATTGATGGTTCCAAACTTTGGCATCAAAATTCTTACCTCATAACCGCCACTCTGTGCGGCATCTGGTAATTTTCTTGCGATATCAGAAATAAAGGAAAGATCCGTGTAGGGCTTCATTTCCTGAGTGATATATAAAATCTTCTTCTTGCCCATATATATTTTGCACTCTGTTTTGTGAAACGGAATGCAAAAATACAAAAAAAAGCCGAGAGCATGGACTTCTTGGGCTTAGGTGGCGATGGATTGCATGAGCATCGCACAGATGATGGCCCCATAGGTCCCCATGGCATAGCCGAGTACCGCCATAAGCACACCCACAGGCGCAAGGGTAGGGGAAAAGGCTGAAGCAACAATCGGAGCCGAAGCTGCACCACCGACATTGGCCTGACTTCCTACAGCAACATAAAACAAGGGTGCCTTGATGAGTTTCCCCACTACCAACAAGATCAGCACATGTACCAACATCCATATGATCCCAATCGCAAACAGACCTAAATTACTAAAGACGTCTCCTAGGTTCATCTTCATCCCTATCGTCGCCACCAAAATATAAATGAAAATGGACCCAAATTTGGAGGCGCCATACCCTTCAATCGATCGATAACGGGTAAAGGAGATCACCAGCCCCACTGTAGTAGAAATGACAATCAGCCAGAAAAATCCGGACATCAGAGAATTTAATCTCAAGCTATCTAATTGCTCTGTCCATTGACTGATAAAAGGGGTGATAACATCTGCTCCCCAATGGGCCAAAGCGACTCCTCCAAATCCCACTCCAAAGAGTACAAATAGCTGAGTCGTACTTGGATTCACTTTAATACTGTCTTGATAGTCTTCTACCTTCTTTTTTAAGGATTCAATAGCGGAGGTATCTGCTTTCAACCATCGATCTACCTTTTCGGCGACATTGGCCCCATACAATAAAAATGCCATCCAAATATTGGCCACCACCACATCCACGACAATCATAGAGGCAAATATCCGATCGCTTACCTCGTAAATCTCTTTCATGGCCGTCTGGTTAGCCCCTCCGCCAATCCAAGAACCTGCCACAGTAGACAAGCCTCTCCAAACTTCGTCCGGACTACTGTTGTCTATGAGTCCGGGAGCGAATTCTATAATCAGGTACAGAGCAATAGGCCCTCCAAGAATAATCCCGGCTGTGGCAGCAAAAAACATAATAATGGCCTTAGGCCCCAAGTTGATAAATCCTTTGAAATCAATCCCCAAGCATAAAAGAATCAAGGCCGCCGGAAGCAAGTAACGGGAAGCCATGAAATAAAGATGGGAGTGATGCGCGTAAGCTGAAAAATCAGTTTTTTGCAGTCCCTGCTCATCTAACCAAGAGTTGACTTGATCATAACTCATCGATAGGATATCCGAAGGAAGCTGAACATTCATTTGCCGTAAGGCGTCTAAAAGACCTGCATCATACCAATGGGGAGCAATCCAGCCTAAGGGCCAATTTAAGAGTGCAGGCACAAAATAGCACAACAAAAGCGCCGGTACATAGGTGTAAAACTTGGCCCAAAACCCTTTTTTAATGGATGAAGTGTAAAAGATGGCAGCTAATACAATCAGCAACAATCCAAGAATAACAGCATCATTCGTAAATAAAGGTTCCATAGTCTGAATTTGCTTTCCCCTAAAGTAAGAGAAAATTCAAATTCCCACAGAAAAAGACTATTCTTCGTCTTCGACCAAGGTGACCAACTTCATATCTATCTCCCTGCGGGTCAGATCTGTGCCCAGAATTTTTACGCGTACCCGTTTTCCCATTTTTAACTCCCAGCCGCTGCGTTCTCCGGTTGCTCTGTATTTTCTTGTTTCTACTGAAAAAGGCTCATTTAAGCTAGAGAAAGGAACTAATCCCTCGGCCATACTGCCTTCTAATTCTACAAAAATTCCTTTTTCAATAATGCCACTGATGTAGCCTGGCAAGGTTTGTCCTACCTTGTCTTTCAGGAATTCTGTCTGCTTGTACTTGATGGACTCTCGCTCTGCATCCATCGCACGTCTCTCCACTTTGGAGATGTAAGCGCAATGTTTTTTGAGCGTTCCTTTTTCTCGTTTGAGGGTTTTGTCTCCCAAATTTTCTTGTAAAATTCGGTGGACCCAAACATCTGCATACCGGCGAATAGGAGAGGTGAAATGCGCATAATTGTCAAAGCCTAAACCGTAGTGCCCTATATTATCGACATCATAAACCGCTTTAGCCATAGTCCGTATAGCTAAAGGTTCAAGCACCTTTAGCGCCTCATCCCTTCGTGCCTGTTCTACGAGTTTGTTGAATGAGGAAGTGATGGCTTTGGGATTAGAGGTGTCAAAATTGAAACCTACCTCCTGCGCCATCGCTTTAAAATCACTGATTTTATCCGGGTCCGGTACATCATGAACGCGATATACAAATGGAATTTCTCCTTTCTCTTTGGACTTTTGAATGATGAAAGTGGCGACTTCTTTATTGGCCAACAACATCAAATCCTCCACCAACAGATGAGCTTCTTTTCGCTCTTTGACAAATACCTCTACCGGTCTGCCTTCCTCGTCGAGCTCAAATTGCACCTCATCGGTTTCAAATGAAATGGATCCATGATCATAACGATAGTCGCGTAATCTGCGAGCCACATCCCTCAGGGCAAGTACTTCTTCCTGTAACTCATGGGACGCGCCATCGATGACTTGTTGAGCGTCATCATAGGTGAAACGGTGGTTGGAATGGATGATGGTTTTCCCGAACCATCTTTTCTCTATCTGGTGTTGGCTATTGAATGTGAAAACTGCTGAAAACGCATATCGATCTTCATGCGGCCGCAAGGAACAAAGGTTGTTGGAGAGCTTTTCGGGAAGCATGGGACAGACGCGGTCTACCAAATAGACAGAGGTCGTCCTTTCTTTGGCTTCTTCATCCATCGCAGAACCCTCCCTCAAATAATGCGTGACATCCGCGATATGCACACCCACTTCATAGAAGCCATTTTCTAGTTTGCGATAAGATAAAGCATCGTCAAAATCCTTAGCTGTAGCTGGATCAATCGTCAGGGTGTTCACCTGCCTGAAATCTTCACGGATCTGTTCTTCCATTGGGTGAATCCCTTCCTGCAGAGCTTCCGCTTCTGCCATCACCTCTTCAGAAAAGGTTAGATTGAATCCATTTTTGATCAAAATGGAATTCATTTCAATCTCATTCGTCCCTGCTTTTCCAAGAACTTTTGCGATGGTTCCATGAGGGGCTTGCCCTTTTCGTTTAGCCCAATGCTCCACTTTTACCACCACAATGGTACCCGCTTGGATGTCAGCTGTTTCATCAATGGGGACCTTGATGTCAAAGTGCGTTTTTCCATCTTCTGTTTCTACGATGGCATGATTTTTAAACTTGACCAGACGTCCTACAAATTGGTCTCTGAATCGTTTGGTAACTTCCAGAATTTCGCCTTCAGGTCGTCGCTTACCCGGGCTAAATACGCGTACCCTGACATGATCTCCATGTAGAGCGGTGCCCATTCTTCTAGGGGCGATAAATACATCTTGCTGCCGATCTTCACTGACGATGAAAGCAGCGCCATTTCTGGTTTTATCGACTATCCCTTCAATAATAT
Organism: uncultured Saprospiraceae bacterium; assembly: GCA_964525165.1. Taxonomy (GTDB): domain Bacteria; phylum Bacteroidota; class Bacteroidia; order Chitinophagales; family Saprospiraceae; genus JAWLFI01. The sequence goes on along the minus strand of CAZGGG010000004.1, from coordinate 20,194 downwards.
GTTGTGACCCTGCTTGAGGGGCCTTCTTATTCGAACCGGAGGGTGAAGACTGAAATTGATAGGACCCGTCCGGGTGCTTCACAATGGTTTTCTTTTTAAGCAACTTATCCGCTGCAAAAAGCACGTCTTTCTTACCATTTTTCACCTTCAGTCTTTTTTGTAATTGTCTGGGCGAAAAGCTTTGTCCTGCATTGGACGTTAGGTAATCTTCTATTTTTGAAGCCAGCTTTTTGATGCTGAGCTTTTTTCTTTGTTTTGGCATAAATATTTTTCTAAATGTGTTTAAAGCAGATCCTCATTGACGGAGAAAATGATTTGTCCATCCGGCAATAATTCCATGGTATAAGCCTTTGAATCACTGGCTTTATATACGGATTGATCGAGGGCTTCTGCACCTTCGACTATCTGAATGGTCCAGTCCGGTTCTATTGTAGCCACAGCGCGGTGAATGTTTTCACCCTCTGTGAGCATGCCCCCAATTTTTTCTTTGGCAATAAAAGCACCCTTTTCCTCAAAAGTCAGCAGAAAATACTCGTACGTCAACAATCCTGCCTTAAAATATACCACCGCATGGAAAGTGTGGGTGTCCTTAATCCGGAAACAAGGCACATACTCCGTGTACTCATCCACAATCATTTCATCAAAGGGAATAATAAAGTTTTGAATCACCTCGGGCGGTAAGGGATCGTTGATGCTGCTGTATTTGTGGTGTGCATCTTCAGTTAAAAGGACCGGCAGTTCAATTTCCGGAAAGTATGAGAGAAAGGTTGTAAAATCTGCTTTCTTAGGTTTATTTATCATGTATATAGCTTATAAATTCCTCCTGAAAGAAAAAAATTCCCTTCCATGGAAGGTTTTTGTGTTGCGCCTTTCGGCAAAAGGGTTGACGATTCCACTAAATTAAATCGATTCTAAATAAGGAATAGGGGTCAGCAACGGAAAACTTCCCGGGCATATTATTTATTATTTTGATAGTTTTGAGCATAACTCAAAAATAAGTGCATATGAGCAATTGGTTTGGTAACTTTTTGTCCTCCTCCATTGGTCGAAAGGTGATTATGAGTTTAACCGGATTATTTCTGGTGACATTCCTAATCGTTCACCTGGCAGGAAATCTGCAATTATTGGCAGGAGATGATGGGCAAGCGTTCAACGAATATACGTATTTCATGACACATAACCCTCTCATCAAAACGATTTCCTATTTGTTGTATGCGTTCATTTTGCTGCATGCTATTCAGGGAATTGTGATTACCGCCAAAAACAGATCTGCCAGAGGTAATCAAGGATACAGAAAATATAGTTCCAGAACGAACTCCTGGGCGTCCCGCCAGATGGCGCTCTTGGGGATTCTTGTTTTAGCATTTATATTCCTGCACATGGGAGATTTCTGGTATCAAATGAAAATAGGCGCGCTATCTACTAAAGAATACGTAGGTTACGATGAGCCTTTATATGATCTTTACACTAAGGTGAAGGCTTCTTTCGAACAAACCTGGATAGTGATCGCTTATTTAATAGGTTTAATCGCTTTAGGATTTCACTTGTGGCACGGATTCTGGTCTGCTTTTCAGACCTTGGGCTTAGAGCACGACAAGTATACGCCGGTCATTAAAACCGTGGGTTACGTCCTTGCGATCGTTTTACCCCTTGGTTTTGCGATTATACCTATTGTAATGTACACTCAAAGTATGGCATAAATTCAGATTATGAAGTTGAATGCAAATATACCTGAAGGGCCACTGGCTGAGAAATGGACAAAGTATAGATCTTCCATGCCATTGGTGGCTCCCAATAACAAAAGAAATTTAGAAGTCATTGTGGTAGGGACCGGATTAGCCGGAGCCTCAGCTGCAGCTTCACTCGGAGAATTAGGCTACAATGTAAAGGCTTTTACTTTCCATGATAGCCCTCGACGTGCGCACAGTATTGCTGCCCAAGGGGGTATCAATGCAGCGAAAAACTACCAGAATGATGGTGATAGTGTTTACCGTCTTTTCTATGATACAATTAAAGGGGGAGACTATCGCTCCAGAGAAGCTAATGTCCACCGACTGGCAGAGGTCAGTACCGAAATCATCGATCAGGCAGTAGCACAAGGAGTGCCTTTTGCTCGAGAATATGGCGGATTACTTGCCAACCGTTCGTTCGGTGGTGTGCAGGTAAGCCGTACTTTTTATGCGAAAGGACAAACAGGACAACAGTTATTGCTCGGTGCCTACCAAGCTTTGTCTCGTCAGATTTCTACCGGGAATGTGACCATGTACAACCGGCACGAAATGCTGGACTTGGTCATGATAGACGGAAAGGCAAGAGGCATTATTACGCGCAATCTTTTGACAGGTAAACTAGAACGCCATGCTGCACATGCGGTCGTATTAGCCACGGGTGGTTATGGAAACGTCTACTATCTGTCCACGAATGCGATGAATTGCAATGTGTCTGCAGCATGGAGAGCAGTAAAGAGAGGGGCTTTAATGGCCAATCCTTGTTTTTGTCAGATTCACCCGACTTGTATCCCGGTTTCCGGATCCTACCAGTCAAAACTGACCTTGATGTCTGAATCATTGCGAAATGATGGTCGGGTTTGGGTGCCGAAGAAGAAAGAAGACGTAGAGAAAATCAGAAAAGGAACCCTTAAGCCTACTGAAATTGCTGAAGAAGACAGAGACTATTACTTAGAGCGAAGATATCCTGCGTTTGGAAACCTGGTGCCCAGAGATGTAGCATCCAGGGCAGCTAAGCAAGCTTGCGATGATGGTTTTGGAGTGAATGAGACCGGACTAGCGGTTTACTTAGACTTTGCTTCAGCTATCCAACGGTATGGAAAGTCAGAAGCACACTCTCAAGGTATCCAAAACGCATCTGCCGCTGAAATCACTCAGTTGGGTGAAAAAGTGGTGGAAAAGAAATATGGCAACCTTTTCGAGATGTACGAAAAGATTACGGGTGACAATCCATATAAAACACCTATGAAAATCTATCCGGCCATTCATTACACCATGGGAGGTCTTTGGGTAGACTATAATCTTCAAACAAATATTCCCGGATTGTTTGCCTGCGGTGAAGCCAACTTCTCAGACCATGGAGCCAATAGGCTAGGGGCATCTGCATTAATGCAGGGATTGGCAGACGGATACTTTGTCTTGCCTTATACCATTGGGACATTCTTGGCAGATGAGATTCGCACCCCTAAAATTGACCCCACACGACCGGAGTTTGAGCAAGCGGAGAAGGATGTACAGGCCAGAATCGATAAGCTCATGTCCGTTAATGGAAACCGATCAGTCGAAAGTTTCCATAGGGAGTTAGGTTTGTTGATTTGGGATTATTGCGGAATGAGTCGAAACGCAGAAGGGCTCAATTATGCTTTGGGCAAAGTCCGAGAGCTAAGAGAGCAGTATTGGAAAGAGGTTTACGTCCCCGGTAATGCTGAGGACTATAATCCGGAGTTAGAGAAAGCTACCCGAGTTGCTGATTTCATGGAGCTAGGGGAAATGATGATCATCGACGCCTTGGATCGGGAAGAATCTTGCGGTGGTCACTTCAGAGAAGAATATCAGACAGAAGACGGAGAAGCTCTGCGTCGAGATGATGAATTTGCATATGTCTCGGCCTGGAAATGGAACGATGATCTGAATCATGAATTAATCAAAGAAGAATTGACTTTCGAGAACGTCGAATTGAAAACACGTTCTTACAAATAAATCACAGATTATGAAGTTGAACTTGAAGCTAGAGATATGGAGACAAGCGAATCCGAATGCTAAAGGACGCTTCGAGACCTATAATGTTGAAGCCAACACGCACATGTCTTTTTTGGAGATGTTGGATGTGTTGAATGAACAGTTGGTAGCAGAGAAAAAAGAGCCGGTAGCTTTTGAGCACGATTGCCGGGAGGGCATTTGTGGTACTTGCAATATGGTCATCAATGGAAAACCTCATGGTCCGATGAAAGGTACCACTGCTTGCCAGTTACATATGAGGCATTTTGATGATGGGGATACCATTACCATTGAGCCTTGGAGAGCAAAAGCCTTTCCAATTGTAAAGGATCTTGTAGTGGATCGTTCATCTTTTGATCGCATTATTCAAGCAGGAGGGTACATTTCTGTCAATACAGGTCAGGCACCGGATGGCAACAGTATTCCGATCGAGGAAGAGGATGCATCCAGAGCGATGGATGCTGCGACGTGTATTGGGTGCGGAGCATGTGTAGCTGCTTGTCCGAATGCTTCTGCTATGTTGTTTACATCGGCTAAAGTGGCTCACCTCAGTTTACTGCCTCAAGGTCGAGTCGAAGCTGTAGACAGAGCCTCCAGAATGGTAGCGCAAATGGACAAAGAGGGATTTGGAATGTGCAGCAATACGGGAGCTTGTTCAGCAGAGTGTCCCAAAGAAATATCTTTAGACAATATTGCGAAAATGAACCGTGAGTATTTATTCAGTGCTTTAGCAGACGAATAAATAGGGATGAGTTATGCATGAATAACTCGAGCCGATGCAATTTTGCATCGGCTTTTTTTATTTTGGAGTATTCTGAATGATTTCCTTTTCCTCCGAAAATGAGGTGGCAATCATATGGGTCTTATCTTTTTTATCTTCTCCCATATAAGTGATGATTTCCAAAGCCATTCCGCCCTTTTGCTGAAGCGTTTGAAAAGAGGGATTTTGAGCCTGTTGCGCCATGAGTGCCGAAAAGTCCGTAACGTTAAATGGGAAATCTTTTGCAATCCACGCATGTGATTCAATATCGGAACCGGTCATAATGTACTCCGCACAAGAATAACCTAATATAGTCTTGGTTCGCCCGCTGGCCTCAATGGTATATTCTTCAGAATCCTCTTGCGTCTGTAACTGTTCATTGACCATATTGGGAAGCTTCAGAATGTTTTTGTTACCCTCTTCATCTACGGTATACATGACAATTACATCACGATCTAAATCCCAGATGAAATATTGACCTTCTGAGTCTGTCGTTTTGAAACCCAATACATTTTCTTCTGCCTCAGGGAATAGGTAGGTGACTTCCAGTGCATCCTTTTCCTCTTCTGATTGAATTTGATAAGTTAGCCTCCCTTTAAAATGATAGGCATCCGGTAATTCGACATCACTCATGTCAAATTTAGACCCCATCATTCCTTCGAATAGTGCTGCGCCGGTTCTGTCATATCCACCTTCGCGATTATCTTTTCTTAAGGTGGTGTCTTGATTCAGCTCTTCATCAACCTTTTTGCTCAAAGCCTTATCCAGTTCATCCTCTAATTTGTTCTCCAACTTGCGTTCTAATTTTCGTTGCAAGCGACCAAGAATTTGGGCTTCTGATGATGGAATGAAAAAAATACTGACGAAAACGATGATAAAGGCGCGTACTAGGGTCTGCATATCAATGGATTTATATACAAGAATAGTAAAGCATAAAAGGAATTCAAAGTTCCCGAATAGAATTGTTTATGCGGACCGCCCTGAAAAACTATATCTTCGCTAAAACGTTCCAATAGGCATGTCAGAGAAAAAGAAAGGGTTCAATTACGGAACATTTGTCCGGCTGATTCAGCAGGCGGCACCTTATAGAGCTGTTTTTTTTCTTTCAGGAATCTTGGCTGTGATACTGGCACCGGTTGGAATTTTACGTCCTTTCCTGATCAATCAAATGGTCGATAATCAGATCATTGAAAGAGATTATGACGGCTTGGTATATATGACCGGACTGTTATTCGTCGTCCTTTTTGCGGAAGCATTTCTAAGATATGGCTTCATTTATGCCACTAACTGGTTGGGCCAATCGATTATCAGAGATTTGCGGGATAGAGTGTTTCGCCACTTGGTGAGTTTGAAGTTGACTTATTTTGATCGCACGCCCATAGGACAAAGCACTACGCGAACCATCAATGATATTGAAACCATTAATCAGACCTTCTCTCAAGGGGTCATCACCATTATTGCAGATGTGTTGAGCATTTTTGCGGTTTTGGGCATCATGCTCTATACATCCTGGTCATTAACTCTGGTGGTCTTAACCACCTTGCCATTTCTATGGTTGGGGACCTATGTGTTCAAAGAAGGTGTGAAGCGCTCTTATCAAAAGGTAAGAACGCAAATCTCTAAGATGAACTCTTTTTTGCAGGAGCGCATCACAGGAATGAGGGTAGTGCAAATTTTCAATGCGCAGGATCAGGAAAGAAATAAGTTTCGCGAGATCAACCGGGATTACACAGATGCCAACCTAAAGTCCATATTATATTATGCGATATTTTTCCCTTTCGTAGAACTGGTCTCAGCCGCAGCTCTGGGTCTGATGGTGTGGTACGGAGCCAAAGGGGTCTTGAGTGACGATGTCACCCTGGGAGTCCTGATCGCTTTTCCTATATATATTAATATGTTGTTCCGTCCTATGAGAATGTTGGCGGATCGTTTCAATACCCTACAGATGGGACTGGTTGCAGCAGATCGGGTATTTGGTGTGCTGGATACACGAGATAAGATACAGGATAGTGGACATATTAAAAAGGATTCACTTGAAGGGAAAGTGGAGTTTGAACATGTGTATTTTGCCTACGAAAAAGACAATTATGTCTTGAAAGACATCAGTTTTGATATACAGCCGGGTGAAACCTTGGCCATTGTGGGTGGAACCGGCTCCGGTAAGACAACCACCATCAACATCCTCAATCGATTTTATGAATTATCGGGCGGTCAGGTGCGCATTGATGATGTGCCGCTTCAGAAATATGACCTGGAGTCTTACCGCTCCCGATTGGCGATTGTTTTACAAGATGTCTTTTTATTTACAGGCAGCTTGTATGATAATATAACATTGAAAAATCCTAAAATTTCCAGAGAGGAGGTCATAGAGGCTTCAAAGGTGATCGGGGCGCACACTTTTTTTGAGCAGCTTCCTGATCAATATGACTTTTGGGTCAGCGAAAGAGGCAACAACCTGAGTATGGGGCAGCGACAGTTGATCTCTTTTGTTCGCGCACTGGTATTTGACCCCAACATTTTGATTTTGGATGAGGCAACCAGTTCTATTGATACGGAGACGGAGGCGATCATTCAGCATGCAATCGAAGAGCTTATTAGCAAACGCACCTCTATTATCATCGCGCACCGTTTGTCGACCATCCGCCATGCAGATAAAGTTTTGGTGCTCGACAAGGGAGAGGTGAAGGAGTTTGGCAGTCCGGAAGCGTTACTTCAAATTGAAAACGGATGGTATGCAGAGTTGTATGACAACCAATTTGTGAAAGCCACTGAGTAATTGGTCGATGCCCAGACCTGATTCATCGTTTTGATGAAACTAAATTGCAGATGATTTTATTAATTGATGTGAAAGAAGTTAGAAAGTTATGTTTCAAAGAATAAATATCAATCCGCTTAGCTTAATCCTGGGTTTCGTATTCATAGGATTATTTATCATGGCGGCCTTTTACATTGCACAAGGCATCTTCACCATCCTGATGTGGCTGGCCCCGGTTCTATTGGTGGCGACACTTATTTTGGATTATAAAGTGGTGCTGAATTATGGGAAATGGGTGCTGGCAAAATTCAGTAGAAGCCCCTTGTCGGGAGTTACCTGGTCTTTAATCACGGTCTTTGGTTTTCCTGTTGTCATTGCCTTTTTATTATTTAAAGCCATTACGCAAAGGAAATTGGCAGAACAGCATGCACAGTGGGAAGAACGCAATGGGGAATACATCGAATATGTTGAAGTTCAGGACAGCCGAGAAAAGGATTTCATCCGAATTCCTGACTCCTTCAAATAGTCTTTGAACTAATTTCTTCATCTTTAGTCCGTGTGGACGGATGTTATTTTAGGGCTTTTTGCAGCGATTGTATTTTTGTATGCAGGGCTGCAATTATGGTTTACCCTTCTATTCATCAGGAAGGGGTCCACTACTTTGTCCCCATCTAAGGGTCACCATCAACTCAGCATTCTCATCCCATTTCGCAATGAGTCCCGCACACTCGAGCACTGTGTCCATAGCATCCTCCGCCAATTGAATGCAGAAGATGAAGTAGAAATTTTATTATTGGATGATCACTCTGAGGATGGTTCGACGGAAATAGCCCGGTCTATAGCGGATGGCAATTCAAGAGTGCGTTGGATTCCTTGTGTTCAGGAAGGAAAAAAAAGGGCGTTGGAACTTGGAAACCAAGAAGCAGTCTACCCTTGGGTCTTTACCGCCGATGCAGACTGCACCTATGAAGGAGTGCGTTTTTTGGACCTGGTCAATCATGCCCGGCAGCAAAAGTGGGATGTGCTCACACTCCCGGTATGGGTGCGACCTGAGCGGACCTGGGTGGGGTGCTATCAATTTTGGGACAGTGTAGGCTTGATGCTTATTACGGCTGTCACTTTAAAGATGAATGGTTTCCTTTCTGCTTCCGGAGCGGCACTGCTGTATCGAAGAGAAGACTTCCTCAGTATTCAACCCTATTGGGACAATATTCATATTGCGAGCGGAGATGACCAATTTTTATTGTATGCCTTTCGGCAAAAGGGGTGCTCTGTCATTCGAATGATGACGGACCCCCGGCAAAAGGTTTGGACACAAGCAGCCCCCAATTGGCGGCAGATGTTGCAACAAAGACTTCGATGGGCTTCGAAAAGCCAAAATTTGAAAGATATTCGATTGGATCTCACCTTACAACTTTCTGTAGCGGCGAATGTCGTTTTTATTCTTCTTCTTGGTTGGCTGGTGTTCGATTTCAGAATAATATATGGATTTTTGGGTGTCTTGGGGGTTAAGTGGGCCGTGGAAGTCTTTTTGTTGCTCTTTGCGGCGCACTATTGGCAACTAAACAAAGAGGCTAAAGGCCTATTAGTCACCATGTTGATACATCCTTGGGTGGTGGTGGCAATCGTAGCAAATTATGTTTTAAGGAAACAAATAAAATGGAAGAAACGTTATATAAAACACAATTAATCTTCGATAATTTCAGTTTGTGAACTGAAATTTATTTGTAAATTAATCCTGCGACGAGAGATAATTTCAGTAAAACAAAATTATGTTTCGCCAATTTCACTCCAGGCTCTAAAACTTAAAATATTATGTCAGAAACGATCGCAAAAACCAAGACCTTAAGAGGAGCAGAATTCTTGATCAAGGAACAAGAATTGGCATCTGTATTTATACCTGAAGAATTAAATGAAGAACAACAGATGATCCGCCAGACGGTATCAGATTTTGTAGAAAAGCAGGTAGGGGAGAAAGGTAATAAAATTGAGCATCAGCCGGAATTGCTGGAGCAATCTGCTGAAATTGGTCTCCTGGGAGCACATATCCCTGAAGCTTACGGGGGTATGGAGATGGATTCCAACACGGTATCCGTCATTTTGGAAGAGTTGGGTAAGGCCGGAGGGTCATTTGATACTTCTTTTGCGGCGCATACCGGAATCGGAATGTTGCCGATACTTTATTTCGGAACCGAGGAGCAGAAGAATACTTATCTGCCGAAGCTCAGCAGCGGAGAGATGAAAGCTGCGTATTGCCTGACTGAGCCCGGCTCGGGTTCAGATGCCTTAGCGGCAAAAACCAAAGCGATTTTAAATGAAGCCGGTACTCATTATATTCTGAATGGTCAGAAAATGTGGATTTCGAATGCAGGTTTTGCAGATCTGTTTATCGTTTTTGCACAGATAGACGGAGATAAATTTACCGGTTTTGTCGTCGATGCGCACAGTGATGGAATTAAGCTCGGTGCGGAGGAAGATAAGATGGGGATCAAGGGAAGTTCTACCCGTCAAGTGTTTTTCGAAGATTGTGCGGTGCCCAAAGAGAATGTGTTGGGCGAAATTGGAAAAGGACATTTGATTGCCTTCAATGTGCTGAACATTGGACGTTTCAAATTGGGTGTCATGAGCTGCGGAGGAAATAAGCATGCAATTACTACTTCCGTAAAGTATGCTAATGAAAGGGTGCAATTCGGACAGCCTATTGCTCATTTCGGGGCGATTCAATACAAACTGGCGGAACAAACGATTAAGACTTTTGCCTTAGAAAGTGCGATGTATCGACTTTCAGACCTCATGAAAGATTTGAAAGAAGAGTTGGTCGCCGAAGGGCATTCTTTCGAGGATGCACTGAGAGAATCTGCGGAAGAGTACGCTGTGGAATGCGCCATTATAAAGGTGGCCGGCTCTGAATATCTAGATTATGTTATCGATGAGATGGTACAGATTCACGGAGGGAATGGCTTTTCAGAAGAGTTTCCGGCAGCAACAGCTTATCGTGATGCTCGGATCAACAGAATCTACGAAGGGACCAATGAGATCAATCGCCTGTTGATGATCAATATGATCCTCAGAAGAGCGATGAAAGGAAAGTTGGATATCGTAGGTCCCGCCTGGGAGGTGCAAAAAGAACTGACCAAAATGCCTTCATTAAATACAGGGGCTTCCACCCCTTTTGCCGCAGAGCAAAAGACAGTCCAAGACTTTAAAAAGTTAGTGCTCATGGTCGCAGGGGCCGCTGCTAAGTATCAAATGGACGGAAAACATGACCTAAAGGAAGAACAAGAAATATTAATGAATGTATCAGATATGATCATTGACCTTTTTGTCGCTGAATCTACCTTGTTAAGAGTGCAAAAAGCTACAGACCAGGGACACGAGGATGCAGAGGTGTACAAGGCTATGTTGGAGACTTACTTGCATGATGCGCAGTCCAGAATTAGAAAGAA
>CAZGGG010000004.1:0-9478 GCA_964525165.1 uncultured Saprospiraceae bacterium | reverse complement strand
TGCATTGGCTTCATTTGCCAGTGGAGACGAGGGACGCATTATGCTCATGGGCGTACAACGATTCACGCAATATCCTCCGGTGAATGTGAAGGAGAAGAGAAGAATGGTGGCGAGCCGACTTGTGGCAGCAAACGCATATTGCTTCTAATAAAGAATCAAATCAACCAATTTGGAGTGCCTTCTTGCTCATATGAGGAAGAGGGCATTTTTTATGTCATCTTTCGAGCCATGTATCCCAGGTTGCGAATCCAAGGCCAAAGCAGAACGGCCACTATCAAAACTGTGTACTGGAAGTAGTGCGGAATAAAAGCCCAAATCGCTAGGATAGAAACAATAGCGGAAAGGGTAAGTAAAGCGAACACGACTCTGATCATACTGCGATGAAGCGCTTTCAATTCTAAAGCGCTGAGATGATCAATTTCTTTTCGGGTGTAAAACCATTTCATGCCTTAAAAATAGGCAAATCACTGCGCAAAGCTATCAGACATGTTTGGTAAGACTGTTCCACGCACCTCCGTTCATGGCTTTAATTCCTTCGCTTTTCAGAATAGCTGCAGCACGAGCAGATCTTGCTCCGGATCTACACACCGTAATAATAGGTTGTGAATTCTTTTTTAGCTTGTTCAGGGAAGCGTTAATCTTATCTAAAGGGATGTTGGTAGCCGTTTTCAAATGTCCTTGTTTGAACTCCGCCGGGGTACGCACATCGACGATAAGGGCCTTTTCTTCAAGAAATTCCTGAATTTTTTCTGATTTCGATTTGATACCTAAGAATGATAATATGCCCATTTTTTTGATGACAAAGAAAAGGAAACCCGGACCACTTCATCGTGACTTAAAGCACAATGGAGCTGAATCCCTATAAAAACAAGGCTATACTTAACATATTGTCGAATATTGTAATATATTTAACAGATCAATCGAAAGAACAATAACCCCACTACCCCAATGATGCGCTCCGGATCCCAGCCGGAGCGTTTTTTTATTTACTATATAATAAGGTGTAGGGTTGAGGTTTGTTTTGAAGGTTTTTGAGGGCTTACTCCATTCCAATCTTTGTAAGCTGAATAAGCAATGGTCATCTAATGAGGAAGCCAACGCTATAAAAAATGTTCCTCCTTCCTTCAAAATGTCACGCTTGGCATGTTTTTTGTTCTCTGCGTTAACTGAATAATAAATTTTAGAAGGATTGGGTGCTTAAAATTGGAGTACGAAGCCATAAAGATGGCTATTTGAGTATATTATGAAAAAGACTTATTTGTCTTTTGCAATAAAAAGCTTGGTTTTTTATTGCGTGTATTGGTACAAAAATGATTAAGTTTGTCCCTAATTGTGTAAACAACAACTATATCCCTATATCTAAAAATTGCAGATATGCTACGTAATTTCTACTCAATGATCCTATTCATGGTGCTTTCCACCGGTTTATGGGGTCAAATTGCCATCGGTGACATTTGTGCTTGTGACGATGGAAATGGTAATGTCGCACTAGGCGTTACTTTCATCAACTGGCCCACAGACCCTGGAATGACCTATGACGTAGGTATTAACTATTCTCAGACGCCAAGCGGTACAGGTATCGCGTCTGTAATGGGTGTGCCTGGTGATGCTTCCGGTACTGTGACGATTTCATTTCCTACAGTTTCAGATGCTTCTGATCCGGGAACAGTTTCCATTTTAAGTGTCATCAACACAGCCACCAATATCGGTGAGCCGATTTCCACGGCATCAGTCCCCTACACTGTATCGGGACCTATTGTCATTTCCGGATGTCCGGCAGATCAGGATATTTTTACAGATCCTGGCTTGTGCTCCGCGACCATTCCTGATTTTACCGGTTCGGTAACTGTCATGGATACTTGTGGGGATGTTACGATTACTCAGACACCTGCTATTGGTTCTTCTTTCGGGAGTGCTTGCGGGGATACTGTTCGGGTAGTAATAACAGCAACCGATAATGGATGTGGAGTAGATACAAGTTGTTCGTTCTTACTCACACTAGTAGATAATGAAGATCCCTCTCTGGTCGGAACACTTCCGGGTGGAGCTCAGGGAAATGTTTGTTTAGCAGATGCGCCTAATTCGCCTGCACCGGCCGATGTGGAAGCAGCATTCACAGATAACTGTGGAAGTGTTACCGCAACAGTGACTGATTCTGCGACCACAGGAACAGATTGTAGTTGGACGGTATCGTACACTTTTTCAGTTTCGGATGAGTGTGGAAATGCAACGACTGCTTTAGTAGAGTATACCGGCGGAGATAGTGAGGCGCCAACATTGTTAGGGGCTATCCCTGGAGGAGATGTAGGAAATGTTTGTTTAGCAGATGCACCGGCAGCTCTTCCTGTTGATAGTATTGAAGGATTATACTCAGATAATTGTGGTAGCGTTTCAGCTACCTTAAATAATACAACAACTACAGGAATTGACTGTGGTTGGTCCGTGGTGTATGAATATGTCGTTTCTGATGATTGTGCAAATACCACTCTGGTTAATGTTCAATATATTGGAGGGGATAGTGAAGCACCTACTTTGATCGATCCGGCTGCGGATTGCTCTTCTTTAGATATTTCGAATGTAGATGAATGTTTATCAGATGCCGCTTCATTCGATGCAACTACGCTAGAAGGAGATGTGGCTGCTTTGTATCAAGATAATTGCGCCACGCCAACGGCAACTCTAAACGGATCAACAGCTGGTCCTGCCAATGGTGATTGTTCTTGGACGTTTACTTACGAGTATGTGGTGTCTGATGATTGTGGTAACTCAGTTCTATGTTCTGTAGTTCGTTCCGGTGGAGATATTTCAGAACCTGGATTGACGGCTCCGGCTCCAACCTCTATAGTAGGTTGTGATACCATGGCGCTTCCTGCGCGAATCACTTCGGCTCTTGACTTTGCAGGAGCAGGATTTACTTTTACACCAGATAATTGTACAGCGGATGCAGATCTTACTGTATCGAGCTCTGATGCTGTGGTTCAAGCAGAATGCCCAATAGTAGTTGAAAGAACTTATGCGGTTACCGATAATTGCGGTAACTCAACAACCGCAGTCCAGCGATTTGAAATTCAAGGAGATCCGATTTCCTTGTCTCACGCTGATACGACAGTGACTTCTTGTGAAGACCAGGCAGCGGTAGATGTACTATATAATAATTGGTTAAATAATTTCACCGTTTCCGGTGGTTGTAATACAATGGTCACCAATAACGCACCTGCCTCTGTGGATGCTTGTGGCGAAGTGGTGACAGTTGATTTTACGGCGGTGTCCGATTGCGATTCCGTAACAATATCTCACACATTCACTGTTGAATCCCCTGCTCCGGTAGCAATTACTTGTCCCGGTGATGTGACAGAAGACGCTTGTCAAGATGCCGAAGGGGTGATCGATCCTGCTTTTGATGCGTGGATTGCTGGTGTAAGTGCAAGTGGAGGATGTGATGTGGAAATTACAAATGACTGGGATGGCACCTATCCAAGTAATTGTGGTGAATCTGTAACGGTTCAGTTCACAGCTACTGACCTACAATGTGGTGATACCGATATTTGCACAGCTACTTTCACAGTTGAAAGTCCGGATCCGGTTCAGATTACCTGCCCGGTTCCTCAGTCTTTGGCTGAATGTCAGTTGCAAGGTACGGTGAACGCTGCTTTCGATATCTGGATCGCAGATGTGAGCGCTATTGGAGGTTGTGATGTGGACATTACAAATAATTGGGATGGAACTTATCCGGATGCTTGCGGAGGTGTCGTAACGGTAACCTTTACGGCTGAAGATTTAGAGTGTGGTGGTATAGATGAGTGCACATCTACTTTCACGGTAGAAGGTCCTGCTGATGTGGAACTATTCTGCGGAGACTTTGACATTCAGATATGTGATCAAACAGAGTTGGAAGGAATTTTTGACAATTGGATAGCAGCCAACAGTCAAGCTGGTTCAGGATTTACCGGAGATTATGCGATCAGCAATTGGACTTTAAGTCAGGGAGGTGGAAACGGAACTGTGGATATATCCGGTGCTCCTTTGGAAATTGAAGTAATTGGTTCAGACGGATCCGGATTTATGGGAACTCCTATTACAGAATTCTGTATTCAGGTTCCTGCTAATGACACCCTTTTCTTTGACTGGGACTATGTGACGACAGATGTGGATGGTCCAGGATTTGACCCATTTGGGTATTCGATTAATGGAACGTTCTTCCAACTTACGGATGATGGTGGAGCGGATATCCAAAGCGGAAGTGCAGTTGTGCCGGTTTCTATCGGAGACGAGTTTTGTTTTGAGCTAGATGCTACGGATGATATTGAAGGAGCTGCAGCGACGATAAGCTCTATGTTTACTGCGGCTAGCCTAACAAATTCTGAAGGTTGTGATCCAATTTATTCGAATGATTGGGATGGAACTTATCCTAATTTCTGCGGTGATACGATCACTGTCGAGTTTACTTTGGAAGATGATCAGTGCGGGGGCATAGATGTATGCAGTTCGACATTTATCGTTTCAGACCCTGATACATTCCAGTTTACCAATTGTGCAGATACAGCTGTAGTGGCAGATCTTACACAAGCGGTAGTGGATGATTTGTATTCGGCTTGGTTAGATGGCTTGGAAGGTTCTCTTGAGGGGGGCTGTACCGATGAACCGCTTATATCGTTTAACCCTCCACCGGCACCTGATGTTTGTATCGGAGGTGTCGCAACAGTTATGCTGATGGCGACTGATAATTGTGGTCAGGTAGCTGAGTGTTCTGCTAGCTTTACGGTTCCACCGAGCAGTTTCACTGCTGAAATAGGTGGTCTTTCTTCCGTATGTGTAGGGTCTTTCTTGCCTTTGTCTTCTAATGCGACGGGAGGTGCGATGCCTTACACTTATAATTGGACGGTAGATAATCCGATGGCAGCTACATTTGATGATCCGACATCTGCCAATCCTGTATTGGAAGCTTTAATGCCGGGTCCTATTCAAATAACTTTAGAAGTGACAGATGCGACCGGATGTACGGTCACTGATGTTGAAAATATATTAATCCCTGATGACTGTGATTATGAATTCACCATCGCGGATCCGTGTGTATCGAATAACGATGCAGATGTAAATGCCGATAATGGTACTTTCGTAGAGCTTGTAGTTGTAACAGGCCCTAGTGGAGCAGTTCTACCTGCGGGTCAGACCTGGACCATTGAGTCTGTGAACCAAGCATACTCAGCGAGTCCATTTAATGAAGAAAATATTCCTGGTCCTCAGGGAGCTCCTTTAGCACCGGGTCAGTTGTTTGGTTATTGTAACCTTCCGGGAGGTTGTATTGTATACAATGCACCTGGTGGAGGAAACCAATTAACAGCACCTTTCGGTTCGTACTATTTGTCTTTCACGCATATTGATGAGACAGGTTATACGATGGCCGTTGAAGGACCTGATGCAGCTGGTGCATTTGATAATGTATTGTTGAATGTAGCCAATGTTTGTTTCTACCCGCAGTTGAGCATCACTTCTTCTACGGAAGCATGTGATACCGATCCTGCTGTATTGTTACAGGGGATTCCAACGGCAGTAGCAACAAGTGGTTCAGTTCAGTTTAATGGAGATGCAACCTTTGTAGGTGGACAGCCTCCATATGACTATGAGATGTTACCTGGATTGACAGATAACGGAGATGGAACAGCGAGCTTTGATCCTGCAGTAGCCGGATTTGGTGAGCACGTGATCTCATATAGTTTCGAAGGAGACCCTGCACCGGGATCATCTAGTCCAGGTTCTTGGTCAGCGGTTGAATTTACCTTCAAGGTAAATGCGACCTTAAGCCTTACGGCAAATGTGACCGATGAAGACTGTGAAAATGGTTTAGGAGCTATAGATCTAATCGTAACACCAAGTAGCGACAGTATAGATGTAGATTCCTTCTCTTATATCTGGAGCACGGGTGATACAACGCAAGATCTAGACTCTTTAACTACAGGAAACTATAGCGTAACGGTAACCCATCCGGATGCATGCACAGAAGTAGCGAGCTTCTTCGTGAATTCGATTCCGGATCAAATGGATCCTGTTGTGACTTGTCCTGCAGATACAGTGGTGAGCAATGATCCTGGAGTATGTGGAGCTGTTGTTGAGTATGATAGTGTGCTCGTAACTGATAACTGTTCAGAAATTAGTGGTCTTTCTGTAACTTCAGATTTGTTTAACGACGGAGATTTCGAATCAGGTTTTGGAGCATGGCAAACATCTGGAGGTGGAAGCCCTGTTAATTCTGGTTGTGATACTCCATTTGTTATTCAAGCAAACTCTAACCAGATATGTTGTTGTGTTACAGATTTTGTGGCTCCAAGTGGATCGCAGGCGGCATTCACCTCTTTTGATGCTCAATTCCCTGATCAACATGATCTATATAGGCTAATTAGCATTCCTAATGGCATTAGTTCAGCAACTCTATCATGGATAGAAAGTGGTTCATTCTCATATTTTGGTGCCCAAAGAACGTTAGAAATAGAGATCTGGGATGCTGCAAATGTAAGTATGTTAGAAACATTAGGGTCAATTCCAGTGGGTCCAACTGAAACCTTTATAGGTCGCAGTCAAATGTTGGAAATTGGAACCAGTTTACAAGCATATGAGGGGCAAGATGTAATATTGAAATTTAGCGCAATCGTTCCTGAAGCCTTTTCAGGACCATCGAAATATGCCATTGACAACATAAGACTAGAAGTAGGACAAAATACCGGTTTAGTTCAAATCTCCGGCTTACCTAGCGGCTCTGTATTCCCGGTAGGTGAAACAGTAAACACATTTGTGGCTACAGATGAGGCAGGTAATTCTTCTTCATGCAGCTTCACCGTTACAGTAACGGATGATGAGGCTCCTGAGATTGTATGTCCTGCGGATACTTCACTAGTCACAAGTTCTTTAGGAACGACGGGAGATTGTGCAGCTCAATTGGGTTGGACACACCCAACACCGACGGATAATTGCGGTTTTGATTCTTATACAGTGACCTATACCAATCCTGATGGAACAATAGATGGACCATTTGGAATTTTACAGAGTTTAACAGGATATTTACCTGATACAGCTAATAGAAACTTTGATGTAGGAGTAACAACGGTTACCTATACAATAGTGGACCCTGCAGGCAATTCAGCTCAGTGTTCATTTGACGTAACCGTAACAGATGACGAAGCACCAAGCTTTGTGAACTGCCCGGCAGATACGATTACAGTTGGTAACGACTTCAGCAATTGTGAAGGAGGCGTTAACTGGTCAGTGCCGCTTGCAGAAGATAATTGTGGTGTGGATACGGTTGTTCAGACAGCAGGTCCTGCACCCGGACAGATTTTATCAGTAGGTAATTATACCATTACGTATCAAGCAACAGATGCTGCGGGTAATTCAGTAGAATGTACGTTTGTTGTTGAAGTAATTGATGTACAGCAGCCGATTGTAGTTTGTCCTCAGGATATTACGATAGATACAGATTTGGGAGTTTGTGAATGGGCAAGTACGCCAGGAAGCTTGACACCAAGTTTAGCGGTTGAGAATTGTGCTCCTACATTGACCAATTCTGTAACGAATCCAGATGGATCTGTTGTAGCGGATTCAGGAGATGTAAGCGGGTATGTATTTGCCTTAGGTGTCAGCACAGTTGAATATGTATTGACAGATAGCACAGGTACGCAAAGTGATACTTGTAGCTTTACGGTAACCGTAGAAGATAATGAAGCACCTATCATTGCTGATTGTAGTGCAGGAAGCCTATATGGCATAGGAAATCAGTTGTTCCTTGCTGATTCAGGCTTGTGTAGTGTGAATATTCCGGGTAGCTTCTTAGCGAGTGATAATTGCAGCTTATTTGAAGAGAGTTATATAGTATTTACAAGACCTGATGGTAGTTTATTTGAGGATACAGCAACCTTATCAGGTGGAATTTACCTACTAGCAGCCAATGACTATGAAGTAGGTCAATGGAGCTATGAGATAACTGTATTAGATAGTGCAGGAAATGCGTCTACATGTACGGGACAATTTGAAGTGATTGACGATCAGGATCCAACGGTTACTTGTCCTGCAGATGTCGTATTGAATGTTACGGATGATGGAGTAGCGGATCAGTGTGGAGTGAATGCAGACTTAGTTTTACCGCACCCACAAGACAATTGCGAGATTAGTCAATTTGTATACTCAGTGGTTTTACCAGATGGTACGGTTGATGGAGCTTTCGATTTGACATTTGTGTATAGCGATCCTATACAATTTGGAACGACAACAACATTGAGTTACTACTTCCCTGTAGGAACGAGTACAGTAAATATTTTAGGAGAAGATGCGAGTGGAAATCAAGTGATTTGCAGTTACACTGTGACAGTACTTGATGATGAGGCTCCAAGGTTTGTCAACTGTCCGACTACAGATATACTAGTAAGCAATGATGCGAATGAATGCAGTGCGAACGTAAGCTGGAGTATACCGGTTGCGAGAGACAATTGTAATGTTGACAGTGTAGTTCAGGTTACGGGTCAGTTGCCGGGAAGCTCATTTGATGTGGGTGTAACCGAAACGATTACGTATGTAGCGTATGATCCTGCGGGGAATACGGATACTTGTACGTTCACGGTAACCGTAGAAGATACGGAAGAACCAAATGCAATTTGCAAGGATACCATCCTATACCTGGATGTAAATGGTATGGCGAGTGTGTTAGCAGCAGATATGGATGGCGGTTCATCAGATAATTGTGGAATAGATACGATCACCTTAGGTCAGGAGACCTTTACATGTGCTGACTTGGGTGTAAACAATGTGGTACTTGTTGTAATAGATGAGAGTGGAAATGCAGACAGTTGTATTGCTGCAATCACAGTAGTAGATAACCTAGAGCCGGTGATTGACTGTCCGGACACCTTGGTTGTTGAGTGTGATGGAGCGGGGAATACAGCCGATTTAAATGCGTGGTTAGCGACAGCGAGTGCGACAGATAATTGTGATGGCACTGTTTCAGTCCAGACAATGCTCTTCAATACGATCAGTGGATGTGGTGGAAGTGAGACTCAAGTATGGGAATTCACTGCTACAGATTCATCCGGAAATACAGCAGTATGTTACTCTGTGTTTGAGATCGTAGATGAGACAGCACCGACGATTACAGTGGAAGCACAGGATCTAACAGTTCAGTGTGATGGTGGCTCGAATAATGCAGCTGATTTATTGAACTGGTTGAATAATAATGGTTTTGCAGATGCATCAGATGTATGCTCCGGTATCACATGGAGCAACAACTATGGAACCTTCAGTGGTGGTGCATGTGACGGAACAGGTGGAGTAGATGTGACCTTCTACGCAACAGATGACTGTGGCAATGTGGATAGCACAACGGCTACTTTGACGATTGTGGATACTGTTGGACCTACTTGGGATATTGATCCGGTAGATTTAACCTTAGAGTGTAGTGATACGATTGATCCATACAATGAGATCAACCAATGGTTGG
>CAZGGG010000003.1:78611-99202 GCA_964525165.1 uncultured Saprospiraceae bacterium | reverse complement strand
CATGGCTCCAAGCCACAGAAATATATTATTGGTTCGCTCCATAATAAGGCTGCAAAATTAAGCTTTTCAACTGAGTATGACAACTTTAAAACTGATCGGACTAAAGTCTTAAGTCTTCTACCGTGACGTTGGGATAGTCTGAAGGCTTGAAGGTGAATATCTCTTGATCAAATACCGGACTCTTATCTACAGAATTGATTTCCAGAGTATATCGGCTGGCATCTCTCGCAAAGACCTTAAAATATACCGGTTGACCATCCTTTTCGGTTAAAGCGAATCTCATCTTAACGTATTCACTCATATCGTCGAGGGGTTTAAACTCGATAAAGACGACTTCTTTGTTTTCTATGACACCTCTTCCTGTGATATCATATTCAAAGCTACCGTCTTTATATAATCTAGTCAGGGTCTCGGGAGAAATGGGTAGGGCATTCGATTCTGCAGCATTAAAAATTTGAACTTCATTCAATTCAGGATCATATACCCATTGATTTGTTCCATCGGATTTAATCCACCGATCTCCAATGGTTGCATAAACTTTGTCTCCTTCTTTTTTTAAACTTCCGGTTTGTGTGATATCCGATTGTTCCGGTATTTCAATGGTCAGGGAAAAGGAATAGGCTGCTTTATTCAATTTAGAAAATCCTTCTTCAACCTTATTTAGGTATTCCTGGGCTGTCTGAGCGTTTCCTATAGCGCTCAAGGTGAGGATAGAGAGGAAAATGATGAAACTTCGCATGAGTTTTATTTTAAGAACGCAAGAGCGACTGAAAATGATGTTAAGTTCTTCTTAAAGATTATTTATAGAAATGTAATAAGTTTTTCACGTAAGCTTTTTTTAGTGAATGGTTTAGTTAGATAGTCATTCATTCCGGCTTCCAGACATCGTTCTTTTTCTCCTTTGATGGCATGAGCAGTAAGTGCAATAATGGGTGTTTTTGAATTATGAAAGCGCTTTCTGATGGTGCGTGCAGCTTGATAGCCATCCATTTCAGGCATTTGAATATCCATCAAAACCAAGTCTGGTTGCTGTTCTTCAAAGATGTCCACCGCTTGTTTTCCGTTAATGGCTTCAAAAAGAATGCATTGAGGTAATATTTTCTTTACCATGGTTCTTGCGAGTACCATATTCATGGGGAAATCTTCTGCAATAAGAATCACGGGATCCTGTTTGAAAGGTATTTCTGTCAATTGCTCAGGGCTGAGTTCTTTCCAGCTGCTTAATGTATTAAAAAAGCTTTGACTATCTATGGGGTAATCCAAACGAAGAGATTTTTGATGTGTTCGGATTGGGTGATTTTCATTTACTTTTGCATCACGACCAGCTACCCAAAGGATGTAATTGGGGGTTTGGTCGCTTTGATCCTCAATCATTGCGTTTAGTTTTTCCAGACCTTTTTCGTCCGGAATGTCATCCTGCACAATCAGCATATCCGCCTTAGCTGCTAGCTCTGCCTTTTTATTCATGGCGTCAGTCCACTCACAAGATTGGGCAGTAATGCCCCAGCTGTTGAGGGTCTCCTCAAAGAAAGCACGATTTGAATCATCCTTCACACAAATCAATACTTCTTTGATACCTTCTTTGGTAATAGGTTTCTTCGTAAGTTCCTTAAATGGAGCTTCAACAGTGAAGTAAAACTGACTGCCTACCCCTAAAGCACTTTTTAATTTCAATTCACTGTTCATCTTCTGCAACAAAGCATTGGAGATGACCAAACCTAAGCCGGTGCCACCATATTTGCGAGCAGTGGAGCTCTCTGCTTGTGAGAATGCCTGGAATAATTTTGTCTGTTGTTCATTACTGATTCCTATCCCGGTGTCCATTACATTGAATTGAAAGGCACCATAATTCGATTCAATTTCCTGAAATTCAACCTTTAGAGTAATCTCACCTTGTTCTGTAAATTTCACGGCATTCCCTAATAGATTCGTAATGACTTGTTTGAGTCTTAAGGGATCGAGGATAACAATATCTGGCAGCTTCTCAGGGATGTCGAGGTTGAGCTTTAAGTTTTTCTTGTCCGTTTTAAAACGAATCATATCCACTGATTCGGTGACCAGTTTTCTCAGGTCCGTTTCAATGGGATCTAATTCAATTTTACCTGCCTCTATTTTAGAAAAATCTAAAATATCATTGATAAGGTCGAGTAAAGTGTTTGCAGAAGAAGAAATATTATCTGCAAATACTTTTTGTGATTCGTTCAGATTTGTGCCGGCAAGTAATTCTGTGAACCCAATAACACCATTTAAGGGTGTTCGAATTTCATGACTCATATTGGCCAGGAAACTAGATTTTGCCTGATTGGAAGCTTCGGCAGCTTCTTTTGCATCAAGCAACTCTTTTTCCATCTTAAATTTCCCGAGCGCGTTTGAAATAATTGTGCTGGCAACTTTTAGTAATGAAATTTCAAAATCTGTCCAGTTCCTTGTGGATTTAACATCATCAAAACCTATGAATCCTGCACAAGTATCATCTTCAAAAAGGGGGAGGGCAATTAATGTTTTAATATCCTGAGGCTCTATAATGGCTCGTACGGGATCATCCTCAGGTAATTCAAAGACATTTTTCACATGAATCATTTCTTTTTTCATGTGCGTCTCATACCACAAGGGAATGGCTTCAATAGGTACCTCCTGGAGTTCATCTATCTGGGGCTCCACACCGGGTGCGCACCACTCATGTGTATTAGTCGTGATCCCTTTGTCCAAATGATAAACGAAAATATAGGCTCGGTCACTATTGGTAAGTTCACCCACATTCTTCAGAAGCCGGTTGGCTTCATCATCGAATTCGTTGTAACGAACGTCAATGAAATCTGTGGCCAGGCCCATGATAATGTTTTGAAGCTTAGAGCTTTCAATAAGCTTATTATTCGTCTCGATTTTTTGAGAGACGTCTCTGGCGGCGGCATATGCTATTTGACCCACAGCCTGAGCTTGCCATTCTAAGTAAATGTATGATCCATCTTTATGTTGGAGGCGATTCACAAATCCTTGTACTTGTTGCCCTTCCCTAAGGTGATCAATCTTTTCTTTCGTTACTTCGCGGTCATCAGGGTGCACCAAGTCTAGAAATAATTGATTCTGCAATTCTTCCTCTCTATATCCGAGTACTTTTTTCCATGCAGCATTTACTTTAATCAGTTGTCCGACCTGATTACCAATGCAAAACAAATCAAGATTGATGGAAAAGAAGTGTTTTAATTGTTCCTCCTTCGCTTTTTCGTTTGTAATGTTGGTAAATAGAATAGTGAAATAGTCTGCCTCGTGCGCAAAAGCTTGGATGCGAAACCATTTTTGCAGCACTTTAGAATAGTGTTCGGTAGTGGCTTTGGATCTGTTTTCCACCATGGATGCAAAAAATGCAATCCAGTCAAAGTCTTGTATATGGTCCGTGAAAAATTCTAAGATGCTGGATAAATGCTTGCCCCGGACAAAGTCATTTTTTACACCGGTCGCCTGTTCAAAGGCTTCATTGATCTCAATTACCTCAATATCTATGATCTGGTTGTCATTGCCACGAATGACTCTGAGTAAGACGTACCCATAGGGTGAATTAAATAGTAATCTTTTGTAAAAACCGTCATTCATAATTGAATCAGTAGGGGCCTCCTCTAATTTACGGCAAAACCTTGATAATTTTTCAATTCGAACGTACTAATAAGGAGTTTGTTTGGATCTTAAGGTATCCAGCAGCGTTTCTAACTCGTCCATGCTGTGAATGAGAACTTCTCGGGGTTTAGAACCCAGATTTTGTCCCACGACACCGAAATGCTCTAATTGGTCCATTATCCTACCTGCTCTGTTATAACCTAACTTTAGTTTTCGTTGGATCATAGAAGTTGAACCATGGTCGCTTTGTACAATCAGACGTGCGGCATCGTCAAACATATCATCTAAATCATCCGCACTAACCGCTCCGGGTGCGGAACTATCCTCCGATTCGTATTCAGGTAACTGATAGGGCATACTATACCCTTGTTGCTGATCAATGTGACTTAAAACATCTTCTACTTCCGGTGTGTCCACGAAAGCACATTGCAGCCTTACAAGATTTGAGTCAGAAGAAAAAAGCATATCCCCTCTACCAATTAATTGGTCAGCCCCACTAGCATCCAGAATAGTCCTGGAGTCTACTTTGGAGGTCACTTTGAAAGCAATTCTAGCGGGGAAATTGGCTTTTATGATACCGGTGATGATATTAACAGAAGGCCGCTGAGTGGCGATAATTAAATGAATACCCACCGCTCTTGCTAATTGTGCCAAGCGGCCAATGGGAAGCTCAATTTCCTTGCCGGCAGTCATGATCAAATCTGCAAATTCATCTATCACTAAAACGATATAAGGCAAATATTTATGACCCTTTTCTGGATTGAGTTTACGTGCAGTAAATTTCTTGTTGTATTCCTTAAGGTTTCTGGCATGCGCTTTTTTAAGAAGCTCATAACGTTGATCCATTTCTATGCAAAGGGAGGCAAGGGTGTTGACTACTTTTGTAGTGTCCGTGATGATCGGTTCATCATTGTCCGGCAAACTAGCTAAAAAGTGACGCTCTAGCTTTGCATATGGGAAAAGCTCCACCTTTTTGGGATCTACTAAAACGAGCTTTACTTGTGAAGGATGCTTCTTATAGAGCAAAGACATTAAAATAGTATTGATACCAACGGACTTACCTTGTCCTGTTGCACCGGCAATCAAGAGGTGAGGCATCTTAGCCAAGTCTGCAACAAAGACCTCATTGGAAATATCTTTCCCCAATGCAATGGGTAATTCCATTTTTGCCTGACTGTATTTTTTATGCTGCAATACTTCTTTCAGCGAAACGATTTGTTTGTTTTTATTTGGGACTTCAATACCTATGGTGCCTCTTCCGGGGATAGGCGCAATGATTCGAATTCCCAGAGCAGCAAGGCTCAAAGCAATATCATCTTCGAGGTTCTTAATTTTCGAGATTCTGACTCCGGGAGCAGGTACAATTTCGTAAAGGGTCACTGTAGGACCAATAGTCGCTCTGATTTTGGTGATTTCAATTTTATAATTGAAAAGTGTTTTTATAATCTGCTTCTTGTTTTCTTCCAGCTCTTCTTTATCAATGGAGATATTAATATCATCATGTTGTTCTAAAAGCTCAATGGAAGGGTAGGTGTAATGACTTAAATCTGCTGTTGGGTCATAGGGTTGATCTGAATCATCACGATTTTCCTCCTGAGCCTGCAGTCGTGGTTGTTCAATCGGTCCACTATTGATCTCAACCTCCATTTGTTCCATATCAGAGGAAGTGTCCTCATCCTGCAGTTCTTCCACTGAGTCAGTAGTTAAGTTTATGGTGCTCTGTGAAGCTGGGGGGTCCTCTTCTTCTGGTAAATCTTCATCAGGCCTCAGGACTGAAACTTTTTCTTCATGTGTGTCAGTCCGGAGGGTAGGGGATGGCTCTTCACTAAGGTTGTCCGTTTCGGACTGTTGCGGCAAATCATCGACATCTTGTTTAGGTACTCCCCATTGGATCATCGAACGTAAAGACTGTGCATCCCAATTTTCAAAACTCGGATTAAACAACCAGACAAAGTATCCACCTGCAATAAATAATAGCAGTAAGAATAATCCTATAGGACCTATGAAGTTGCTCAACCAAAAGGTCATGGCATCGCCAAAGGATCCCCCCCAGGGGAAAGAACTTTGTTGAAAAGCGAAAGAAAAGACAACACTGAGAAATACGACGACTAAAAGAGTAAAAAAGATGGTTCTGCCGAATCCTTTCCATGTACTGCCTAATAGAAATTTGAATCCTGCCTTTATGGTCAGATATAGAAATAAAAGCGAAGGAATTCCAAAGCCCCAGTAAATCAGTTGATGAGAGGTGAAAGCACCCATTCGTCCCAGCCAATTGTCAACTTTCAGTTCAGCATCCATAAAACTGGACCAGCTAAATTGCAAAACCTTATCCTGGTCTGCCTGCCAGGAATCAAAATAAGAGACACTCGCGATGAATAAATACAGGGAGATAAGAACGAAGAGTAAACCCGTTATTTTTCGCCCCCTTTCATTCTTTTTGAAAGAAAGCAAATTCTGTAATAATCCCTTTTTTGCCTTTTTATTTTTCTTGCGTCTTGCCATTTTATATAGATTCTCAACCGCCACCTACAAGAACGATTGCCGACTGTTCATTATTACAAATATACACATAAAGAATAATTGTAATATATTTTGTTTGTATTAGATGTATCAACACTCTTTTATTGTTGAGAATAAAGAGTAACAGAATAGCACAACTAAACCTAAATTGCTAATTTTGTATGCATCCAAAACTCAGGATTATGGAATTAAAGGCTGTAGACAGAAGGACGGGATTGACGAAAGATTCTTTCGCTGAGGAATATTTAAAAGACAGAAAACCAGTAGTCTTTACGGACTTAATGGATCCATGGCCGGCAAAAGAAAAGTGGACGATTGACTACTTTAAGAGTGAATATGGTCAATTAATGGTACCGGTCTATTCACCTAAGACTTCTGAAGCAGGTAAATCCTACATGGAGCCTGAAAAAGAAATTCCTTTCAAAGAGTATCTGGAGATGCTCGAAGCCGGACCCACCGAGTTGCGGATGTTTTTATTTAACATCTTCAGACACGCGCCTGAGTTGTGCAAGGATATCAAAACCCCTACCATCATGGATGGTTTTATCGATAACTTCCCATTCATGTTTTTTGGAGGTGAAGGGTCATTTGTAGCGCTCCATTATGATATTGATTTAGCCCATGTCTTTTTAAATCAAATCTATGGAAGAAAGCGGGTAGTGCTCTTTCCTCCCGAACAAAGTAAATTCCTATACCATCATCCTTTCACGGTAGCCTCTTATGTAGACGTGAATCAGCCGGATTTTGAAAAGTATCCCGCATTGCAAAAAGTAAGTGGCTATGAAACCATTGTGCACCCCGGGGAAACCTTGTTTATGCCTAGCGGTTATTGGCATTATATTGAGTATATGGATGGAGGCTATTCTATCTCTTTAAGAGCGAATGATTCATATGTTCGCAGGGTACGTGGATTATTAAATATTGCTCGTCATTATGTCGTGGATCGGGGCATGAATAAAATCATGGGAGAAAATTGGCGAAGAATGAAAGCTGAGATGGCTCGCAGAAGGGCTGAAGAGAAAACCATGGTGTAGGTAGGCCTAGCTTAACTTCACGAGTTTGGCAATCAAGCTGTCATAAAGTTTGACCGTATGTTCATGAGATAATACAGTAGCAATTCTGTTTTGAGATGCTTTGCCCATCTCATGTCTCTCTTGAGTAGATAATTGGCACATTTTAAGGATGCCTTCTTTTATTGAATCCGGATCTTTCGACCGGACGACTATACCATTTTTCCCCGGCTCTACCAGCTCAATATTCCCTTCGATATCTGTAATGACCGGTGGTATACCCAGGCCCATGGCTTCCAGTACAGCTTTGGTTATAGATTCTCCTTTGGTTGACGTAAGAATGAAAGCATCTGAAGCAGCTACATATTCCAACGCATCCCTTCGATACCCTAAAAAGTGTACTCTGTTTCGGGCTTCTGTATGAGTGAGTCTTTTCGTGTATTTGGGCTGGTCTAACCCCTTTCCAATTAAAACAAATGCTGCATTGTTTTCTGCAGGGAGCTGATTGATGGCATCCATAAGATATTTTATGCCTTTCATCCTTCGATCATTTGCGACACAGGTAAAAATGACACTGTCTTTTTTTGCCGGAAGGCTAGAGCGATCATGCGCCTTGATATTTTGATACCACTCCAGCTTATGTCCTTTATGAATCGTGATGGTTTTATCTTTTACAAACAAAGAGTTTCTTTGAATATGTCGCTGTACACCAATAGAATTGCAAATAATCTTATCGACTCTAGGGTGTAAAAACTTAGAGTAGGCGAAGGGGTCCCACCAATGAATATTGGCAGAATATCCCCGGTATAAAATTACTTGTACGTCTTTTCCGATAGCCGCCTGAATTCCGGTAATGATGGCCTTAGAGTTAAAAAGGAATAAGCAGTCGGGTTGGATTTCATCCAGCAAGGAACGGATTTTTCTAACTTCCTTTGGATTACCTTTTTTAAGCGGATGCCAAGGAATAACCCGAATTCCGGCAGCCTCAAATCTGGGCGTATATTCTGAATCAGGATAGGTGCAAATCACAACTTCATGACCAATTTGCTGAAGACTGATAAATATCTCAGCTTCAGGATTGACCTTTGTCATAGAGCTATAATTGCTTATGACGAGCAATCTTGCCATAAAAATCTGTTTTTGTAAATGATGATTTGCCCGAAGGTAAATCTCAAATTACTTAGGATAGGCTTTGTTGTAGTTGTAGCGCAAAATATCAAAAGAGGTGACTATCCCTACGAGCAATTCATTCTCATCAACAATAGGAAGAGCATGAAACCAGTTTTCAAGGAAAATCTCAGCAGCCGTACCAATCTTGGCACTCGGCTCCAAAGTGGCCAGCTTGCGTGTCATTACATCAGATACTTGTATCGAGCTATAATCATCGAAGGAACGATTAAGCCACATCAAATCAGATGTAGTAATCAAACCTACAAGCTTTCCGTCTTCAATGACCGGTAAATGATGGATCTTTTTTGTTTTAAAAGCTTCCAGGACCATACTGAGTTTATCATCAGGGTGAATCGTAATCAGTTCTTTGGTCATTATCGTTGAAACAGCTTCGTTCATCATATGCTACAAGGTTTATGATTAAAGTACTAAAAAAATTAGATTTTAACACTAAAATAACTCATCAATCAAACCATCATCAGCTATATTAGGTAGCGTCACTTTAAGTTCCGGTCGATCCTTCATCGCTTTTTTGATGGCATAAAGTGCTTCCTCATTTCGCGCCCAAGCTCTTCGAGCAATGCCGTTATTAACATCCCAATATAGCATTTGCTCTGCTTTCCGGCCTGCTTCCTCACTTCCGTCTAACACCAGTCCAAAGCCTCCATTAATCACTTCTCCCCAGCCGACACCGCCTCCATTATGAATAGACACCCAGGTGGCACCTCTAAACGCATCTCCGATCACATTTTGAATGGCCATATCAGCTGTAAAGCTAGACCCATCATAAATATTTGAGGTCTCTCGATAAGGGGAATCCGTGCCGGAAACATCATGGTGATCTCTACCTAAAACAACGGGTCCTTTTAATTGACCATTTGAGATGGCCTCGTTAAAGGCTTGTGCCAGCTTCATTCTTCCTTCGGCATCTGCGTACAAGATCCTTGACTTTGAACCTACAATGGGAATTTGTTCCTTGGCGGCCTCTATCCATCGAATATTATCTCGCAATTGACCTTTAATCTCATCATCTGCTACCTCATAGATTTCCTTCAAAACCTCCGCAGCTATCCTGTCTGTGGTATACAAATCTTCTTCCACCCCTGAACAGCAAACCCATCGGAATGGCCCAAATCCATAGTCAAAACACATCGGTCCCATAATGTCTTCTACGTAGGACTTATACTTAAAAATCCCTCTTTCTTCATCTGCCCAAATATCTGCACCGGAAACACCTGCTTCTTTCAAAAAGGCATTTCCATAATCCCAGAAATACATCCCCTGATCGCTGAGTTTGTTGATGGCAGCTACATGTCTTCTTAAGGTCTCCCTTACTTCTGACATGAACTGTTGTGGATTATTGGCCAATAGGTTTTCCGCTTCCGCAAATGTATATCCGACAGGGCAATAGCCCATATCTTGAATATTGTGCAGGGACGTTTGATCGGACCCTAAATCTACTGAAATATTATGCGCTACTAAATATTCCCATAAGTCCACGATGTTTCCGGAATAGACCAAGGCCGCTGCTTCTCCCTGGTTTTTAGCCTCTAGCATTCGGGCGCATAATAGCTCCAGATCATCAAAGACATCTTCGGTTGAAATATACCCATCGGTTAATCTTTGTTGAATCATATCAGGATCGATCTCAGCGATCACACCTACACAGCCGGTTACAATAGCAGCCAGAGCTTGTGCGCCACTCATACCTCCCAGTCCGGAAGTGATGTAGATTTTACCGGCTAGATCATCATGACCTAATCCTTTTTTTCTTCCTGCATTTAAAAGCGTTATGGTTGTACCATGAACGATGCCCTGAGGTCCTATGTACATATAGGATCCTGCTGTCATCTGTCCATATTGAGTAACCCCTAAGGCGTTGTATTTATTCCAATCTGCCACACTCGAGTAATTGGGAATCATCATACCATTGGTCACTACCACGCGCGGAGCAGAAGATGCAGCAGGGAACAAACCCATAGGATGACCTGAATACATCACCAAAGTTTGATGCTCCTCCATTTGACTCAGATATTGCATGCATAACAGATATTGCGCCCAATTCTGAAAGACCGCTCCATTACCTCCATAGGTAATCAGTTCGTGAGGGTATTTGGCGACCTTAGGATCGAGATTGTTTTGAATCATCAGCATAATGGCGGCCGCCTGCTCGCATTGAGCAGGATATTCACTGATGGGACGTGCATACATTTCATAGGCAGGTCGGAACCGATACATATAAATACGACCATATGTATGAAGCTCATCCATGAATTCAGCAGCTAATTCCCCATGCCATTCTTTAGGGAAATAGCGAAGCGCATTACGGATGGCAAGTTTTTTATCGTGGACGCTGAGTATTTCTTCAATAACTCTTTTGGGAGCATGAGCCACACTAGAATCTAGCTTAGCTTTTGGAGGCAATACCTTTGGAATTCCTTGTCGAATCAGTTCCTGAAAATCCATCAATTATGTTTTTTCGTAAATGTAGAAAATCTATTTTGTACCCATAGGAAGGATGATCTGTAAATTATATTATGACGAAAGCATCACACATGAGGAAGAAAGAAAATATTTCGATCAAGGATTTCAAGGCAATGGATATCCGCGTAGGTACCGTTATTTCTACTCAAAAGAATGAGTTTACGAATCGTCCGGCATTCATCTTGCATATTGATTTTGGTTCTTTGGGCATACTGAAAACTTCGGCTCAGATCACTGAGCTTTATCAAGCTGAAGAATTGATAGGGAAGCAGCTATTGGCAGTGGTCAACTTCCCTCCGAAGCAAATTGCCAAAATGAAGAGTGAATGCCTGGTATTGGGCGTTTCAGATGAGAAGGGAGCTATTGTCTTAGTTTCGCCAGACCAAAGTGTGCCTAACGGTCACTATTTGCATTAAAAAAGGCCCTGCGAAAAACACAGGACCTTGATTCATTTCCATTGAAGCAATAATTATTGCTTTTGCTCAACGGGTTCTTCTTTTACTTCATTAGCAGCCATGGCTTTTTTTCCTTGGCAAGAAGATTTTGCTTTCCCACTGCAGCAAGCTTTCTTTTCAGCACCTACAGTAGTTGCTTGTGCAGAAGCTTTGTCATGACCACTGCATCCTTTTTTGTCGGCAGAAGCTTTGTCATGTCCACTACAACCTTTTTTGTCGGCAGATGCAGATGCTTTTCCGCTGCAGCATCCTTTACCTTCTTTATTTGAACTGCATTTCTCGCCTCCTTTTTTGCAAGAAACGGTTTTCGCTTTAGCAGGAGCCTCAGCAGTGGTAAGAAGCGTTGTTTCAGCTTTTACTTCTTTTTTTAATTCAGTGGGAGTTTCGGAATTGCTTGTATTTTGAGCATAAGTGGTCACAGAGAACGTTAGACCCAAAATCAATAGCAACAATAGCTTTTTCATAAGTATGAGATTTATTTGACCCTAAGTTACGACTAAAATCTCTTTTATTAAGGATGTTATATTTTCTTTAACACTTTGTAATCTGTTCAGATATTTGGTGTGCTACCCTTTGTGTACTAAATTGCTGCTATTATGAAAGTACTGATCATTCGGCTGAGTTCTATTGGGGACATTATACTCACAACTCCCGTGATCAGGGCTTTGAAGAAGCAAATCCAAGCTGATGTACATTTTCTGTGCAAAAAGTCCTTTGTGCCTTTATTGTCTGAACATCCGGAGGTATCTAAAGTCTGGTCTTACGATGTAGATCAACCTTTTCAAGAACAAATAAAGCCATTGAAAGAGGAGCAATTCGACCAAGTGGTGGATCTGCATAGAAATCTTCGGTCCAGGCGTATCATAAGGTCATTAGGGGTGCCAAGCACAACTTTCCCTAAGCTTAATATGCAAAAATGGCTGATGGTCAATTTAAAATGGGATATGTTGCCGGAGTTGCATATCGTAGACCGCTATCTGGAGGCCATAGCGCCTCTTCAATGTAGAAAAGATCAAGAAGGGCTTGATTTTTATATTCACCCTGACCATTTTGTTGATCTCAATGCTCACGGTTTGCAATCTGAATCTTACTGCGTATTTGTAGTGGGTGCTGCACATGAAACCAAGCAAGTACCCATTGACCAGGCAATCCCCTTATTGAATCAAATTAATTTGCCCATCGTTTTATTAGGAGGACCTAATGATCGTCAAAAGGCAGCTGAAATAGAAGCTGAATTATGTGGTCAGGTACAGAATTTCTGTGGCTCTTTGAGTCTTCAGGAATCTGCCTCCATCATAGATCAATCGGCGATTGTTCTAACGCCTGATACAGGCTTGATGCATATGGCAGCAGCGCTCAAAAAACCCACTATAGTGTTCTGGGGAAATACCATACCGGACTTCGGGATGGGCCCGTATTATGGTGATCGTGATATACCGACTATGAATGTAGAAATTGAAGGACTCCGTTGCCGCCCTTGTTCAAAAATTGGGAGTCAACATTGCCCCAAAGGTCACTTTAAATGTATGCGTCATTGGAATCCTTTAGAAATTGCTGAAAAAGTGAATTCCTTTTATCGACGAGAAGTTCTCAGTAAGCGGGAACAAAAATCCTTGTAAACTCCTTATTATACATAACAAACCATACAGTTTATGACAACCATTAATATTCCAAACAATTCCGGACCCGATCCTAAAAAGATCGTCAATTATGTGGTCATCGGAATTATTGTGTTTATCCTTTTCCTGGTGTTAACCAACACTACCTTCCTAACTATTGACGCAGGTCATAAAGGAGTACTCTTTGAGCGCTTTGGGGGTGGTCTGGATAAAGAGGAAATCTATTCCCAAGGATTTCAAATTGTAGCTCCCTGGAACACTATGTTCATATATGATGTCAGGGTGCAGGAAAACTTTGAAAAAATGTCGGTGCTTTCCAAAAATGGATTGACTATCCAGATTGATCTGTCTTACCGATATAATCCTATTGCAGAGAAGATTGGTTTCCTCCACAACGAAATCGGCACAGATTATCATGAGCGAATTGTTCTTCCTGAAATCCGTTCGGCAACCAGAGAGGTAATCGGTCAATACCTTCCCGAAGAGCTCTATTCGACAAAAAGAGAAGTGATTCAAAGTGAAATTTTTGAGAAAACACTCACAGCGCTAAAAAGTAAATATATCAATTTGGATGCTGTTTTGATTCGTGAGGTGACCCTGCCTACGTCATTGCAGGAAGCTATAGAACGAAAATTAAGGGAGGAGCAGGCCGCTCTGGAATACGAATATAGATTGGAGAGAGAACGTAAGGAGGCGGAACGAAAAATCATTGCGGCAGAGGCTAATGCTGAGGCTAACCGTATTTTGTCGCAATCATTGACCGATAAGATATTGAAGGATAAGGGAATAGATGCCACCTTGAAGTTGGCAAATTCGTCTAATTCAAAAATCGTAGTGGTAGGTAGCGGAGATGATGGACTGCCCTTGATTTTAGGTAATAATTAATCATATTGAGGACCCTTCAAATGGGTCCTCATATTTTTTTAATGTATTGGTACATCGCCAGCCCCATACCCACCATCAATATCCAGGAGGCGGCGTAGCCCCATTTCCAATTTAATTCAGGCATGTAGGTGAAGTTCATACCATATACTCCGGCAATGAACGTGAGGGGTATAAATATGGTGGCAATCACAGTGAGTTTTCGCATCACCTCATTTGTCCTATGACTCAGGTTGGACATATTCTGATCATAAATATTTTGTAGAAGCTCCTTCTGTAAGTTCAATTCATCATTCAGTTGCTGTAAATGATCTGCCAGATCCTGAAAAAAGGGGGTAAGACTGGGATCGATAAGCTCATGTTGTGCCAGAGATAACTGACTGAAGGAGGTTTTAAACGGAATGATAGCCTGACGGATCAACATCCAATCATTTTGGTATTCCGCAAGCTGCTCATTTTCAATGGTGTTCATTTTTTGAATGAGCTGCTCCTGAACCTTATATAGTTGCTCAGTCTGTTTGTTCACTACAGTAAAATAGGAGTCCACCAGGATGTCCAATAAAGCATAGGCCAGGTAATCCGCTTTCTTCCGCCTCAGTCTGCCAAGCCCCGCTTTGATCCTTTCTCTGATTGGGTCAAAAACATCCAGTTCGTATTCTTGGAGACTGATGACAATATCATTGCCTACAAAAAGGCTGATATGTTCTTGAGCCCATTGATTTTCGTCTTTGGGTATTAGCATTTTAAGGGTGATGAAAATATAATCCTCAAATAAATCCACTTTGGGTGAATGGTCAATATTAAGGGCATCTTCTAGGCTGAGCGGATGAACTTTCAAATAGGAAACGGTCGCTTTGATCCAATCTAATCCGTGCAATGCCGGAATATTGAACCAATTTACTTTGCCTTTTATTTCTTCGCCTTTCGGCAAATCAGAAATGTGCTCAATCCGCGTTTCTTTTACCTCTTGCTCATCAAACTGAATCCACTCAATAAATAATGGCTCATCTTTTCTTTCCCCGGTGTATTCAAAGGCGCCGGGTACTGTTCCTACTTTGGTTTTTTTCTTTTTCTTTCGATTGATCATGCCTTATTTATTCAAGATGACTCTATGAGGATAAGGGATTTCTATATCTTCTTTGCGGAAGCGCTCCAATAAAATTCTGTGTAAATCACACTTAAGTTCAAATCCAAGAATAGGGTCTTCTGACCAAATATTGGCTCGGATCAATAAACCGGAATCCAGCCACTGGATGATACGTACTTTAACGATGGGGTCTCCGGCCTCTTTCATTTCATCGGTTCGATTATCAATACAATTGGGGTGGGCTAGTGCCTCTTCCTTTATGATCTCAAATGCTCGAAGTACATCTGATTCAAAGGAGATGCTGATTTCTAAGAAGTTGCAGATTTTCTGATCGGAGATAGAGCTGTTCAGTATCGTCTCAGAACTGATCACTGAATTGGGAATGACAATTCTTTTGTTTTCGAAATTCCTGATGACGGTATGCCTCAAAGTGATGTCTTCCACCACTCCAGTATGTTCATTTACCGTGATGATGTCAAAAACTCTGAAAGGTCGAAATAAAACAATAAAAATTCCACCTACGATATTCGACAAGGCCGCCTGAGAAGCAAAACCTACCGCAATGGTTGCCAGTCCGGCCCCCACAAAAATCTTCTCGCCATACTTCCTTAATTCCGGCACTCCAAATATGAAAATACCCAATGCCAGCAATATCAGTCCTGCACTGATTGTGTTCTGAAGGAAGCTATAAGTCGTTGGATCATATCTGGGTTTTTCCGATTTATTCAGACTGTTGAATATTCCTCTGTGTATCCATCTTAGAAGCCGAATCAACAAGAAAGTGATTGCGGAAATGATGAAAAAATAGAGAAGAATGTACCAGATAGTGGGATCTAAGTTCATAGGTCAATGTAAGGAAAAGGTGAAATCCTCTTTTCTCTAAGATAGCAGGTTGTAAAGGAATTGCGTAAAAACAATTTTAAAGATTACAGCCACAGGCAACATAATGGTGAAGCCGACGATAGGGAGCTTATTTTCAGTTTGCTCAATGGCATAATCCAATATGGCCGGTTGAGTGGCTACCATGCCCAGAAGGATACTAAAGGGAATTTTCAGCAGTTTGTATCCAATCAGTAAAGTCAGGAAAGCGGTTGCAAAACTGAAGAGGGCACCTGCAAGAAAAATCCATCCGCCTCCTCCATTCGAAATGATGGAGAAAAAATTGAAACCGGAATTCACCCCAATTCCGGCCAGCATCAGGATTAAACCAATCTGCCGTAAGGTTAAATTAGCAGAAAAGGGCAAAGACCAGACTATGGGTCCGGTTCTTCGCAAAGCCCCTAGGAGCAGCCCAATGATCAAAGGACCTCCGGCCATCCCTAGCTTGAATGAAAAGTCACCTAATTCGAAGGTCATCATGCCCAGGATTAAACCTAAAGCCATTCCCAAACCAAAACTGAATAGGTCAATGCGACTAAGTCCTTCATAAGAGTCCCCAAAGAGTTTCGCAATTCGGTCAATATCCTTTTTTCTTGCTACGAAACGAATTCTGTCCCCGAGCTCCAAAACGGTAGAACCATTTGCTAAAAGATCAATATCTCCACGACGGATTCGGGTAATGATCGCTGAATATTTTTCATTCAAATTAAGTGCGGCAATTTTCTGGCCGGCCACTTTAGGGTTGGATACAAAGATACGCCGGTAGTCATACTCTGACCGGTCATAGGAGAGTTTATCATTGGAGGTAGTGCCCAAGCGAGCGGTTACTTCTTTTAGGACATGTTCTGCACCCACGACCATGATTTGATCGCCTTTTTGAAGGATGGTGTCATAGTTGGAGAGGCTGATTTGCCCCTCTCTTTGCATTCGTCCAAATACCACCGGCCATTCGTGATCCTTAATCAGATCCCTTAAAGCTTTCCGTTCCGGATTATTCCATTCGACTAAAACCGTTCTGTTGTAAATCTTTCGGCGTGTAGGGTAGATATGGGCTAACTCTTCTTCTTCCTTTCTGAAATTGATGCCGAACATTCGTTTTCCTAATCCGATGGCCACAAGAGCGCCTATGACCCCCATAGGATAGGTCAATGAGTAACCTGTTACTGCCTTTTCACTTTCTGACTTGATCCAACTAGGATCGAGTTTTTGTGAAATAACATCCAGAAGTCCTGCCAGGGCAGGGGTGTTAGTGGATCCACCGGCATAAATCCCGGAGGTGATCGCCGCTTCAAATTCAAAGAAGTAATGTAAACCAATCGCCAAACTTGCTGAAATGGTCAACATACTGATGATGAAAAGGATGTCCTTAGGACCTCGATTTCGAAAAGAGTCGAAGAAAGTCGGACCGCTGGTCAGACCGATGGAGTAAACAAAAATACTCAGCCCCAACCATATGATGATCTCGGGAATGGCTAATTGGGGATCGAGGCCTCCAACAATCAGGCCCACAAACAATACTGCTGCAAGTCCCAGGCTTGTTCCCTTGATTTTGACTCTCCCCAAGGCATATCCTGCAGCGGCCACAGCGAAAAGCAATAAAATCGAATTCTCTGCCAATAATTGCATCATGTTGCAAAGGTAGGAAATATGGCTATGCTAAACCTCTATAAAGCAATAGATTAAGTTGATGCAAATAAGATTTGCTCGGGCCTCTTTGCTTCCGACTTTTGTAGTCTTGAAGAATAGCTGGAAAGAATTTTAAGTTGTTGGTTCTCATAGATGACATACTCAATGTCATAACATTGAAAGATCAATTCAAAATCTGTACACATTTTGTGAGCAGTACAGTATTTTGAATGAAAGCCTTTTTCCCTCAGGTCTTCTAAACTGCATTTTTCGATGCGATTTTGGACTAATTCTCTGAGAATTCTCCAGTTTTTGCGAAGGCGATTGTGGACTTTTCTCATATGATTATTCTGATCTCTGTTCAATCGGTTATGATAAGAAGATCTGCAATCATCGGAACAGTATTTTTTATCGCTTCTCCCTCTGAAAGATTCGTTGCACTCTAAGCATTGATTCATAATAAATAAATTAATGAGTTCACTACTTAGTGTAACGAGAAGAAATTTCGTTCCATCATTCTTGGAGAATTCCTTGTGGCAGGAAGCTGGTAGCCTTGGACTGAAAGATGTCTTTTCTCCACTCTTTGGGAATATTGGCTTCATCTAAAAATGCTCCTTTCGCTACGGGAGGCATGATTTCTGCAAGCGATTTTGATTCATAGACGCTCAGTCTTCTGTGTACAAAGCTTCTGTCAATTTGATGATGATTTCTCAAGCCGGAAGCAGCGAGTAATTCAACAAAACTATGAATGGTCTCTGCTTGATATCTGGCTACTTTTACGGCCTTGTCTTCCGGAACAAGCCCCACCGTTAAGGACGACTTATGAGTGGTGATACCGGTCGGGCATTTATTAGAATTGCATTGCAATGCCTGAATACAGCCCATGGCGAGCATCATAGCTCTCGCTGCATAGCAGACATCTGCTCCAAGAGCAAAAGCTCTGTACATGTCAAAGCCTGTAGTGATTTTACCGGATGCGATAAGTTTTACCTGATCTCTCAGATCAAATCCTACCAGGCAATCATGTACAGTTGCCAAACCTTCTTTTAGAGGCCTTCCTACCGAGTTGGAAAACTCCAAGGGTGCAGCACCGGTGCCACCTTCACCACCATCCACAGCGATATAATCCGGCATAATTTGTAACTCTCTCATGGCTTTGCACAAGGCAATCACTTCTCTCCGATGCCCTACACACAACTTAATACCGATGGGTTTCCCCTTTGATTTTTCCCTTAGCAGAGCAATAAATTGCATCAACTCAAGAGGGTTTTTGAAAGCTGAGTGATAGGGTGGTGAGATGACATCTGTAAATGCTTCTACACCCCTGATAGCGGCAATTTCTTCGTTGTTTTTCTTAGCCGGTAATATGCCTCCATGTCCGGGTTTGGCACCTTGAGATAGTTTGATCTCAATCATTTTAACTGAAGGAAGGAGGGCTCTTTTTTCAAATTCGCTTTCATTGAAATGACCGTCTTTAGAGCGACACCCAAAGTATCCGGTTCCGATTTGGTATATAAGGTCTCCTTGTTTTTCGAGGTGATATTGAGAAATGCCTCCTTCACCTGTATTCTGAGCAAAATGACCTAGTTTGGCGGCCCCATTGATGGCCAAGACTGCGTTTTTGCTCAAAGATCCGTAGCTCATAGCTGATACATTGAGGATGCTGGCATCATAAGGTTGTAAACAATCTTTGCCCCCTATTCGGACTCTAGGGCGGGGGTTCAGTTTATGACTGTCCAATGCGCCTATCGAATGATGCATCCATTCGTATCCTTCTTCATATGTATTTAGCTGTGTGCCAAAAGGGTGGGTGTCTAAACTGCCCTTTGCTCTGGCATACACGGTTTCGCGGTCTAAGCGATTATAGGGTCTTCCATTAATATCTGTTTCCACAAAATATTGGTGCACTTTGGGGCGCAACTCTTCCATTAAAAATCGCAGTCTTCCTACCACTGGATAGTTTCTTTTGATGACATTATCCGTTTGGATCATGTCATATAAACCGATGGCAGAAATAGGCGTCCACAAGCCTAATAATAGCAGGAAGTAAGGATCGATAAGCCATGAAAACCCAAGAATCAGGACAAATGCTACTCCAGAGATAATCAGAAAAATATTTCTCATACTTAAAAAAGTTTATCTACTGAAAACTTCCCACCACCCAGGAACAACAAAGGAAGATAACCTCCTAAATAGAGTAAGGCCATTTCTTTTTCCTTTAAAGGATCCCCGCCGTGAATGACAAAAGCTGCAGTAATCATCGTGATAATAAGAGGAATTACGGTCCATCGAGTCTTAAAACCGATCATCACCAAAACAGCACAGATAAATTCAGCGAAAATCGTAAGTAGTAATGAAGGGAAAGAGCCAATACCAAAGGGGTCCGAAAAGGAAGTGTCCCCATTGATCAGTTTCATAAACTTCGGAAAACCATGCAGTAACATGAGTCCTCCAAATACAATCCTTAAGATGAGCAGACTGATATTCTTGTAAAAAGTAGGATTCATAATCAAAGTTTTAGTTGTTTTGCGCAAC
The DNA here is from genome assembly GCA_964525165.1 of uncultured Saprospiraceae bacterium. Classification (GTDB taxonomy): domain Bacteria; phylum Bacteroidota; class Bacteroidia; order Chitinophagales; family Saprospiraceae; genus JAWLFI01. Next base: position 79,323 of record CAZGGG010000003.1, on the reverse strand, counting down.
ATCTGGGTGCCGGGATTGTCCCTATTGCATTCACCATTTCAATATCGTAACTATTTCATGGGTAAACAAGCTGTTGTATTCTTATTAGCCGCGATCAATTTTACGCACATCATGGATGTCATGATCATGATGCCCTTAAGTGATATTTTTATGGAAGATTTCCAAATTGATGCTGCAGCTTTTTCTTATTTGGTGGCGGCCTACGCAATCGGTGCATTCATGAGCAGTATTTTAGGCGCTTTTTTATTAGATCGATTTGACCGAAGAAAAGCCTTATTGTTTATTTATACCGGATTTGTCTTGGGTACTTTACTCTGTGGATTAGCTTGGAGTTATTGGAGTTTGTTGATCGTTCGGCTCATTACGGGGGTTTTTGGCGGAATCATAGGAGCATTAGCCTTATCGATCGTTAGCGATTTATATAGTTATCGGGAGAGGGGTAAAGCTATTGGTATTTTGATGGCAGCTTTTTCAGCAGCTTCCGCTCTAGGGGTGCCGGCGGGTCTGTATTTTGCTGCCCTCAGTGGCTGGGAAATTCCTTTTTTGTTTTTAGCGGGCTTAGGTGCCGTATTATTGACCATCGCCTACTTCATTATGCCTGAAATGGGTGAGCATGTTCAAGAGGTTAAACTAAAGCCAAAGGAGGTTGTGCATAGTATTTCCAAAGACTCAAATCAGTTGAATGCGCTGGCACTCGGCGTAATTTTAGTCA
>CAZGGG010000003.1:73563-78601 GCA_964525165.1 uncultured Saprospiraceae bacterium | reverse complement strand
TTGAACAATATCAAATAAGCTATATCTATTTGATCGGTGGAATCCTAACCGTTTTCAGCGGACCTTTGATTGGCAGGATTACAGATCGATTTGGGGCTTTGAAGACTTTTTATGTCGTAGTCGTGCTCTCTTTTGCGCCGGTATTAATCCTCACAAATTTAGGACCTACACCTATACCTTGGGCTTTGGTGGTAACCTCTCTGTTTTTTGTTTTAGGGAGTGGAAGAATGATCAGTCCCAACACCATGATTACAGCGAGCGTTGGGCCTTCTAACCGGGGGAGTTTTATGAGTGTAAAATCAGCACTTCAGCAATTGGCCATTGCATTGGCATCAATAATTTCCGGAGCTATCGTCTACATAGACGAGACCGGAATGATGAGTAATTATACATATGTTGGGATACTTTCTGTAGTATTCTGTATTTTTGCAATGCTCATTGCGCCACGACTAAGAGTGGCCAGGGGTAATGAATAATTGAAAATGATGAGATTTTACATTTTACTTTCCCTGTTGTTTCTCTGGTCATGTAACCAGAATAAACAATCAACAGAAGCAAGCCCTGCGCCTCCTGTACCTGAAGAACAATCTTCTTTGGTCGTTGCCGAAGTAGAAGATAGAGAGCCATTAGTAGACATGGTCAATGTTGAATTTCAGTCAGGAAAAAGCCAATATACCGACTGGATTCAAGATCGGGATGCGAAGTATTACCTGGTCGATGGAGGTTACGGTTCAGATCTTACCTTTTCTATCAAAGGAGGTCACCCGGCTATTCAACTCATTGTTATCAATACGGAGGATGAAATGGTATATCGCCAAAACTTAAATGGTGATGAGCTCGTTTGGAAAGGCCATTATGATCAGAGCGGACGATTCACTTTTATTGTTCAGCTAGACAGTAAGTTGGAAGATAAAAACCAAATTCGGACTCAATTTGATCTCGCCATTGAAAAAACAGGCTTCTAGTAAACCCTATAGTATTCAGATCGTTTTATTTCAAATAATTAGATAATGAAACGAGTTCTTAACATTGTTGCGATTGCACTGCTCATTATAGTGATTTCTATTGCAGCCTATACTTATTCCATTAATGAAAAGCGTCCGGAAGCCACCTCCGGCCCTGAAGCAGAAGCATTGGCTCAGAAGATTTACAGTGCTGTCAACAAACAGGCATGGGACTCGCTCGAATTTATTCAATGGACTTTCAGTGGCAGGAATCACTATACTTGGGATAAGCAAAGAAATTTGGTGGAAGTAGAGTGGAAGAATCATAGAGTCTTATTGAACCCGTCTAATCAAACAGGACTTGCTTCTTTAAACGGAAAACAGCTAAGTAAAGTGGAAAGCACGGAATGGGTGGAGAAAGCTTATAGTATGTTCTGCAATGATGGCTTCTGGATGAACGCCTTTACGAAATTGCATGACCCGGGCACAGAAAGAGGACTTCATATTACCGAAGAGGGAGATTCGACCCTTTTGGTAACCTATACAACAGGGGGCGTTACACCAGGCGACGCTTATCTTTGGAAAACAAATGCTGATGGTCTGCCCATTTCGTACAAAATGTGGGTATCTATCATTCCTGTAGGAGGCTTAGAGTTTACATGGGAAGATTGGGATACTTTATATAACGGGGCGCTCATTGCCAGGAATCACAAAAGTGAGCTCCTAGATGTTCCCATCACACAAATAAAGTCAGGTGCCAATCTTGAGGCATTAGGTAAGGATTCCAACTTGTTTGAACCTATTATCAAATGATGATTTGTTATCCTTCCTTCCTATCTTTGAGGGATGCAAGCATATCAAGACTATAAGACACAATTCGAACGCTATTTAGAGCAGCATTACAAAGTAACTGCTCCAACTTCACTATATGAGCCGGCCCATTATATTTTGAATATAGGTGGAAAGCGATTTAGGCCTGTAACTGTTTTACTCATTGCAGATTTAATTGGGGAGATTAACCCTGCTGTTTTAGAAGCGGCAATGGGTATCGAAGTTTTTCACAATTTTACTTTAGTTCACGATGATATCATGGATCAGGCTGACTTGCGAAGAGGTCAGGCTACGGTCCATAAAAAATACAACCTGGATACAGGCATTTTGAGTGGAGATGTGATGCTCATCCAGGCTACGCAATTTCTACTGCGGGCGGAACATCTCGCTTCCGCAAATGGGTTAACAGATCAATTTCTAAACGTTGCAAGAGAAATTTGTGAAGGGCAACAACTCGATATGGACTTTGAGGAAAGAACCGATGTTTCTCGTACTGAGTATTTAGAAATGATTCGAAAGAAAACAGCGGTACTCTTGGGCTATTCCATGTTTACCGGAGCGTATTTGGGAGGAGCTCAACTACAAGAAGCAAAGGCGATATCCGTTTTTGGTGAGCAATCAGGCTTAGCTTTTCAAATATGGGATGACTATTTGGATGTTTTTGGAGATCAAAAAGTTGGGAAAAAGCAAGCAGGTGATATTTATAATAAGAAAGAAACACTTTTGATTATTGAATTGAAGAATCAACTTTCAGGTGCTGAGGCGGAACTCTTTCATCGCTTGTGGAAAGGAAACATCTCAGATAAATCTTGTAATCAAATTATTGACTTAATGCAAAAGGCAGAAATTCCTCAAATTATTCGAAAGCAGGTAGATGTCTTAATGGAAGAAGCTATCCAGGAATTACAGCAAAAGGTCTCTAAAAAAGAATGGACAAAACCTATTTCAGATTTTGCCCTTCAGTTTATCAACAGGTCCCATTAATTATAATCGGGACTCATATGCTTTTATTTCTTGATGGTCCACAATTCTCATGGCTACATATGAGATGGGAACACTGACTCCCAAACCTTCCAAAACAATAACTATAGAAGCTTTTAAGGGTGTTAGATACTCTCCTAAAGGAGCAAAGTCACGAAGGGAAGTCATTAGTCCAGTATCTAAGTTCAGATAAATGGCCTGGAAAAAACCAAAAGCTATGACTCCTATTACAGAGGCTTTTAATCCGGCAGCTACGCCCGTTAAGTAATTAAACCTTTTATCCATATTGTCTGCATAAAACTGCTTGACGGCCATGTAAACGACCCCTGCATGTATGATGAAGTTGAAAATTCGCAGATAAAAGTTTTCATATAGATTGGCCGCCTTCATTACAAAAAAGTAAGATAGAAACCCTAAGAATAAAATGAACCCAAATTTAAAGTCTCGATTGGTCATAAAGTATTTTGTTTACTTATATAACGAATCGAGACCTTAAATGTTTAATATGTATTTGGAAACCAGTTGATTGTGTATCAGTGTGGCAGTTTGGGTCTGGCATAACCATAGGCCAATGTTCCCAAAATAGCACTGGCTAAAACAATAAGTACCGGCCAATACTCATAACCAATAAGCGTGAATAAAGGACCCGGGCAAGCACCTGTCAGCGCCCATCCCATTCCAAAAATAGAACCTCCAATTAGATAACGAGGTATGCTCATTTCCTTTGGGTTGAGTGGAAGGCGTTCTCCACTCAAAGTTTTGACGCCCAATTTGCGAAAGAGCATAATGCCAATCGCTCCGATAGCAACGGCGGTGCCTATGATGCCGTACATATGAAAGCTATCAAACTGGAACATCTCATAAATCCTGTACCAAGAGATGGCTTCAGACTTAGACATGGTAATGCCGAAAATTATTCCGAATATGAGGTAGGTGATTCCTTTTAACATGTTACGTTTTTTTCTGATTAAAATAAGATGGGTATAATCAAATAGGTGACAAAAAGGCCTCCGATAAAAAAGCCTATAACGGCAATCAGTGACGGCAGCTGTAAGTTGGAAAGTCCGGAAATCGCATGTCCGGAAGTACATCCGCCTGCATATCGGGCACCAAATCCAACCAGAAATCCACCTATGATCCAAATGATCCAAACCACCGGATTAGAAGTGTCTTTGAATGTAAAGATCTCTTCTGGAAGATAGCCGCTTTGAGCTCCGTCTTCTGGTAATGAAATACCTAATTCTGTTAATTTGGATTTCGTGGCGTCGCTGATCTGCACAGCTTCATCAGAAGCTAAATAATTGGCAGAAACAAATCCTCCTATTATGGCACCCGCAATAAAGATGAGATTCCAAATCTGAGTTCTCCAATTAAACCTGAAGAAATCGCAGTTTTTTCCTGCGCCACATACCGTGCATATGGTTCGTAGATTCGCAGAAATTCCAAAGCTCTTACCGACCAGTAAAAGAGACAGCATGATAATGGCAATGAGTAAACCCGATACCGCCCAATGCCATGGCTGGGAAATAAATTCAATCATAGTGTTTTTCGTTTTTTACAAGACACGAAAATATGGGATGGGAATTCATTCGAAAGTGATAGGAATCACATTTGCGGAAGCAGTATAAAACCTATAACAATACTATTTTATTTCGCGATAATTGGACCAATCCAGCCTGTTCCATTTTTTTTAATAATCTGGAGATGACTTCTCTGGATGAGTTCAGATCCTTTGCGATATTTTGATGTGTGGTTTCAATAACGCTTGTATTTTGAGCCTTACTGACTCTTCTCAGGTAAAACTCCAGCCGCTCATCAAGGGCGCTGAAAGCTACATTGTCCAAGGTGTTTAACACCTCATCAAATCTAGACCTGTAGGTGGCAATTACATATTTATACCAAGTAGAATACTTGCCCAGCCACTGTTCTGTGATACTTATCGGTATTTGAATTGCTGTGGTGTCTTGCTCTACTTCTACCTTCACCTCAGAAGGAAGGAACTGAGTGGCACACATCATGGACAGTGCGCAAGCCTCATTCGGTTTGATGTAATACATAAAGTATTCACCCTCTTCGTTGTCATTAGCTCTGACTACTTTGAGAAGTCCTTCTGTTACGATGATGGTCGATCTGATAAAATCTCCACGGTTTAGGATGGTCTCACCGGCATAAAACTTTTTTATGTTTGCTTTTTCAGCTATTTCATCTATTGTTGCTTTTGTCCTAGCTGAAACTGAAAAGGTTTTTACACCAAAAGAAATGCAAATTTCTTCTACCGTTTT
>CAZGGG010000003.1:71867-73553 GCA_964525165.1 uncultured Saprospiraceae bacterium | reverse complement strand
CCTTGATCGAACTGACCTTTGAATTGGTCTAGAAACAAGTGTGCTACTGCCATTTATTTTGATTCTTTTTCAGCTTTATAAATTTCTTTTTGACGGTCTGCCTTGGGATCATAATGAACATAGATGTTGATCCAAATGGCTCTCGCTAATCTAAAGATTAAGCCATAAAAAATGGCAAGGATACCACCCACAATAAAAAAAGTTTGAATGATTGTTGTATCAAAAAAGAAGAATATCAGGGCAAATCCAACCAGCATAAATCCGGAAGAAAGACCATAGGCGATGTACATGGATCCCCAATAAAATCCCGGTTCTATTTCAAAATCCTGACCACAGTGATCACATCTTTTATTCATGCTAAAGATCTTTTGAAGAGAACTTAAACGAGTGGGATACAAATCTCCATTGTGACATTTCGGACATTTGAACTGAGAGATGCTATATAATTTTGTTCCTTTTTTCATGACATATTTTTGCTTCCGCAAAGGTAGCTTTTAAGGTTTTTCTGCTTGGTGACTTTGGGTGCATAAAGCAGGTAATTTTTGAAAATATTGCACCACAGACTTGTTATTCCAGCCCGATGTGTGGAGTATGAACAAATCTTCTTGTATCATCAATCGTATTTCTAAAGGGGGAGAGGTCGCTCTGCTTTGATGGGATAAGGGCCTCTTTTCGAGTTGAATGTTCATTTTAGGATTATGGGCAACGTACCATTTTAATTCCTTGGTATTATTGAAAGATAGAATCAGCCCTTTCTTAAGGGGTTCTATGGAAACTTTCACTGATTCTGTAGCTTCTTTATATTTCAAAGGGATATCCGGGTTTTCCTCGATTTTAAGCTCTAACCCTCCAATGCCAATACCTCTAAGTTTCAATCGCTCCCAAAATGTATATTTTCCACCCAAAGATTGGATCAATTCATTTAATTTTCTTTTAGAGAGTAATTGAGGATTTATTAATTCCATACAATAGGAATGAGAAAAGCAACGAAGGGTTTAAAAAATCAATTGGCAATTAATCCAATCCATCTCCATTTTACTCTCATATGTTTTATAAAAGTTGATGGCGGGTTCATTCCAATCCAACACTTGCCACCTCATTCCTTTGTAGTCATTGTCTTGGGCATATTTTAAAAGGTGGTCAAATAAGATTTTGCCTATTCCCTTTCTTCTCAGGTCCTGCTGCACCACAAAATCTTCCAGATAGAGAATTTTGCCTTTCCATGTTGAAAAGACAGGATAGAAGATGGTGGTGGCCACAATATTTGTGTTATGTTCTGCCACAAATGCATTCCAAAGTTTATTTTGAAAGGTTTCTATATAATAAGGTATAGATGTGATCAGCTGTTCTTCAGCTTTTTCATAAATCGCTAATTCTTTGACCAAGGCGTATATCGCTGGCATATCGCTTGTCAGGGCAGTTCTGAAGGTAATTTCGTCTTTCATAAATCGGCATTTTGTGAATTCACTAAAAATATGATGAAAATGGAAATATTCGTTTGCTTGGCAAGAAAATAGTTCTATCTTTGCACTCGCTTTAGCGGAAACTGTGTGAAACAGTGATTAAGTTTTGTAAACAAGAATTGTTGTAGAATGCCTACGATAAACCAATTAGTAAGAAAGGGGAGAAAGAAAGTTGTTTCTAAGAGCAAGTCGAGAGCCCTGGATAGTTGTCCTCAGAAAAGAG
>CAZGGG010000003.1:67497-71857 GCA_964525165.1 uncultured Saprospiraceae bacterium | reverse complement strand
TACTCGTGTATATACCACAACACCTAAGAAGCCGAATTCTGCACTTCGAAAAGTAGCAAAAGTTCGTCTCACAAACGGTATTGAGGTGATCGCCTATATACCCGGAGAGGGTCACAATTTGCAGGAACACTCTATTGTACTCGTGAGAGGAGGTCGTGTGAAAGATTTACCGGGTGTAAGATACACGGTAGTGAGAGGAGCCTTGGATACAGCAGGTGTTCAAGATCGTTTACAGAGTAGATCAAAATATGGGGCGAAGCGTCCTAAATAATCATAAGTAAGAGAAAAGCGGATGAGAAAGAGAAGACCAAAAATCAGGGCGATACAACCAGATGTCCGTTACGGAGATCCGATGGTGACTCAGTTTGTGAATAACATGATGTTGAGTGGCAAGAAATCAAAGGCATTCGAGATTTTCTATGCAGCTATGGACATCGTGAAGGAAAAGATGGCTGACGAAAATGAATATGAGGTTTGGAAAAAAGCATTGAACAATGCAATGCCTCAAGTAGAAGTTCGATCTAGAAGAATTGGTGGAGCTACGTTTCAAATCCCTACAGATATCCCGGCATCTCGGAAGATTTCAATCGGTATGAAGTGGTTGATCCGTTTCTCACGTGAAAGAAATGGTAAAGGAATGGCTGAAAAATTAGCAGCTGAGCTAATGGCAGCTTCAAAAGGTGAAGGAGCATCTGTAAAGAGAAAAGAGGAGACGCACAGAATGGCTGAGTCTAACAGAGCCTTTGCACACTTTAGAGTATAATAAAAATTAACAATAGAATATTACCCAACTCATGGCAAACAAAGATCTTAAGTTCACAAGAAACATCGGTATCGCAGCTCACATTGATGCCGGTAAGACAACGACAACTGAGCGTGTCCTTTTCTATACCGGATTGAGTCACAAAATTGGTGAGGTGCACGATGGAGCTGCCACAATGGACTGGATGGAGCAGGAGCAGGAGAGAGGTATTACCATTACTTCTGCAGCTACTAAGACAGAGTGGAAGTGGAAAGATGATGCCTATACAGTCAATATAATTGACACTCCGGGTCACGTTGACTTTACTGTAGAAGTAAACCGTTCATTGAGAGTTCTTGATGGTTTGGTTTTCTTGTTTAGCGCAGTAGATGGTGTAGAACCACAGTCTGAGACTAACTGGAGATTGGCAGACAATTACAAGGTGCCTAGAATTGGGTTTGTAAATAAAATGGATCGTCAGGGAGCTGACTTCTTTAATGTTTGCCGACAGGTAGAGGAAATGCTTGGTTCAAAAGCAGTTGCACTTCAGGTTCCTATCGGAGCAGAGGAAGACTTTAAAGGAGTTGTTGATCTTATTACCGGAAATGCGATTATTTGGAATGAAGAAGACTTCGGTATGACGTTCGAAACGGTTCCGGTTCCTGCAGAGTTGGAAGATATTGTTGCTGAGACGAGAGAGAAGTTGTTGGAGGAAGTCGCAGAATATGATGATTCTTTGATGGAGAAATTCTTTGAAGATCCAACTTCTATCACAGAAGCTGAAATGATTGAGGCAGTTCGTGCTGCTGTATTGGACCACAAGTTTGTTCCGATGATGTGCGGTTCTGCTTTTAAAAATAAAGGTGTTCAGGCAGTTCTAGATGCAGTTTGTGCATTCTTGCCTTCTCCTGTCGATATCGAAGCTGTAGATGGTACAAATCCTGACACAGATGAGCCTATTAAAAGAAAGCCGGATGTCAACGAGCCTTTCTCGGCACTAGCGTTTAAAATTGCTACAGACCCCTATGTAGGTCGATTAGCTTTCTTCCGCACATATTCAGGTCACTTAGATGCAGGGTCTTATGTGTTGAATACCAGATCCGGTAAGAAGGAGCGTATCTCAAGAATTTATCAGATGCACTCGAATAAGCAAAATGCTGTTGAATTTGTAGAGGCAGGGGATATTGCTGCGGCAGTAGGATTTAAAGATATTAAAACGGGTGATACTCTTTGTGATCTTGATCATCCCATTGTATTAGAGTCAATGATCTTCCCTGAGCCGGTAATTGGTTTGGCGGTAGAGCCTAAAACTCAGAAGGATGTAGAAAAGTTAGGGATGGCTTTAGCTAAATTGGCTGAAGAGGATCCGACTTTCCAAGTTCGCTTTGATGATCAGACCAACCAAACGGTCATCAGTGGTATGGGTGAGCTTCACCTTGAAATTATCGTTGATCGTCTAAAAAGAGAATTTAAAGTTGAGGTTTCTCAGGGAGAGCCTCAGGTAACATATAAAGAAGCTCTGACCTCTACTGTGTCACACAGAGAGCGCTTGAAGAAGCAAACGGGTGGATCTGGTTTGTTTGCAGATATGGAATTCGAACTAGGCCCGGCAGACGAGGAGTTTTTAGAATCAGATGATTTTAAGAATGGTAAGGTGAAGTTGCAGTTCGTTAATGCTATTACTGGAGGATCGATTCCTCGTGAGTTGTTGCCCGCTGTAGAGAAGGGTTTCAAAGCCATGATGGAGAATGGTATTCTTGCAGGGTATCCGATTGATAGCATGAAAGTTAGAGTGTATGATGGATCGACTCACCCTGTGGATTCAAAACCAATCGCTTTTGAGCTTTGTGCGAAAGAAGGATTCAAAGTAGCTGCAAAGAAAACTGGTCCTGTTATACTTGAGCCTATTATGAAGTTGGAGGTAAATACACCTGAAGAGTATACAGGGGGTGTTATTGGAGACCTCAATAGAAGGAGAGGCTTAATTAAAGGCCAGGATACTAAGCCTAATGGTGTCGTGATCAGAGCAGACGTTCCTTTGAGTGAAATGTTTGGATATGTGACACACTTAAGGACAATAACATCCGGGCGTGCAAGTTCATCAATGGAGTTCAGCCATTATGAAGCGGCGCCTAAAAATATTGCAGACGATATAATCAAGGCTGCATCAGGAGAAGTAAACGTATAATCGAATAGTATAACCTTTTAATCAGGGTCATGAATCAGAAAATTAGAATCAAGCTACGCTCTTACGACCACAATTTGGTGGATAAGTCCACAGAGAAAATTGTGAAGACAGTACGTACGAGTGGAGCTGTTGTAACTGGTCCGATTCCTCTGCCTACTGAGAAAGAAATCTTCACAGTATTGCGTTCACCGCACGTGAATAAGAAATCTCGGGAGCAGTTCCAACTTCGGACCCACAAACGTCTTATTGAAATTTACACGCCCACTCAAAAGACGGTCGACGCCTTGTCGAAACTGGAGCTGCCTTCAGGAGTAGATATCCAGGTGAAATTGACCTAAATAGAGTAGAAGTGTCGATTAAATGTGAATAGTAATAGCTATTCATGATTGGATAATCTGAAAACTAAGTGCCGTGAACGGAATTATCGGTAAAAAAATAGGAATGACCTCTATCTTTAATGATGAGGGTCAAAATGTGCCTTGTACGGTGATCGAGGCTCTACCCAATGTCGTGACTCAGGTGAAACTTGAAGATGGCGATGGCTACAATGCGCTTCAGCTTGCAGCTTTGGAAAAGAGAGAAAAATCTACCACAAAGCCATTGAAAGGTCACTTTGATGCTGCAGGAACGACGCCTAAGAAAGAGGTAGTCGAATTCAGAGACTTTTTTATTGAAAAGAAACTAGGTGATGAAATCGCCGTGGATGAAGTATTTGCCGAGGGAGATACAGTGAATGCTGTAGGTACCAGTAAAGGTAAAGGTTTCCAGGGTGTCGTAAAACGCCATGGCTTTAGAGGGGTGGGTGATCGTACACACGGTCAGCACAACAGAGAAAGAGCTCCAGGATCTATCGGTGCAGCCTCTTATCCTGCCAAAGTTATGAAGGGAATGAAGATGGCTGGTAGAATGGGTGGAACTCGTGTAAAAATCCGCAACCTCAAAGTGGTAAAGATTTTTGCCGACAAAGGTTTAATTCTTATTAAAGGAGCAGTGCCAGGTCACAAAGGCTCTACTGTTATCATTGAAAAACCATAAGCCATGAAGACGGATATTTTAAATAAAGAGGGCAAGTCGACTGGTAGAGATATTGAACTAGTAGACGAAGTATTTGGACAAGAGCCAAATGAACATGCTGTTTATCTGGCCATTAAGGCTTATAATGCGGCACAACATCGGGGTACGCACAGCTCTAAAGAAAGATGGGCAGTAAAGGGCTCTACCAAGAAAATCAAGAAGCAGAAAGGTACCGGAACTGCACGAGCCGGAGATATTAAGAACCCTTTGTTCAGAGGTGGAGGAAGAGTTTTCGGACCACGTGTCAGAACTTATGGTATCAAACTGAATAAGAAAGTAAGTAAGCTCGCAAGAAGATCTGTGTTTTCACAGCTTGTTGCTGATGGTAAGTTGAAGGTTGTTGAGGCTCAAAAGAG
>CAZGGG010000003.1:44610-67487 GCA_964525165.1 uncultured Saprospiraceae bacterium | reverse complement strand
TTGAGGATTTTAAATTTGACGCACCTAAGACGAAAGCTTTCAAAGAGGTGTTGTCTGGCTTAAATGCCAATGAGCACAAGTCTTTGTTAGTGTTTGGAGAGCCTGATAGAAATGTATATCTATCCAGCAGAAATATTAGATCTGCAAGAGTAATCAGTGCAGATGAATTGAATATCTATGATCTCTTGGATGCACAAGAGGTATTATTAACGGAAAGTGCAGTTCAGAAAGTAACTGAAACACTTGCATAAAATCGGAAAGATGAGTTATCAGATATTGAAAAAGCCTGTTATCACCGAGAAAAGTGAAATGCTTTCTGAGAATGTATCTCAATTCACTTTTGTGGTGGATAAGAGGGCAAGTAAACCAGAGATCAAAAAAGCTGTGGAAGATGCATATGGGGTTAGCGTTAAAAGCGTGAATACTTCTATCATCCCAGCAAAGGAGAAAATGAGATCCACCAGAGCTGGATACGTTATGGGCAGAAAGTCTTCTTACAAGAAGGCTATCATAACACTAGCAGATGGGGAGTTTATTGATTTTTACGGCGAACTATAGTCGTTAGCAAAAACGTGTAATCATGCCAGTAAAGAAGCATAGTCCAGTAACACCCGGTTCAAGATTTAGACTTTCAAGTTCTTTTGAGCAGGTAACTACTGATAAACCTGAAAAGAGTTTATTAGCGAAACATCACGAGAAAGGAGGAAGAAACAACTCCGGTCGTATGACTGCAAGATACCGTGGTGGAGGGCATAAAAGACGATATCGTATTATTGACTTTAAGAGGAATAAAGATGGAATTCCTGGAGTAGTCAAGACGATTGAGTATGATCCGAACAGATCTGCCTATATAGCTTTAATTGCCTACAAAGATGGAGAGAAGCGATATATTATTGCACCTAATGGAATTAAGGTAGGTGATGAGATTATGTCCGGAAAGCAGGCACCTCCTAATACCGGTAATGCGCTCTTTTTGACAGAAATTCCAATTGGTAGTGCAATCCATTGCATAGAAATGAGGCCTGGAGCCGGTGCCCAGATAGCTAGAGGTGCAGGAACGAACGGTCAGTTGGTCGGTAGAGAGGGTAAATATGCGATTGTAAAATTACCTTCAGGAGAAGTTAGAAGAATTCTTTCCAGCTGTAAAGCGGTTATGGGAACAACATCTAACCCCGATCACAACCTAGAGGTTGTTGGAAAGGCTGGTCGAAACAGATGGAAAGGAAGAAGACCTCGAACAAGAGGTGTGGCGATGAACCCGGTTGATCACCCAATGGGTGGTGGTGAAGGTCGTTCATCAGGAGGACACCCGAGATCACGAACCAGTGTTATGGCGAAAGGCTTTAAGACCAGAAATGCGAATGGCACGTTCAATCAAAAAAGGACCCTACGTATACCACAAGCTTATAAAAAAAGTAGAGGTAGCTCAGGAAAGCAAAAAGAAGTCTGTGATTAAAACTTACTCGAGAGCTTCGATGGTGATTCCTGATATGGTAGGCCTAACAATAGGTGTTCATAATGGAAAGACCTTTGTTCCTATCTTCATTACGGAGAATATGGTAGGTCACAAATTAGGAGAATTTGCACCGACCCGAAGCTATAAAGGGCATTCAGGGAACCGTAAATAATCATTGAGACAACGAGATAAATATTAAATAAAATGGAAGCAGTTGCACGGTTGAGAAATTGTCCGATGTCTGCACGGAAAATGCGACTTGTGGTCGATTTGATCAGAGGGAAGCAAGTGGACGAGGCACTAAGTATTCTACGCTACACGAATAAAGAAGCAGCAAGCTGGTTAGAAAAGCTTTTAATGTCTGCCATTGCCAATTGGGAACATAAGTTGGACATGTTAGAGAGTGCTGATGACTATGACTTGTACATCAATGAGGTGCATGTAGGAGAAGCCGGAATGTTAAAGAGATTTCGACCTGCTCCGCACGGTAGAGCACACAGAATTAGAAAACGTATGAACCATGTTACGCTCAAAGTGGCAAACAGGGTGGCGTTGGATTTTGAAAATGAAGAAGAATAAACTTAAATAAGCACTAGAAATGGGCCAGAAAACGAATCCGATAGGGAACAGACTAGGCATCATCAGAGGTTGGGACTCTAACTGGTATGGTGGAAAAGACTTTGCAGATAAAGTTGTTGAGGATGATAAAATCCGCACTTACCTTAGAGCTCGTGTTCAGAAAGGTGGTTTAGCAAGAATCATCATTGAAAGGACTTTGAAGCGTGTAACGGTTACTGTACATACATCTCGTCCCGGTATCATTATCGGTAAAGGTGGATCTGAGGTTGATAGAATCAGAGAGGAGTTGAAGAAGCTTACCAATAAGGATGTACAAATCAATATCGTAGAGATTCGTAAGCCGGAGTTGGATGCCTATATCGTTGGAGAGAATGTTGCTCGTCAATTGGAGGCAAGAATCAACTTTAGAAGAGCAGCTAAAATGTCTATCCAGGCTACTATGAGAGCCGGTGCAGAGGGAATCAAGATTCGTATTGCGGGTCGTTTAAATGGTGCGGATATGGCTAGAACTGAAGAGTTCAAGCAGGGTCGTACGCCTTTACACACCTTCAGAGCTGATATCGACTATGCATTAGTAGAAGCTGATACTGTTTATGGTAAGATTGGTATCAAGACTTGGATTTGTAAAGGAGAAGTCCTTGGTAAGAGAGATCTATCGCCTCATGTAGGGATTGCAAAAGGTAATCGCAAGGGAGACGGAAAAAGGCGAGGAAGAAGAAGATAAAAAACAAAATAATTACTACCTTTGCCACGCTTTTTGAGAGAGGGGTGGAGAAGGCTAGTTTACTTATAAAAATTTAGGCCATGTTACAGCCAAAAAGAACGAAGTACAGAAAACAGCAAAAGGGTAGAAATAAAGGTCTTGCCCAAAGAGGAAGCCGTGTGAATTTTGGTGCTTTTGGTTTGAAGTCCCTGGATAGAGGACGTATCACGAACAGACAGATAGAATCTGCGAGGATCGCAATGACACGTTACATGAAAAGGGAAGGGAAAGTATGGATTCGAATTTTTCCTGACAAACCGATTACAGCTAAGCCTCAAGAGGTTAGGATGGGTAAAGGTAAGGGAGCTTTGAGTCACTACGTAGCTGAGATCAAGCCAGGCCGTGTACTCTTTGAAATCGATGGGGTTTCCCATGAGGTTGCTCAGGAAGCTTTAAGATTAGCAGCTCAAAAGCTGCCGGTTGTAACAAAATTTGTTGTACGTCCTGATTATGCAGGATAATTCAAAAGTTAGTGTGTGATGGCAAATAAGCAAATGCAGGAAATAAGAGATATGGCAGATACGGATCTTCAAGCGAAACTTGAGGAATCCAATGTAGAGTATCGTCAATTAAAGTTCGATCATGCAACCAAAGGCTTGGATGATCCGATGAAGATTAGAAATCTTAGAAGAGAGATTGCTCGCATGCACACTGAGATTCGGAACAGAGCGCTTAGTGCAAACTCCGGAGATGCTGCGGAGAAGAGAGATAAAATTAGAAAAAGAAGAAGACGTAAATAGTAATAGTGATGTCTGAGAAACAATCCAACAGAAAGACCCGAATAGGGGTGGTAGCCAGTAATAAGATGGATAAGACCATCACTGTTTTGGTAGAACGCCGTTTGCAACACCCTATTTATGGTAAGTTCGTTAAAAAATCCAAGAAATTTTTTGCGCACGATCCTAGTAATGACTGTAATGAAGGTGATACTGTAAAGATCGAGGAGTGCAGACCTCTAAGCGCTAAGAAGCGATGGAGACTGATTGAGGTGATTGAGCGAGCTAAATAATTGATTAAGTTTTAAATTTCTGGCAATGATCCAGCAACAAACAAGATTAAGAGTAGCAGATAACAGTGGTGCGAAAGAAGTAATGTGTATTCGTGTTTTGGGTGGAACCAAAAGACGTTACGCTTCTGTAGGCGACCAGATTGTTGTGTCTGTAAAGTCAGCAGCGCCAGGAGGTGTAAAGAAAGGTACTGTTTCTAAAGCTGTTGTTGTAAGAACAAAGAAGGAGATCCGTCGAAAAGATGGCTCTTATATTAGGTTTGACGATAATGCTGTTGTTCTTTTAACAGCTTCTGAAGAGCCAAGAGGTACTCGTATCTTCGGGCCTGTAGCCAGAGAGTTAAGGGAAAGAGAATACATGCGTATTGTATCACTAGCACCAGAGGTACTCTAACTTCTAAAGCACAAGATTATGAACAAGAAGAAGCCACATAGCCATCAAGGCAAAATAAAGATTAAGAAGGGAGACAAGGTTGTTGTTCTTTCCGGTGCGTACAAAGGCCAGGAGGGAGAGGTTCTTGAGGTTTACCCTAAGAAATACAGAGCGATCGTAGAGAATGTGAATATTGTTAAGAAACATCAGAGACCTACTAATGAGTCTGAGGGTGGTATTCAAGAAGTTCCTGCGGCGATTCACGTATCCAACCTTATGTTAGTGGATCCTAAAACTGGTGAACCTACGAGAGTTGGAAGGAAAGAAGAGGACGGTAAGTTGGTCCGTTATTCTAAAAAATCTGGAGAAACAATTAAGTAATGAGTTACGTACCAAGATTACAGAAGAAGTATAAGGACGAGGTTGTTCAAAAGCTCATGGATGAGTTTAATTATGGTTCCATTATGGAAGTACCTCGTTTGTTGAAGATCTCTATTAACCAAGGATTGGGGGAAGCAACTCAAGATAGGAAGGTTGTGGAAGAAGCTTTAGAAGAGTTAAGTGTGATTGCCGGTCAAAAGGCCGTTCCTACGAGAGCAAAAAAGTCTGTTTCAAACTTTAAGCTTCGTGAAGGAATGACAATAGGTGCTAGAGTTACTCTTCGAAAAATTAAGATGTACGAATTCCTTGATCGTTTCATATCTGTCGCTCTACCTCGTGTAAGAGATTTTCGCGGGATAAGTGATAAGAGCTTCGATGGTCGCGGAAATTATAATATGGGCTTATCAGAGCAAATTATTTTTCCTGAGATCAACATGGAGAAAGTAAATAAGATAAAAGGAATGGATGTCACTTTTGTGACTACAGCCAAAACAGATGCTGAGGCATTTGCTTTATTAAAGTATTTGGGACTTCCTTTCAAAAATCAAAATAATTAATCTAGGATGGCTAGAAAATCACTAATAGCGAGAGAAGAGAAGAGACAGCGTATGGTTAAGAAGTACGCTGAATTGAGAAAACAGCTTAAAGAAGAGGGGCGATGGGATGATTTAGATAAGCTTCCCAAGAACTCTTCTCCTGTAAGATTGCACAATAGATGTCGTCTGACAGGGAGGCCGAAGGGTTACATGAGAAAATTCGGGCTGTGCAGAGTGAAGTTTAGAGAAATGGCACTGGATGGTAAGATTCCGGGAGTGACGAAAGCAAGCTGGTAATTAATAATAGGACAGAAAGATTTTGAGTTATGGCAATGAATGATCCAATAGCAGATTATCTGACTAGAATCAGAAACGCGCAGATAGCGCGTCATCGTGTAGTTGAGATACCAGCTTCGAACATGAAGAAAAGGATAACTGAGATTTTATACAATCAAGGTTACATCTTAAGATATAAATTTGAAGAGGATAATAAGCAAGGTCTTATTAAAATCGCGTTGAAGTACGATAAGGAAACAAAACTTCCTGTGATACGTGAGATGAAGCGCTTCAGTAAGCCTGGTCTTAGACAATTTAGATCCTCATCTGATATACCAAGAGTGAAAAATGGTTTGGGTATCGCAATTATTTCAACTTCTAAAGGTGTCATCACCGATAAAGAAGCGCGATCCCTGAATGTAGGAGGAGAGGTCTTGTGTACCATTAACTAATAGAAGAAAAAGTTTTAATTATGTCACGTATTGGATTAGCACCGATCAGTCTTCCGGAGAAAGTGGAAGTAAATGTATCCAAAGGAAATGAGGTGACTGTGAAAGGGCCTAAAGGTGAATTGAAGCATCAATTTGACCCTGCAATTAGCATCAACATTAACGAAGGTGAAATCACTTTGGAACGTCATACTGAACAAAAGAGACATAAGTCGCTTCATGGGCTTTCCAGATCATTGTTGAATAACATGATCGAAGGTGTATCACAAGGTTATAAGAGAGAGTTGGAATTAGTGGGTGTAGGTTATCGTGCCTCTAATACCGGAAACTTGTTAGAGTTAGCTTTGGGTTATTCTCACCCGATCATGTTTGCGATCCCTGACGAGGTGACACTGAATACAGTGACTGAAAAAGGTAAAAATCCTGTTGTGGTGTTAGAGTCAATCGATAAGCAACTAGTAGGGCAGGTTGCTGCCAAGATTAGATCTTTCCGTAAGCCTGAGCCATATAAAGGTAAAGGTGTACGTTACGTAGGTGAATACATTAGAAGAAAAGCAGGTAAAGCTGCAGCCAAATAATTAATTGCAATAGCCGCAAAGCTTTTTGTCATGGATAGAAATAAGAAGAAGAGTTTAAGAAGAAAGAATATACACTGGAGAGTTAGATCTAAAATCCAGGGTACAAGTGAGCGACCAAGGCTGAATGTCTATCGCAGTAATAAAGCAATCTATGCCCAAATCGTGAATGATGAAGAGGGTAAAGTGCTTTTTGGTGCCAATAGTTTGAAGGTGACTGATGGCAATAAAACAGATCAGGCTGCAGAAGTAGGACGTATGATTGCTTCTAAGGCGAAAGAGAATAATATCGATCATGTAGTTTTTGACAGAGGAGGATACCTATATCATGGACGTGTTAAAGCATTGGCTGATGGCGCACGTGAAGGTGGATTGAAATTCTAAAAGTATAGAAATGGCTAAGAACAAAGCACAAAGAGTAAAACCAGCAGAAACTGAACTTCAAGAGAAACTTGTAGCATTGAACCGTGTAGCTAAGGTTACAAAAGGTGGTCGTACTTTTAGTTTTTCAGCAATTGCAGTAGTGGGTGATGGCAATGGTACCGTCGGTTATGGTCTGGGTAAAGCAAGAGATGTATCTGAAACAATAGCAAAAGCGGTAGATGATGCAAAAAAGAACTTAATTAAGTTTCCTCTTTATAATGGTACAATTCCTCATGAACAGAAAGGTAAGTACGGTGCGGGGAAGGTATTAATTAAGCCAGCTTCTGATGGTACGGGTGTCATTGCCGGTGGTGCGATGAGAGCTGTTTTGGAAATTGCCGGAGTTCAAAATGTACTTGCAAAATCTCAAGGTTCATCGAATCCACATAATGTAATTAAAGCTACTGTAGACGCTCTGCTTAAGTTACGTTCTCCTATGGATGTAGCTAGATCAAGAGGTGTCTCTATAGATAAAGTGTTTAACGGCTAAATCTTAAGAAAATGACAAAAGTGAAAATTACACAGGTCAAGAGTAAGATTGACCGTTCGCAGAAACAAAAAGATACATTAGCTGCGTTGGGACTGAGAAAAATGAATCAGTCTGTAGAAAAAGAATTAACTCCCGCAATTAAGGGAATGATTGATAAGGTTCATCATTTAGTCTCTGTCGAGACTCTAGATGCATAAAGGTACTGTCATGGATTTACATAATTTAAACCCTGCTGAAGGATCAACTAAAAACCGTAAGAGATTAGGTAGAGGTGTTGGTTCAGGAAGTGGTAGAACTGCTGGAAGAGGACATAAAGGTTACATGTCTCGTTCTGGTTCTAAGAAGAAAAGAAAATTTGAAGGAGGGCAAACTCCATTGCAAATGCGATTGCCAAAGTTTGGTTTTAAAAATCCGAACAGAAAGGAGTATACACCTTTGAATCTTGACCTTATCAGCATGTATGCCGAGAAATACGGTGTAGATACGATCGATGAGGCATTCTTGAAAGAACGTAACTTCTTACGAAAAGGAACCAAGATCAAGGTTTTAGGAAGGGGAGAGTTGACCTCTGCTGTGACTGTGAGTGCACATTCTATAAGTGAAAGTGCGAAGAAAGCCATTGAAGAGAAAGGTGGTACTGTAAATATCCTTTAAGAGAGAATTGTAATGAAAAGATTCATAGATACCCTTAAGAATATCTGGAAAATCAAGGAATTAAGAAACAGAATCCTTTTTACGCTCATTTTATTGGGCGTTTTCAGGTTTGGTTCCTACGTTGTTTTGCCAGGTGTTGTCCCGGCTGCTCTTGAAAGTGCTGTGGCCAACAGAGCGGCTAATGACCTTCTTGGCTTGATTAACATCTTCACAGGTGGAGCATTTAACAATGCGGCTATCTTTGCCCTGGGTATCATGCCTTACATTACTGCCTCTATCATCATTCAGCTTCTAGGATTTGCTGTGCCTTATTTCCAGAGGTTACAGCAGAAGGAAGGTGAAAGTGGCCGTAAAAAGTTAAATCAGATTACAAGGGCATTAACTGTCTTGATCTGTCTTGTTCAATCCGGAGGTTATTTGACGATGATCAAAGGGTTTGGAGCGATTGATCCAAACATCCCTGAAGGAATTTTTTGGATTTCGAATGTGATCATATTGACTGCGGGTACTGTATTTGCCATGTGGTTAGGTGAAAAAATCACCGATCGAGGAATAGGAAATGGTATTTCCTTGTTAATCATGATTGGTATTATAGCTGCCCTACCTTCAGCATTTGTGTTTGAGTTCCAAGCTCAAGTAGAAGGTTCTGGTCTTTTATTATTCGTGGTTGAATTAGTGATTCTATTTGTAGTTGTGATGGCAACGGTGTTAATCACACAGGGTGTCAGACGAATTCCTATCCAATTTGCAAAAAGAATGGTAGGAAGAGGCTCTACTGCGATGCCTTCTGCTGGCGCTCGGGACTATATTCCATTAAAAGTAAACGCATCCGGTGTAATGCCGATCATCTTTGCACAAGCACTCATGTTTTTACCTATGACTGTGGCTCAATATCTGGCTGGTGATTCTGCAGAGATGGCATCAGGTTCAGTAATGAGAGCTTTAAGTGATCCATTCTCCTTGCCTTATAATATTGTTTATTTCTTACTCATTGTTGTATTTACTTATGTTTATACAGCTTTGTTGGTAAATCCTAAACAATACGCTGAATATTTAAAAAGACAAAATTCCTTCATTCCAGGTGTAAAACCTGGTAAGCCAACGGAGGAGTTTATCGATACTGTTTTAACTCGAATAACACTTCCCGGATCCATATTCTTGGGGATTATTGCCATCGTTCCTGCGATAGCTGTAGCATTCGGTGTGAACCAATCTTTTGCGCTGTTTTTTGGAGGTACTTCCTTATTGATTTTGGTAGGTGTTGTTCTTGACACGCTACAACAAATTGAAAGTTACCTGTTGATGCGCAAATATGACGGTTTGGTTCAGTCCGGCCGTTTGAAAGGGCGTTCTAAGATGCAGAGTATCGGAGCGAACATGTAATGTCTTAATCCGAATGATCTATTACAAAAAGCCTGATGAAGTCGAACTAATCCGGAAGAACTGCTTAATGGTAAGTGACACACTTGCGTTAGTGGCCAGCTTGCTGAAGCCCGGAATTACCGGCACCGAATTAGATCAGAAGGCTGAAGAGTTTATCCGCGATCAAGGCGCAAAGCCTGCGTTTAAGGGCTATGGTGGTTTCCCGGCTACTTTGTGTATTTCACCAAATGAACAAGTCGTTCATGGTATACCCAACGATCAAGTCTTTCAAGAAGGGGATATCGTTTCCGTAGATTGCGGAGTTGAGCTCAATGGTTTTTTTGGTGATGCAGCCTATACTTTTGCATTAGGTGAAATTGATCCGGAAGTGGAACAACTCCTTTCTGTTACTCGGGCTTCTTTGTACAAAGGTATTGAGGCGGCACGCGTGGGGAATAAGATAGGAGACATCAGCTATGCCATACAAAATTTTGCCGAAAGGCAGCATGGATATGGAATTGTAAGAGAACTTGTAGGACATGGTCTCGGACGTTCTCTTCATGAAGCACCGGAGGTGCCTAATTTTGGTAGAAAAGGCAAAGGTGAGTTACTTAAGCCGGGTTTGGTGATTGCTATTGAGCCCATGGTCAATTTAGGTACCAGAAGAGTCAAGCAATTTAGTGATGGATGGACTATAAAGTCACGAGATAAAAAAGCTTCTGCTCATTTTGAACACACAATATGTGTTACTAAAAAGGGACCGGATATTCTCTCTGATCATGAGAGAGTAGAGGCAGCCATAAAAAAGAATCCGAATATTAGGGAAATTGCAATAAAAAATTGATATTTGCACTCCAAAATTAGAAGATGGCTAAGCAAGATGTAATTAAACAGGATGGTGTGATCGAGGAGGCTTTGTCAAACGCTATGTTCAGAGTTCGTTTAGAAAACGACCATGAAGTAATAGCCACCATCAGTGGGAAAATGAGAATGAATTACATTCGAATTTTGCCAGGAGATAAAGTGGCAGTGGAAATGTCTCCTTATGATCTCTCCAGAGGGAGAATAACGTATAGGTATAAATAAAAATTGAGTTATGAAAGTTAAAGCTTCAATCAAAAAGCGATCTGCTGACTGCAAGATTGTGAGAAGAAAAGGTAAGCTGTACGTCATTAATAAAAAGAATCCTCGTTTCAAGCAAAGACAGGGATAGTAAAGGATAAGTTTTATGGCACGGATTGTTGGTGTAGATTTGCCTCGTGATAAAAGAGGCGTTGTGAGTTTGACTTACATTTATGGTATTGGCCGTTCAAGAGCGAAAGAGATCTTGGCTAAAGCGGGGATTGATGAAAGTGTAAAAGTCGCAGATTGGTCTGATGATAATGTCAGAACCATCACTCAAATGATTACTGACGAGTATACAGTGGAAGGTCAGTTGAGATCTGAAGTACAAATGAACATCAAGCGATTGATGGATATTGCTTGTTACAGAGGATTGAGACATAGAAGAGGACTACCTGTAAGAGGTCAAAGAACTCGGACCAATGCCCGAACAAGAAAGGGTAGAAAGAAGACTGTTGCAAATAAGAAGAAAGTAACTAAATAATAAGTTGTAGGTATGGCCAAAGCGACAAAAAAGATCAAAAAGAAAGTCAATGTGACTCCTGAGGGATATGCGTATATTCAGGCTTCCTTCAACAATATTATCATTACATTGACCAACAAGCAAGGACAAGTGATTTCTTGGGGTACAGCCGGTAAATCCGGGTTTAGAGGCTCTAAGAAAAACACACCTTATGCTGCTCAAATTGCAGCATCCGGTCCTGCAGAAGAAGCAGCTTCATTAGGAATGAAAAGTTGTGAAGTCTTTGTGAAAGGTCCCGGTTCCGGTAGAGAGGCAGCCATCAGAGCTATCGATAATGCTGGTATCAAGGTAACTAAGATCAAAGACATCACGCCTATTCCGCACAATGGTTGCAGACCTCCGAAGAGAAGAAGAGTTTAAGAAATAGCATTAGAAGCGCAAATAGTTTATAATGGCAAGATATACAGGCCCAAAGACGAAAAAGGCAAGAGCATTAGGAGAAGCTATATTTGGTTATGATAGGTACTTCGAAAGAAGGAAATATCCTCCTGGCCAACATGGAAGCGGTAAGAGAAGACGCCAAAAGTCTGACTACGCATTACAATTGCAGGAAAAGCAGAAAGCTAAATACACTTACGGTGTTTTAGAGCGTCAGTTTAGAAGAATGTTTGAGAATGCAAACAGAAGCAAAGGCGTTACCGGTGAAGTACTGTTGCAGTTGTTGGAATCAAGACTTGATAATACTGTCTTTCGTTTAGGCATTGCGCCTACCAGACGCGCAGCAAGACAACTTGTTTCCCACAAGCACATCGCTGTCAATGGTGTTGTTACCAATATTCCTTCTTATTCAATGAATCCAGGTGATGTCATCGAGGTGAGAGGGAAATCACAGGGTTTAGAAGTGGTACAAGCTTCTGTTGCTGCAAAATCTGATGTTAGGAAATTCCCTTGGTTAGAGTGGAACCCTGACAAACTCCAAGGTAAATTCATTGAATATCCGGAGCGTGAAGCGATTCCGGAAAACATCAATGAGCAGTTAATTGTAGAATTATACTCTAAGTAATAATCAGTAAAGGCAGGTCTCTTTGGACTTGCCTTCTGCTGTTTTATTTCTCCTAAATGAATATCAACACATGAGCATATTAAGTTTTCAAAAGCCAGATAAAATTGTTCTTCAGAAAGCAACGGATTTCGAAGGACTTTTTGAATTTAAACCTCTAGAACCTGGTTTTGGTCAAACAATAGGAAATAGTCTTCGCCGTGTTTTACTTTCTTCTTTAGAAGGACAAGCGATTTCTGCAGTTCGAATAGCGGGCGTAGATCATGAGTTTGCTACGATTAAAGGTGTGGTACAAGACGTTATCGAAATCATCTTAAACTTTAAACAAGTTCGGTTAAAAAGAGTAGATGGTAACGATGATTCTACAGATCCTGAAACGGTTTATCTAACTATATCCGGTAAGGATAAATTCGTAGCAAAAGACATTCAGGATTTTACGAATGTTTTTGAGGTGACGAACCCTGATTTAGAGATTTGCTCAATGGAGCCTTCTGTTAGTTTGGAGATTGAATTGACCATAACAAAAGGGAGAGGATACGTTCCTGCAGATGAAAATCTTCCGAAAGATGCGCCCATCGGTGTGATCCCGGTTGATGCCATCTACACTCCTGTGAAAAATGTAGCGTACAATGTTGCCAGCACAAGAGTTGGACAAAGAACCGATTACGAAAAATTAACGATCGAGTTAAAAACGGACGGTACGATTCATCCTGAAGAGGCTATAAAAGAAGCAAGTCGAATTCTGATTCAGCATTTAATGTTGATTACAGATGAAAATATCACTTTCGAGGATTCAAATACGAAGAAGGAAGATGTAGTAGACGAGCATATCTTGCATATGCGTAAGCTATTGAAAACTCCTTTAGAGGATTTAGATCTTTCCGTAAGAGCTTACAATTGCTTGAAAGCTGCTAAAATCAATTCTCTTTCTGAATTAGTCCAATATGAGACTCATGAACTTTTGAAGTTCAGAAATTTCGGTAAGAAGTCATTAGTAGAAATAGAAGAATTGCTCCAGAACAAAGGATTGACCTTTGGAATGGATCTTTCAAAATATCAATTGAACGAAGATTAATTTTTTAACCTGCAATAACCTGTTTTCATTGGGTGTTGCGAAGATAAATGATTGTTCATTATGAGGCACGGTAAGAAATTTAACCACCTTGGAAGGAAAAAAGGGCACAGAACGGCCCTCATGCGTAACTTGTCACGAGCATTGATTGAACATAAGCGCATCAATACTACTTTGGCAAAAGCGAAAGCTTTAAGAGTGTTTATTGAACCTCTTGTTACCAAATCAAAAAACAATACTACTCATTCCAGAAGGGTTGTTTTTGGTTATTTACAAGATAAAGAAGCAGTAAAAGAATTGTTTGGTCCTATAGCAGCAAAAGTAGCGGATAGACCAGGTGGTTATACAAGAGTACTGCGGACAGGTTTCCGAAAAGGAGATGGTGCTGAAATGGCAATGATTGAGTTTGTTGATTTCAATGAGACCTATCAAAACAGCAAGGATAGTTCTTCCGGAAGAAGAAGAACGCGTAGAGGCGGAAGTTCTGCTTCTGTTGCTCAGAATTCACAAGAAGAAGAGTAGACTTGAAGGTCAATTTTAAATATAAAGGTCATAGCAATTATGTTATGGCCTTTTTTATTATATGATGGGCACCATTTTAGGGAAGATGAGATGCCCATATTATATTTGTGAAAACCATTCTCCATGAATCTCAATAACTCAGAACCCAAAGCAATATTATTGCTCGAAGATGGTACGATATTTTATGGTAAATCAGCAGGAAAAATCGGCACAACGACCGGGGAGCTATGCTTTAATACTGGAATGACCGGCTATCAGGAAATATTTACGGACCCGTCTTATTTTGGACAGATAATGGTCATGACCAATGTTCATATTGGTAATTACGGGGCAAAGGACTCAGATACGGAATCTGTCGCTCCAAAGATTTCAGGCTTGGTCTGCAAAGATTTTGCTCAGGATTATTCACGTCCTATAGCAGATGGAAGTCTGCAGTCCTATCTTGAATCTAATAATGTCGTGGCCATATATGATATCGATTCTCGTAAATTAGTAAGACATATTCGGACGAAAGGAGCCATGAATGGAGTTATTTCCTCCGATGGTAAGACTATAGAGGAACTGAAAGAAATACTTAAGAATACACCCTCCATGGAAGGCTTGGAGCTCTCCTCCAAAGTTACGACAGATGAGCCCTATTATTTTGGGAATGAGGAAGCCACTTATCGAGTTGCTGTGTTAGATTACGGTGTAAAGCGAAGTATTCTTCAGTGTTTTGCAGATCGCGATTGCTATTTGCGAGTATTTCCGGCACATACAAGCTTTGAAGAGGTTTCAGAATGGAACCCTGACGGTTATTTCTTATCAAATGGTCCGGGCGATCCGGCGGCAATGGATTATGCAGTAGAAGAAATCCAAAAGATATTAAACTCAGCTGCTCCTGTATTTGGAATCTGTCTGGGACATCAGTTGTTGGGTAGATCTATGGGGATTCCAACCTATAAAATGCATCATGGTCACAGAGGAATAAATCACCCTGTCCGTAACGAGATAACCGGAAAAGGGGAGATTACCTCTCAAAATCATGGATTTGGGATCAGAGCAGAGGATATGAAAGCTCACCTTTCAGAAGTCGAGATTACCCATATTAATTTAAATGACAATACCGTAGAAGGCTTAAGAGTAATAGATAAGCCTGCATTTTCAGTACAATACCATCCAGAAGCATCACCAGGTCCGCATGACGCTCGATACCTTTTCGATGACTTTATTGATTTACTTTAAAACAACAAGACATGAGTACAATTGCAGATATTCTAGCTAGAGAAATTCTAGATTCCAGAGGAAACCCAACCGTTGAAGTTGAAGTAATGACCAGTAGTGGCGCTATTGGCAGAGCAGCGGTCCCTTCAGGAGCTTCCACGGGTCAATATGAAGCGGTTGAATTGCGCGATGCTGAAGACAATCGATATATGGGGAAAGGCGTTCAAAAAGCTTGCGAAAATGTAGAGGACACGATAGCAGAAGCACTTATAGGAGAATACGTCTTTGACCAACGAGATATCGATACGATTATGTTGGAATTGGATGGTACGGATAACAAGGCCAAGTTAGGTGCTAATGCGATACTAGGAGTGAGTTTGGCCGTTGCAAAAGCTGCAGCCAATGAACTAGGTCAGCCACTTTTCCAATATATTGGAGGCGTTCATGCCCACACACTTCCAGTACCCATGATGAATATCCTCAATGGGGGATCACATGCAGATAATAAGATAGATTTTCAGGAATTTATGGTGATGCCGATGGGTGCAGAAACCTTTAAAGAAGGTTTGCGCATGGGTACGGAAATCTTTCATCATCTGAAGAAAGAGTTGAAGGCTAAGAACTATAGTACGAATGTAGGGGATGAAGGAGGCTTCGCGCCGAATTTACAATCCAATAAAGAGGCGATCGATATTGTGATGATGGCAATAGAAAGAGCAGGCTTCAAACCAGGTGAAGATGTTTGGATTGCGATGGACGCTGCCGCTTCAGAATTTTATGATGAAGCTTCCGGATTATACAAGTTTGAAAGTACAGGCGATCAATTGACTCGTGAAGATATGGTCAATTATTGGAAAGAGTGGGTAAACCAATATCCAATCTTTTCAATTGAAGATGGATTGTATGAAGATGATTGGGATGGGTGGAAGCTTCTGACAGAGACGATCGGAGATCGTTGTCAACTAGTTGGGGATGATCTTTTTGTAACGAACACACAGCGTCTTTATACGGGAATTGAGAATAAAGTAGCCAATTCCATTCTTGTAAAAGTCAATCAAATTGGTACGCTTACCGAAACCATAGAAGCGGTGGATATGGCACATCGGGCCCAATATACTTCAGTAATGTCTCACCGATCCGGAGAGACAGAGGATACGACGATAGCAGACCTTTCTGTAGCCTTAAACACTGGACAGATAAAAACAGGCTCAGCAAGCCGCTCTGATCGTATGGCTAAATACAACCAATTATTGCGAATTGAGGAATATTTAGGCTCTGCTTCCATTTATCCGGGTTTAGATTTGGTACATATGTAATATTTATTGCATATTTACAGAACATATTAAAAATATTTATAATATGTTCGGCAAGTTTAAAGAATGGAAAAGTCAAAAAGCCTGGTGGATTAACAGGTTTACGCTGACTTTATTTGGGTTCCTTTTATGGATGAGTTGCTTTGATCGGCACAACATTTTCGCTCAGTGGTACCTTATTTCAACGGTTGATCGGATGGAAGCGGAAAAGCAGTCCTATTTGGATGGAATAGAAGAGACCAAGCGATTAAAAATCGAGATTGATGAAGACATTGAGAAGTTTGCGAGAGAGCAATACTATATGCATCGTCCTGATGAGGAAGTCTTTGTATTTAAGTAATCATTCTTAGAATATATTCATTAAGGGTTGCATTATTGATGCAGCCCTTTTTTTATGTCTTTTTCCAACCGGAAAAAGACAAGAATGCTTTATATTCGAGCATCTTTAGACCCATAAAATCAAGAGATCTATGTCAGTTCTTGTTAATAAGGATTCGAAAATAATTGTACAGGGATTTACCGGAAAAGAAGGTAGTTTCCATGCAGAGCAAATGATTGAGTATGGAACTCAAGTTGTAGGAGGTGTTACGCCCGGAAAAGGTGGCCAAGAACATTTGGGTAAGCCTGTGTTCAATACAGTTCAGGATGCCGTTGATCAAGCAAGTGCAGATGTTTCTATCATATTTGTACCACCAGCATTTGCGGCAGATGCTATTGAAGCAGCTGCTGCCGGTATTAAGGTAATTGTAGCCATCACAGAAGGTATTCCTGTTCAGGATATGGTAAAGGTCAAAAGTTATTTAAGTGACTTTGATGTAACATTGATCGGGCCCAATTGTCCGGGTATTATTACTCCGGGTGAAGCGAAAGTGGGTATTATGCCGGGTTTTATTCATAATCCCGGAAGAATTGGGATTGTATCGCGTTCAGGAACGCTCACTTATGAGGCAGTAGACCAAGTTACAAAAGCTGGAATTGGTCAATCTACTTGTATCGGAATTGGCGGAGACCCAATTGTTGGAACTACAACTAAAGAAGCTGTTCAATTATTAATGGAAGACCCTGATACCGATGGGATTGTGATGATTGGTGAGATCGGCGGAAGTATGGAAGCTGATGCGGCACATTGGATAAAAGAAAACGGAACAAAACCTGTGGTGGGGTTCATTGCGGGTCAGACTGCACCTAAAGGAAGAACCATGGGGCATGCCGGAGCGATCATTGGAGGTGAGGATGATACTGCTGAGGCCAAAATGAGGATTATGAGAGATTGCGGCTTGCATGTTGTTGAAAGCCCCGCACATATCGGGCAGACAATGAAGGAAGCCCTTGGATTATAAATGATCATCAATAAGAGCCGGTTTTTTTTCGAAGCCGGCTTTTTTATTTTCTTCCTTTGAAATATTTTTTGTCAACCACCAGAAGACCAAATGATTCACAATCTTCTTTTGTGGTTTTACTGTGATGAGCGCCATGTGCTCTGAGGATAGCTCTGCTGAATTTATTATCCAATTGCTTAAACCATGAGAATCTTCGGTGTATGTATACATCATGGATCAAGAAATAGGTTAGGCCATAGAGAGAAATACCTATTCCAATAAAAAGTGCCCAAAGGTTCGGTGTCGCTGTACCCAGGATATAAAAAAATGCGGAAGGGATCGCAAATACCAGAAAAAAGAGATCATTCCTTTCGAAAAAGCCTTCTTTTTCATGCTTTGGCTGATGGTGATCTTTGTGCCAAGTCCACAGAATGCCATGCATTACGTATTTATGGGTAAACCACGCCATAAATTCCATTCCAACATAAGCTGCCAGGGTGATTCCTATATATAAGAGTACTGTTGTCATAATGCCAAGTTCAAAACTGCAAAAAAGACGATAATCCACACAAAAATAACAAGAATAACAGGCTGTAGGTTTTGTCTGACCCTACTTTGATATAAATAAGACAAAACAAAGGCGATGAGCCACCATGACAAGTAGTTGGATACGGGGATTTGTTCCAGTTCCCAGGTCCACATATTCGTGCTTACAGCGACGGGTTCAATGAGAAAATCCAGGCCTACTGCTAAAGTGGCACTCAAAAAAGAACGCATAATAACGTTCGCATTTTTGAATAATGAATCTGCGACTTGCGTTGTTGTTAGGATTATAAGTACCCAATTGACTCCGATCATTAAAGGAGTATCCCAAATTTTTAAGCCTAACACAGGTCCATAGCTGTAGGATCCAAATGGGAAACCTGTATTTACACCTAGTACCTCCACGCCAAATCCAAGAAGATAAATAAGCACCCACAAAATGATATTTCTAAGATGAACATCTTGATAAAGGAGAACTAAAAATGTGCTCAATAATAGTTGTAAAGGGCTTAAATCCAATATTTCGGTATTCCCTAGTACCACTACCTGGACAATGCCTACGGTATACATGATGCTGATAAAGCCTATGGCTAGCTTTTGCCCATGTAATTTCACGAATTCACGCATCGTAATCATATCAATCAATTTGAGCTAATTTCTTGATCAGCAATTTTTGCAGAGAGTAAGCATAGCGGAATTCCTCCTCCCGGATGTACAGATCCTCCACAAAAAAACAGATTTTTGAGTGCAGCATGAAAATTTGGATGTCGATTAAAGGCCGACATTAAGTCGTTGGAACTAGATCCATATAAAGCACCTTGAAATGATGATGTTTGGGAAGCGATTCCTGGTGGCGACCAAACCTTTTCTTCTTTAATGTATGAGCTGATATCTGTGTTGAGGATTGAATTGATCTTTTTTAGGGTGTTTCTTCGGCACTCGGCTACCATCTCATCCCAGTTTTGACCATTATCGAAAGGCGCATTGATCATGACAAACCAATTCTCTCCACCTTTCGGAGCATCTTGTAATTCATATTTACTGGTGATGTTGATATACACGGTAGGGTCTTCAATCATCCTCCCTTCCTTGATCGCTCTGAATTCCGAACGATAGTGTTCAGAGAATAGGATATTATGAAGGCCCAGTTCCCGAAAGGAGTGTTGAATCCCCCAATAAAAAATAATGGCAGACGAAGATCTTTCTTGGGTAAGGATTTTTTTTGGTGTTGGGATACTCGGTAATAACTTTTCATAGGTGGGCATCACGTCCATATTACAGATTACATGATCCCCATAAATTTCTTTTCCATTGACTTTGACACCTGCCACAGACTTCCCGTTGATTAGAATTTCATCTACTTTTTGATTAAAATGGTAGGTCACCCCGAGGTCCAGACCGAGTTTGTAAAGAGCCTTAGGGATGCGATACATTCCGCCTTTCGGCAAATATGTGCCCTCATTATGCTCAAAATGAGGAATCACCGACATCATAGCAGAGGTCCTGTATGGATCAGATCCATTATAGGTGGCATAACGATCAAACAACTGAACCAACTTTTCATGTTTCAATCGTTTTTTATTCCATTGGTGTAAGGATTGGAATAACCCAAATGAAGGAATATGAAGTAAAGCTTTGAATACATCTGCCTTTAACCAGCTTTTGAGTCGATGTAAACTTCTTTCAAGGAAAATGTGTCCCACGGTATTTTGTTTCCACTCACTGTTTTTCAAATAACGAAGGACCGTTCCCGGTGGAGTTTGTAGGGTTTGACTAACTTCTTTATCAAATTCATAGATGTCTGAAAAGGCAGTAATTTGGGTGCCGTCTTCCCAGAAATATCGGCAAGATTCAGGCATTCTAGCATATTCAAAATAGGGGGGCATTTCGAAACCTGCCTCATCGAAAAGTTCTTGGATATATTGGGGTTGCGTAAATAATGAGGGCCCTCCATCGAAGCGGTAGGGTCCAAGTGTGAACTCATGAAGTTTTCCACCCGGATAAGAGGCTTGCTCAAATACAACGACCTCATCACCTTTCAGTCTCCTCCTAATGGCACTGGCTAATCCTGCAATGCCTGATCCTATGATAATTGTTTTCTTCATATTCAATAGCTAGAGAATAACTCTTTCGCGCTCATTAAAATTATCTTTCATGTGCATGAGCGGGATAATGACATAAAAGGTTGTTCCTTTGTTCACTTCAGACTCAAAGTAGATTTTACCATTGAAGCCCTCAATAATATTAGCGCACATGGCTAGTCCGAGTCCGGTCCCGGAGCTTTTACTGGTAAAGTTGGGTTTGAAAACTTTGTGTTTGGCAGAATCGGGAATTCCAACCCCGTTATCTTGAACTTTAATTACCGCATTTTTTTCTTCTTTATATAATTTGATGTTGATGATTCCTCTTCTTTCAGTTGGGATAGCCTGGATCGCGTTTTTAAGGAGATTGTTCATGACTCTCATGACATGATTTCTGTCTGCAAACACTAGAATGTCATCGATAGGGACAAATAGTCGAATGTCCATATCATCTCTTTTCCTAAACAGATCATGAACATTGGACATGATCTCATTCAGGTTGACAGCCTCATTTTCAGGTTCAGGCATTTTCGCGAAATTCGAAAACTCACTCGCAATCTGATTGAGATTGTCAATTTGCTCAATAA
The DNA here is from genome assembly GCA_964525165.1 of uncultured Saprospiraceae bacterium. Classification (GTDB taxonomy): domain Bacteria; phylum Bacteroidota; class Bacteroidia; order Chitinophagales; family Saprospiraceae; genus JAWLFI01. The sequence continues at coordinate 46,879 of CAZGGG010000003.1, read as the reverse complement.
GCGTCTTACTTACTTTAGCAACCAATGCATCATTGGATTTTGAATCATCTTGCATAGCAAGTTGGAGATGCTGGATGGAAAGTTTCATGGGGGTTAATGGGTTTTTAATCTCATGAGCCACTTGCTTGGCCATCTCTCTCCAGGCAGACTCTCGTTCGGTGGCAGCCATTATCTCTGCACTTTCTTCTAGTTTCTGAATCATTCGGTTGTAATCCATGATCAGTTCGCCCAACTCATCTTTGTTGCTCCAGGGTAGGGGTTCATTTTTTCTTCCTAGTTTGATTTCTTTGAGCTTCGAACTCAAGACCTTTAAAGGAGCAGTAATGGAGTTGGAAATGGCAACCGCAATTCCACTTGCAATCACGAAAAGAAAAACATAGACATTCAAGAGTGTCGCAATCAAGTCGTCTATGCCTGATAACATTTGGTTATTCTGAGCATTTATGGGTAAGTAAATGATCGCGGCCTTTTCGCCCATTTTTTGGACGTAACTAAAAATGGCTTCCTGGCCCAAGACGGGACCTCTTTCTTGTTGCTCCAGTTTAATGAATGAGGCATAAGGCATGAGAGGAGCAGTCTCCTGGTTTGATTGACTGATCCATTCTTTTCCCGAAAGGGTATAAAGACTGCCATTGAGTCTATGAATTTTCAGCTTTTCAAGAAAAATATCATTCAAATCCTTTGATCCGGTCGTGCTCGCAATACTACTTTCAATATCATCTTTGAGTTTAGCAGCATTGGTGAGGACTTCTTCTTTAAACCTGTTTTTAGCGCTATAGTCATAATAAAAATAGGTAACCAAGGATATCATTAGAAAGGAACCCACCGTAACTGCCAGAATGTAATACTGTATTCTTTTCCTTAAACTGGGAAAAGCCGACCAACGATAATTCCATTCAGCCGGCAGCAGATGCACATAAGAGTTGATTGCCAGGAGAATGAGGGCAAATAAAACCCATAGAACAAACAGGTAAGAATACAGAGAAATAGGCTTTGTAAGTGGGGTTTTTTCATGGGCAGTAAGACCAACTTTGCCACTTCCTAAAGCCTTGATTTGGTAGGAGATGCCATTTTCATTAAAGCTGATGACCTTATCTCCTTCAGGCTTGGGGTATTGATAATACTGCGGGAACAAATCCCCTCTGTAGGTCTCTCTTATGCCTTGTTTATAAATAGCAAAATCAAACCCTCTCGAATCCAAGTTTCTTGAGTCACTGACAGATAAGGAAAGAGAATATAAAAATTCTTGCTCTTCTTCCACAAGCCGATCCATACTAAAAGAGAAAATCAAAAGTGCTGTAAAGCCTGAGAAAATACTGAGCCAAATGAAGGGCCATGTTAACCCCCCGGAAACATTTTCTGAAAACAGATCCAATAAGATGACAAAAATATAGCTGACAATAAAGAACGCAAATGGATGTACATTGATGTCTATATAAAGGTAAATGGGTAGCAATATCAGGGAGGCGGAGATCAATAAGACCATTTTTAATGCAAAATTGAACGCCATCTTCGTCACTTGTTGCTGGAAAAAATAACTAAGTAGAAAAATGATACTGACGAATAATACAATGGCTCCCAATATGACCAAACTAAATTGATCCCATTGTAATAATCTCTCAAATTGAATTTGTATTTGGGATCCGGTAATTATTGCATTGATCCCCATAGCTGATAGCAAAAGGAAGGATAAAAGAATAAGATAATGAAGGCCTCCTGAGAACCACCTCATGAAATTGTTTGTGGGTACCTTGGTGGGGAGTTGGATGCGATTAATAATAATTAATGTGAAAATGCCCAAAAGGGTAATATCCACAAATAAGTCTCCCAAACTTACATTCCAGCCGTAGGATGGAAAAATAGACTCATCGCTTAAAAAGTCCGGAAAAATCGCTGCGCTGGGGAGTAGATCAATGATACTTTTGAATGACAGGACGCCTAGGATATAGCTAACGACAAAAAGCCATTGGTTCTTAATAATGGGTGTCAGTATAATATTCAGTGCTAAAATGGAAATAAAGAAGCCTCCCAGAAATAAAAAACTAGCCAAGGTGTTTTTCCAATTGGGTCTCCTAACGGTTACTTTTGAAATAGGCAGGGCTTGATCTAGCTGTTCAACTTTCAGTTCGTATTGTGAGGAGGTGCTGGTAAAATTTATTTGATGCAAAGAGCTGAGTGAGGATAAAGATGCTGCAAACCCATTGACATCTGTGATTTGATGGATGTTCCAAGGTCCTTCATCATAAGTTATAGAGATGTATGCCTGGTC
>CAZGGG010000003.1:36504-44600 GCA_964525165.1 uncultured Saprospiraceae bacterium | reverse complement strand
CGTAACACATAATAAATTTTAATTGATACTTCTGATTACTATCCAGGTCAAAAAATAAAGGCTCTATAAAGTTTTGATCCCAGTACAACATCTTTCCATCATGATAAATAGTTGTTTGCCGGAAGTCTTGACCATGATTTTTATGGCATAGATGAATAGGAGGGCGACCATTTGATTGTTCCACACATTGAATCATTGCATGGATCTGTTCTATGGATAGCTTTTGTAGATCTAAGTACTCTTCTAATGTACGCTCTAATTGGGTCAAGTTTTTTTCTATAGACTCAGGCGCGACATATTGAATCGCCACACTTAGCAGCAACAAGAGAAAACCAATGGATATGAGACCGATTCCTTTTTTTGACATAAGTCCTGCAGACTCAAGGTCTTTTATTTATTAAAGATAATTTTAATATAATAATTTATCCACTTCAAGCTTTATCTTTGTAGTTCATTTATTCGGTTCATCGCTTCTCACGAAGAGGAAAGTCCGGACAACGCAGGGCGCTGTACCACTTAATACGTGGGGTTTGCGACAGCAAATACAGATAGTGTCACAGAAACAATACCGTCCGCTTTGGCGGATAAGGGTGAAATTGTGCGGTAAGAGCGCACATGGGTAAAAAGTGATTTTTACTCAGGATAAACCTTGCAGGTTGAAATGCCATGTACACTTCGGTTGGAGGCTTGCCCGGCCGAACTTAGGTGCCGAAGGGGGTAGGCAGAGCAGATAAATGATGGACACTCGAAAGAGTACAAAATCCGGCTTACAGAATAAATGAAAAAAAGGGGCTCTTCGTCTTGAAGGCCCCTTTTTTATGCTCATTGAATGTGCTCTATATACTTTCGTCTTCGCCTGTAAATACACCCAAGCCAACCTGTAAGGATACACGAAGCGTATTCGCCAGCGGGTTAATTTGTGTGGAGGTAGATACCAAATAGGAGAAGTCAAGCCCAAATGAATTATATCTCAATCCGAACCCGAACGTTAAAAATTGTCTATTACCTTTTGTTACATGCTCATGGAAATATCCGGCTCTCACGGCAAATTGCTCCTGATACCAATACTCCATTCCTAAACTCCAGGTGATTTCTCTTAACTCCTCACCAAACCCATTAGGAGCATCCGTGAAAGAGCCAAATACACCACTGAATAAAGATTGCTCGCGGTAATCAAGAATACCATTACCATTCTCATCGAGAATATCTGAAGTGTCTGCAATGATAGCAGGGCTGGGGACCAAAAGTTTATTGGCTTGCCCTGCAAATGTAATACTGTTGTATTCGTCTATATCGATCTTGTATGAAGCTCCCAGTGCTAAATTAGTGGGTATGAAATCTCTTGCTTCCGTAGCATTCGTGTAGGAAACTTTTGTACCCAAGTTGGTGAAGGCAAGTCCAATCGTTAGTAATTGGTCATCGACCACCTCTGATTGATATTGCATTCCAATATCCACCGCAAAAGAGTTGGCTGCATTAATCTCTATAGTAGAGCTGGGAAGCGTTTGTCCTGCTGCCAAGTTAGAGTAGATATATTTAGCTCCCACAGACATAGAGAAAGACTCACTTAATTTTCTAGCATAGGTAGCTCCGATTTCCCACTCTCGGGGCATACCGGTACCCGTACTTGCACCTTCTGTATTGGTGAATTCAATGGAGCCTAAAGAGAAATATTTAAGGGAGAGTCCCACAGCCTGCACATCGTCAGGTTTGTAGTATCCGGCCAAATATGCCAAATAAACATCTCCAACGATACCTCTTAACCAAGGAGTATAAGTTGCTGAAATACCAAAGTTCTTTTCGGTAAAAGCCAAAGCAGAGGCATTGTGATGCAAACTATTAGGCGTACCATCCAAAGCCACACCTACATCACCCATAGCTCCGGATCGAGCATCAGGCGTAATAGTCAGGAATGGAACCGCAGTCAGTACCGGGTTTGGACAAGGTTGGTCCGTACCGGCTACTACATATTGTCCGGTTTCCGCGTTGAACTCACATTGAGCTTGAGCATTAAGGCTGAACATGAGCATTAAAATGCCTGCAATGAATACTTTAGGCAAGAATCTAAACATAAGCTTGATTTTCTCTGACGACAAATATAGATAAACCCAAGATATTATTGTGCTTGAGTATATATCAACTTCTTAACGGCACTGTGTAAGTTGACATTGTTTGCTTCATCTACTATTTTTAAGCGTGCGAAGTAAAGACCCGCTGAAAGCCGGGAATATGTATTCGCCGGCGCCCACTCGATACAATCTACGGTGCTCCCTATGATATTCGCATCAATGGGCTGTTCCTCAATAAGTCGACCGCTCAGGTCAAATATTTCTAATACACCATCGTAAAGCCCCGGGGCTAAGTTAGTCTTAAAACGGATACAGGTTTTACTTGCAAAAGGATTAGGATAGGCAATGACATCAAAAACTTGATCCTCTTCTGTTTCTATGACGATAAAGTCAATTTCCGCTTCCGCAAAATTTTGATTGACATCCCAGGCTCTTAGACTTAAGGTGTGCGGTCCGGGTGAAAGGCCTTGAAGAGGATATACAACAGTACCCGCTTTAAAATTATCTTCTGAAGGCTCGAAAAAGTTATTCAGTACAATGGCTTGGTCTCTTTGTCCATCTAAAAACGCTATGATCTCATGACCTAAACTATTACTGCTGAGATTGATGCCCAAATCATCCTCTAAGTCAGCAATGAGGATGGGGTTAGGCCCCACTCTATCTCCATTCTCAAAAGACCGATTATCAAGATATAAGGAAACTATAGGGGATTGGTCGCCTAATATAGTATCCTCAGGCAATCCTCCGATGATCAATTTATCATAAGCTCCGGCTGCATCCACAGAACGCGCATTGTTGTGCGCATAGTAACTCATTTTTCCATTCCCGAATTCCGGGTCAATTGATTTTGGAAGTACAAAACTAAACGAGAAACTACCATTCGTAATTTCCACTTTCCCTTTCCAAAGGATGTTTTCCTGTGTTTTAAATGCTTGAACTCGACTTCCGGGGTCTTGACCTAAAGTAAAGCGAAGCTGTTCTTTATCAAATAAGGTAGGGTAGAGGGTACCATTAAAATCTGTCAAAATATCTCCCAACTCATCAGCAATGTAGCCGGTAATGGTCGTCGTTTCCAATGGACTTAATGTGTCCGAAGAAAGCTGAGCGTTTTGGTCATTGATCGTGGAAGTAATCACTTGGTATTCTGGAATAGCAAGTTTTAATGTTGGATCACCCAGCAAAGCGAATTTCCTGGCATTGTTAGAAAGGGTATCACTGGAATTACTATTCTTTGCATTCTTTAGAATTTCTCCGAGAGTCTGATAATGCCCCTCCTTTTTGTCAAATATTTTTTCAAAAGCTGCATCGGTTAAGCGTTTGTTTGAGCTTGAATAAACCGGTCTCACCGTTGTAAATAATGCAATGCTTCCGCCATTTTCTTTTTTGACTAAAATTTCTCCTGAGGAGTTAAGAGAGGGGTCATCATAAGGAGCGAAAGTACAGGTGGCAGTTACGAATAGCGGGAGTTTGTCCTGATTGGTCCAGGATTGTATCTGACTATTTTCAAGAACTCTTTCTTGTGCCATGCCAAAAGGGCCTCCATGTCCTAAATAGTTCACAATCAAGCTACCTTTAAAAATTTCTTCATTGATTTTTTCGTTTGCGTCAGGAATTCTGACTCCTCCGGCTCCACTCACCTGAGTGTAAGCATCGAAATATACCTTCGTGAGATTAAAAAGTGAATCTTCTCTTACTTTCTCTGCGATCTCATCAGCATCACGCACATGTATATTACTGTCTTCGTCGTCAGCGAGGAACATCTGTTTTAATCGCCATTCTCCAAAGGCTTGAGGAGAAGTCTCATACCTTATGACTTTTTCTACCATATGCTCTGCTTCTTCAAGCGTACTGACAGGGAAACGCCCAACACTTATATCTAAAGCGCCCACCAAATCGTCGCCTTCATTTCTGTTGAGCAAAGCGTAAAAATCATCGGTAGGGAAAGACGTAATAGGACTTAGGGTTCGATCCGTTTCATAGACCGGTACAAAAGAAGCAAAAGGATGGGCTTTATTGATGTGTCGATAGTCAAAAGAGCCATCTCCAAAAAGGAGTAACCATTCAAAACCCTCATCTCTTTCAAAGTACATTCTGCAAAAGTCTCTGATAGCCCCCGGATCTTGTGCACCACCACTAAACTCATTATAAATGTCAAAAACGTTGGCTTTTTGAACCTTGATATTGGAATATTGACTTCTGTGTTGCATCCATTTATCAACGGCAGCTTCAAAATCAGGGTGATATACTACCAGACACTGAGGTGTAGTGGTTGCATGCAAGTTTTGAGGGGTGAGGGCCTCCACAAATTCAGGCCTTTGGTAAATTCTTTCCGGATGAATGACAATATACTTTTGAATTTCAGTATGTCCCTTATCTAAGAAAGTGATTTTTGCATTTGAAACGGAAGTTGGTAAGCCATAGAGTTGATCGGGTTTTGTTACGTTCAATGCTAATGCCCGATCGCCGGAAAAGTCAAAATTGAATTGAGCGAAGCCATCGTAGATGTCACTAGTATACAAAGGAGTAGGCTGTTCAATTTGTATCTGTTGCGGCACATAGCTCAAAGTGATATAATCTAACCAAGCTTCGTCAATGTTGGACCTATTTAAATAGTCGAGTTTGATTTCAGTAATAGGGGCGCCGTTGACGCGTTCCGTAGGTTCCACCGATCTGGCAACAATAGCTTCCGGATTCCCTAAATTGACACTACCGAAACTATAGTTAAAGGAGGCTTCGTTAACAGTTAGTCTGAGACCTGCACCATTTCCTGCCCTTGAGGCAAATGCAAAGGATATATAGAGAGGGTGCATTTCACTGACACCTTCTAAAGGACTTAATTCTTGTGTGTAATCTCTTGATCGAGTAATATTGAAAGGATCTCCATACCAAGTTTTCCCGGAACCATGGGTAGATACGACATAGTCCTGAAGGTTAATTCTTTCTTGTTCCCAATGTTTGTATGCCCTGACACTATCAATTTCATAAACGGGGGCTTCATCGTAATCCACAATTTCTAATTCCGTCCGATTGATTTGATCGCTTACCTTCAAGATAAAGTAGTCATAAAAAGAGAACGGGTTACTCTTTTGCCGAAAGGCGTTCTTTTCAAACTCCACAGTATGAGGCCCTTCCATATAAAAGGATAAATAATCTCCGGGATCGAAAGAACCATCGGCCAGACCGACACTCAAGGTCGGCCTTTCTATCCAATCATCAATACGAAAGTCACTATTTGACCTAGGGACGGGGCCTCCTCCATTTACAAGGATTTGCAATTGGTCAGGATTGATTTGGCTCACCACAAGACCTTCTATACTATTGAGAAGGTCATAAGTAATCGTATAGATACCTTGTTGTTCTACTTGAAACTTAAACAACTGACCCTCTGCAAGGGAAGATTTAGCTTTGAACTCCTGTGCATAGGTAGGTCTGACTAAAAAAATAATTAGCAGTGAACATATTAGCCTGAAAGTGACGTTCATATTGGACAAATTCATAACTCTCAAACGAAAAATAAAAGGGATTCGTTGAAAAGTAGATAGTTTAAACAGGAAATATCGCTCATTCCTTTTGAACCTATTACATTTACGTACGAATTTAGGACTTGGTATGCGATTGATGAAATTTAACAAATGGTTCTTAATACTCTCTTGGCTACTCCTTAGCTTCATACTCAAGGGGCAGGATCCTGTTTTTAGTCAATTTTATCTTGCTCCCACGCAATTGAATCCGGCTTTTGTGGGTAACAATATCGGGCCTAATTTCTATTTGAATTATAGGAATCAATGGCCATCTATCAATCAGGCCTATGTGACTTATGCTGCTTCTTATGATCAATTCTTTGAAAACGCGAATTCCGGTATCGGGCTGGTCCTGGTAGCTGATGATGCAGGAAACGGACTCCTGCAGAATAATAAAGCCATGCTTCAGTATAGTTACCGTTTACGTGTGAATCGAAAGTTGTTTGTAAAAGCGGGTTTGGAAGTGGGAGCTTTGCAGACAAGGCTTGCATGGGACCAATTGGTATTTTTTGATCAATTGGATCCACAGTTTGGGGCAAATACACCCGGAGGTGGAATCATACCTACAAGCGAAACACCGCCGGATCAAACTTCTCTATATAACTTTGATCTCGGTTTTGGGGTCGCGGTATATTCAAAAGAATTTTATGGTGGGATTAGCTTAAAGCACTTGAATACCCCTCAATTGACATTTTTCGAAGATGCTGATAATTTATCCGGTGGGTTGCCAATGCGCATGGTTTTACATGCAGGCTGGCAAATTTCGCCGGCAGGTGATCAATACAGACCAGGTGATCCAATGCTCTCTCCTAATATTATTTTTGTCAATCAAGGAACCTTTCGGCAAATTAATTTAGGGTTACATGGTGGACTTGGTCCAGTTTTTGGAGGTATAGCATACAGGCATGCCTGGACGAATCCGGATGCGATCATTTTGTCTATTGGTTTTCGATCGGGATTGGTTAGATTTGGATATAGTTACGATATAACTGTATCTTCCTTGTCTGTAAATTCAGGTGGGGCGCATGAATTAGGATTAAATTTTATCCTCAATTATGACAAGCCTGTCAATTATGATGATTGTTTTGGATTGTTTCGATAATGACAAACAATCTTTCGAAAATAATTGCGTTAAGAAAAGAAGTTTTAAATCTTAGGGATATTCCTATATTTGCAACGCCTAAAAAAGTGTTGGAACACATGAATCGTTTGAAGAATACATTATGGATGGCCTTTGCGTTCGCTTTAGTAGCGACTGTAGGCTGCAAGAAGTCAGAAACATCACTCACCACGGGTTGGGAATACAATGATCCTGAGTGGGGTGGTTACGAGAAAATTGATTTTGAACAACAAGAAGCAGGTCCTAACCTTGTTCTCATTGAAGGGGGTACGTTCTCTATGGGTACAGTACAGGAAGATGTTACCTATGAGTGGAACAACCAGCCTAGAAGAGTGACAGTCTCGTCTTTCTACATAGATCAGACTGAGGTTCCCAACTTGGATTATCGTTTCTACACAGAGTGGACAAAAAGAAACTTTATAGAAACTTATCCAGAAGTTTATTTTGATGCACTTCCGGACACCTTAGTGTGGAGAGAGGAATTGACATTCAATGATCCTTTGGTAGAGAATTATTTCAGATACCCTGCTTATGATATGTATCCGGTAGTGGGTGTAAATTGGGATCAAGCAAATGCTTTTTGCCTTTGGAGAACAGACCGGGCGAACGAGGCTATCCTCATCAATCGTGGTATACAGAACCCTCCTGGAGTTGAAGGTGGTGGTGGAGCTGATTCCACAGCAGGAGAAGATGATTTAGCATTCTTTAGTACAGAAGCATATTATGCCGGACAGTATACCGGAAACGTCAGAAAGAATCTTGAAGACGTGGCTACGGGCGGCGAAAGACCTGTACGCAAGACAGATGGTATCATGTTACCGGCTTATAGATTGCCTACTGAAGCAGAATGGGAATATGCTGCCTTGGCACTAGTTGGTAATCACGAAATTGAAGAATCTGAAAATATTACGGATCGAAGATATTTCCCATGGGATGGTTATACTGCTCGCTACCAAGTGAGAGATAAGTATCAAGGAGATATGTTGGCAAACTATAAGAGAGGAGCCGGTGACTACATGGGATTATCGGGCAACTTGAATGATGATGCTGCTATACCTGGTCCGGTGAAGTCTTACTATCCAAATGATTTTGGACTATTCAATATGTCCGGTAATGTAAATGAGTGGGTAGCTGATGTTTATCGACCATTGACTTCTGAGACGGTAAGAGATGCTGAGAGTCAAGACTTAAACCCTTTCCGTGGTAATATCTACAAAGTGAAAGTCAGAGATGAAGAAGGAAATGAAGTAGAGGTTGATAGCTTAGGTAGAATTCCTAGAAGAGCACAAACAGAAGAAGAGTTAGCGAAAAGAAGAAATTATCGTAAATCTGACTTGAGAGATTACTTAGATGGAGACTCTGAAGAAATAGAGTATGCCAGTGGAA
>CAZGGG010000003.1:29922-36494 GCA_964525165.1 uncultured Saprospiraceae bacterium | reverse complement strand
TTAGTGACTCTTCAAGAGTCATTAAAGGAGGGTCATGGGCAGACAGATTATTCTGGTTGTCACCAGGTACTAGAAGATACTACGACCAGGATAAGTCTAGTGCAACCATCGGATTCCGTTGCGCTATGATTAGATTGGGCGCTCAGACCAACAATGATGAAGCTGGAAATATGTTTAAGTCCAGAGCCAGAAAGGTTGGAAGAAGATATAAGTAAAAATCTTAATAAGTTGTAAATTAAAGCCCGTGCAATTGCATGGGCTTTTTTTTTGTGGCAAAAATTGAATCATGGTATCCATCCAGGAGTTATATGAATTGTTTTTACAAAATCCTAAGGTAACGAAGGACACCCGAGAAGAAGTTAAAGGCAGTATTTATTTTGCGCTGACCGGGCCTAACTTTAACGGTAATAAGTTCGCAGAAGAAGCTTTAGCTCAGGGGGCTGCCTACGCTGTGGTGGATGATCTTTCTGTCCTCAATCAACCCGATCATCCCAAACTATTACATGTAGAAAATGTGCTCAGGTCTTTGCAGCAGCTAGCGAGTTTTCACAGAGATCATATACAAGCGCCTGTTCTCGCCATTACAGGTTCTAACGGGAAAACCACTACCAAAGAGTTGGTTGCGAAAGTGCTTTCCAAAAAATTCAAGGTTCATTATACCAAAGGCAACTACAACAATCATATAGGCTTACCCTTGACGATACTTCAAATACATCCCAAGGTAGAGTTTGTAGTCTTAGAAATGGGTGCATCAGCTCAGAAAGAAATTGCCGGCTATTGTACCATCGCCAAACCTGATTATGGCTTGATTACGAATGTTGGTCGAGCCCATCTTGAAGGATTTGGAGGGGAAGAAGGAGTCAGAAAGGGTAAAGGGGAGTTGTATGATTATCTTGCTAAAAATCAAGGGGTCGTATTTGTAAATTCTGATGAGCCTTTTCTGGACCGAATGGCTCAAAGGGTCTCTGATAGAATGAGTTACCATAGCGGTGCACAAGCGCAAACGTTTAAAAAGAATATTGCGATTCAATTAGTTCGTACAGAGCCTAACGTTATATGTAGATTTAGGGGGAATGATCAACAAGAATATATGATTGAATCTACGCTGATGGGCCGTCATAATTTTATGAATATTATGAGCGCTGTTGCAGTAGGTACTTATTTTGAGGTGCCAGATCTTCAAATTAAGAGGGCGATAGAATTGTATCAACCCACTAATAATCGCTCTCAAATTTTCCGTTTTGAAGGCGTCAAATATGTTAAAGATGCTTACAACGCTAATCCTGATAGCATGAAATCGATGGTGCAGTCTTTCGCAGCCTGGAAAGATCCCCATAAAGTTCTCGTGTTGGGTGATATGCTGGAATTGGGGAGTGCATCCGAAGAAGCCCACCAGCAAATAGTAGATTTGGTCACTCAGCTACAGAATATCGAAGAAGTCTATTTGGTTGGAGACCAATTTTGTAAAACTTTGGCGCCTTCCAAAGTCCGAAAATATTTAACGGTTGATGCACTACTCAAAGAATGGAAACATGCCACGTTTAGAGGGAAGACTGTATTATTGAAGGGGTCTAGAGGAATTGCACTCGAGAAATTGGTAGATCTTTAAGCTTTTCCTCTCTCTAGGGCTTTTAATAGTCTATAAGGTATCTCTCCCTCAATTACTTTCTGATAATCGTGCGCATCGCAGGCAATGGCGATATGCGTAAATGGCGCATCAGGAGTCGATGGAATCTTCATCCACCATCTTCCGCTTTTTTTGCTCCTGAGAAAAGATAATGGAAAATCATAATAGTCGTGCTCAATCACATACTCCTGAATCGTTTGGCTATTGAAAGGGTCTTCAGTGACCTTTCCATCTAGTCCATGACTGATATACCAGACTGCCTGAGCTAAAAATTCAAGCGAAACCGGGTCGATGTGCTCTTCCAGAAAACCTGTGAAGTGGATGAGGTTCATTTTCGGGCTTAGCCCTGCATAGCGGAGTGTTTGGAGTGCTTCCTCTGAGGTCAAACCGGACGGATTAAAGTCGCTCTTGGCGGGAAAATCCGAATTCTTGATGCTGTTTGCATTAAAACGAAGGTAATTGATGTCTCTCATTAGAGGTTCCACTTGGGTAAAATCTTCTTTCAAAGCACCCACTCTATGGTATTCAAAATTTTCTTCATCTAGTTTGTTTAAGAAATTGGGGCTGCTCAAGTGGAGCTGCAAGCCTATCTGAATAAGGTTCGTCAGGAAAATTTGATGGGTATATTTTTCCTTCAGTTCACCCAGATAAAGCAATTCTTCGCCGGAGGTAGAACAATTCCCCATATTGAAAGGATTGATTTGTTTTTCTGCTTCCGCAAAAAAGATATCTTCTATATAGGTATGGGTACCCAGGGTCAATACCACACTCATCGGGTTCGTAACACTTTCGGCTAATAGTTTTTCAATCCGTTCAGTATCTGAGGATTCTATAAAGCTTAATTGAAGTTGATTCTTAAAATGGTTGGCATATTGCTCAAATCGGGTATTCAATTTATCAGTGAGATCCTTGGATGCAACGATAAATAGTTGCTTGTGATCTATTACCTGGCCAGTATTCTCAGGAGAGGACGAAAAAAGCTTTTGAAAGCTTTGAGAATTTTGATCTTGATTTCTGGAATCTTCTTTATTCATGGCCATGAATTTTATTAATTTGTGGCGTCTTTCACATATAAAGATAAATTATAATTTAATACGAGAAAACTAATAATTCCATGACACTTAGTGAGTATATTAACAAAGCACCTGAGATTGTATTTGAATGGTCTGATTCAGAAACAGATGCCAAGGGTTGGGTGGTGATCAATTCTTTGAAGAATGGAGCAGCTGGAGGAGGCACTCGGATGCGAAAAGGTTTGACGAAGGACGAAGTAGTGTCCTTGGCTAAGGTTATGGAGGTGAAATTTACGGTGAGTGGTCCTTCTATTGGTGGTGCAAAGTCTGGTATTGACTTTGATCCATCAGACCCTCGAAAGAATGAAGTTCTGGGAAGATGGTTCAAAGCTGTTTTTCCCTTATTGAAAAACTATTATGGAACCGGGGGAGACCTCAATGTGGATGAATTGAAAGATGTGATACCTATTACCGAAGATCTTGGACTTTGGCACCCACAGGAAGGAGTGGTAAATGGTCATTTTGTCGCGACCAAAGGAGATAAAATTCAACGGGTGGGACAGTTGAGATATGGAGTTGCCAAAATCATAGAGGACCCTCGGTTCGCACCGGTACATGATAAAAAATTTGCCGTAGCAGATATGATCACAGGCTGGGGTGTAGCAGAATCTGTCAGGCATTATTATCATTTATATCACAATAGCCTAACAGAAGGAAAAAAGGTCATCATACAGGGTTGGGGAAATGTTGCTGCCGCAGCAGGCTATTATCTGGCTCAGCAAGGTGCTAAAATCGTTGGCATCATTGATAAAGCCGGAGGGATCATAGCTCCGGAAGGCTTATCAAAAGAAGAAGTGGTTCAATTGTTTATTGATAAAGATGGTAATAAGCTTGCAGCTTCTGAGCTTCTGAGTTTTGACGAGACCAATGAAAAAATATGGGATTTGGATTGTGATGTTTTTATTCCGGGAGCTGCATCCAAAATTATTAACAGAGACCAGATGGAGCGACTGATAGCTCATGGTCTTGAAGTAATGAGTTGTGGTGCGAATGTACCTTTCGTAGATGATAAAATATTCTTCGGAGAAACAGCTGAATGGGTAGACCAAGAAATCAGTCTGATTCCTGACTTTATTGCTAATTGTGGTATGGCAAGAACCTTTGCCTATCTAATGCAACAAAGTATCGAGATTACAGATCAGTCTATTTTTGAAGACGCTTCTACGATTATTCAAAAAGCATTGGAAGAACTACATGCTGAGAATGAGGATAGCCATGGGTTATTTCAAAGGGCTATTCAAATTGCACTCCGGAAAACAGAAGTTTAGGGGTGGAAAAACATGTTTAGTTCTATTTTTTACACATTTTCGTATAAAATAGTCGGTTACATATATCATTTTGGTTTAATCTGTTGTTGGTTTGTTGTATCTTTACAAGAAATCAATGAGAGCCATGAAGTATGTAATCATTCTATTCCTGATTTTGGGTTGGTACCAGGCAGGAATCAGCCAGAATTCAGAAACTCCTGAATCTGAACAGAGTAATGACTTTGAAAGTGGGGCGGCGGCCTTTTCTGCCAAGCCCATCGATATGTGGGAAATCGGCATTCACACCGGTCTAAACTACATGTCTTCAGATGTCAGAAGTAGCTATCCCGGAGGTTTTGGAGTTGGCGTACATTTGAGAAAAGCGGTTTCTTACACCTTTAGCTTGCGTGGAGAGTTTACCTATGGTCAGATGCGAGGGTTGGAGAACCGTGCTTATAACGCTGCTACAACCAATGCCAATTCAGTTCTTCGATCCTTGGGATATGGTAACGAGGGAGGAGGATTCGTTCGTAACTACCAAACCTCTTATTATGCGTTGAACGGTCAATTGATCATTAATGCAGGAAATATTCTTTTCCATAATCCTACACCCAAATGGAATATTTACGGCCTTGTGGGGCTGGGCGTGTATGGATTTAATACAAAGTATGATGCTTTGGATGCAAATGGTCAGATTTATGATTTCTCAAATATTGACTATCAAGCGGACGATGCCAAGGACCAAATTAAAGCTCTTTTAGATGGTGAATTTGAAACAGATGCCCTCAGACCTGATGGTTTCTTGTCCATCTTTGGGAATGATTTAAACCTCAGCGCACAGCTGGGATTTGGTGTTTCCAGAAAACTATCCAATCGGGTTAATCTATCCTTAGAGCATTCTTATAGCTTAAACTTCTATGATTATGTAGATGGATATGTACAAAGAACCGCTCAAGATAGATCCAATTATCCGGACAATACACACTATACAAGTGTTCGGATAAACATCAATATTGGTTCATTTGATAAGAAGGTGGAGCCTTTATATTGGGTCAACCCATTAAATAGCGCCTACAATGATATTGCAGCTCTCAAGCAAAGACCCGAATTAGATTTGACAGATTCTGATAATGATGGTGTTTTGGATATGTTTGATGCAGATACTGAAACGCCCCAAGGTGCTGCAGTGGATGTAAAAGGTAAGGCTATAGATACAGATAATGACGGGATTCCTGATTACAGGGATGAGGAGCTATTTTCACCGCAAGGGTATCCGATTGATGAAAACGGAGTCGCACAAGTCGATGACCCATATTTAACAAGGTCTGAGATTGAGCTTATGATCGAAGGAAAACTAGATGAAGTGAGAATGAATTGGTGGCTACCTATGATCAATTTCGATCTGAATTCCAGCGACATTAGACCTCAAATGATTCCTAAATTGCAGCAAATAGCTTCCGTAATCAAAAATAATCCCAATGTCAATGTAGTAGTGAAAGGCTATGCTGATAACAGAGCAGATGAATCTTACAACGAAGTCCTTTCCTATAAAAGGTCTTTGGCTGCCATAAACTATCTAAATGAAAGATATGGGATTGATAAAAATCGGTTCATAATACAGTATGGGGGAGAAGGAGATCCGATCATCCAAAACCTACCTGAAAAAAAGAACGTTTCCCGCGATATAGAGGATCAACATTACCTGAATCGAAGAGTAGAGTTTAGTATTGCCGGCCCAAAAGATCTGCCAATGGATCCACCTGCGAATCAAAAGCAGGGTGTAGAACCGAAGTACAAAGGAAATACGAATACCGGTTATTAAAAAGAAGTTTGGTTGAGGCTGAGACAAGCTCTCATTGAGGATGATGCACTTTAACACTTATGACCTTGTGTTTTGGTTGCATCATCTTTTTTTTTATTTTAGTTAAAATGTTGATTATGAAGTATATATTTTTAAATCTGTCCTTTTGGTTTCTTTTTTCCACGCCTTTGATGCTCGCCCAATCCGGTGAATTTCATATTCCGGATGATATCATAAAAATGACTGATTGTAGCTTATTAGAGAGCTATCTTGATATTGAATCTGCAGAGCTTCTTGCTAAAGATATACAACAGAATATCTTCTTCAGCTATGAGCTGGATACTTTGAATATGCCTTCGGATTGTGCTTCCGTTGTACGGTTCTACAATTTTATCAATTGGGACAACGGTTATCAATTGGATTCAATGAATCGATTTGATTTCGTATCAGAATTAGAAGATAGGTGTGTACAAAACGTGGTGATTGATAGAACAGAATTACCTCTGCAGTTAGATGCACGATCAATGATTAATGGATCTAATAATCGTACCTATTCATTTGAAATATTTGATCCGGAAGCTTCAGAGATGGTGCTACCGGTGCATTTTTCAGAAGACACGACCATTTTAATCTATAATCATGAAGATGCTGAAGTTTGCCTGCTCAATCCGATTACTCAATTTTGTTCGGAAGGTTTCAGTTGGGACATTCAAACGAATACTAATTTTGATTTAGGGAATAATTATTGCCGTACAATTGTACCTAGTGACTTGGTTACCAATATTCAGTATCAATGCGGAACCTATGACTTGGGTTTTATAGAC
>CAZGGG010000003.1:14815-29912 GCA_964525165.1 uncultured Saprospiraceae bacterium | reverse complement strand
GATGGCACCATCCACGCCTTCGACAAGAAGACCGGCGCACGGCTTTGGAGCCGCACGGCCGGCGACGACATGACCAAGGACATGCGTCCTTCGGCCTTCGGCGGCGGGGTCAGTTACGACAATGGCATCATCTACGATCAGCCCCAAACTCAAGAGGAAGGCAAAAAGGGTGATACGATTGATCGTTTGGTCTGTCATCAATGCAATGAAAAGTGTGGTAGCAAGAATCATTGGTACTGCAAGGCGATGCTGCTACTGAAAATCGAGAAATCACGCTTGCTTTGGAGGCGGAAAATGGGGAACGCTTTTTAGCTCAGGTTCCTATCACAGTAAGCAGGAATCCGATTATTGCTGCTGATTTTCCGGTGATGATCTCTAGTTCGGCTATTCAGGCTAATCAGTCTTTTGAGTTGGATGCTCAAGTATCGGCTGAAAATGTGAATTACATCGAGTTTCGTTTATATTTTCAAGATGCTGAGTTTTTAGATCAATTTATCGTTCATCCTGCCTTGAGTGGTTTTGATGTAAATTTAGTTTGGGACGAAGTGAATGATGTATTGAGAGGTCAGATTGGAAAAGATGATGGCAATTTGGGAAGTGTAGACATACTGAATAATCTATTTTCCGTTTCACTGCTATCTGAAAATGACGCACAGCTATCTGACCTTTTCAAAAAAAGATTGTCCTACATACACCTCTACTTATCTGAGCCTGGATGCGCCTTCAATCAAAGGGTAGAATGCCCTATTGATGTAGATGAAACTAGTAATGTTACTACATCTATAGGTGGGACGGCTGAAATAGTTGTTTTCCCCAACCCTGCTACAGAGGTAATTTTTATTCAGCTCAAAAACACAGAGAGCATCAACGATAAGCCATCCAGAATCAGCCTTTGGAATGCACAAGGACAATGTGTGAGGGAATGGTCAAGAGTTTTGCATCATGATGTAAACCGCTTGAATATTCAATCAATGGCATTACCTGAGGGGTATTATTATCTTTCTATATACCAAAATGGTACCTTATCAAGCTTACCTTTATTCATAAAATAAAACAGGTAGGTCGACTAAAGGCTGATCGTCCTACCTGCCATTTTTTTTGAGAATGGTACTAGATGACCATTATACCAGCATCCTCATAGGTTCTTCTAACATAGCTGCTAAAGTTTGGAGGAATTGGGCTCCTGTAGCGCCATCTACTACTCGGTGGTCACAGGATAAAGTAACTTTCATAGTATGCCCTACTGTGATTTCACCATTAGTCACAACCGGTTTTTGAACGATTCCTCCTACTGCCAAAATACAGGCATCAGGCGGATTGATGATGGCTGTAAACTCTTCTATCCCAAACATTCCAAGATTGGAAATTGTAAAGGTGTTTCCCTGCATTTCTTCGGTGGATAATTTTCTTTCCTTCGCTCGGGTAGCTTTGTCTTTAACTTCAGCATTGATTTCGCTCAAGGTCTTCTTGTCTGTATCAAAAAGGACCGGCACAACTAGTCCATCATCAATAGCTACGGCCACGCCCACATTGATGGACTTATTGTAGCGGATTTTATCTCCCAGCCAGGAAGAATTAATTCCGGGATGTTTTTTCAGTGCCGCAGCGCAAGCTTTTACCACTAAATCATTGAAAGAGACTTTGGTGTCTGCCAATTCATTGATTCTCTTCCGTGCGGCCATGGCCTGATCCATACGGATTTCTCTTGTTAGGTAAAAATGCGGCGCTGTAAACTTACTTTGGCTCAAGCGCTTGGCAATCGTTTTACGCATTTGTGAAACGGCTACTTCTTCTGCTTCTCCTACCGAGGCAGCAGCAGGAGCACTTACCTGAGGGGTAGGAGTGGAAGCTCCTGAAGCTTGATATTCTTCAATATCTTTTTTAACGATACGGCCATTATCCCCTGAGCCTTTTACTTTTGATAAGTCGATATTAGATTCTTCAGCCATCTTTTTAGCTAAAGGAGATGCTTTGATTCTTTGTTCTGAACCGCTTGAGCTTGTATTGCTTACGGACTCTTCTTGTGTTTCCGGAGCATCAGCTTTTTCTTCAGAAGAACCTTCAGCTTCGTTATCCGTATCGCCTGTTGAGGATTCTGCCTCTTTGAGTTGAGACTCAAAATCTTCTCCTTCTTCTCCAATCACGGCAATGACCGCGTTGACAGGTACCGCACCTTCTGCTACACCTATATGCAATAAAACACCTTCATGATAGCTTTCCAGCTCCATGGTGGCTTTGTCCGTTTCTACTTCAGCAAGAATATCTCCGGGCTCTACCTCATCTCCAACTTGTTTCAACCATTCTACGATATTGCCCTCTTCCATGGTATCACTCATTCGGGGCATTCTTATTATTTCTGCCATGCTATTGCGTTTTTTCCGCTGCTAAAATAATGATTTTGGCTACAATGATAAGCCTTCCTTGATTACATCATAATTAATGCAAAATAGAAGAGCTTGTTCGATAAATATAGAAATGTTTATGAACTGAAAACAAGGAACGAATTTCCTTTGTATTCCTTGTAACCAAATATTGTATATTTACATATATGAAGTATTCCTCTAAAATACTAGAACAGGCAGTTCATCATTTCTCCAAATTGCCCGGTATTGGAAAGAAAAACGCCCTGAGGATGGCCTTATTTCTGGCAGGTAGATCTGAAGAGCACACAGACGCTTTTGCGGAAGCGATTAAGGCATTGGGCAATGATTTGAAAAAGTGTACCCATTGCTTTAATTATGCTGACGATATAATCTGTGAAATTTGCAGTGATCCGGTCAGAAAGAAAAATCAGATTTGTGTAGTCGAGTCCGTACGTGATGTTATGGCCATAGAGGATACCCAACAATTTAATGGGGTATACCATGTGTTAGGAGGTATTATTTCTCCCATAGATGGTGTTGGGCCGGAAGACATTAAAATAGCTGAACTGATGGAGCGCGTAGAGAAATTGGAGGAAGTGGAAATTATTATGGCCATTAGTCCAACGATAGAGGGAGAGACCACGACCTATTATATCTCTAAGCAACTGAAAAAATACGACGTGAAGTTGTCCGTCATTGCCCGTGGAGTTTCATTTGGAGGGGACCTTGAGTATGCAGATGAAGTTACTTTAGGTCGAAGTATTGTTGCGCGATTGCCCTATGAGCAGTGATGTTTGTCTATGAAGCTTTCTGTAATCATTGTAAATTATAATGTCAGGTATTTTCTTGATCAGGCACTTGGCTCAGTATTGCAATCCGAATGCGATTTCTCTTATGAAGTGATCGTAGTGGATAATGGCTCCACTGATGATTCCGTTCCATGGGTAAAGGAAAAGTATCCAACGGTAAAGCTACTATCTCCCGGAGAAAACCTTGGTTTTGCGAAAGCTAATAATTTGGCAGTGAATAGCTGTGAAGGGGAATACATCTTACTGTTGAATCCGGATACGATTGTGCAAAAGGAAACGCTGCAGCTCTGTATTGATTTTATGGAAAGTCATCTTGATGCCGGAGCCTTGGGGGTACGCATGTTTGATGGCAGTGGTGTTTTTCTCCCGGAGTCAAAACGTGGTTTCCCCGGACCATGGAAGATTACCGGATTGAATGATTTGTTCCCCCGATCCAAATGGCTGAATTATTATTATATGGGTCATTTGGATTCTAATGTCAATCAAGAGGTGGACGTTTTGACAGGGGCCTTTATGATGATGAAAAAAGACAATTATCAAGCCGTCGGAGGTCTTGATGAAGAATTTTTTATGTATGGAGAGGATATTGATTTATGTTATCAGCTGAGCCAAAAAGGCTTTAAAAATTACTATCTCGCAAGCACTTCAATCATCCACTTTAAAGGCGAGAGTACCAAAAAATCAAGCCTGAAATATATAAGGACCTTTTATAGTGCGATGAGCATTTATGCTAAAAAGCATTACAGCAGACCCTGGCAATCAGTCCTAAGTGTACTTATACAATTAGCCATTTATACGAGAGCTTGGATAGCAGTTTTAAGTCGCTTTATAAGGCAGATACAGTTTCTTATCATGGATATCGTGTCTGTAGCAGTTGTTTTTGGTTTGTTAAGCACGATGACTCATCAATCTTCTCCGGCTGTACTAGCCGTTTTGAGTACAGCTATTTGCTATAGCGTTCTACTAGACTTCTTCGCCGGTAAGCGTCCTTCATACCGTTGGTGGCCGATTACACAGTCTTTGCTGATAAGCTGGGTTCTTATGAGTACACTTTTCTTATTGGGTGTAATGGATGAAAGAAACTATTTATATATTGGTTCGAGTGTATTTCTTGTGAGCCTTATGAAAATCGCGTATGCTATTTTTTCCGGAAGGGAAATGATGCTTCCGCAAAATAAGCGAAGAGGAAATACCTATGTGCTTTCTGACCAAAGTGGCTTTGAGGCAGCTGCAGCATTATTGGATCTGAGTAAGTTGATTCCTGAGCAGTGTATTCAGATCACTGATTTACATCATCAATCCTTCAATTCTGAAAGTGAAATAGTGTTTGATCCAAGAGTGATTCCTTGGGATCAGGTAGTGAGGAATATTACAGCATTCCCAAGTATCCGTGCGAATAGAATTTTAGCTTTAGATCGGAAAGCACTAATATCCAGCAGCTCTAAAAATCAGGTCGCTGAAGTCATTCATTTAGATAGAAGAGTAGATGATCATCAAGTGGACTTAATGATAAGAAAGAGGAAAGGGGATGTCTTGATTAGCTTGGGTTTACTTTTTCTTTCTCCGATTTTTTTGTTGACAGGGAAGGGCAAGAGGCTTCTTCAAGCGTGGCAAGTCCTTATAGATACAATAAAATAAATGTGTCCTAGGGAGCGCAATATTTTGCGATTATTGTCTCAAGCCTTTTCATATTATAAAAATTTATCATATAATTGTATCTGTAAGCAAGTCAATTAAGTTATGTCTAAGGCAAAGATTCTTATCGTTGATGACGAAAGAAGTATTCGGAATACATTGAGAGAAATCCTGGAGTTTCAAGATTATCAAGTAGTTGAAGCTGCTGATGGTATGGAATGCTTGGTCAAAGTCAAACAGCAAAACTTTGATGTCATCATTTTGGATATTAAAATGCCAAAAGTTGATGGATTGGAAGCCCTTGAACGAATTCAGGAGATTTCACCGGATACCGCTGTTATCATGATCAGTGGTCATGGAAATATCGATACAGCCGTAGAAGCGGTTAAGAAAGGTGCCTTCGATTTTGTGGCAAAGCCACCGGATTTGAATCGATTACTGATTACGATTCGCAATGCCTTAGATCGAACCAGTCTTTTGACGGAGACTAAAACATTGAAGAAAAAAGTATCCGGGAAAACGGTGCAGGAAATTATCGGTACTTCTCATTGTATTGATCAGATCAGAAAGACCATTGATAGGGTAGCACCTACGGATGCGCGTGTTCTGATCACCGGTGAGAATGGAACCGGAAAGGAATTGGTAGCCAGATGGATGCATGCGAAGTCTGCACGTTCAGAACACCCTTTAGTAGAAGTGAACTGCGCGGCGATTCCTTCCGAACTAATTGAAAGTGAATTGTTCGGTCATGAAAAGGGAGCATTTACTTCTGCAGTGAAACAAAGGATTGGAAAATTCGAACAAGCAAATGGTGGTACCTTATTTCTAGATGAGATAGGAGATATGAGTCTATCGGCTCAAGCGAAAGTATTAAGGGCGTTGCAGGAGAACCGCATTACACGTGTAGGAGGGGATAAAGAAATTAAGGTTGACGTAAGGGTGATTGCAGCGACCAATAAAAATCTTTTAGAAGAGATTGATAAAGGCAAGTTTAGAGAAGATCTTTATCACCGATTAGCAGTCATTATTGTGAGGGTTCCGTCATTGAAGGAAAGAGCTGAAGATATTCCTGCTTTAGTAGAGCATTTCACAGACAGGATTTGTGCAGAATACGGCACATCTATCAAAAAATATATCGGAATTGAGGATGTCAGGAACTATGTGATTCCTCAAGCTGCGGTTCGTTCCAGGTTCAGTGAGCTATTTAATGAGTTTGAAAGTATAGAAGAGGTTCAGGAGTACATTCAGAGAGAGTACTCGGAATTTGTCTCAAATAAATAATCACAATCTACAAATCCAAAGAGAATATTGTTTTCCTTTGTAACATCGTTAAAAGAGCGTCCTGTGCATGAAGTCACTGCGCTCTTTTTTTAAGAAATTGATAATATGTCAGCTAAGAATATGATCCCAAGAAGGAAGTGGAGTCAAATGAAAGGAGAGAACTCCTGGACGATGTTCAAGGTGATTTCCGAATTTGTAGATGGTTTTGAGGTTATGAACAGGGTCGGTCCTTGTATTTCTATTTTTGGTTCTGCGAGAACCTTACCAGATCATCCCTACTATCAGACAGCTGTCGAAGTTGCCAAACAACTGACTGACGAGGGATTCGGTGTTATCACGGGCGGAGGACCCGGGATTATGGAGGCCGGAAACCGTGGTGCGTTCCAGAATAATGGCGTCTCCGTAGGTCTAAATATTAATCTTCCTTTTGAACAAAGTAATAATGATTTTATCGATCAAGATAAGGTCTTAGATCATCGGTACTTTTTTGTTCGAAAAGTGATGTTTGTAAAATATGCTCAAGGTTTTGTGGTATTGCCCGGAGGTTTTGGTACTATGGATGAGTTGTTTGAAGTTTTGACTTTAACACAAACCAAAAAGATCACTAAAGTACCTATCGTATTAATGGGTGTTTCTTATTGGAAGGGATTGGTCGACTGGATCAAGCTAACCATGCTGGAAAAAGAGCATAACATTAATTCAAAGGACTTAGACTTATTTATGCTAACTGATAAGCCGGAAGAAGCCGTTGCTTATATCAGAGACTTCTACGCAGACGGGGAACATCATTCATTAGAGCCCAACTACGAGCTTTAACCTTTTAGATTCCATTGGACACCTAATCTGAAACTTAGTCCGGGAAAGGGCGTTCGATAGTGACTGTAAAATTGGGCATTCTCCCATATAGTTTGCAGATTTTCCAATCTAAACAAGAAATGGAAGTTATCAATACGCACCTTTGAAATCAGGTCTAAAGTATAAGGATGACCTTCAAAATTGCTTTCTTCAGGAATGATGAAGGTTCCTAAGAAAGGCTGAAATAATGCTGGATCATAATTGAGGTAATATCTCAGTTCACCACCTATTGAAACTTCAAGAGTCTTTTTTAAAAGATAGCTATTCACATAAAGTTGGTGCATACCCTGCCAATCGGGTAAGGGAAGCAGTTCCTTATCTCTGCTTTGATAGGCAATCCTGTTTTTCATTTTCAGAATTCCGTAAGAAAGTTTGTGTTCTGCACGTATTTGTAGGATACTAAAGTCAGCTAAAGAAGGTTGAATGGATTCAAAAGTCCAGAATCTGTAATTGAATACTGTTTGGAGATCTGCATTCAATTGTATGCCCAGATATGGGAAATCAATGGAACCTCCTATTTGATTATGAATGATTCTTGTAAAATCAGTATTGTATATCTCCTCATTTAGCAGAATCATCCTTCTTTCAATTAAGTCCGGGACCGTAGAGGAGTTTCTATATCTTGCACTCAGGTGAAACAGTCGGGTTTTCCAATTCAATTTTCCATCAATGCTATATTCTGCCTGATTTTGTTGAAACCCATAATAAGTCTCTCCTTGTAATGTCAGGTTTGTGGACAAATCCCAAAGTAAGTTTCCAAAAACATAAAATTGACCGAAGGTATTCGCAACAGGTTCCTGAGTAAGCGATACTCTGTTGAACTGGATTCCTGCTTCTAATTTTAATGGAGATGAAGCTTCAGAGACCAGAGATATTTTATTTTGCCAATCAAAACGATTGATGAATTGTCTGAGGCCTATGTCTCTAAAAAAGTCCTCTGAGTAAATCAGTGTATCCGGTTGTGTATCGAATACTTTTATATATCCATCCTTCACATAGGATTGATAACTGAGTTTTTTGAAAAAGGGGAGGAATGAGAGCTTGTATTCAAAGTTTAAAAGGTACTGTCTATCTTGATGACGACCTTCTAAAGTATTTGTTCGAATAGGAATGTTTGCCGGAAGAGCTGATAAGCCTGATCCGAAAAGAGTATCCGTGGTAATTCCTCCATTGTATCGATCCTGGATGACATTTGAGCCAAAAAGTACTCCTAGGTTCCATTTTTCTTTGCGCACTAGATAGCCTAGATATAATGCCGTATGCAGTGCATTTTGATTTTGAAAAATACCTTGATTATAAATCCTACGATATCCTATAGCTATCAGTTGATCATCAAAACTAGCTCCAAAATCTGCTTCTGTTTGCGTACGTGTTTGAGTGTTCCCCTGTGCATATAATAAATGCGTGTAGGGTATGCGCCGCTTATAGAATGGCACAGTATCAAGTCGGAACTTATAGGCATCATATGCGTGATGACCGATCTCAAATCCAACTTCAGAATGCCCATTGAATAAAGTATTGAGTATTTCGCCTCCCATATAACCTGGGGTCAGGTTTCCAATCCAAGTATTTCTTCTGGAAGGATCATACTGAAAAGGATCTTTTTCAATGATGGAATCTACCAAAGTGTCAGTGGACTTGAAGAGGAAGGGATATATTTTTTCTGTCCCTGCTTCATTTGCTTCAACTGGACCAAGAGCGGATCCAACACGATCAGACTGAGCATATAGCTGGTGGACGCAAAGGCCTGAAAATAACAGATAGATGAGCAATCTGATCATAATGTAATACAAACGCATTCTCTTGCAAGAAATTGGGCACTCTTGCATAAAGGTCAGCGATTATTGCTTGTCCAGAAGATCAGGGTTGATACCCATATTTGAGAATCCTCCGTCATGGAATAAGTTTTGCATGGTTATTTTTCGAGAAAGATCCGAAAATAAGAATACGCAATAATCAGCACACTCTTCGGCCGTTGCATTTCCTAATGGAGACATAGTGTTTGCATAATTGAAAAAATCATCAAAACCTTTGACACCGCTGCCCGCAGTGGTCATTGTGGGCGATTGTGAGATGGTATTGACTCTGACATTGTTTTTCACACCAAAATGATAACCAAAACTACGAGCAAAACTTTCTAATAAGGCTTTGCTTTCCGCCATTTCACTATAGTCCGGGAAAACGCGTTGAGCTGCGATATAACTAAGTCCGACGATAGAGCCCCAATCCTGCATGACATCATTTTGGTAGGCAACCTGCATACACTTGTGAAATGAGATTGCCGAAATGTCAAACGTTTTGAGCATCCAATCATGATTTAGATCGATGTACTCTTTTTTCTTACGTACATTTAATGACATACCAATAGCATGAAGGAAGAAGTCAATTTTACCTCCTAATATTTCTGAGGACCTTTTAAAGAGATGCTCCAAATCTTCCATACTTGTGGCGTCGGCAGGAATAACTTCTGCATTGAGTTTTTCTCCTAATTTTTGAATGCCACCAAATCTTAAGGCAACAGGTGCATTGGTTAATGTGATTTGGGCTCCTTCTTCTACACATCGTTCTGCGACTTTCCACGCAATGGATTGTTCGTCTAGAGCTCCAAAAATAATTCCGCGTTTTCCTTTTAAAAGTTGATGGCTCATATCCTTTTTATTATTTGACTTTCAATGATAACAATTCTTTCGCATTATCCAATGCAGCTTCAGTGGGAGGATCCGAGCTCAACATGACCGCAACGGCTTTAACCCGCTCTTTACCTTCTACCTCTTTTACTTTTGTGAATGTTCTTTCTTCGTCAGTTTCTTTATATACGAAATAATGACGATCTCCCATTGCCGAAATCTGAGGTGAATGTGTGATAACCGTGACCTGGTGATTTCTGGAAAGATCATGAAGGATCTTACCCATTTTTAAAGAAACATCTCCGGAAACGCCTGAGTCGATTTCATCAAAGATCAATGTGGGGAGTGGAATAGCAGCAGCTACGATTGATTTAATGCAAAGTGCCAATCGAGAAAGCTCCCCTCCTGATGCGACATTTTTAATGGGCTGAAGTTGGCCTCCTTTATTGGCTGTAAATAGAAACTTGACTTCATCAATGCCTGAAGATTTAGGTGTCTCCATGGTTTCTTGGTGAACCTTAAATATGGCATTGGGCATAGCTACCTGTTTCAGTAAGTCTTGTACCTGAGTTTCCAACAGCGGAATGACAGCAGCTCTCTGTTTGGAAATTTGTTTACCCAACTTGAGTACCTGTTCTAGTTGTTTTTGCTGGTTTTTCTGTAAATATTGAATTCGATCTTCAGAGCTTTCAAAACTTTGTATCTGTGTTCGAAAGTCATCTGAGAGATCCAGCAATTCTGATAAGGATTCAAGCTGATGTTTCTTTAGAAGGCTATAGATCTGACTTAATCTGTTTTCAATCAGCTCGAGTCGGCCGGGGTCTGCTTGAATGTCATCATGCATGAATCCGGATTCTCTTGCAATATCTTCAAGTTCAATTTTTGCACTTTCAATTCGCTCTTTTATTTGTTCGGCAGCACTGCCGGCCCGCTCAAAAAGTGAGAGAAGGTCTGCTAAGATGGAAGAAATGGAGTGCTCGTTATCTTCAATAACGTATTGAGCCTTGCCTAAAGCTTCTCTTAACTCTTCAGCGAATGCAAGTTGTTCTTGCTCTTGTTGTAATTCCGCTAATTCATTCTTGCTCAGTTCCAGTTGTTCAATCTCATTCAACTGGAATCTCAGGAAATCTAGTTCTTTCAGTTGCTCAGCTTGTTGAGCTACAAGGGTTTCTAATTCTTTTTGCTCTTTTTTCCAAACATGGAATGCTTCTCTGTATTCAGCGAGTAGCTTCGGGTGTTCTGCGAGCGCATCTAATGTGTTTAGCTGAAAAGAGACATCATTGATATCGAGAGTGTCGAATTGCCGATGAATATCGATAATCAGATTACTTAGGGCTTCCATGTCACTGAGAAGCACCGGACTATCATTTATGAAAGCACGACTTTTGCCGGAAGGCTTAATTTCTCTTCTCAAGATGAGCTCATCATCATAGTCCAATTCATGAGATTCGAAAAAGGATTGTAACTGATAATGGGAAAGGTCAAAGGTCCCTTCTACGATACATTTTTTTTCCTTTTCGAAAAGTACAGAAGTGTCTGCGCGATCCCCCAAAATAAGAGAAAGCGCTCCCATGAGAATGGATTTTCCTGCTCCGGTTTCACCTGTGATGGTGGTTAAATGATCCGAAAATTGAATTCCAAGCTCATCAATGATGGCATAGTTTTGTATGAAAAGCTTTTTTATCATAGAATGTATCAGTCTACTCCAAAGATAGCTTTTGTCTGAAAACTAGAACCTTTACGGAGCTACTGATTCAGTTGTTGCAGCCAACTTTGTTCCAAAGGCGCCCCTAATTGAGAAGCTTTTTGAGCATCCGCTCTGGCCTGCTGGAGGTTGCCGGATTGTATTTGAATTTTAGCGCGCGTATTGTAGTATTTGCCATTATTTGCGTTCAAGATGATTGCTTGATCAATGGCCCCTTTTGCTCGAGCGTTCTGGTTGGCTTTAAAGGAGAAGAAAGCATAATTAAACCACATTTCAGCATCATTGGGGCGTAGCTTCAAGTATTGTTCTAAGTCATTAGCAGCTGCAGCAGGATCACCCAGCGCATCTAAAGTAATCGCCCTGTTCAAATAAGCCTCTGCATGGTCAGGTTTATATTGAACAGATTTATTCAAATCCACTAAAGCAGCTTGCATATTCCCCAAACGGGCATAGGTAGCCCCTCTATTAGAATAATACTCACCATTTGTAGGGTCTAAACTAAGGGCTTCATTATAATCTGCTAATGCTTTTTGTAATTCTCCTGATTGGAAGTAGAGTCTGCCTCTGCTATTGTACGTACTATGTCTGGTGCCATCTAATTTTATAGCAGAAGAGTAGTCTTGCAATGCTTTGTCCCGAATCCCATTATCTCTAAAATAATTTCCTCTATTCCCGAACGGAAGAGGGGTCTGGTCATTATATTTTAAAACATGCGACCACATAGTGTCACTGTTTTTCCAAATTTGGCTTTGCATAAAGCTCAACACCATGTATATGGCCAGCAGAGACACCACAGCCCATTTCCACATCTTTTGATCCCATCGATATTTTGAAAAGTAATGTCCGGAAATAAAGAAGAAACCAAAATAACCTACATAGGTAAATCGGTCTGCAAGGAAACCTTGTCCGGCTCCCACGATTTGAAGAACAAAAATTACATTCAACGTAAAGAAGGCAAATCCAAAGAGCCAGATTCGATACTCTTTCTTCCATAACCAATATAAAAGGCCCCCTAAGGGTAATATTCCGGCCGCAATGGTATAGTGGAACCACTTTAAACCATCAGGGTAGGGATACATAGGAGCCATAGGGTAGGGGACGATCAATTTATATAGATAAATGATGTAACTATATGCCCCTATGATTAAGCGATCCCCGAAATGAAATAATCTTTCCGTTTCAGCAGGGTCAATCGAACCTTGTTCTCTTAGAGCGATGACACCATACAGACCTGTCAATAGAGAAAGGAGGAAGAATGGCCATTTTTGAATGATATCTGACCAACGAATTTTTCCAGTGCGTAGATAATCTACACACAGCATACTCAAGGGCAAGGAAACTGCTTGGATTTTTGATAGTAATGCTAGTGGAAATATCATCAGGGCATACCAAAAGAACTTATGCTTTCCTTTTCTTTTTGACCGGATGTACCAAAGGAGGCTGATCCAATAAAATAAAGCAAATAAAACATCCTTTCGTTCGGTAATCCATGCTACGGATTCAACTCTCATGGGATGAGTCGCAAATAGCAGAGCTACCAGTAGAGATCCCCAACGATTGATTTTTAGTTGGAAAGCAATCAAATAAACCATAAATACTCCAATGATGTGAAGCAGAATGTTATTAAAGTGCATCACTTGCGGATTCATGCCGAATGCAGCATGCTCGAGCGCAAAAGTGAAAATAGGCAAGGGGTTATAGTTACCTATGACATCATCCGTAAAAATGGCTTGGATATTATCCGGAGATAATGACTGGATATTGGGATTTTCATAAACATTCACATCGTCATCCCAATAGACAAAGTCAGCATCGAGTGCAGGTGCGAAAGCAATCAGGGAAACCAGGGAAAAAATGGCTAACAGCAGGATGGGCGAGAAAGACTTTTTCTTCTTTTTCTTGCTTTTTGATGTCTTTGAAGTACGCGCCATATAGAGGTATTAACTGTTGTCGTTGATGACTTTTAAGGTAAATGCAGCAATATCACTAAGGTAGGGCTTTGGACTTACAAATACTTTTTGATCTGTAAATTGTTTCACAGCAGAAGCAGTCGTTTGACCAATGGCTATGATGGTGTCGGCAGCATCTTTCTGAAACTGAAAATAAGCTTTAGTATTCAAAGGGGAAGTAAGCACAACCACTTCGTGTTTGTCAAAATTAATACTTTCCTTGATTTCATTGCTGTAAACGACTAGATCCACAAGCTCCCATGATTCATCTTCAAGGCTTTCCAGACGATTGAGGCTTTGGTCTGCTCGTATCGCTAAAACTTTTTTTCCTGAAAACCAAGATCGAAATTGATCTAAGGTGTCTGTAGGTTTTCCGGATCCGGTGAAGTCTACTTGATTGGTGTACGACTTTAGGGCTGTAGCGGTACTTTCACCTAATGCCGCCCATAAGACATTTGAAGGAACAGAAATGTCTTTGGAAAGCAATTGCTCAAAGAAAAAGTGCACACCCCGCTTTGAATAGAAAAAAATGCAATCAGCTTCAGGAATCGAGCTAAAAGAAATAGGTCTAAAGTCTAGAAAGCTGATGTCTTGAACGATATGCCCTTCTTCTTCGAGAGGTTGACGAAAACTCTTTTGCGGGTCTTCTTTGGTGATTAAAATAGAGCTCATATTAGAATTTATTCGACATCAATTTGACCCGCTTCCATCAGCACGAACAGGCTTTTTGCGGCAGCGATACAATCATAAATTGCATTGTTGGGATGATCATATTCTTTGCCAAAAACAGCATAGTGTAATTCCTGAAGACTGGGCCATCTCAACTTGCCCCCCCTTCCTTGTAGTTTGCAAAAATAAGTCGATTCTTGCATGATGCAGTAGGATTCGGAAGCTTGTAATCGTTGAGGCATCTTTTTGCGAAAGAACTCAGCCAAAACCACGCTTTCATTAAATTTCTGATTAAAAGAAAAGATCACCTCAGCTTTATCCACTACTTCTGAAAAAGTCTTCAAAACTGAAGATAAATCTTCTCCTTCTTTCTCGAGTATTTCTTGAGTGACGCCATAATACTTTTCAGAGGCTCTATCCATAGTAAAGCCTTCCGGTTTGATTAAATGGTTGCCATTCTCCAGCTTTTTATAGTTTTCATCAAACAGAATCCAGGAGAGTTGGATCATTCTGGGCCAGCTGAAAGTATCTGTCGGATCCGCTTTCCAGTTGGAAGGCTTACCGGCAGTTGAGGTGTCGTATACTAGATACATACTATGTTGCTTTTATTTTTTCAATCACTGCTTCTGCGAGTCCACTTGAAGTGGCAGAAGATACTTGGATGTGTTGCACGGGGCTGTTCCATTGTTTGGCATATGCCGCCCATACATGATAATTGTTGAGGTCATCTGTTTCGCAATACACCCCCAGCGGAGTTTGACAGCCTCCACCTAATAGTTTTAGTACAGATCGTTCAATATTGGTTCGGGATGAAGTGGCAGCATGATGCATCTTGCTGAGTACTTTTCGCAATGTCATATCTTCCTCTCTGACTTGAAGTCCCAAAACACCCTGCGCCGGAGCAGAGACGAACTCTTTAGGATTGAATTCAAATACCTTATAATCTTTTAAGTCAATTTCCAAACGCGTTATACCCGCAGCTGCGAGCAAAGCACCATCTAAATTTTCGGTATGAATCTTTTTTATCCGTGTAGGAACATTTCCTCTGATATCTTGGATTTGTATGTCCGGTCTGAAATGTAGCAGTTGAGCTTTTCTCCTCGCAGAACTTGTTCCAATGACAGCTCCTTTTTTAATGCGCATGGGTTGCGACTCATCATAGCTGTCAGGATGAATGATCAACCAATCGGCAGGATTGGCTCTT
>CAZGGG010000003.1:0-14805 GCA_964525165.1 uncultured Saprospiraceae bacterium | reverse complement strand
CAGACACTGCTGCCAAGGTTAAGCCCTCTACACCTTGAGTTTGGAGATCTTTTAACGAGTGGACAGCTAAATCAATTTCTTTCGAAAGTAAAGCATGCTCAATTTCGGCAGTAAAAAAGCCTTTGCCCTCCATTTTATCAAAACTCATGTTTTGGATGGCATCACCCTTTGTCTTAATGATTTTGATGTCTGAAGGTTGTTCCAGAGCTTTTAACTGTTGTTGGACAAAATGAGCTTGCCATAAGGCTAGTTTGCTCCCTCTCGAGCCAATAATGATCGTTTTGTTCATAATCCTTGCATACTATATGTGCAAATGTAGAAACGATTCGTGAAAGGAAAAGCCTACATTGTTAAAACTTCTATATGTTCGTTAGAAACCAGCAAATTTGTCGAGCCTACACTTTGATTTATCCGCGTCCCTAAGGAGTATATCGTTCTATTCTATTTTCCGTTCGTTCGAATTCAATTATCCTTTATCTTAGCGAAATGAATTGGACAGTAGCGCAAATTGCCGAAACAATAGGAGGAAAGGTCGAAGGAGACGATACCATTGAGATTTTTGGTCCTTCCAAAATTGAAGAGGGCAGTCCAGGGACCTTAACTTTTCTGGGGAACTTGAAATATGAACCTTTTTTGTACAAAACGAATGCATCTGCCATTCTGATTCCGGAAGATTTTCAACCTAAACAGAAAGTGGAGGCTACCCTTATCAGGGTGAGCAATGTGTACGAGGCTTTGGGAGCCTTATTGAAGGCAATAGAAAAAAAACCTTCTGTTGCAAAAGGTATTGATCAAACGGCAATCGTATTAAAAGGGGCAAAAGTTTCTGATGAAGCGTCTATAGGTGCGTTTGTTTATATTGGTGAAGGAGCTATTATCGAAGATAATGTGATCATTCATCCACAATCATATGTTGGAGATGGAGCTATTGTCAAGTCTGGTTCTGAACTGAGGCCCGGAGTTAGGATTATGCACCAATGCGTGGTTGGCAGAAATTGCTTGATTCACTCCAATACAGTGGTTGGAAGTGATGGTTTTGGGTTTTCTCAAACCCCCAATGGAGCTTACCAGAAGCTCAGCCAAACGGGTAATGTGGTCATTGAAGATGAGGTGGAAATTGGAGCTAATGTTGCCATTGATAGAGCTACCATGGGATCAACTTTGATTAAGGAAGGAGTGAAAATTGACAATTTGGTACAAATTGCGCACAATGCGATCATTGGGAAGAACACTGCAATGGCCGCCCAGGTAGGCGTTGCGGGAAGCACCACAATAGGAGAGCGCTGCATTATCGGAGGTCAGGTAGGGATTGTTGGCCATTTAAATATTGAGGATGGCACTATGATTCAGGCCCAAAGTGGAGTGGCTAGCTCTACCAAAGGCACGGATACAAAGTTATATGGTACGCCGGCAATTGGATATAATCAATACTTGCGCTCATATGTTGCATTTTCTAAACTACCTGACTATGTACAAAAGATCAGAGAATTAGAGCAGAGAATCAAACAGCTAGAAGAAGGGGCTTAAGCCTCTTTTCTTTGTTAAATTATCGTATTTTTGTCTCATTAGAGCGGAAAGCACGCAAAACCTTATCTATGAAGCAGTGTACCCTGCAGTCTGATTTTAAGCTGAGTGGTGTCGGATTACATACAGGAGAAGAATGCACCATCCACGTGAAGCCCGCACCTTCCAATCATGGTTATCAATTTATACGAGTTGACTTAGAAGGGGCGCCGGATCTGTTTGCTGATCCCAACGCAGTTGTTTCTACTAATAGAGGCACCAGCCTGAAGAAAGATGAGATGGAAGTGCATACGGTGGAGCATATTCTTTCAGCACTCTTTGGGTCGGGTATAGACAATGCCATTATTGAATTAGAGGGGCCTGAGGTGCCTATTTTGGATGGCAGTGCAGAAGCATTTGTAAAAGAAATCAAGCAAGCTGGGATTGAAGAGCAAAAAGAAGATAGGGAGGTCTTCGTAATTGAAGAGCCTATCAAATATCATGATGCCCTTACAGGAGCAGAATTACTTGCCCTGCCTTCGGAAGAATTTGAGATCACGACCTTAATCGACTTTAATTCAGATGTGATTGGCGCACAATTTGCTCAACTAACAAATCTCGAACTATATCAAGAGGAAATCGCACCCAGCAGAACGTTCGTCTTTGTCAGAGAATTGGAACAACTGATGGACATGGGACTCATTAAAGGGGGCAGTTTGGAAAATGCGGTCGTGATAGCCGACCAATCCATTCAGGCTTCCACACTTGAAAAGCTAGCTGAAAGGCTGGAATCCAATGATGTAACCCTATCTGATTCGGGTGTGCTCAATACAAACGATCTTCGTTTTGTAAATGAACCGGCACGGCACAAACTATTGGATGTGCTCGGCGATCTTGCGTTATTTGGAAAGCATATTAAGGGTAAGATTATTGCGAAAAAGCCTGGTCATAAAGCCAATGTGGAATTCGCTAAGTTGGTGAAGAAGAAGTTTGTTGAGCAGAGAAAGCTCAGAGGTATGCCCACCTATGATCCAAGACAAGCCCCTGTTTATGACGCTGTGCGGATCACACAGACATTGCCACATAGGTTTCCATTTGTATTGGTGGATAAAATCATTGAGATTACCGATCAATATGTGGTAGGCGTAAAGAATGTTAGTGCAGATGAATATTTCTTTCAAGGGCATTTTCCCAACAATCCCATATTTCCGGGCGTTCTCCAATTGGAAGCCATGGCTCAAACGGGTGGAATATTAGCTTTGTCTACTGTTGAAGATCCACATAACTGGGATACCTATTTTTTGAAAATAGATAAGGTGAAATTCAAGCATAAAGTAGTCCCGGGTGATACTTTGATTTTAAAACTTGAGCTACTCGGGCCTATTCGCCGAGGTATTTGTCACATGCAGGGCACAGCTTATGTGGGTGACCGATTGGTTTCAGAAGGAGAGCTGACAGCTCAAATTGTTAAGCGTAAATAATGAATGTGACGACCCATATAAATAATGTTCATCCTAATGCTCAAATCCACCCTTCGGTGGAGGTGGGACCTTTCGTAACGATCGAAGAGGACGTGGTGATTGATGAAGGAGGCTGGATTGGTCCAAGTGCAGTAATTCATTCCGGTACCCGAATTGGTAAGAATGTAAGCATTTATCCGGGTGCTATTGTAGGGGGTGTTTCTCAGGACTTGAAATATAGGGGTGAAGAATCTATCCTTGTTATCGGTGATAATGTAATCATTCGTGAATACTGTACGCTTAACAGGGGTACTAAGGCTAATTATGCCACCAAAATTGGCAATAACTGCATGTTGATGGCATATGTACACGTAGCTCATGATTGTGTACTAGGTGATTATTGCATTTTATCCAACAATGTAAATCTTGCAGGCCACATATCGGTGGGTGATCATGCGATCATCGGTGGGATGGCTGCTGTGCACCAATTTGTTAAGATTGGGGAGCATGCATTTATCGGGGGAGGAAGCCTTGTTCGGAAAGATGTGCCGCCCTTCGTTAAAGCAGCTAGAACACCTTTATCTTATGTGGGCGTCAACTCTGTAGGTTTGAAAAGACGGGGATATAGCACGGAAACGATCCACCACATCCAAGATATTTATAGACTATTATTTGTACGTGGTCACAACAACACCACTGCTATTCAGAAGATCAGGGAAGAAATACAAGACTCTGACGAACGAGCTCGTATCCTTGAATTTATTTCAGAAACGGAACGCGGTTTAATGCGGGGTTTCAGAGCATTATAGAAGATGCGAATTGTAGCGCAGGATATTAGTAAGTTATTGGGAGTACAGTGGGTCATTCGTTCTTTTTCTGCTGAATTTAAGAAAGCTGAACATTACGCTATCCGTGGTTCTAACGGATCTGGAAAGTCTACGCTTTTGCAGTTGATTTCCACCTTTTTAGAGCCAAGTTCCGGCAGTGTTGCATTCTATGCCGGAAGTGAAAAAGTGCCTTTGGAACAGGTGCATAGATTCTTTTCTGTAGCGGCACCTTATCTGGATTTCATTCCTCATTTTTCTATTGATGAACAAATCCTTTTTACCGAAAGGGTTAAAGGACTGAGTGACCAATTTACCATAGAGGATGTATTGAAAATAATGGAACTTGAAGCACATCGTAACAAGCGACTCAGCGAATTGTCATCAGGAATGAAACAAAGGGTTCGATTGGTTGTCAGCCTTTCGGCAAATGTTCCTTTCGTGTTTTTAGATGAGCCCACAACCAACCTAGATGACCGATCTAAGCAATGGTATTTAGAGACGGTTCGTCACTTGGGAGGAAGTAAAGGATTGATTATAGCGTCTAACGATGAACTCGACTTGGAAACCTGTACTACGAGTTTTAATGTCGAAGATTATAAAGTTCGACTATAAGCGTTCACTAAGCTTTTTGAGCCCTTTTTGAATCTTAGTAAGATCTTTCACCAATGACTTTTTCTGCAGTTCTCTTTCCTGAATATGTTTGAGTTCTGCCTTTGCCCCATCTAGGGTAAAACCTTTTTCTTTCACCAGATGGTAGATTGTGTTCAATTCTTCAATATTTTGAACAGTAAACCTTCTGTCGCCCTTACTATTTTTATGGGGCCTGAGACTATCGAACTCATTCTCCCAATATCGGATGAGTGAGGTGGAAACGTCAAACATTTCTGCTACCTCTCCAATAGAGTAGTATAATTTGGTTAAGTTGTTGGTATCCACTGCCATAATTATTAAATATATTAAAAATATTTGACCTTTATTCTAGAATATCGCCGCGCCTATGATGACAACGATCAAGAGAGCTGTCAATAAAAATATGAAGTAGGTGACTGATAAAGGATATAATTTAAGCAGAGTCCAATACCATTTTTGTCTGTATACCCGCTGTCCCGCTATGAAGCTATAGATGAATAGGCCTGCTATTGCTAAAAATATGACAGCAGCGAGTATGCTTTCATTTGCTTCTACACCGCCCATGACCAATAAAAAGATCTTGATAATAATGAGCATCAAAAAGGCTAGTGTATGAATATGAAGCAGATATATTAAATGTTCTACATAAGTTCGTTTTCTGTAAAATATCATCATGGATAATCCTTGCAAAGGGATGAGAATAAAAAACATCCAGCTAATCTTTGAACTGATATAAGCACCAAATGAATCAGATTGTGTGACCAGCTTTATAGTTTGTCCCATGATCAATTGATCCCATTTTTGATGGATCTCATATTTATCAATGATCTCTTTGAAATTCAATGAAATATCGCGGTAATCAATCGCAATATCTTTAGAAGTCAATCGAAAACCCTCAATTCCAAAATTAATGCTCAAACTATCTAGTTTGAAGGGCTCTTGAATAGGATCTTGAATGTTGAAAGAGTCATTCCTGTTAATGGAAGTTAAGGTGTAGTATAAATTACGTATGCTGTCAGAGGGAAAGCTATCCAAGCCAATTAAATCAAGCCGATCAATGATTTCATTATCAAAGGCTTCCTTTTGGAGCCAATCAGAGCCTGTTTCAAGATCGGTTTGTAAGCCAAACTGCTGCGAAGTACCTGAGATCAGCAGGTTGACAATGGCCATGATGATGAAGAATCGAACCGGATTGAGGTAAGCCTTTCTTTGTCCTCTTATATAATTATTGGTGAGTTTCCCTGGAATGAATACATCTCTAAGTGTCTTCCAAAGGCTGGAATCATAATTAATGATGGCACTAAGAATATTACGAACAAAAGATCTGACCGTTAACTCGTTTTCATCTCTTTTTTGACCGCAGGAAGGACAGAAGATATCTTCTGAATCGCATTGATGTCCACAATTAAGGCAATGCGGTGAAAGGGACATTAGTCAAAAGATTGGGTAGACTTACTTGCTTGTTGCACCAAATCAGAGTATTCGGCAGGAGATAATCCATCCAGACAGAAGTCAATAGGATCAACATGCTTACCATTATGAATGACTTCATAATGTAGGTGTGGAGCCGTACTCGTTCCTGTATTTCCTACCTTACCGATGGCCTGACCTTTCTCTACTTGATCACCAACCTTGACATCTATTTCACTTAAGTGTGCATACCTGGTTTTGTAACCATAGCCGTGATCAATAATGATATTCTTACCATATCCCGTACGGCGTATTTCTACTTTTTCAATGACACCCTGTCCGGTAGCTCTGACGACAGTACCTACGGGACAGGTGAAATCTAAGCCTGTATGCATCTTCATTATATGATGAACCGGGTGCATGCGCATTCCATAACCCGACATCAAAATCATCTCTCTCTTGAGTTTATCTTCTCTGACAGGCTTGATACTAGGAATGGAGATTAATCTGTCACTCTTTTCTAAAGCAAGATCTTCCACATTATCCAAAGACTTTGAAAAGAGGACTACCTGTCTTTCCAATTTCCCTAATTTATCTTTGGTGGCTTTGATGATTTCACCACTTTCTCCAATATCTTTGAAGCTGGGAGAATGAATGTGGCCCCCGGTACCCCCTTGCCAGATGGATGGGTCAATAGGGTCAACGCCTAACATTAATCCATACACCCCTTCATCTCTTTCTTTAATATTCGAAACGACATCAGTAAGCGTATTGATTTCCTGGTTTAATTGCTCGTAATTGAGCTCAAGTTGTGCAAGTTCCTTTTTGAGCGATTCCTCTTGTGGAGAAGGAAAGTAGGTGTAAAAGAGTGAAGCGATTACAATCCCTGCCAGGAGGGTAATACCTAAACCAGCAAAAATCCTTGATACAATTGTTTGAGCGCTTAAGCTAACTTTCTCAAATTGCAGCGTTTTCGGATTGTAAACGTATTTCTGTCTTTTCATTCGACTGCCTTCAAATCTGCTTCCCAATTATAAAAAATCCAACAAAGGATTGTTTATTTGCATGTGGAATTCAACGTTCAAAAATAACACTGTATGATGTGTTGTCCAAATTTAATTGTTAACACAATGGAGTCTTAATAAGTTGTGAGCCATAAAGTTATATCATAGAAAATAAAAATATGATGCCTAAAGTGTTAGCAATCTTTGGTTAATAAATTAGAAACAATTGTCATATGAATAGTAAAAAGATTCGTCAGACTTTTTTTGATTTTTTTGAATCAAAACAGCATAAAATCGTCTCTTCTGCTCCCATGGTCAACCAAAATGACCCCTCTCTATTGTTTACCAATGCGGGTATGAACCAGTTTAAAGACTATTTTCTGGGGAATCAGGATCCGGAGTATCCCCGAATTGCGGATACACAAAAGTGCCTGAGGGTCTCCGGTAAGCATAATGATCTCGAAGAGGTGGGTTTGGATAGCTACCATCATACGATGTTTGAAATGTTGGGAAACTGGTCTTTCGGTGATTACTTTAAAGAGGAAGCCATTTCTTGGGCTTGGGAATTACTCACTGAAGTCTATGGGGTAGATGCAGATCGCATATATGTGACAGTTTTTGAAGGAGCTGTAGAAGATGAGGTGCCTTTAGATAAAGAGGCAAAAGACATTTGGGCGAAATTTTTACCTGCGGAACGCATTCTTGAATTCGGCAAAAAGGATAATTTCTGGGAGATGGGCGATACAGGTCCTTGTGGCCCCTGTTCTGAGATTCATGTAGACTTGCGTTCTCCTGCAGAAAGAACTGCCCAAAATGGTGCGGACTTAGTCAATATGGACCATCCTTTAGTGATTGAGATCTGGAATTTGGTGTTTATACAATATCAAAGGATGGAAGACGGAATTCTAAAGCCGCTATCTGCAAAGCACGTAGATACAGGAATGGGATTTGAACGGCTATGTATGGTGCTGCAATCAAAGCAGTCCAACTATGAGACGGATGTTTTTAGCCCATTCATTCAATATTTGGAAGAGCAAACAGACGTTTCCTACAAAGGTCTGTATGGCAAGGAAGCGAAAACAGATACCGCCTTCAGAGTCATTGTCGATCATTTGAGAGCAGTCAGTTTTGCGATTGCAGATGGGGCTATGCCCAGCAATACAGGTGCCGGATATGTTATCCGGCGAATATTAAGAAGAGCGGTTCGATATTATTATTCTTTTCTGGACAGAAAGCAGCCATTATTATATGATATGGTAGGCCTTTTGGCGAAGCATTTTGGAGATACTTTTCCGGAATTGTCGGCTCAGGAAGATTTTATTCGAAATGTAATTCAGGAAGAAGAAAAGAGCTTTCTAAAGACACTGGCGGATGGTTTGAAGAAATTAGAACTGATGAACCTTTCAGAAGGTACACAAATATCAGGCGAAGATGCTTTTGAACTATATGATACTTTCGGATTTCCAATTGATTTGACGCGCTTGATTGCTCAGGAAGCCGGAGCTATAGTGGATGAAGAAGGATTTAACGATTCTTTGCAACAACAGAAGGATCGATCTAGAAAAGATGCACACCAAAAGGTGGGTGATTGGGTGGAGTTGCGAGATCAGAAAGGAGTAGAGTTCGTTGGATATGACCAGTTGTATCTGGAAGGAATTCAAGTGGCTAAATACAGAACTGTACGCACCAAGAAAGGCAATCAATTGCAAATGGTCCTGGATAAAACGCCTTTCTATGCTGAAGGCGGAGGACAAGTAGGAGATACCGGCATTCTTAGCTTTAATGGTGAAGAAGTGAAAGTCCTGGATACTCAAAAAGAAAACGAACTGATCATACACACCATTGATCACCTGCCTGAAAAAGTGGAATCTTTTGCTTCCGCAAAAGTGGATGCAGCACGAAGAAGTAAAATTGAGAATAATCACTCGGCCACGCATCTTTTGCACGCAGCATTGCGGAATGTGCTTGGGGAGCATGTGCAGCAAAAAGGGTCCCTGGTAGCACCGGACTATTTGCGATTTGATTTTAGCCATTTTCAAAAGATGACCGATGAAGAGGTCGCTAAGGTGGAGCAAATTGTAAACGAAAAGATTAGGGCCAATATCCCTCGACAAGAAGCTCGTTCCATTGCCATTGAGGAGGCTAAGGAAGCAGGCGCAATGATGTTATTTGGCGAAAAATATGGAGAACATGTACGAATGATCACCTTCGATCCTGATTATTCCATTGAATTATGTGGTGGGTGCCACGTGCCTGCTACAGGTCAGATTGGACATTTGCGCATAGTTTCAGAAACTTCTGTAGCCTCCGGAGTCCGAAGAATTGAAGCGGTAACTGCTGAAGCAGCAGATGTATATGTCCATGGAAAATTGCAGGAACTCGAAGATATTAAAGCCTCTTTGAAACACCCTAAGTCTGCTGTCAGTGCAGTAGAGAGTCTACAAGAGGAAAACAAACAACTCAAGAAGCAAATAGAGAAGCTCCAGCAACAAAAAGCGAGTGGGCTCAAAGATGATTTGATCAAAGATGTCCTGAAAGGGGAAGGCTTTAACGCTATTATCGCAAATGCGCCGGTTCAAAATGCTAAAACCTTAAAAGATTTAGCATATCAGCTATTGGAAGTGGTAGAAAATGCAGTCATTGTTTTAGGAGCCAATATCTCTGGCAAACCACAATTAATTATTGCCATCGAAAAGGATCTCACAGAGAAGCTCGGATTACATGCCGGAAACATGATTCGCGATCTTGCCTCTCATATCAAAGGAGGAGGTGGAGGCCAGGCCTTTTTTGCCTCGGCCGGAGGTTCTGATCCAGCAGGTATCGAAAAGGCATTGGAAACAGCCAAAGAGATATTGAACCTTTGATATGGATTTTTTGCTTATTCTGATAATCGCTTTGGTAGTGTCAATGCTCTTTTTTAATGTGTTCTCAAGAGCAAGGATATTGAAAAGCATGAGGCAGCTGACGAAACATAATGTTAGCTTCCCATGGACATACATTTTTAACGATCAAAAGCGGAAAAAAGAAGTGCACAGCCGATATCCGGACCATGTTCAGGAGATTGAAACTTTTAGTCGATTGGTGAGACAAAGTGCACGCATCATGTTTAGTTTGTTCTTAGTTACATTAGTTTTGGGGCTACTGATACAAAAAGTACTTTAATTATGATAAAATTGGGATTGGTTGGCTTTGGTCATTTGGGTAAAATTCATGCGAAGTGCGCTGTGAATGTACCCCATATTGATTTTATGGGTGTTTATGATGCAAATCCCGATGCATGCAAAGAGGCAGAAGCTTCAGATTATAAGGTTTTCGACTCTTTAGAGGATTTGTTGGAAGTGTCTGACGCTATTGATATTGTGACACCTACGCCTTCACATTTTGAATTGGCCATGAAAGCTATTGAAGCCGGTAAGCATGTGTTTCTGGAAAAGCCCATAACGCACACCTTGGAGGAGGCAAAACGCTTGCAGAAGGCTGTTCAAGAAAGTGGTGTGACTTTGCAGGTGGGACATGTAGAAAGGTTTAACCCTGCATTTTTATCTTTAAAGAACTTAAAAGTACAACCGGCATTTATTGAGGGGCATCGATTGGCAACTTTTAATCCAAGAGGGACGGATGTTTCTGTGGTCCTGGACCTGATGATTCATGACTTAGACCTCATACTGCATCTTACAGACTCCAAACCCGTAGAAGTTCAAAGCCATGGAGTATCTATTGTGAGCAAGTCTCATGATATTTGCAACGCAAGGATTCAATTTGAAAATGGGTGCGTTGTGAATTTGACGGCCAGCCGAATTTCCCTGAAGCAAATGCGTAAACTCCGGGTTTTTCAATCCAATGCTTACATCAGTATGGATTTTTTGGAGCGAAAGTCGGAAATCGTTCGTTTACTCGATGAAGCCGATGCTCAAAGCTCTTCTAGGCAGACATTCGAGCTCGACACCTACAATGGGAAAAAACACATAGATGTGAGTATTCCTGAGGTTAAACCGGTCAACGCCATTGAGGAGGAATTATCTACATTTGCGGAAGCAATTATGAATCACACAGCTCCTTTAGTAGGTGTGGAAGATGGGGTAGCAGCCCTGGAATTGGCTTATTGGATTATGGAAGAGAATGTACATCAGTAATGAGAAAAATATTAATTCTGATAAGCGCCCTTTTAATAGCCTCCTGTGGCGGGGATATCTGGGAAGCAGAAGTCCCTACCTATCTCAATATCGCTCCTTTTGAATTTACAACCTTTGGCGATCAAGGGGCAAACACTTCGGACATTAGAGATGTGTGGGTGTACGATAATAATGAATTACTCGGAGCTTTTGAACTTCCGGCTCAGGTTCCCTTAATTGGGACAGGAGAAAAACAAATCGTAGTCTTTCCCGGCATCCGTGAAAATGGAAATACTTTTTTTCCGGACATATATTTTTTGTACGAACCGGATACATTTATAGTGAATGCAGATGGATCCTCTGAAATCACCATTGAACCGGAGACGATTTACGACGAGAGAACCAAATTCTCATTCGTGGAAGATTTTGAATCCGGAAATATTTTTACGTTGGATTTAGATGAGGATGATACAACCCGCTTGGTGACCCAGAGCGAAACCGTTCGGTCGGGGGGGAGAGCAGGATTGATCAGAGTAAATGAAGAATTTCCTTCTGCAGTTGTGGCCACGGCGCAATCCTTTGGCCCTTTCTTTGAAGATGGTCCACAAGCTTATCTGGAATTTGATTTCAAATCAAATGTTCCTTTGACTGTGGGATACTTCGGAATCGCCAATGATGGGGAAAACTTTAACTTTCTTAAAGTTACTTTACTCCCACAAGAAGAATGGAAAAAAGTCTATGTAGAGTTTACTGAAGAATTTTTAGGAGACGATCTTCGATTGGCAAATATTATCTTCAGAGTGGATCTTGATCAAAGATTATCCAGTGCGACAGAAGGGGAGACCTTTATTGATAATGTCAAATTGGTTCATTTTTAATGCTCGGACAAAGGAGAAAAGATATCATTTTATATGGCCTCCTGGATTACTTTATGGCAATCCTGGCATGGGCCCTATTTTATGCCATTCGAAAGAAAATGGAACTTGGCACCTTGGGCGCCAGTATGTGGGATGACCGGCAATTATATATGGGGCTGGCCATTATTCCTTTCGGTTGGATTCTGCTGTACATGATTACAGATAGTTACAGGGATCTGTACCGTTTATCCAGATTGGCTGTTTTGGTAAAAACGTTCTGGCATACTTTTTTGGGGACCTTGTTCTTATTCTTTTTATTAATCTTAGACGATCTGGTTGCAGATTACAGAACCTACTATCAGTCTTTTTTTACGCTATTTTCGATTCATTTCATCTTAACTGCTACAGCCCGAATGACCTTGCTGACATGGGCCAGTCGAC
Organism: uncultured Saprospiraceae bacterium; assembly: GCA_964525165.1. GTDB lineage: Bacteria > Bacteroidota > Bacteroidia > Chitinophagales > Saprospiraceae > JAWLFI01. The sequence continues at coordinate 2,561 of CAZGGG010000003.1, read as the reverse complement.
GCTTAAAGTCCGGCAAGGTCGCCTATAAAACCATCATAGTGGGCGGCAACCAGAATGCGAAGGTTTTATTTGATGAACTGATTTTAGGTCGGAAAAAGAGTGGTCATCAATTCGTGGGATTTGTTTTAGCCAACGGGGAAGGGACTGCTGAGTTAGGGCAGGATTTGGAATGTCTGGGTAAGTATAATGACCTACCGGATATCATCAAAAATTATGAAATCGAAGAAGCACTCATTGCCATAGAAACATCGGATCATGGTAAACTCAAGCGAATTCTGGATCTGCTTTTTGATTTCGACGATCAGGTTTTAGTGAAAATCATTCCGGATATGTATGACATTATGCTGGGGTCTGTCAAAATGAATCACGTCTACGGTACTCCTTTGATTGAGATTCAAAGAGAACTAATGCCTCGTTGGCAACAAATCACCAAAAGGGCTATAGATATTGTCGTTTCTATTATTGGTATGATTCTATTGTTCCCTTTATACGTATATGTGGCTTTGAGAGTGAAAATGTCATCACCGGGCCCCATCTTCTACAAACAAGAGAGGGTGGGTATGAATGGTAAGCCTTTCAAGATTGTGAAGTTCCGATCAATGTATACAAATGCTGAAAAGTTAGGGCCTCAATTGAGCTCCGAGGATGATGACCGCTGTACGAGCTGGGGGAAAACGATGCGAAAATGGCGTTTAGATGAAATCCCTCAATTTTGGAATGTATTGGTGGGAGAAATGTCTTTAGTCGGTCCCCGCCCGGAAAGAGCCTATTTTATTCAAAAAATTGAGCAGCAGGCTCCCCACTTCAAGCACTTGTTGAAAGTTCGTCCCGGCATTACCTCTTGGGGGCAAGTAAAATATGGGTATGCTTCCTCTGTGGAGCAAATGATTCAGAGACTGAAATACGATCTGTTATATATCGAAAATATGTCTCTTGCTCTTGACGTGAAAATTCTATTCTACACCCTGCTGGTTCTGATTCAAGGAAAAGGTCAGTAATTCAATTGCCTTTCGGCAAAAAAAATACTGCCTGAACATGAGCGTTCAGACAGTATTGAATATTACTTATTTTAAGTCCTGTTACAACGCCTGTATCACCATGGCGCTGGCTCCACCACCACCATTACAAATCGCGGCACATCCAATCTCTCCTTTCTTTTGGTGTAATACATTGTTGAGTGTGGTGATGATTCTTGAACCTGAATTTCCAAGAGGATGACCCAAGGAAACTGCTCCACCAAATGCATTTACTTTATCGGAGGATAGCCCAAATTCTTTATTAAAGGCTAAAGTGACCACTGCAAAGGCTTCATTCACTTCAAAATAATCCACATCTGCAATACTTAAGCCTGCTCTTTGAAGTGCAATAGGTGCCGCTTTAGTCGGTGCCGTAGTAAACCACATAGGTTCATGTGCCGCATCTGCAAAACCTAAAATTTTGGCAACGGGATGTAAGCCCAATTCTTCCATTTTTTCTTTACTAACAAGGATCAAAGCAGAAGCTCCATCATTGATCGTAGAAGCATTGGCCGCTGTCACAGTTCCGTCTTTAGAAAAAACGGGTCTCAGGCTTGGTATTTTATCAAATCTTACTTTTTTGTATTCCTCATCTTCTGTGACGATTAAGTCATCACCCTTTCTTTGGGGAACTGCAATAGAAACAATTTCTTCCCGGAAGGCACCTGATGATGTTGCCTCAGCCGCTCTGTTGTAGGAAGCAATTGTAAATTCATCTTGTTCCTCTCGGCTAATATTTTTCTCTTTGGCCGTGTTGTCAGCGGCTACACCCATAGCTACTTGATCGTATACATCTGTGAGCCCATCTTTTTGAAGGCCATCTATGATTTGTCCATGGCCATATTTGTAACCCCATCTCGCTCTATCCAGGTAAAAAGGAATATTCGACATGCTTTCCATTCCCCCGGCGACGACTACATCATTATGTCCAAGCATGATGGATTGAGCCGCCAACATGATGGCTTTCATTCCAGAAGCACACACTTTATTGACAGTTGTAGAGGGAACTGTATTCTGAATACCTGCTCCTAAGGCTGCTTGACGTGCAGGAGCCTGACCTAAATTGGCAGAAACCACATTACCCATAAAAACCTCCTGTACATGGGATGCATCGACTTTAGCTTTTTCCAAAGCTCCTTTAATTGCGAAACTACCCAATTGTGTCGCTGAAAATGTAGATAATACGCCTCCGAAACTCCCCATTGGGGTTCTTACAGCACTCACTATATAGACTTCTTTCATCTTAATGATTTTAGTTTCCTCGAAGATAATCCTTTGAAGGTATTACATGAAAAGAACTGTCATTGTTCGAAAAATAATAGGGGGTAGATTTTGGATGTTCAAGATAATCCATATATTTGCAATCCGCTAAGATTTACATCTCCTTTGGGATAAGATACATCGCGGGGTGGAGCAGTTGGTAGCTCGTCGGGCTCATAACCCGAAGGTCGCAGGTTCAAGTCCTGCTCCCGCTACAAAGCAAAAGCGCAGTAAACATCATGTTTGCTGCGCTTTTTTTATGCCCTTTTCAGTTCTTTTCCTAAT
>CAZGGG010000002.1:126228-140949 GCA_964525165.1 uncultured Saprospiraceae bacterium | reverse complement strand
TTGTTTAACTTAAAAACCTACTAAAGCTGTCCTAAGAATTGGGGACACTCCAGTTCTTGTCTGGGTGGGCTGTAGTAAAGACAGCCCACCTATACCTCCTGTGATTGATGAGGTGGAGGACAGCAGCAGAATCAACTTAATGTGGAATCAGTATATGGATACAGCCCACCAAAATGCTTATTTGGATGTGAAAGGAGTACCTTTTCTGTATCAAGACCAAGTAATCGCTATACCTCGTTGTTTTGAAAATCAATGCTCATTTGGCTTCTCTAAGCTACAGGCTTATGATAAAATAGATGGCAGTCTAAAATGGGAATTTGCTTTAGATAATTCTTATGGACATGTAAGGACTGCAAAGCAATGGGGTAATGGTGCAAAGGTAATCTTATACCTTGATAAAGGTTTGATTTGTTTTGAGTTAAGGCAGCAAGAAGTGCTGTGGGCTTGGCGGTTTTTGGATCGATTGCCAGAAGGTGGTAACGGAGGTTTTCATATTGCTATTTCAGAAAAAACGCAGAAAGGTTATGTGGTTATAGATCAAGGGTCATCACCTTATATTGAAAGAGACAATATTTATGAGTTTGAATTATTGTCAGGAGAAGGTAGAGTGGTGAGATCTTATGAGAAGGAATTGTGCGGCGAGAATTGTATTCGTTCAAGACATATACAAGGATTATACATATATACAGATGAAGATAGTGGGGATGAAATGCTGATGTATCGATTGAAATACGACGGAAAGAATGCAGGAGGCTATCCTTCACGCTTGAATTGTTATAATCTGACGAAAGATCGCCCGGAATGGGAGAGTGAGGCCTATACTTGGCAGGATGTTGTAGCACCGACAATGGCACCTATTGTGATAGAAGATTGGGCATTTACGATGGGAGAAGGAGATAGCTTGTACCGCTTTGATAGAAAAACCGGGGAGCTTGATGGTAGGCTGCGTTTGCCGACCTACCTAGGTTCATACGGGAGTACGAACTTTGGCTTTTATGACAATGGACTGTTTGTTCATTCAGCATGGGGTCCATGTCATCGAGTTGATCCATTTTCGATGGAAATTGTTTGGTCAAATATGTCTCAGGAAGAAGGTGCACCTAGTGCTTCTTTCTTACCAAGCTTTTATAAGGATCATTGGATTCAAGTCGGTAGTTGGGTAGCTATTCTCGATATTCATACAGGCGAAATGGTAGAGCGTTTATACGACCATAAATATCCTGGTGATCAAATCCCAGATATTATTGGTTCCAATATTGCAGTAGATGAAGAGACGGGCTGGTTTTATACTCAGAGTTTTAGACGTGTAGCAGCAATGAAGTTAGAGGAATAGGAAAGTATGAATGAATAGAATACTAATTCGAATTCTTTATTGGATAATAGCAGTTTTTACTTGGGTGGGCTCAATTTTATAGTCCACCCAAATTACTAAAACGATATTTTAAGGGGGTCAAATCTTATTTGAAAAGACACTAGCTTTTATTATAAATTACAACAAAATTGATCATCTATACCCAAGGTCCGGTAGGGAATCCCGGAGCTGCAGCTGCTATTGCGATTTTAGTATCTGTTGTGGTGGGGGTTGGAATTCATTATCTTGGAAGGAGAAAAAGGACAATAGAAGTAGATTAAGTGCTTCCTTTTATGGCCATTTATAAAGCATAAATAAGAGCTATGAAACCTGAGCAAATTGCCCAATTATCTGACCGAGAGCTGTTAGATGAAATATCCAAAATCAAACCCTCTCCACTATTTGATGCCTTCTTTATTGGATTTATGGTAGGGATTATTCTGTTTGGTGTAGTCGTCAATGCATGGGGATTTTTCATGCTCGTTCCTTTGTACTTGATCTACCTTTTCTTGAAAAAATCGAAAAACTACAGAGCACTGCAAAAAGAGATTCAACAAAGGGGGCTTAAATGAAATATATAGGACCTGGATCTATTTTTTTGCTACTGCTTGTTACTACTTGCTCTTTAGTGTTCTTATTATTGACCGAATCTTGCGCTCATTCTACCCCCGGTGAAACGGGTCGATTCGTTAAAGTAAAAGATCATCCATCCCTTAGAAATGATCTGCTCTCCAATCAAATCAGCCAAGTCGTTCGCGTGATCTTTCAAGATAGTAAAGGTGTATATTGGTTTGGAACACAAAACGGAGCTTATAAGCTGGAGGAACAAACTCTGGTGTTACTAGATCAAATTGTGGGGGAGAGTGGAAACTCAGTAACCATTAAGGATATTTCAGAAGATATTGATGGAACGATTTGGTTGGGGCATACGGATGGATTGAGTAGTATCAAAAATGATACGGTCAAGAATTATTATGAGTCCGAAGGTTTAATTGATAATGATGTGTGGTGTATTGAAGCCGATCAAAATGGAAGAATTTGGGTCGGAACCATAGGGGGCTGCTGCGTTTTACAGAATGGAAAATTTATACATATCGAACTCCCACTGGGCAAAAGAGATACAATGGTAGGAGTTTCAAGCCCTAGGATGGTTCAAGATATTTTAGAAGATGATGAAGGCAGCATATGGGTAAGTACCAATGCGGGCTTGTTTAAATTTATAGATTCGAGTTTCACTGAATATTCGTTTCAAGAGGGTTTGGAGACCCCTTTTGTGCATACCTTATTTCAAAGTAAAGATCAAAAGCTGTGGGTGGCTTCTCGAAAGGGCCTATATCAAATTAGGAGAAAAGCAGTCACCAACATAACGGATCCGCATTTTGTCACCCAAAAAGGAATTGGGAGCATTGCAGAAGATAAAGAAGGCAAAATCTGGTTTGTGGCCAACCAACATGAGTTGTATACCTACTATAATGATACTTTGACTGAAATCAATCAATCAGAATTTGGAAAAGGACCGGTAATTTTCAAAATCTATAAGGATGATACAGATCGACTTTGGTTTGTGGGATTTGGAGGTGCTTACCGTTTAGAGCAGGACTCATTTGTTCACATTACAAAGGATGGCCCTTGGTAAATTAATATTTACCTATTTGAATACATTTCTTCCGTTTGGAAAATCCAATCAATGATTCCTAAAGCTTACCGCCCATAAACCGTTCGGAAGTTCCGTTCCAGTTCTGCTCTATCCTCAGGATGTGAAATGTTTATCAAAGCTTTAGCTCTTTGTTCGATGGATTTTCCGTACAAAGAAGCAATACCATACTCGGTGACCACATAATGGACATGAGCCCGTGTGGTCACAACACCGGCGCCTCTTTGCAGTTGGGAAACAATTTTAGAACGTCCATGGCTTGTTTGGGAGTGCATGGCGATAATGGGCTTTCCACCCTCTGATAAAGCTGCGGCCCTCATGAAGTCCATTTGTCCTCCGACCCCTGAATAGATTCGAGGTCCTATACTATCTGCGCAAACCTGGCCGGTTAAATCAATCTCAATGGCGCTATTGATTGCAGTAACCTTAGGGTTCTTGGCAATAACGGAGGTTTTATTGGTATACTCACAGTCCAGCATTTGCAATAGCGGATTATCATGCATCATATCATAAAGGGCGTGCGTTCCAATGGCAAAAGTCGCTACAATCTTACCCGGATGCTTTTTCTTATGTTTTCCGGTGATCACACCCTTCTCAATGAGTGGTAGCAGCCCGTCAGAAAACATCTCTGTATGAACACCTAAATCCTTGTGTCCTTCAAGGCACGAAAGGGCTGCATTCGGAATATTTCCGATACCCATCTGCAGCGTAGCCCCATCTTCTACAATAGTGGCGATATGCTCCCCTATAGCCTGATCAATTTCTGAAGGTTGGGGCAAGTGTACGGTAGGGATCTCTTCTTTTCCTTCGTAATAGTAGTCAATATCATTGATGTGGATCCATCCCTCCCCATGTGTTCTTGGCATATTTGGATTGATCTGTGCAATGACCATTTTCGCTTCCTGCACAGCTGCTAAGGTTGCATCAACGGAAATGCCCAATGAGCAAAACCCATTCGCATCGGGCGGGCTGACCTGCACCAAGGCCACATCTAACTCAATGATCTTTCTGCGAAAGAGTAAAGGAATCTCACTTAAAAACACAGGGATATAGGAACCATTTTCTTCATTAATCGAAGACCTCACATTCGCCCCGACAAAAAATGCGTTGATTGAAAAAGAAGACTTCATATCCAATTGTGCATAGGGTGCTCTTCCTTCAGTATGCAATTGGAAAATTTCTACTCCTTTCAATTCATTATGGCGATCAGCCAGAGCATCGATGAGGTGTTGTGGCGCAGCAGCCCCCGTATGAATAAAAACATGATCTCCTGATTGTATATGGCTGACAGCCTGTTCTGCAGTGGTAAGCATCTAACTAAGTTTTGATGACGCAAATATGAAAGCTATCCACCCACTACTCATATGATGAATGTCATATTTACATAGAATTAACATCAATTTAATTACCACTCCAGACCTTCCCAGTCTTCGTCTTTATTGACCTTCACTTCTTTTTTGGTTCGCAATCGCATTTTCTGTCTTTCCCAAATCAGTCGCGCGACAGCGATAGCTACCGGTTCGTCATCTTGATGCATCGCTGCATTCACTTTCGATTCGGATAAGTCCAAACGATAGAGGTAGGAGAGCAATAGTCCCATATCCCGATCCATCATTTCATTGACCTTGTCTGCAAGGAGTAAAATCATTTCTTGCTCACTCTGATCATTTCTGCCTTCAAGATTGAAATCGTCAATAAAACCAGGGAAAGCCATTCCTTAAGATTCTGAGGTCACATAAGTCAATAATTGATCGACATATTTTCGATTATTGGATAAACGAGGGACCTTGTTTTGGCCCCCGTATTTTCCCCGGGATTTCATCCATTTATGGAAAGTGCCACTTTCGACGGCAGTTAGTTGCAAAGGCTCTAATGCCAGATTATGCGATCGTTTGGCTGCGTAATCGGAATTAAGTTTTTGAAGGTTGTCATCTAATATGCGACTAAATAAATGCATATCACTAGGTGCGTGTTTGAATTCAATTACCCATTCGTGTCCGCCCTTCTTTGTTCCTTTCAAAAAGATTGGAGCTACGGTATATTCTTCCGCCTGGGCTCCAAAAGACCTGCAGGTCATGGCCAGCGCTTTATCGGTATTGGCCACCATGACTTCTTCTCCAAATACATTGATGAACTGCTGCACTCTACCCGTGATTTTAAAACGGTGGGGCAAGACACTATCAAAACGAATGGTGTCCCCGATGCGATAGCGCCATAAACCGGCATTCGTAGACATGATTAAAGAATAGTTGACCCCTGTCTTGACCCCTTCCAAAGGAACCACCTTACCACTTTCCATATCCTCAAATTCGAAGAACATGCCATTATCTGTCAGCAGAAGAATGCTCTTAATAAGTTGATCATCTTGTATGCCTATAAAACCTTCCGAAGCATTGTAAATCTCCTGAAAGATAAAATCAGGACTCGGGAAGTATTCTTTGAATTGCTCACGATACGGGTCAAAACCTACACCTCCGTGCAAATATGCATTGATGTTCGGCCAAACTTCCATCATATTGGATTTGCCGGTATACTCCAAAATACGATTGAGTAATACGACACTCCATGTCGGCACGCCTCCCATCATCACTACATCTTCTTGAGCCGTGATCCGCATCATTTTCTCGATCTTCTCCTCCCAGTCATCCATGAGTGCCGTTTCAAAATCCGGCGTGTAGAATGGCCGCCCGATAAAAGGCATATTATATATCATCACCGCTGAGACATCCCCGGTTTTTGTCTTGGGGTACGGTTCATAGGGAGCGATACTTCCTCCCATCAAAAGACTCTTCTTAGAGAAATTATCTGCATCGGGCTTATGATGGTACAAAATGGACATCGAGTCCCAACTACCCTGAATATGACATTGTCTCAAATTTTGGGAGGGAACAGGAATATACTTAGAGCGATCATTGGTGGTGCCCGACGACTTGGAGTACCATTGGACATAGCCCGGCCACAGGATATCCTTTTCACCCAACATCATTCTTTCTATATCGGGTTGAACATCCTCATAGTTTTGAATAGGAAGCCTTTCGGCAAAAGTCCGATAATCTTTTATTTCTTTGAATTGGTACTTCTTTCCAACCTCAGTATTCCTCGCAATGTTCAGGATTTTTTGCAGCCATTGATCCTGCATCTGGTAGGGCATAGTATGCATACGCCTTATCCTGCGATAACGGAATTGCAGGTATTGCCTGACCACAGAGTTAACAAGCTTGCGAACCACGATTCTTTGTTTTGCTAATCAAAAATACCAAATTATAAACGGCTCTAGTTTTTCTTATGGTTAAAGTCTTATGACATCAAAAAATTCAATCCTATTTCTGAGGTAATTGTTCATCACAAACACGGAATTCAGGCGCTCTATTGCCCATGTTGCTATTGGGGAACCCAAATATCAGTAGATGGAGCAGATGCGTATCCTGAGGGGCCTGTACTGATAGCTGTTGGCAGTAGGTCATGCCGTAAACCTCCTCCCTGACTTATAAGGGTTGCATCAATGTAAAAACCCTTCATCTCAAAAATGAGCATTCGTGTTTGATTGGTTTGAATTAAATGCTCCTCCCGATAGCGCAAATCAATGCGAATAGGGCTACCCTTCACCCAAGGGAGAGGGTTATCCGGTTCCCAAATGGGCTCAAACTCTGTCATATCAAATTCGGATACTTCTTGTGGGAAATGTTCTGATGTCGCATGGGCTTGAGTCGCCTCTCCCAAGGTAAAGGCATTCCATCCGGCTCGCCCGCTAGTCTTAAGGTTAGCGTAAGTATCTCTCCTTCGATCTAATGGTCGAAATAAGATACCCATCAGTGGAGGTGTGCTGCCCAGAATCATGGATTTATTAAAAATCGCAAGATTTGGAATCCCCCTATCATTTACACTGGAAATCAAGCCTACAGCTGAAGCAGGTAGAAGCGTTTGCACAAAATTGATTTGGAAGTCCTTGGATTTCTCTTTTAGCTCCTCTAGCGTAAGTCGGTTCGTACTCATGCTTTTTGAACGCTGGGGGGAAGAGTGGGACGCACTTCAATCTTGCTCGGTAAAGTTCTTGGGTGCATCTGTAATAAATCAACCACCATCTGTCCAATATCTTCGGGTTGTATTTTCCACGCATCTTCAGGACTGGGCTCGTTATTGTTGAAATGAGTGGAGACGCTGCCCGGCATGATCGTCGTGGTTTTAATGCCGTATTTTCTCAAGTCCAACATGACAGCTTGTGTAAAGCCGACCAATCCAAACTTGGAAGCGTTGTAGGCAGAACCTCCCGCAAAGAAATTGGTACCTGCCAAAGAAGCCAAAGTCATAAAATATCCTTCAGTCTGCTTTAATCCTTCTAAACTTGCCTTTAAAGTATGAAACACACCTTTTAAGTTCGTGTCTATCACCTCATTCCACTGGTCAAAAGATAAATCCTCAATGGATCCAAAATGCCCTAAACCGGCATTGGCAAATACGAGATCAATCTTGCCGAATTTCTTAAGACAAACCTCTATAGCTGCTTTTTCTTGTTCCGGATTCCGTACATCTGACCCTATGCCAATGGCTTCACCTTTTCCCAATTGATTCAGCATTCCTGCAGCTTGATCTGCAGAAGTTTGTGATCGACTCGTAATGGCCACGTGCATCCCATTATCCAGGAGCGCCTTCGCAACTCCTAATCCAATTCCTTTACTTCCTCCGGTTATATAGGCAACTTTGCCTTCTAGTGAATTCATAGATATCTTTTAAAATGGAATGTCTCAAGCATCAAATAGTTCAAAATGGATTGCCTAATTAAAAGATGAATTGCTTATCTTAAAGAATCATGAATACTTCGAAATGGCTGGCAATTGGGGTGGTCATAAGCTTGATTTTCACCCTCACCATGAACTCCTTGTCAAACACAGATTTGTTAGGTGAAGGCACGATTGCTTCCGTATCTTCAAAATACACGAATCTTTTTACTCCGGCGGGATATGCTTTTTCAATTTGGGGACTGATTTACTTAAGTCTGATTGCTTTTTCTGTTCTGCAACTGAGGGTCGCTTGGAGTCAGGAAGTCTGGGCAGGCGCCAACCATATCCGCTTGTGGTTCATACTGACCAACCTTTTAAATGGTTTTTGGTTAGTGGCCTGGTTAAACGAACGCCTTGGGTGGGCGTTGTGTATCATGGCCGTATTGTTATTTGGATTGCTGGTTATTTTGATTACAATTGAATCTAAGCCAGAACTATTTTCAGCAAGCTTTGTCCGGTATCCGTTTCAACTATACGCCGGATGGATTACCGTGGCCATTATCGCAAACACCTCTGCCTATCTGACACAATTAGGCTTTTCCTGGGGCTTTTCTGATCAAGCATGGACCTTCATTATCTTGGTCGTTGCATTGATGATATATGCATTGATGTTATGGCAGATGAATGTACCAATTTATGCAGCTGTAGGAGTTTGGGCGACCCTCGCAATTGCCTACAAGCAATGGGGATCAGAACCTATTGTGTCTTATACCGCGCTTGGGGTGGCCCTTATACTATCCATCTTAATCGTCCTGCGATGGTTGCGTTGAAATATAACGGACGGATTTAAGATTCTTTTTTCTTAGCCTTAGCCGCTTTCTTTTCTGCTGCTTTGCGGCGTCGCTCTTCCTTTGCCTTTTCTCTCTCGATTTTCTTCAAGCGCTTTTCCTCTTTCTTTTCCAGTCGCTCTTTTACTTCTTCGCTCTTCAATTCTTTGATGGCATCCTTAGCGATCCAGTTGGAGACAGGATGTTCAAAGGAGAGTAACTCTTCTGCACAAGAAAGCGCTGGCCCATTGAGTTGAACACTTCGTTTCCCGATTTGCCGCAAAGCCCAGTTGACTGCTTTTTTGACTAAATTACGATCGTCCTTCGCATGTTTTTTGATCAGGTCGAAGTATGGATGAAATTCTTCATCCGGTCTGTTTTTATGATGAATACTGCTGGCTACAATGAGCACAAAACCGGCTCTCTTAATGAAAAGCTCATCACTTTGTATCCAATCATAGATCAGGTCTTCAAAAAATGGAAGTCTTTGAAAAAGGTTACCACACATTTGATCCACTTCGTCCCAGGATTGCAATTTTGCTACCCAGGCCTCTGCTTGTTCGCGACTGACCATATCCGGCTCTTCGACCAGGCCGGCAAGCAACCGACCTTCATGATGGTTCAAAGCCCAAATCTGTTGTGCCAAATCATGGTTCCTTCCAATATTCTTGGCCAGCAACTTGATCTTAGGCATTCTCACACCCAAAGCTTGTTTTGTAGAGATACCTAAAAGCTCCATCTGCCTTAAATAATTTGGATCTGCATAGTTCCTGAGCGATCTTTCTATAGACGCAATATTCATATAGTTCTGTGTTGTGTGTTTACCAATCGGTGGGTGTAGGTAGGCCTGGTCTGGAAACCTCATAAGTCAAAGCAGCAATTTTCCAATCTGCCCCATCTTTGACCATAAGGTACATGTTGACTCCTTCATAGCGAACTTCCGAACCGGGTATAGATGCTTCAAATATTTCAGCTACTTGGGCAATATTTCCGAAAACAGTTGTTTTTCTGGAAACTCCTCTTTCACGGAATCCGTTTTTAGTGTATTGAGTCCCACTTTTGAATTCTTCAAAGCTCAACGTTTTTACCTTTTCTCCCATTGTTAATGTGAATTGGGCATTTGGAGTAAATAGGCTTTGCAATACTTCCCAATTTACCTCCTGACCTTTGTCTACACTGATCCCTTGCAAGAAAAGATCACATACTTTTTCTACCGGTTGTTGTGCAACCGTCCAGCTTGCTTGCAGACATAAAATAAGACAGACGCTCTTCCACATAATTTTTTACTTAAGCTTTAAGTATAAGAAAAATTTGGGAATTGGCCTATCGACCTTTCTTAAAGCTTGATTTTCCAGCTGAAATGGCCTTTTTCTAATATCAGATGGCTTGCATTTTCAGGGATATCCTCTACGGGATAATTTAAGGCATGCTCCCCCTTTGCCAAAGGTCCTTCATATAAGGTAAGTGCCGGCTTTCCATTCGAATCTGTCATAATCAAACGAACAGGACCTTCGTCTAAGGTTCTGAAGGAGAAGCTGAGTTGATCTTCGTTCATAAGATAGACCGGCTGAAAATAATCCTGCCCCACAAGCGGGTGGACTGCTGTGCGGACACCCTTGACCCAGTAAATAGCGTAGGCCTGCTGAATGGCCCATGATTGAGTCCCATCGTTGGTAAATAGCACATTGGCAGAGTCAGAACCAATCCCTCCAATTACATAACCCAATAAAACTGTATCATTGATTGAAGCCAATTGATCTGTCGAAAATATTCCATTAGCCACCTCCGGTAGTCCGGGCAAAGGGAAAAATTCTGCTGATGTTCCTAGATAATCGGGTAGGTCACCTAAAATATATTCCTTGGCATCTTTCCCCTCTCTTTCCATCATACTTACCGTTCGAATAAAGGGTACTTCAAGATCTTCTAGCAAGCTGCCGTTCTCCCAGTAAAACTGACTCATCCCGCCAAAAAAAACAGACTGCATCTTCGCTTCCTTTTGACTGTAAAAAGCAAGAGAGGCACAATGATATTGATTGAGATACTGCTTCAGTTCAGTAGGATAGGAAAAACTATCTGCGGTAACCTCAAGGCATTCGAGCCAGGGAAGATCCTGATCATAACGAAAAACGCCTGAGAAGGCCATAGCCCCGAATTCGCCATTGGGCAAAATTTGCGGAAGCAGATTATAATCCCTCTTATGAAGTAAAGCTGAATCCGTCAAGCTTTTCTTTTCACGTACTGTCCACCGACCTTCTTCATCAGATAGTTCAAACGATCGTATGGCATTGCTATAGTTTTGCACAAAGCCGGGGCCCATATCGGCTCCGACAGGATTATATCTTCCCATAAAAGACTGTCCACCCACTATATGCCATCGATCATCAATTTGAATCATTCCGGCTCCGGTGACCTCAAAAAATGGATCTTCAATGGATTGTACATAAGCTTGAATCGGCTGGTCATTCATTATCGCCTGGATGATACCCGCTAAGTCGATCATTGTCAAACGCGCAAAGGTGACATGATCTCCCGCCAGCTCTGAAGCACCATATCCTCCGGCTAAGAGGCCCCATCGGTCATTTTGAGCAAATACTATATTGCTGGAGGATAACTGTTCCTGAACAGCCATTGGCAGATCCTTCAAGTCCTTTGTCCATTGCTGACCGGACGTCAGATCAATCAAGACCATATGGTCCGCACGATGACTGGCCGGAAAAGAACGAAAGGGTATGGTCTCATGCAATCCATCGGTACGTCCTCCCACGAGCAGCGCATATTGCTCTAATTGAAAACCAGCATAGGATTGCCGGGCCGGAACATCCAAATGATCTGCCGGACTCCAGATTAAATGTCCGCCCCCTATTTGGGCAAAGATGGAAGAACTGAGGATCAAAAAACAAAGGGTAAAGATGGGTTTCATATCACTGTGTTTCATAGGGCAATGATACGAAATTCAAGAGCTGTTCAGAATGATCTGGATCAGCAGAGACAAGGTGCAATTGCGAATGATTACACCTTTTTCATCTCGTAAAAGTGACAAGCTGTCCCCTCATATTCAAAGTCTTCTTTCCAGGTAAATCCGATTTTTTTCAGGATATGGTTAGAGGCTGCATGTTCTGTATCTGCTGCAGCAAAAATCGCCGGTAGTTGCATTTGATCAAAGGCATAATGAATCGATGCCGTAGCTGCTTCTGTCGCATACCCCTGCCCCCAAAATTCCGGATGGAACCGATATCCAAGATCATAATAGGGGCGACCTGGTCTAAGATTTTCTTCCCATTTGAGCCCTGCCCAACCGATGAAAGTTCCACTTTCTTTTAACTCCACAGCCCACCTACCTATAGCATTTTTTTCGTACTGCTCAACGATGTGGGTAATGGTTGACATAGCTTCTGATTTCTCTCTCATCGGCTGACCCCCTAAAAACTTGTGCACAATGGCTTGGGAATCCATAGCAAAGAGATCATGCACATCTGAAATCGTAAATGGTCGCAGGATTAATCGAGGCGTCTGTAGGATCTTATTAAAAGGGCTTTTTTCCATGTGTAGGTTTACAATAATGAATTACCATTGATAGCTTACTCCAATCATTCCATTAGATCCAAGACGATAGAAATCCGGATCGGTAATATTTCCGCTGACGATAGTATGGATGAAGATTTTAAAATTTCGCCATCCATATTTAAAGGTGAGGGCCGGCTCCCAATAAAAATGTCTGTTGTTGATCCTCAGAAAATCCACTTGAGGGACATTTTCAAACATTAAATCTCCGGAAATATTGTAATAAGTTTTTAGAAAAATGCGATTGCTGACCGCAAATTCTACATTGTCACGTTTCAGTCCGTAATTTAATTGAAAACCATAGCGCCAAAAATTTGCATCTAACGCTCCTCCCATTGACTGAGGACCAAAGAGTCCATTTCTTTCGGGGAGTTCATTCTGGATCCTGCCTAGCCCACCAATTGCATATAATTCCCAGACAGTAAATCGCCTTTTTCCTGAAAACACACCAAGTCCCATTTCGTACTGATCTGTAGAGATTTGTCTGTTTCCGTTCCACTCTCGTGAAGGACCTATTTGGATATTGGTGAAAGCTGCAATACTATTAGTGAATCCATAAGAGGTTTGAAAGTGAGCTCCTTCTCTGGCCACAGATACCGAAAGGTCTCCCTCACCTTTTTCCGTAATCAGAGGTACAGTGGGAGCATTGGGAACATAATAAATAGGCGTGCAAGCGACTAAAAGTGTCACGAGTATACAAAAATGATATAGTTTCATTACAAGGAATTTAATACTGGTGAATATACGACCTGACTTTTTTATTTATCTTCTCAAAAATTTTTAAGCATGCGACTCATACATCTGTTTTTAATGTTATTGTTCTTGGCAGTTTCAGGCTACGCCCAAAACAGAGCTGAATACTTTAAGTTTTACCCGGACCAAATATCCTCCGAGTGGCCTGAATGGGCAAAATTAATGTATGCAGCAGACCCTAATGTCTTTGAAGTAGAAGCAGCTTATCGAGCCTTTCGGCAAAAGGAAGTTTTCGTAAAGGATAATCACGTACGAAATTTTACTCATTGGAGAAGAATGGTAGCTCCTTATCTGAATAATAATGGAAAAATACGTCCTCTCGCTCCTGAGGAGGAAGCGAAACGCGTACAGAAAATTCGCCAGAATCGTGTGACCACCGAACAAGCAAACACATGGAGGTCATTGGGACCTGTAGAGACATACCAGCCGGTATCTCTGCTACCCATTTCCTGGCAGGTCAATGTTTATGCAGTCGACCAATCATTGAGTCATCCGGATCGTATGATTGCAGGGACAGAAGTGGGAGGAATATTTATCTCCAATGATAAAGGCCTTCATTGGGAACCCGTCGCACAAGATCAGGATATATGGACGGTTCATGCCGTTTCAATTCATCCTTCTGATCCGGATATTATGTTTGCCATGGCAAATAGAAGAATTTTCAGAACTATGGATGGAGGGATGCAGTGGTCAGAAGTCGCGATCCTGGATGGTGTAGGGCATGAATTTACATTTCTTCTGGATCAACCGGACACCATCTTTTATGCAGCTTCCAACGGTTTGTATGTGAGTCATAATGGGGGTGCTGAGTGGAGTAAAATTTGGTCAGAATCCACCTGGGATATCAAACAGCACCTCCGTGATCAGGATACCCTCTATGCCGTAGCTTCTGATACTGAAATGAATCGATCCGTTTTCTACAGAAGTCTCGACAGAGGCGAAACATGGGAAAGACAAGAGATGGGTTGGTACAGTCCGGAAGTGCCTGAAGAAGCGAATGAAGCCGGGGCAAAAATAGGCCTGACGTCTGCCAATCCGGATCGGATTTATGCAGCGCTTATCGGCGATAGTAAAGAAGGAGATAATGGTTGGATCGGATTATATCGTTCTGATGATAATGGTGCCTCCTGGACCTTACCTGCAGGACAAATCGGAAGTCCGTATCAATCTGTCAATAATATGCCCTGGAATGTCGCAGCTTACACAAGTGGCTATCATCAAGGGTTTTTCAATTTTGCTGTGGGGGTATCTCCGAAGGATCAAGATTTGGTATGGATCGGAACCATCAGATTAACAGAGACCAGAGATGGAGGGGCTTCTTTCCAAGCAATTGGAGCGGCAAATTCTCAGCGACTCGATTTAATTCATGCAGATATTCAAGATATTTTAGTTCGGGGAGATGATATTTGGATTGCTTCTGATGGTGGTTTGAATTATTCTACGGATGACCTTCAATCTCATCATTCACGGAAAAAGGGCATCATTGGTTCAGACTTTTGGGGGTTTGGGTCAGGTTGGAATGAGGACGTTTTAGTGGGTGGTAAATATCACAACGGAAACAGTTTGTTTTATCAAAGCTATGAGCAGGGCGACTACTTGCATGAAGGGGGCGTAGAAGAGGCCACTGGTTATGTTCACCCTCTGGAAAACCGGAAAGCTTATTTCAGTAAATGGTGGACAGGTGGAGTTACCGCAACCATTATGCCCGATTCATTCCATAAGCCGTTGCAATCGGCTGCTCCTATTACTTTACTGCCCAATGTCATGATGAAGTTGGCGGCCAAACAGCAAGGTGCAGACGATGCGGTTTTAATCTCCCCAGATAATATAACTATAGTTAATTTTTGTCAACTATAA
>CAZGGG010000002.1:77832-126218 GCA_964525165.1 uncultured Saprospiraceae bacterium | reverse complement strand
TGCTCCTATTACTTTACTGCCCAATGAGAGCTATGTGGAGTCTTCTTCTTCAGGGATATACTTTGATTTCCGGTATGCGAACCGATTATATATGGGTGTAGATGGGGGATTCTGGCGTTCTGAAGATGGTGGCGCTACCTTTGAGCAGCTTTATGATTTTGGAGAGGGACAAGTGTATGAAATCGCTCAGTCAAGAGCCAATCCAGATGTGTTCTACCTGGTCCATCAGCCGGGTACGTTTTGGGATGAATCGAAAATCTATCGCACGATGGACGGAGGGCAGAATTGGGAAGAAGTGACGGAGATTCCCGGATATGCCTGGCGTTTGGAGATCAGCTTAAATCCTGAAGACCCTATGGAAATATGGGTGGCTTCTTCAAGAGGAGAAGACGGGAGGAAAGTATTCCGCTCTTTCAATGGAGGTCAGGACTGGGAAAATATCAGCAGCGATAAACTAGATGGACAACGCATGAAAGATATTTGCTTTCAGGGAGGGACGGAAGAAACTGTTTATCTGGCCACCGATTACTCCATATATTATTGGAATGGCGCTGATTGGGAGCCTTTTTCTTCGGGACTGCCGTTGCGATCCAATGCATTTGAATTACGACCGTTTTATAGGGACGGTAAACTCCGTTTAGCTACTTATGGAAAAGGGATTTGGGAAACAGATCTCGTAACAACTTCCAGACCCCTGGCTCAAATCATGACAGAGACCGATAAGGTTTTTTGTGCCAGAGACACAGTCGTCTTTAGTTGCTACTCTATTTTGAGACATGAGCTTGCAGAGTGGTCCTGGAATTTTGACCCTAAGCCTGTATATATCTCTGATTCTACTGCTACACAGGTGCAAGTGGTATTTGGAAAGGAAGGAACGTATACCGCTCGTTTGAATATACAAAATGGGCAGGGCGTATCGGATGAGTATATTTTGTCTGAAGGAGTAGAGGTAATTGATTATTGTGCCCCCGATCCGGAAATAGGACTTAATGCACATCTTTCAGAGCCGGGTGACTATGTGCAAATTGACGACTTGGACTTGAACAGCAATTCGTTCACTATTGCAACTTGGATATTTTCAGAAAAAGACCAGGATTCTTATTCGGGAATTGCGATAAACGATGGGAATGACATTGCCGGTCTTAATTTTAGAGTAGATAATGTGTTGGGCTATCACTGGCCGGGAGGAGCTTGGTGGTGGGATTCCGGCCTGGAAGTGCCGGTAGGAGAGTGGTCTCATGTTGCCATGGTAGTGGAACCGGACGGTATCACCCTGTATCTGAATGGAGTTTCCAGTAAGCATTTCTTTACAGTGGAGCCCGTGAATTTTAGTGCTGTTAAGTTGGGAAATTACAGAGGGAATTCAAGTAGAAATTTTATAGGTAAAATGGATGAGGTCAGCTTTTGGGACCGACCTTTATCACAGAACGAGATACGGGCCATGCGTCATCTGACCTTGAAAGGCGACGAAGAAGGTTTGCATGCTTATTTACAATTCAACGAACCGGAGGGACGTGTGAATGACAAGGTCGGTTTTCATCATGCGCGCTTGAACGGAGGAGCAGAAAGGTCTTTTTCCGATGCCCCGGCTGGCCCCGGATCTTCCATACTTTGGGAGCCGGATAGCGCTGGTTGGGCCACTTGGCCGGAACTGGGTCTGTCAGTAGACCTCTTCCAAAGTCCTGTGCATCCCGCGCAAATCTGTTGGACTTTGATCCAAGTCGCTCCGGATGTGGCCGAATTTGAACATGAAGCTTATTATTGGATCTCTGATGTTTACCAGGGACAGCAAGAGGATATCTTTTTTGCGGAAGCGCAACTAGAAACGGAAGAGATATTTATGGGGCAGAAGGTACGGGCAGATCTATACGAACGCTCGCCAAATGGATTCGGGCCTGTATGGGAAAGGAAATGTTCAGGAGAAAGTGCGACGGATGATGTTCACATCGTATTTGCGGATACTTGTGATTTGCTTGCTGATGCACAATGGATTTTGGGAGATGCTGAAGCGATCGTCGCTCAAGCGAATCGGGTACAAGAGGAACTTTCTGTTTTCCCCAACCCTGTCGTGCGATACGACGAACTTAGTATTGAGGGATTAGAGGGCGTATTCGGTGAACTTCAAATCTTTAATGCGAAAGGACAAATGGTTTGGAGGCAGAATATTCGGGGGGTAGGACGATATCAGTTAGACCTATCACCTTTTGAGAGTGGTAGTTATTTTTTCCGTTGGAAAACAGACGACCGCATGCGACACGGACAATTCATCATTATGGAATAAAAAAAAGCCATCCCGGAAAGGATGGCTTTTTGCAAAGATGATTTGATTATACCGCTAGTTCTAAAGTAGAATTTAATTCCGCGGTTTTGCTGTTATCTGGTTCAATGGCTTCGAAACGATAGCCGAGGTCTGCGAAATGCTCCAATACCTTCGGCAAAGCCCCTTTCAAATTGCGCAATGATTTCAAGCTGTCATGAAAGACAACAATAGATCCTTCTTTAGCATTTCGAATGACATTGTTTGCCACCTGATCAGGATCTAAATCTTGATCGAAGTCTCCACTCAGTACGTCCCACATGACGATGCTGTAGTGTCTTTGCAGAAATTGCGCTTGTTTTCTTTTGATCCTTCCATAAGGAGGTCTAAACAACGAAGTGCCTATTTTTTGAGCGGCATAACGAACATTATGGAAGTAGGGAATATTATCCATCACCCAGCCATTTAAATGGTTATAGGTATGGCTTCCTACAGAATGTCCTGCTTGTTTGATACGTTGAAAGATGTCCGGATGTTTGTCAACGTTCTCGCCTACACAAAAGAATGTTGCTTTTGCATTATATTGTTGGAGCACGTCTAAAACCCATGGGGTCACCTCAGGGATTGGACCATCGTCAAAAGTAAGGTAGAGCACTTTATTCTTGCTCGGTACCCTCCAGGTGAAATTGGGGAAGAGGGAGGGTATAAATTTAGGTGTCTTGATTAAATACATAATGCATTTACGTTCGTGGGTTACTAATAATTTGTTGTTGTCGGTGGCTCAATGACTTAGGTCGGGATACACCTCTTCCATTGAATACGCAATAATAACGCCAAAAGGATGGGTTTTGCTGCGAAAAGGGATAACTTTTTTATAAAAATTTTTAATAATATACTTTTGTGCCGATTTCAACTACATAAATAAACCCAATCTGAGGATATGAATTCCACTCGAGTAAGATTTGCACCCAGCCCCACCGGAGCATTACATATTGGCGGTGTCCGAACGGCATTGTACAATTATCTATTTGCCCGAAACACAGGTGGTACCTTCATTCTGAGGGTGGAGGACACGGATCGCACACGATATACTGAAGGTGCGGAGGGCTATATTTTTGAGGTCCTGGAATGGTTGGGGATTGAGCCCGATGAGAGTCCGAATCATGGAGGGAAAAAAGGTCCTTACCGGCAATCGGATCGAAAAGATATTTATGCTCAATATGCACATCAATTAATTGAAAATGGCTCAGCTTACTATGCTTTCGATAGTCCGGAAGAACTGGAAGCAATGCGAGAGCGTAAAACAGCAGAGGGAGTCCACAGTCCCAAATACGACCATACTGTGCGGCACGAAATGCGTAATAGTCTGAGTTTGCCGGCTGAAGAAGTACAAAGCTTGCTCGACCAAAATGTGCCCTATGTGATTCGTTTGAAGGTGCCGGAGGATGAAACGATTAGCTTTGAGGATGAGATCAGATCCCACGTTCATTTTGAAGGAAAAGAATTGGATGATAAAGTATTGGTGAAGGCTGATGGCATGCCTACTTACCATATGGCGAATGTGATTGATGATTATTTAATGGAGATTACGCACGTCATCAGAGGGGAGGAGTGGTTGTCCAGTACAGCGCATCACGTGCTTTTGTACAGAGCCTTCGGCTGGGAAGATCAAATGCCTGCTTTTGCTCATTTGCCCCTAATCTTAAAGCCTTCCGGCAAAGGGAAATTGAGTAAGCGTGATGGACAAAAGTTGGGTATACCTGTTTTCCCGATTAATTGGGGAGAGGGAGAAGAACAATTACAAGGATTCCGGGAGATGGGATTTCATCCTGCGGCCGTGCTGAACTTCCTTGCTTTTCTTGGATGGAACCCCGGCACAGAACAAGAGATTTTTTCTTTGGATGAGTTAATCAAAGCTTTTACACTCCAACAAATTGGTAAGTCAGGAGCTCGCTTTGATTACGATAAAGCGCTTTGGTTTAATCAGCAATATATCCTTCAAGAAGAGGATTCCTCTCTTCAGGCTAAAGTGCGCTCCCTCTTAGAACAGCACAGATTGACCATCACCGATCAGGAATTGGAGCAATTTACAGAATTATATCGCCCAAGAGTTCAAACTTATCCGGACTTCTGGGAACAAGGTCATTATGTCTTTACAGATATTCAATCTTATGATGTAAAAATGATCCGTAAAAAATGGAAGGGCAAGGGAAGAGAGTTGTTTGCAGAAATGATTGAGGCAGTAGAAAAAATTACGGATTTTCAAAAGGTAGATGAGGTCATCAAAATTTTCATGGAAACCCATGAATTGGGATTCGGCCAGGTGCTTCCGCTATTGAGATTAAGTTGTTGCGGAACCATGAAAGGTCCGGATTTGTTTTCAACTATGAAATTGATAGGACAAACTGTATGTGTCCAACGGATGCAGTTTGCTTTGGAGCAATTTGATTCTATGACAGAATAAGCTATTCCTATGCCCAAAAAAATGAATAAAAAAGGCAGTCCTGAGACCCATCGTGATCTCAAGGGCTTCGATATCAAGGTCAATGAGTTTGGTCAGATTGAGGGGTCTATGAATGTAGATCAAATCAATGATTTTCTGAATAAACAGGTGGAGGATAAGAAATTAAAAAATCGGAAGAAAAAGTAAGTCCTCTCAACTAGGATAGAAGATAGGCTACTTTTCCTATAGTTCCATTCGTAAGTCGTAGAAAAAACAAAAGAAAGCTTAGCCGTGATGCGGTTATCATAGACATATTGTTATTTTTGTTTATGAAAGCCGCTGAGTATGCCTACCAAACATATCGGATTTTTAAGTATACTTTTTTTATTCTTCTGCGCACCTCTCTTCAGCCAACAGCCTGTAGCTGAGGAAAGCAGAGCCGTCTTTACATTTGTATATGATGGCCCTTCAGAAATTTATGTTGATAGCAACTGTGTGGGGATTTTGGATTGGGGGCATCCTGATAATCCAAGGGTCATTTATGATGCACCACCCGGCGGGTTTTTAGTAAGTTTTAATCTCGTGTTTATTTCCGGAGGATTTAGCATCGGAGACACTATTCCGGTAGGTACCACAGTCAGCGTTCGTTATCGGGCCTCTGATAATCAAGGTAATGCTCAAAATTTCATTTTTACCATTGACTTTGTTGACAGCAGTGGACCTGTATTTGATCCATCGACACTTCCACCTGATGTTACGTTGAATTGCCTGGATGATTTAAGTCCGGCGAGCCCACTCGCAACAGACAACTGCACAGATAGTGCCAACCTGCAGTATACAGTTATGCAATCCGGAAGTGTAAATGAATGCACCGGAGGAAGTTTTGAGCGCGTCTTCACCGTAACAGATGAATACGGGAATGCCACTTCTTACAGTCAAACCGTGACTATCGTTCAAGATACAATCCCTCCCGTAATAACTGTGTTTCCTGAATCTGACACCACCTACTGCACAGCGGCTGCTGGAGCTTTTCAAACGTGGATTACGGAACAACTAGGAAGACTTGAGGGAACAGATAATAGTTGCGATTTTGTTGTGTTTGGGTATGATACCACGGGTACCCAGCAGATTGATCAGGCCTGTGGAGCGGTGCCGGTCAGTTTCTTTGCTCAGGACCAATGTGGGAATCGGGCTTTTACAACGGCTACCTTTACAGTTTTGGATACAGCAGCACCCGTATTAATCAGTCCGGCAACGGATGAGTCTGCAACTTGTGATCAAGCAGGGAATGCGGACCTTTTCCAGCAATGGCTACAAGACCATGGAGGCATGCAAGTGTCCGATGACTGCTCTGTTATATGGACGACAGATCCTCCTAATGTGGATATTTCCTCCGCTTGTAACACGAGTATCGAGATTACCTTTATTGCCTCCGATGCATGTGGTGCCAGCGTTTCTTCTACGGCCTCCTTTACTTTGACGGACACTACGGCTCCTATTATTAATGCCAATGCATCGAACCTCATCACAGCTTGTGGGAATCAAGACTATTTGATTCCGGTGAGCAATTGGTTGTCCAATATCGGGAATGCTGATGTTGAAGATTATTGTAATGCAGATTCCAATCTTATAGTAAATTATATCGTCAATGGAGATACTTTAACACTTGATGAGGCCTTAACGATTTTCATGCAAGATGCAGTGATGGGCTGTGAGGATAGTGTTTTGGTGGGAGGAAGTTTTTATGATAATGTCTTAGGGTCGATGGAAGTAAGCTTTTTGGTTTCTGATCCTTGCGGAAATAGTGCTTTGGCAGGTACGCGGTCCATAGTATTGATCGATATTGCAGCACCTCAGTATACCAGTAATGCCCTCGATACTTTGATCGAGTGTAATTCTTTAGATTCTATTGAATTGCTGTTTTTGTCGTGGTATCGAAACAGAGGGGGCATGAACGCATCAGATGATTGTGGATCGATCGTTTATTCAGCCGATCTGGATGAAGCATCTGCTTGGCAGGCCTTACAGGATTCCATCGCTATAAATTGCGGGAATACGGGAAGTATAGATATAAGCTTTTTCGCTGAAGATTTATGTGGGAATATCGCACAAGGAAACCAAACCGCATCGTTTACCATCCAAGATACAACGCCTCCCAACATTTTATCTCCTGTGCAAAATCAGGTTCTTTTATGTTCCGCAGAAGCTAAAGACTCCTTAGCTGCCTGGTTAAATCAATTCGGGTTTGCGGTGATCGATGAAGCATGCAGTGCAGTTCTTTTAGATAGCGCAGTTTGGACGGCGGATGATGGACAAACGGGTACTTTTATTCCCGGATTGGGTGAGTCACCTGATACAGATAGTATCTCCTGCTCTGTCAGAATAGATGCTATTTTTTATGTTAGGGATGCCTGTGGCAATCAACTCAGTACAAGTGGATTTTTTAGGATTATTGATAATGAAGCGCCCGAATTTATTTCCGTTCCGGATACCTTGCAGCTTGAATGCGGGGAAGATGGGTTGCTTTCATTGGCAAATGTGAGTGATAATTGCACCGACGAACCTGTATTGGTTTATGTAGATGACACCACTAGAATCACAGACCCATTGGATTGTACTTTTTACAATTTTACGATTCTTCGAGTGTATACCGTTACGGACCTCTGCGGCAACAGTCGGCAGCTAGAGCAGCATGTCATAGTGCAAGATCAGGAAGCGCCCCTTTTCACCTTGCCTTCTGATGTAACTATTCAGTGTGATCAACAAGATAGCCTTATGATTACAGGTGTTCCATCGGATACGATGGACGCTTGTGGAAGCCCGCTTACTTTATCCTATGAGGATATCATCCCTCCTTTAGGATGCAGCTATACGATAGAGCGGGTCTGGACGATTGCGGATGTCTGCGGGAATGAGAGAAGTGAGACTCAGATGATTACAGTAACGGATACTCTACCGCCGATAGTTCTTGAAGAGGCAATGGATCAAGTAGTAAGCTGCACGGATAGTTTGGAGCTGGAGGTTTTATTCAGTGCATGGTTAGACAGTCTGACAGCTACGTTTTCAGATGATTGCGGTATTGCAGGTACGTTTCTGGCTGATGCGGGGAGTTATGACCCATCTAATCCTGGAACTTGGCCCGGTCAACGCACAGATACCTTACTTTTTGGAAATTGTACCTTCTTGGGCGGAGATACAGTCCTGATTCAGGAGTATGATTTTGTGGGTTATGATGGATGTGATAATGTAGCAGTTTCCACAGCAAGGTTCGTAGTCTTGGACCAGGAAGCTCCACAGATTGATTGCCCTCAAGACCTTGTGCTACCTACGAATTCGGGGCAATGCGAAGGACTCTTACAATTGCCAAGGATCAATATTTCTGATCGTTGTTCTGATGATCAATTTACCATCCAGTTGGCTATTGAAGGTGTCGATACGATAGCCTCTCAACAACCGGATACCCTGACCTATCTTTTGCCGAAAGGCATCTATACGGTACAGCTGGAAGTCACAGACTGTGCAGGGAATGTAGCAACTTGTTCCTTCCTGGCAGAAATAGCAGATCAAGATGTTCCCGATATTGTTTGTCCTTCAGATACAGCTTTTTTCCTATCCACTGCGGAATGTATAGATTCATTTTTATTGCCTTTGCCCATCTCGTATGCAGACAATTGTCCATTGGCAGATACCCTCGAGTTTGCCTATAACATATGGAATAGAGTGGATACTAATGCAGGTTTATGGCGGCAATTCCAAAACAACAATGTCTCTTTAGTGGGAGGGAGTAACATCATAGAATACATTTTATCTGATGAAGCCGGAAATCAGACCAGCTGTACCTTTGAGGTCAAAGTTCAAGACACCATTCCTCCCATTGCAGTCTGCCAACCCAATACTATTTTTGCCAATCCTTCGGGAGCGGTATTTACGCGTATTGACCCCATGTTGATCGATGGAGGGTCTATGGACAATTGCACCATTGTTGATCGCTATACGGTTCCGCAATCTGTCACCTGTGATCAAGCAGGTCAGCAGATCAATGTGACTCTTTTTGTAGAGGATGAGTTTGGAAATGTGGATAGCTGTACGACCATATTGAGAATTGAAACACAGGTGTTACAGCCTACTTACGAATTAGATATTTGTGATCCGGACACTTTGTTTTTGTTTGCAGATGCTCCGCCTCCGGCAAGCGTATATACTTTCTCTTGGACGGGCCCCAATGGGTTTAGTTCCAATGTCAGAAACCCGGTAATTCCTAATGTCGGACCTCAAAATTCAGGGACTTATACGCTCCAAATTGAAGGTTTGAATGGATGTATGGCAGAGGGAAATCTGAGTGTGAATATTACAGATATAGCGACTCCGGATTTAAGCGTCAATAATGAAGTGAATTGTGAAGGGAATCCCGTCAGGCTGTTAAGTAATTCCTTTAGTGGATCGGTTCGTTACCAGTGGTATGAAGGATTACCTCCATCAGGTACATTGATAGAAGAGACTTCAGAGCCTGCTTTGGATCTTACGCCTTTACCCGGAATCCATGATTATTATGTCATCGTGGTGGCAGATAGTTGTATTTCCAATCCATCGAACCCGGTTCAGGTAGAGATCATCACCCAACCTAAGGCAATCGTAGATACTTCATATATTGAAATTTGTGAAGGAGCAACCATCCAGCTTGAAGGAGAGGACCAGGGGCCTGGATATGCCTATCGGTGGACAGGACCCAATGGGTTTTTCTCCACCTTGGCTAGCCCACCGGCTATTATGAATGCCCAAACGTTAAACGCAGGGACCTATACATTGGTGGTTATTACAGGGGACTGTGAATCCGACCCTGCCAGAGTTGAAGTCATAGTAAATGAACTGCCACCCACACCTCAAATGGCTGCGCAAGATATTTTCTGTGTCGGTGAGGAGTTGATATTTGAGCTTCAAAGTCCATTAGATGGAGACACCTATGTATTCACCAGTCCCTCCGGCAATAGTTTTACCAGTGCCTCTCCGGTCTTTAATTATGGTCCTGTTGGATCTCAGGAAGCGGGCATTTGGCAAATCAGTGTGATCAAAAATGATTGCCCAACAGCTGTACCTCTTGAAGTGTTGGTTCAAGTTGAAGTATTACCGACGCTGAATATTGAGGCTGAGGGGTCTTTTTGTGAAGGGGATTCCATAGAGTTGAGTGTACAAAATATACCGGGAGCTTCTTATAGTTGGGAAGGACCGGTTTCAAGTGATACAGGAAGCGTTATCCGCTTTGTTCCAGAATCAGGTACCTACCATGTTACTTTAACTTCCGTGAATGGCTGTCAAACCACAGCTTCCAGAAATATTGAAATCAATACCCCGGCTACTATTACGGCCCTGAGCAATAGCGGTCGTGATTGTATCGAGGCCGGTACCGATATTCAATTGGTACCTACCGTTTTTCCGGCAAACGATGGTTCTTATACCTTTGTTTGGACAGGTCCCAATGGCTATCAATCGAATGATTCTGTTGCGCAGGTCCTGAATGCCAGCCAGGACGATAATGGTTTTTATCAACTTATTGTGTTTAGAGATGGTTGTGCCTCCGCCCCTGACAGTACAGAACTCAATGTGACGGTCATTCCGGACCAGCCAGTCATTGAGGGCCCTCAATTTGCATGTGAAGGAACGGATCTATTACTGATGAGCAGCGATGCAAGACCAGGGATGCAATCCTATACTTGGACCACTCCGGCGGGAGATACCATGACCAATACCCCGCTTTTGGACTTACAATCAATTGATTCCTCATTCAGTGGAACCTACCGTGTTCGATCTTCTGTCAATGGTTGCGAAAGCCCCCTTTCTGATGCTTTTATATTGGAAGTGAAACCGATTCCGACTCAACCCCAGATTTTGGGAGAATCGCAATACTGTGAAGGAGATACCTTGTTGCTTTTCACCGCTTTAACTGCAGGTTTGGAATATCGATGGATTACACCTAATGGAGATACGATCCTTGCAGATAGTCTGCAATTGTTGAATATTGATAATGGCGATATAGGAGATTATCGATTGATATCTGAACTGAATGATTGTCAATCTCCTATTTCTGCTCCTTTCACCGTAGCCATTCAAGCTATTCCGCAGGCCCCGGTCATATCTTCTTTTGATGATGGGATATGCTTACTGGATGAGAATATAGAGTTGGAATTATGCATCGACCCTGCTTCTGCAACCAATGGAGGAGTCTATCAATGGTTCAATGCACAAGGAAGGCAGCCCTTGGGGGCACCTAGTGGTAGTCTCTGTTTTACAGTGGATTCTTTCCAGTCTTTTGAAGATGGGACGAATGGAATTTTCGTGGAAACCATAGTGAATGGTTGCGTATCTCAGACCTCGATTCCGGTTTCAGTCGATATGACCCTACCACAGAATACAGAGGCTAATGCAGGTATTGATTTCGCCCTATGTGCCAATGAACAGGCAGAATTGATGGCTGTTCCACCGACTCAGGGTAGTGGACGGTGGACTATCTTGGAAGGCGGCGCAGACCTTTCTGACTTTGATAGCCCTAATCCTTTACTATTTGACCTAACCGTTGGAGAAAATATTTTTGAATGGACACTGAGCTACGATCACTGTATCAACTATGCATCAGATAGTGTTTTAGTTTTGTTTGACGAAGCCCCTTTTGCCGAAAGGGATGAATATGTAACTCCTTTTAATGCGCGTCTGGAAGCAGATGTATTGGAGAATGACCTGTTGGTGGGGCCGGTACGCATCAGCTTGACTTCACCCCCAAGGAATGGAACGGTGCAACTGGGAAATAATGATATTACTTATTTCCCGGCCAATGGGTTTATTGGTTTGGATAGTTTCAGTTATACCATTTGTAGTGTGAATTGCCCCGATTTATGCGATGAGGCTACCGTACGTGTGCAGGTAGGCGATGAAAGTCTTTGTGACATTCCGACCATTTTCACCCCTAACGATGATGGGGTGAATGACTTTTATACAATTCAATGTCTCAGCAGTGAGCGCTTTGGAAACAATGAAGTAACCATCTTCAACCAATACGGGGATGAAGTATTCCATGCAAGGCCCTATCAAAATGATTGGCAAGGAACATTTAATGGAGAGCCCTTGCCTACAGGTACCTATTATTATATTGTTGATTTCGGAGACGGAAGTGCTCCTCAAAAAGGCTTTTTAGTCCTAGAGCGATAAGATATGTCCGGAAGAAAACAAAAACAATTAATCAAACTCCTTAGTCTGCTGCTACTCAGTATGGCGTTTCTGACGATCGCGTCTCGCATGCAAGCACAACAACTGCAAATGTATACTCAGTTTATGTACAACAAAATGCAGTTCAATGCAGGATATGCAGGCTCTTTGGATGCCCCCTCGGCTCATGTTTTATACAGAAACCAATGGGTGGGGCTGGAAGGAGCTCCGGAGGCTCAAGTACTCGGTATTCATAGTCCTCTGGCGAATAAAAGCATCGCTTTAGGACTCAATTTTGAACGCCAAACCATAGGCATACAAGAGACACTGACGCTGGACGGGATTTATGTGTACAGATTAAAGGTGAGTAAGACCGGTCGATTGGGGTTGGGCGTCAATATTTCCGGGCGTTATTTGGAGCAAGATTTTTCTGACCCCAGATTAGTGGCCACAGAAGGGATACAACTGGACAATGCCATCAGCATGGGGGTTCAAAATAAGTTTGTTGCGAATATAGGTTTTGGAGCATACTATCACGATCCAAAAATGTACTTTGGCGTCTCGATTCCCCGCTTGGCCAAATCAGATATTGATTTTGATCAAATCGACCTGGAGACTTCGAGAGAAGCCAGGCACTTTAATATCATGGGGGGGTATATTATAGATCTGTCTCGTAATATCAGCCTCACGCCTCAGGCGCTTATTCGATTGACGGAAGGGGCTCCATTAGATGTCGATTTGAATGCCATGCTCTGCTTTTATGAGAAGTTCTATACCGGTCTGACCTTCCGCCATTATAATGGCATGAGAGGATTATTAGAGTCTCTGGATATATTGGCGGGTGTACAGGTGAGCCCGCAATTGTATCTTGGCTTTGCTTATGATATTACCTTAACCCAGCTTCGAAATTATTCCAGTGGTTCTGTAGAGCTAGCTGCCCGATATACATTCATTCAACCAGAGAAAAAAGAGACATATGTCAATCCGAGATATTTCTAGCAGTGGCTTCTCTGTCTTGATGTTCTTGTTTTTCGCCTCGTCCGTATACGGGCAAAAAGAAGATTTGAAATTTGGGCAGCCAGTCTTAGATACTGCGCTTACAGTCCAAGCAGTCAAGCGAATCAATACGGATGGTTTGGAGTTTTCGCCTGTCTATTATCGAAACGGTATTGTTTACCTTTCGGCAAAAGATGTTCATCCTGATGCTTATAAAGAAGGGGAAGTCTTTTTTAGCCTTCGCTACGCGCCCATCAATGAAGAAGGGATGCCCATTGCTCCAGTGCCTTTTGCTGTAGATGAAAACAGGCAAAACCATAAAGGTCCGGTAGCTTTTTCTGCAGATCAGCAGCAAATGTTTTTGTCTCGCACTAGAAGCCAGAAGACAGATGATGATGAACCGGAAACGATGTTTATCTACAGACTTACCAGAGGAGATACCTTTTGGATGAATCAGGAACTTATGCCCTTTAATCTGGAGGGATCCACTAGTTTCCATCCTACTTTGTCAGAAGACGGAAATTTCCTCATATTTTCAAGTAATCGTCCCGGTGGATACGGAGGTTATGATTTATATGGAGTAGAAAAAGTCGATGGCCAATGGTCCGATCCCTTTAATTTGGGCGCAAATGTAAATAGTAGCAAAAACGAAGCTTTCCCTTTTCTTTATAAGAATCACTATTTGTTCTTTTCGAGCGACCGACGAGGAGGAAAAGGAAAGTTTGACTTTTATCTATCCGTTTTGGATGGAACGCAATGGTCAGCATCTGAAAATTTAGGAGCGCCTTTCAATTCGCGGGAGGATGACATCGGAATCACCTTTGATGCTACCGGATACAGAGGGTTCTTCTCAAGTGATCGACCGGAAGGTGAGGGTAAGGATGATATCTATGCCTTCCAATCTACGGTCCATTTGTTTGAAGAAATAGTGCGTCCGGAGCCTAAATCGGTTCAGCTGATTGTGCAAAACAGGCTCAGTCAAATGAGACTTAATAATACCAGTATATGGATTTATCCTGTCGATGAACAGGGGCTCATCAAGGATCGCTCCGCCTATAAGACCCTCATTGTAGAAGATGAACAGAATCAGGGCTTGACACTGGAAGTGGAGCGAAAACGTGCCTTGGAACTACCGGCTCCGGATTACGTCACAGATCGCAATGGAACGGCCAGTTTTATGATTGAACCGATGATGAATTATAGTTTGATCTTCTTCAAGCCGGGTTATGGTGAGTTTGAATTACCCCTCCGCTATGAAACGGCCGATTCTGTGTATCGAATTATGCTGGACGAGGTCTTCTGCCTACCCCTTGAAGTAGAGGCGATTCAGGAGGAGGGAAAGATGGCAAGCAAATTTTCCATCCAGTTATCAAGCTTGCAAGATGAAGAAGTCATGCAATATGACTTTCCGAGGACTTCAGAGATCTGTATTGCTCACAATAAAGGTTACAATGTCATAGGAAGTAAAGCCGGATATTATCCCGATACTTTCTATGTGGCTCCTCAATCAGAGGATGTGAAAAGAGTGTCTGTTTTGTTTCGATTGGTGCCAAAACCTGCGGAGCGTGAAGCAATAGCCATTGAAGAGGTAAAGGAAAAAGTTCGCAAGGTAGAAAAAGGCGATGTGATCGTTCTTGACCAAATTTATTACGATTTCAATAAGTCGGCGATCCGGGTAGGAGCGCAAGATGAGCTAGATGCATTGGGAGAGGTAATGAAGGTATATCCAAGCATGAAAATCGAATTGTCCGCCCATACAGATAGCAGGGGAGGGGATATGTATAATTTGAAATTATCTCTGCGAAGAGCAGAAGCCGCCAAGGAATACCTTACGGCAAAAGGAATCGCTGCCAATCGAATTGTGGCCATTGGATATGGAGAGTCCCGTATCAGAAACAGATGCAAGGATGGAGTAAGCTGTGAGGATGAGGAGCATCAATTCAATCGGAGGACAGAAGTGAAAGTAACGAAAATGGAGTCCGAGGCAGAAATTCGTTATCGGAAAACACAGCCTGACTAAAGTTAATCATACTATGAAAATTCAATTTTGTGGAGCAGCGCAAACGGTAACCGGAAGTGCGCATCTATTGACCTTAGATAATGGGTTTACAATGCTCTTGGATTGCGGTTTGTATCAGGGCGATGAGGAGGCTATGGAAGATTTCAATAAGCGCTGGCTTTTTCGGCCGGAAGAAATTGATACCCTCATCCTGTCTCACGCCCATATTGACCATAGTGGAAGAATCCCCAAATTATATAAGGATGGATTTCGAGGAACGATTCACGCGACCCATGCCACTCGCTCACTTTGTTCGATCATGTTGTTAGATAGTGCTAAAATCCAACAATCAGATGCAAAGTGGGAGAATCAGAGAAGACAGCGCCAGGGTAAACGAGCCAATGTGGAGCCCTTGTATGATATGGAGCATGCCAGAAAGTGCATGGATTTATTTCACACCTATAGCTATAATGAATGGATTCAAATCCATCCGGATGTGGAGTTGATGTTTACTGATGCAGGTCACATTTTGGGTAGTGCCACAGTAACACTGAGAATTCGGGAAGATGGAAAGGAAGTCATTTTTGGCTTTACGGGAGATATTGGTCGTCCAAATCGCCCCATTTTGAGAGATCCACAACCTATGCCGGCAGCAGACTATCTGATTTCAGAATCGACCTATGGTGATCGTTCGCACGAATCTGCTCCGGATGAGAAAGATCATCTGCTGAAAATTATCAAAGAAACTTGCATAGAAAAGCAAGGGAAGTTGATCATTCCTGCCTTTAGCGTGGGTAGAACTCAAGAGATTGTGTACATGATGGACCAAATGGTGACCGATGGGGTTTTACCGCATATACCCGTATTTGTGGACTCTCCTTTGGCCGTCAATGCAACCACTGTTTTCGGATCTCATCCCGAATGCTATGATGATGAGCTCAATGCATACTTATTAGAAGATGATAACCCATTCGGTTTTAACTCCCTGATCTATATTCGATCTGCTGAAATGTCTAAGAGTTTGAACACTATGAATCGTCCGGCTATTATCATTTCTGCAGCCGGCATGATGAATGCAGGAAGAATCAGACATCATATGTACAACAATCTGGATAATCCCAAAAACACATTCTTGATTGTAGGTTTTTGTGCGCCCAATACGGCAGGGGCCCTTATTAAATCCGGAGTGGACCAAATCAAAATCTTTGGTGATTGGATTCCTATTCGTGCAGACATTGAGATTATGGATTCATTTTCAGCTCATGGAGACAAATTAGAGATGCTCGACTTTCTCGGTAATCACAGATCCAAATGCAAAAGACTATATTTAGTACATGGCGAAGAAGCCGCACAAGAATCATTTAAACAAGACTTAGAAACTTTTGGCTTTCAAAATGTGCATATTCCTTCATTAGGGAAAGCTTATACTTTAACTGACCATTAAAAAAATTGATCATGAGAATACTTTTACTCGCCTTTTTCCTTTTGTCAGGGATCCTCACTCTAACCGCGCAGTGTTCGGATGGTTATCTGATCGATGAAAATTATACTATTTCAAGTGAGGATGTATACTATGCATCCAATACAAATGTGTTGGGTGATACTATTGATTTGTTCATGACTATCTATACACCGAACAATGATACTTTCAGTGAAAGACCTCTTGTGATTTTTGCGTTTGGTGGGGCTTTTGTCAGCGGCGATCGTAATGATCCTATCATGACAGGTCTTTGTGAGCAGTTTGCCCGAAAAGGCTATGTGGCCGCTACCATTGACTATCGATTGTTTCCTTCTGCCGTATTAGGTAGTCCGGATTCTCTGGAATTGGTAGATGCCAGCATCAAGGCAATAGGAGATATGAAAGGAGCCATCCGCTTCTTCAGACAGTCAGCGGAAGAAGGTAACCCCTATAAAGTGAATCCCGACTATGTAGTGGTAGGAGGATTTTCAGCAGGAGCATTTACCGCATTGCATACCACCTATCTGGATGAGAATGATGAGCTGCCGGCGGGTTTTGATAGTTTAGTAATTGCCAATGGTGGTCTTGAAGGCTCTACCGGTGATGCCATTAATCAGACTTACTCATCTGAAGTACAGGCCTGTATCTCTTTCTCAGGCGCTTTGTTCGATCCTAGCTTTTTAGATATGGGAGAACCTCAATTATTCTTATTGCATGGATCAGATGATGAGACGGTTCCGGTAGGTGTTGGGAGATCCGTTGAAACAGTTACCACCTACGGGAGTGATGTGATATTTACCCAGGCACAAAAAGAATTTGTAAATGTCGCTTACACCAAACTGGTGGGTGCCGGGCATGTAGATTATTGGTTCCCCATCTTTTACGTGGTTGAAAAAGCTAATTTCTTTGCTTCGGTAGATACACGTATCCGGGATGAATATTGTCCTCTATTGAACAATGCGCAGCAGTCGGTGACCCCTACTTCATTCACGATCTACCCAAATCCTGTGGGCAGTCAGTTGTTTGTATCGTTGCCGACTCATCTCCAACAATCAGAGTTCCAAATTATAGATCTTTATGGTCGGATCATCATGGAAGGACAAGTCATACAGGGACAGGCAATCCGAGGACTGCAAGGCTTACCTCAAGGACAATATGTATTTCGGTTGCCCGGTATAGGGGCGAAGTTCTTCTTAAAACAATAGGGAAGATCCAAGGACCCTACCAATATGATGAAAGGCTGACGAAGCCTAGTAAAATCTGAATTACATTTGCCGAAAGGCTAAATGACAGCGTATGCATACTGTAGACCGATTTATACGAGAGCGAAAAAGTGTTTATCCCAGATTTTTCACTGACGAGGCTGTGGAGGAACAATTGATTTGGGAAATTTTAGAGTCTGCGAATTGGGCACCTACCCACAAAATGACTGAACCTTGGAGGTTTATTGTCATGCAAGGATCCAAATTGGAAGAATTGGGAGATTTTTTAGCCAATCAATACAAAACGCAAACAGACGAGAAGAAATTTAAAGAGCGCAAATACAAGGATAAGAAAAAGAAAGTCGCTCAATCTGCAGCTGTGATCGCTATTGTGATGAAGAGGGATTCGAATGAATCAGTACCCGAATGGGAAGAATTGGCAGCGGTGGCTGCAGCAGTCCAAAATATGTGGATCTCTGCCCATGCGAATGACTTAGGAGGTTATTGGTCTTCTCCTTCGTCTATTGTAGGCCGTCCGGAAGTTCTCCCACTTGAGGAAGACGAGCATTGTTATGGTCTTTTTTATTTGGGGAAGCATCAAATGCCGGAGCTGCCCAGAGAGCGTGGAGATATCCGAGAAAAAGTTAGATGGCTCAAGGAAAAATCAGAATCCGCATAAGGACTCACTAGTATTCTTCAAATTGTCATAGTTCTCCTCCTGCGTTTCCGCAAAAAAATGGTAATTTCGCAGCCGCTTTAATTTTGAACCAAACTATTCATTAAAGTCGTCAGCGAATGGAAAACTTAGTGTACATATTGCCCGGTTTCGGGATTATTGCCTTGATCTACATGGCGTATTTATCCTCTTATGTCAATAAGCAGGATGCCGGAGAGGAAAACATGAAAGGCATTGCCAAGCACATTTCAGAAGGTGCCATGGCGTTTTTGAAAGCAGAATATAGAACCTTGGCCATCTTCGTAGTCATTGCGGGCGCGCTCTTAGGTTTTGTTTCTACTCAGGTAGCAACCACGCATTGGTTGATTGTTGTAGCTTTCGTGATTGGAGCAGCTTTCAGTGCTGTCGCAGGATTTATTGGTATGCGTATCGCTACAGCAGCTAATGTGAGAACCACGCAGGCGGCTCGAACCAGCTTGCCCAAAGCATTAAATATCTCATTTGGTGGTGGAACCGTAATGGGCTTAGGAGTAGCGGGATTGGCTGTATTCGGTCTATCCTTACTATTTGTTTTGTTCTTCTTCTATTTCATGGGGGGAGAATGGAATTCAGCCATGATTAAAGGAAATGAATTGGATGCGCAAGCAGCCATGACTGTTGTTCTTGAGGTATTGGCAGGATTCTCCTTAGGTGCTGAATCTATCGCATTGTTTGCTCGTGTAGGAGGTGGAATCTATACAAAGGCTGCCGACGTAGGAGCTGACCTTGTGGGTAAAGTCGAAGCGGGAATCCCGGAGGATGACCCAAGAAACCCTGCTACTATTGCAGATAATGTAGGTGATAATGTTGGGGATGTAGCCGGTATGGGTGCTGACCTTTTTGGTTCCTATGTAGCAACTGTATTAGCAGCTATGGTACTCGGAAATTATGTCATCCGAGACATGGGTGGCAGTATCGATGATGCTTTTGGAGGAATTGGACCCATTCTCTTGCCGGTATTGATTGCAGGTTTAGGGATTATTTTCTCTATCATCGGTACCCTATTTGTAAGAGTATCTAATAATGATGCGAAAGAATCTCAAGTTCAGGCAGCTTTGAACAGAGGAAACTGGTTGTCTATCATTTTGACAGCAGTAGCTTCTTTCTTTGTGATTCAGTGGATGTTGCCGGAAACGATTAATATGCAAATTTTCGAAGCGGGATCTTTCCAGGATTCTGTAACGACCTCTATGAATGTGTTTTGGTCTGTTTTGATCGGATTATCTGTAGGTGCAGGGATCTCTTATATAACTGAGTATTACACAGGCTTGGGTAAGACCCCGGTGATGAATATAGTTCGCCAATCCTCTACAGGGGCAGCGACAAATATTATTGCGGGATTAGCGACCGGAATGATTTCTACATTCTATCCGATACTCCTTTTTGCAGCAGCCATCTGGGGAGCATATTTCTTCGCCGGATTTTATGGTGTAGCGATTGCCGCTTCCGCTATGATGGCGACAACAGCTATGCAGCTAGCGATTGATGCTTTCGGGCCGATTGCAGATAATGCAGGAGGTATTGCTGAAATGAGTGAGCTGCCTTCTGAGGTAAGAGAGCGAACAGATATTTTAGACTCTGTAGGAAATACAACGGCGGCAATTGGAAAAGGATTTGCGATTGCTTCTGCAGCCTTGACGGCCTTAGCATTATTTGCAGCATATGTAACCTTCACAGGTATCGATGGTATCAATATTTTCGATGCGAAGGTATTAGCCGCCTTGTTTGTAGGAGGGATGATTCCTGTAGTGTTCTCTGCATTAGCGATGAGCGCAGTGGGAAGAGCCGCAATGGCCATGGTAGAGGAAGTAAGACGCCAGTTTAGAGAAAAACCTGGTATCCTGGAAGGAACCGAAACTCCGGAATATGGAAAATGTGTAGAAATCTCGACACAAGCTGCATTGAAAGAAATGATGTTGCCGGGTTCTATCACAATCGTAGCGCCCATTTTGATTGGATTTACCATGGGACCTGAAGCTCTTGGAGCTTATATGGCAGGTGTAGCAGTGTCAGGTGTTATGTGGGCGATTTTCCAGAATAATGCCGGAGGTGCCTGGGATAATGCAAAGAAATCATTTGAAGCCGGAGTAGAAATCAATGGTAAAATGACCTATAAAGGTTCTGATGCGCATAAAGCAGCCGTAACCGGAGATACCGTTGGAGATCCGTTTAAAGATACTTCAGGACCTTCCATGAATATTTTGATCAAATTAACCTGCTTGGTGGGATTGGTCATTGCACCGATTTTAGGGCAAGTATATGGCACCGGCGAAGCGCATGGTGAAATGGAAGTGCTGGAACAACCGGCCGATTTAGATGAGCAAATGAATCAACAAGACGACACTTATATCATTGAGTAGTCTTTCTTAATAAAATGATCAAAGCCGTTTGTGAACCTTCATAAACGGCTTTTTTTATACAGAATGATCGAAATCGCGGATAAACTGTTAGACAGCTACGCAACGATATTTAGTAAATTGGAGTTATAATAGCAGTGTGTTGACTAAAATGAGCAATTTGATGAATGTTAAGACTTTAATCGTCATAGCCGGCTTGATAGGAATATCAGGCTTGAGCATTTACTATACTTCCGCCAATGAGCGAGAGAAAGAAACTATGATTGTGAGTGCGGTAAAAACCTTCTTATCGCGACTACACTTTGAGCCGGCTGAAATCAATGATGAATATTCTGAGGTCGTTTTTGATGAATACATCGATCGAATAGATGCCGGAAGAAGAATTTTTACGGAACAGGATATTCAGGAATTAGCCTTCTACAAAGATGCTATTGATGATGAGTATAGAGCCAGTACTATGAAGTTTTTTGAGTTTTCTATTGGAAAACTAGAGACTTCCTTAATTCGGTCCAAAGGAATATTTGAAAAGATTATCCAAGAAGATATAGACTTTTCAATTAATGAATCCTTAGAGATTGATGTACAAAAAAGACCTTTTGCCAAAGATGAAAAAGAGTTGGAGTCTTTCTGGAGAAAATACATCAAATATGATGTTTTGAACAGAGTCGATAATATGACCGAGCGCCAGGCTAATAAAAAAGAGATGCTGGAAGACTTGGAATCCTTTTACCAGAAGAAAAACGAAGAAGGTGAAGAGGTTCTGGACGAAGAGAAAATTAAAGAAGACCGTGAATATATTGCTCTGCCCCAAGATTCTTTAATTGCCAGAGCCCATAAAAAGACGAAGGAAAGTTTTGAGAATTGGTTCGAACGGATGGAGGACATGAGAAGGGTAGACTGGCTGTCCCAATATATGAATGCCTTGACCAATGTTTTTGATCCGCATACCGGCTATTTCAAACCTAAGGACAAGGAGGATTTTGATATGCGCATGTCCAATCGCTTAGAAGGCATCGGGGCTCGCCTTTCGGCAGATGGTGAATACGTAAAAGTGGCGGATATCGTCCCCGGAGGTCCGGCCTGGGAAGGAAAAGATTTACAAGAAGATGATCTGATTTTAAAGGTGGCGCAAGAAGGAGAAGATGCCAAAGATATAATGGGTATGCACCTAGATGATGTGGTTTCTTTGATCCGAGGACCTAAGGGCTCC
Organism: uncultured Saprospiraceae bacterium; assembly: GCA_964525165.1. GTDB lineage: Bacteria > Bacteroidota > Bacteroidia > Chitinophagales > Saprospiraceae > JAWLFI01. The sequence continues at coordinate 104,386 of CAZGGG010000002.1, read as the reverse complement.
GTAGTCACGCTCACAGTTAAACATGTAGATGGAGAGATTGAAGAAGTGAATATCACTCGTGATGTCATCGTGTTTGAAGAAAATTATGCAAAATCCGCAGTCTTAATTGACTCCACTTCCAATCAATCATTCGGATATATTAACCTTCCCAGTTTCTATGCAGATTTTGATGATCCGGATGCACGATCTAGCGCCGGAGATATGAAAGCTGAGTTGGAGAAAATCAATGCAGAGGGCTTGGATGGTGTGATTGTCGACCTTAGAAATAATGGAGGCGGTTCCTTGAGAGATGTGATCGATATAGCAGGATTGTTTATTGAAGAAGGCCCAGTAGTGCAGGTGAAATCAAGAAATAAGAAGCCTTATGTGTTGGAAGACGAAGATAAAGAGGTTGTTTTTGATGGCGCGGTAGTCGTCCTAGTCAACCATTTCAGTGCGTCTGCCAGTGAAATTTTAGCTGCAGCGCTACAGGATTATGAAAGAGCGGTCATTGTAGGCGCATCCACGACTTTTGGAAAAGGCACTGTGCAACGATTCTACGATTTGGATAGAGCCGTCAGCGGTGCGAGTAATTTAAAACCTTTGGGCAGCATCAAATTGACCACACAAAAGTATTATCGGGTAGATGGCGGAAGTGTACAGTTGCGTGGGGTTACTCCAGACATCATTCTTCCGGACCGCTATAATTACGTTGACGTCGGTGAGAAGGATTACCCACATGCGATGGAATGGACGAAGATTGAGTCTACAGAGTATGGTCAAAATGTGAATAAAGTCAACCAACTGACCTCTTTGTCAGAATGGAGTGAATTGCGCACCTCTCAACATCCCACTTTTCAGTTAGTGGAAGAAAGTGCTCTTCTTTTGAAAGAATTGAAAGCAGATACAGAAATTCCATTGACATTTGAGGGGTATGAAACGTATAAAATGAAACGAGACCAATTGAATGAACGTTTCGATGCACTAGACAACGAGGTGAAAGGCTTGGGGGCCTCTCTTTTAGCAGCAGACATTGAATATGTTCAGGCAGATAGTAGCCGATTGGAGCGTTACAATGACTTCTTGGATGCAGTAGATGATGATATCTATATCGAAGAGGCAGTGGCCATATTAAAAGATATGCGCAAGAGTCAATAAGTTAGAATCATAAGCCCTAGGAAAGCGAGCCGATAGGTTCGCTTTTTTTATGGGGTTCCCTACCTTTATCATCAAACAGAATCAACTTGAACTACCTCACGCTCGAACACATCACTAAATATTACGGTGAAAAGCGCCTCTTTGAAGATCTAGAGTTGTACATCAATGAAGGAGATAAAATTGGTTTGATTGCCAAGAATGGAACCGGTAAAACGACCCTCTTGCGTGTCTTAGCAGGGGAGGAGAGCGTAGAAGGCGAACATAAAAAGATTGAAATCCATCCCGACATTCGAATCGGGTATCTCAAACAAGAGCCCGATCTGGATCCGGAGCAAACGGTGATGGGGGAAGTCTTCAGCACCCAGAATGCGAAGGTGCAAGCGGTCCGAAAATATGAGGAGGCCATGGCCAAAGGAGCCGGAGACCAGGAAATGCAAGAAGCAGTAGCCGCAATGGAAAAATTGAAGGCTTGGGATACAGAGGCTCAAATGAAAGAAATCCTTTCTAAATTGAAAGTGGATCGCTTCAACCAGCAAATCAAGACCTTATCAGGAGGGCAGCAAAAGCGGGTAGCATTGGCAAAACTATTGATCGATGAGCCTGAGTTCCTTATTCTGGACGAGCCCACGAACCATTTGGATATCGAAATGATCGAATGGTTGCAGGACTATTTGAGCCGCCCTTCTATCACCTTATTTCTCATCACGCACGATCGTTACTTCCTGGAAGAAGTCTGCGATCATATCGTAGAGCTGGATAACGGAAAGCTTTATAAATACAGTGGCAGTTATTCCGATTATTTGGAAAAAAAGGCGGAGCGAGAGCAAAACGAGGCCGTTCAATATGAAAAGAATAAAAAGCTCTTTAAAAAAGAGTTGGAATGGATGCGCCGCCAGCCAAAGGCACGAACGACCAAAGCCAAATCTCGAATCGACAAGTTTCAAGATATCAAATCTGAGGTCAACAAATTTGAGCCGGACGAAGAGCTGCGGATTTATGTCAAGCCCGATCGCTTAGGCACCAAGATTGTGGAGTTTCATAATGTAGGTAAAACGATGGGTGATCAACTCATTGTGAAGGGCTTTGATTACAAATTCAAAAAGAAGGAACGTATCGGCATTGTGGGCCCCAACGGATCCGGCAAGTCTACTTTGATCAATATCATGACCGGAATGCTCGCTCCTGATCAAGGAAAAGTGGTCATCGGAGAGACCACCGTTTTCGGACATTATCGACAAGAAGGTCTGGAGGTAGAGCAAGATAAGCGAGTCATTGACTTTATTCGAGAGGTCGCTGATGCCATCCCTATGGAAAAAGGCAAGTTCCTCACCGCAGAGCAATTATTGGAGCGCTTTTTGTTTCCTAGGCCCCAACAGCGAGTATATATTTCGAAATTGTCCGGAGGAGAGAAGCGCCGCTTATATCTGTTGCGTGTACTGATGAAGAATCCTAATTTCCTCATTCTGGATGAGCCTACGAATGATTTGGATATCATTAGTCTAAATGTGCTGGAGACCTATTTGCAGACGTTTCCAGGCTGTCTGGTGGTGGTATCGCACGATCGCTTCTTTATGGATAAAATGGTGGACCATCTTTGGGTGTTGCAGGAAGATGGAAGCATCCGAGACTATCCGGGCAATTATTCGCAGTACCGAAGAGAAGCTCAACAGAAAGCTTCCGCAAAAAAAGATAGTGTGGCACCCGTGCAGAAAGCTGCCTCCACTTCCGCCTCTAAGGAAACCTCAGAGGGCTTGTCTTATGAAGAACGCAAGCAACTGAAGCGAATAGAGCAAAAGATCGATCGACTCGGCAAGGAAAAAGACAAGTTGAGCGCTGAATATCTTAACCCTGATTTAGGCCATGAAGAGATGACAGAGCTCACCAAATCCATCAAAGCCATAGAAGATCAGATCGAAGAGTTGGAAATGGAATGGATGGAGCTGGCGGAGAAGGCGTGATCAGATGGCGGAGCCGCCCAAGGCGCCCACAGCAGCAGACGGCGGACGGCTGTCCGTCCCTGATATAGGTTGACCGTTTTTTGAGGAAGTAAATCCCGTAGGGGTAATATGTGTGTATTTGACCGCCAATCGCAAAACACCGATCGAAATACAATTCAGCAGATCGTATTCTTCATCTTCGATCGAGAACTTCTGATTGATTAAAAGATTTGTTTGAGTGACAAACCAAAAAGCAAAAAAAAGCCCTCTGCGTGCAACAGAGGGCAAACCAAACGTGTATGAAAATTACACTACATACGTGCTTCTTTGATCTTATCTTCTAATTCATATTCAGCGCCCGGCTGATAGCCACTGTGGCTGTATATGATTTTACCATTGCCATCTACCAGGAAAGTTTGGGGGATGGTACGGAAATTAAGCGCTCTTTGTACATTTTGATTAGTGTCCGTCAAAATGGTATAGGGCCAACCTTTTTGAGCCACCATAGGAATAATCTTTCGACTGGTTCGTGTATCGTCAATGGAAACAGCTACGAGTTCGACATCATATTCAGATTGCCATTCTTCATACAATGAATTGATGGCATCTAACTCACTCTTGCATGGCTTACACCAAGTGGCCCAAAAACTCAGAATAGTGAGTTTATCCTCTTTTACGTAATCCTTTAGATTTACCTTCTTACCCTCAAGGTCCTGCACTTCCACATCCGGCATAGACTTCTGAGCAAAAGATACGGTGCTGAGACCAAGCCAAAGGGCTCCGAATAAAAGTAGTTTGAATTTCATTTTGTTGAATATTTCTGATCTTAAAACGGCCCGAAGGTAAAATTTTATTGTTCTTTTTTACCTTTGCTTCCCAACAAAAATACTTGGCCCTTTTAAAAATGACGAACGCTTAAAGGGCCTTAACTTATTTTTAACGCTCTACACGCTATGAAACAAATTAATGTAGCAGCTCTGTCTATACTCTTTCTTTCTTTGGCTAGCTCCCTAGGGGCTCAAGGATTGATGGATTATATCTCCGGTAGTTTTGAAGCAAATGGAAACATTTTTATTCGGGACGAGGCCATCGGTGCTGCCAATACCCCTCAATACGATCATCAATTATTTGGGGCGGACGCTTGGTTTGATCTCCGATATAGCCAATGGGGATTTGATCTGGGTTTCCGATTTGATATTTTCAACAATTCCAACCTTTTAAATCCTTTAGACTCCTACACCGAAGAAGGAATCGGGATGTGGTATGTTCATAAATCAATCGGCAAATTGGAAATTACAGCCGGTTATATTTATGACCAGATCGGAGCTGGATTGATCTTTAGGTCATATGAAGTGCGCCCACTTTTAATTGATAATGCCTTGATTGGAGCTAAATTGGAGTATGAACTCTTTCCGGACTGGAAGATCAAAGCTTTTTCCGGAAGGCAAAAAAGGCAGTTTGACAATTATCGACCCGTAATTTCCGGAGCAAGTTTTGAAGGGTTTTTAAGCGGAGGAGAGAATACGTATTGGTCTATTTCTCCGGGTATTGGAATGGTGAACCGAACATTGGATGATCTGACCGTTGAGGAGCTTATCGCAGATCTTCAAACATACACCCCGGTAGATAGTGTTGGACTTTCTTACAATACGTATGCAATCAGTTTATACAACACGCTTACGGTCAATAACTTCACTTGGTATCTGGAAGGTGCATATAAATCCCCGGAATTAATATTTGATCCTTTTGCCGATAAAACGAACTGGGATGGATCAACCTCCAAAGGGAAGTACGTTCGAAATGATGGTTATATCGTGTATTCATCCATGAGCTATGCCAGCAAAGGCCTTGGAATCACTTTTGATGCTCGGGCCACCCAAAATTTTGAATTTCGCGTTTCTCCCTTTAGTGCTCAGTTGCAGGGCTTGATGAACTATATCCCACCCATGGCACGTCAAAACACTTATCGACTCAATGCTCGTTATAATGCAGTGCCGCAGTTTTTAGGTGAATTGGCGTTTCAGTTGGATGTTAAGTATGCCTTCAATAAAAACACCAATATCAGTTTCAACGGTTCCTTCATTAATGATTTTGACGGAACGGGTTTGTACCGGGAAGCACTTGTCGAGTTCACGACAAAAAAGCCTCAAGCCTATAGATTTATATCCGGTGTACAGATGCAATTTTATAATCAAGTCGTTTTTGAAATTAAACCGGATGCAGGGGTCGTTCAAACAATCACCCCTTATGTGGAATACATGCATAAATTTTCACGTAAAAAGGCCTTGAAAGTGGAAGCACAATATATGTACACAGGATCTGATTGGTCAGGAATTGATAAAACAGGCGATTTATATCGTGAGTTTGGAGACTGGATCTTTTTACAGGCTGAGTATAGTGTCGCACCTCACTGGACCTTCTTTGCTTCTGATATGTGGAATATTGAACCCGTTAAAACAGAAGACTTACATTACTATAGCGCAGGATTTGCCTATACGAAAGGTCAAAACAGATTTGCCCTCTCATGGGTGAAACAAGTAGAAGGGGTCGTTTGTACAGGGGGTGTCTGTAGGGTGGAACCCGCTTTCAATGGGGTTCGTTTAAATGTAAATGCTAACTTCTAAAGCAAGAACATGAAAAGTAAATTATCAATCATAGCTGTCCTATTAAGTTTTTTCGCATTGTCTTGTGACGAATTGCCTCCTGAAATACCCCCTTTTCAGCCACCTACAGGGGATCAAAAGATTATGCTGGAGGAGTTTAGTGGCGTAAAATGCCCGAACTGCCCGCAAGGAAGTGCTCAAATTGAAAACCTTAAAGCCTTGTATGGAGATCGATTCATAGCCGTTACCATGCATGCCTATGTGACCGGAGGTTTGAGTGCTCCTCATAGCGATTCAAAATTTGATTTTAGATTAGATGCTGCGGAAGAGATTATCAAATTCATAGGTTTGCCTCAAGGCATTCCGGCAGCTTCCGTCAATAGAATTGACTTTGAAGAAGATGGAATTATGTTGCTACCCAATCAATGGGCCGCAAAAGTAGCGGAAGTGCTCAACCGAGATGCACCTCTGGCCATCAACCTCGTGCCTAGTTTTGATAGCATCAGTCGAGAGTTAACGATAGACGTGACTGTGTTGGGCCAAACACCTGTAGAGGGCGATATTCGTTTTCACATGGGTTTGAGCGAAGATAATATTATAGATAAGCAGACAGATGGCTCACAAGTGATAGAAGAATACAATCACAAACACGTGATGCGTGCTTATCTGACCAATGATTTGGGTGATAATATTTCTTCCACCTTAAATCCCAATCAACGGTGGAATCGGACCTACACCTTCTCGATTCCTGAGGAAGAAGGGTGGTGGAAAGTAAAAGATATGCACGCCTTTGCGTTTGTCTCCAATGTTACGGGAGGCACGAAAGAGATTTTGCAAGCAGAAGAGGTCTCCTTGACTCCTAAATAAGGACCCTTTTCATATACCTAAAAGAAAGCATGGGTTTTCTATCTTTGTTCTTTATACAAACAAGAACTAAAAGTTATCCATGAATATATCTTATCGATGGCTCAGTGATTATGTGGATCTGAGCAGCCTATCCATTGATGAACTCACTGAAATTATGACTGAAATCGGTCTCGAGGTGGAAGGGTATGAGAAGACGGAGAGTATCAAAGGAGGATTAGAAGGCATAATCGTAGGAAAAGTATTAGAGTGTGAGCCACATCCCAATGCGGACAAATTATCTCTGACCCGAGTAGATGTAGGAGAAGAAGAACCTTTGCAAATTGTATGTGGCGCGCCCAATGTAGCGGCTGGTCAAACGGTTCCGGTGGCTGTCGTCGGTACTGAACTTTATGATGCAGAGGGTGCATCATTTACCATCAAGAAGGGTAAAATAAGAGGTGAAGTATCGGCAGGTATGATCTGTGCTGAAGATGAATTGGGTATTAGTGATGATCATGAAGGGATCATGATCCTTCCGGAAAAATTCACCGTTGGCCGACCATTAAATGAATTCATAAAAGTAGAGCAAGATTACATTATCCATGTTGAATTAACTCCAAATCGAGCGGATGCAACCAATCACTTGGGTGTTGCAGAAGATATAGCCGCTTATTTGAATGTTAACAGGGAGTCAGAGGTGCAGGTATCCTGGCCTGAGACGCCGGTCATTGATCCGCCCGTTTCAGAATTGCCTATAGAAATTGAAGTTGTTGCGAAGGAGGCTTGTCCCAGGTATTGCGGAATGGTATTGCAGGATATCGTAGTGAAGGAATCTCCTGCCTGGATTCAGGATCGTTTGAGAGCGATTGGTATCGCTCCGAAGAATAATGTGGTGGACATCACGAATTTCATATTGCATGAGATGGGTCAACCATTGCATGCGTTTGATTACGAAAAGATACAAGGCCATAAAGTTATTGTTGATGTTTTATCCGAGGGTACCCCTTTTGTAAGTTTGGATGAGCAAGAACGAGAACTGATCGGCGAGGAGTTAATGATTTGCGATGGTGCGCGGCAACCACTTTGTATGGCAGGAGTCTTTGGAGGGGTTTCATCAGGTGTGACAGCTTCGACAACGAGAGTATTTTTGGAGTCCGCCTATTTTGATGCCAAGACGATTCGAAGAGCTTCAATGAAACATAATCTGCGTACAGATGCTGCAAAGATCTATGAGAAAGGAGCAGACCCGAATCGGGTACTAACCGCCATGGCTAGAGCTATTTCCTTACTGAAAGAATATGCTTCCGCAAAAGTAGCTTCGGCTGTCCTTGATACACTTTTTTCCGGCATCGCTCCGGTAGAGGTGGAAGTCAGAAGATCAAAAGTTAATCAATATTTAGGAATAGATTTAAGTGAGGAGCAATTGTCTCACATTTTTAAGTCTCTTTCTATGCCTGTTTTAGAGCAGCAAGGAGATGCTTACACCATTCAGATACCTACGAATAAACCGGACGTACTAAGGGAAGTGGATGTGATCGAAGAAATTATCCGAATCTATGGTCTAGGGCATATTCCTATTCCGGAAAAGGTAGAAATCAACTTGAATACCTCGACCTATCCGGATGCTTACCATTTTAAAGAAAAAGTAAGCCTGACCTTAACCGGAGCAGGTTTATCTGAAGCTATGTCCTTATCACTGGTTCCTTCGTCTTGGTATGATGATAAGGATCAATTGGTTCTGATCAATAATACGAGCAACAGAGATTTGGATGCGATGCGTCCGGATATGGTCATGACTTCGGTTCAGAATGTTGCCCATAATGCTAACCGACAGCGCACAGATGTGGGCTTGTTTGAATTTGGTAGAACTTATATCCGAAAGGATGAAGGCTTTCGAGAAACGGATATGCTGAGTATCGCTTTATCGGGAAATCAAGCAAGTAATAATTGGTTGAACCCTAAAGAGCAAACATCCAGTTTTTATCATATCAAGTCATTGACATCAAGAGTGTTTGAATTAATGGGTATAGAAGGGTTTCAGGAGTCTGAAATTCAAGAAGATGATGGCTACCTATATGGACTGCAATGGCACAGAGGGCCTAAAGTGTTGGCACGCTTTGGTAAGATTCGGTCTCAAAGAACAAAACTTGCACATTGCGATCAAGAGGTGTTTGTCTCTGAAATAGATTGGGGGGCCTTGGTCAAGGCTGCTAAAAAGCAGGAAGTAACCGTAAACTTGACAAGTCGCTTCCCTACTGTTCAAAGAGACCTGGCACTGCTTTTGCCGAAAGGCGTAGAATTTGCTGATGTGCAATCTTCTATTTATAAAGAGGGGAAAGGTATTTTACAATCTGTCGATCTGTTTGATTGGTACGAACATGAAGAGCAATTGGGTGGAGATATAAAATCTTATGCTGTGAGAATGGTCTTCGGTCATATGGAGCGTACCTTGAAGGATAAGGAGATTGATAAGTTGGTCGATAAAATTTTAAAGCGTTTAGAAAAACGCTTTGGCGCAAAGCTGCGTTAAAAGAATTATATTTGTAGCTTATGCAACCGCTTCAGGAAAGTGTCGAAAAGTTAGTGTCTAAAATTGAATTGCTCGCCAAAGATTTGCGTGCAGTGAAGAATAATTTTACCGTACTGAAGCAGGAGAATAAAGAACTTAAGGAAAAATTGAACCAATATAAAGCTGAAATTCAAAGGTTACGATCGTCTGATCAAGAAGGAGAACCTCAGCACAATGGGCAGGAAGGGCCCGACTATATACAGTTAAAAACTGAACTAGAACAATATATTGGCGAATTGGATACGTGTTTGGAGAAATTGAAAAAGTTGTAGCATGGACAAAAACACAGATCTCATCAGCGCCAAAATCGAAATAGCCGGCAGGCTCTATCCCATCAAAGCCAAAGAGGCCGAACTGGAAGGGATACGCGCCGTTGCCAATGAAGTCAATGAAAAGGTGCGGTCCTTTCAAAGAGCGTACCCCTCAAAAGACAAGCAAGATTGCCTGGCTATGGCCCTCCTTACTTATGCTGTAGACCGCTCAATGCCGGCTGATGAAGAACCCAAATTGCGGGATCAATTGGCAAAAGCGCACAAACTTCTGGACAGTCTGATCCACCCTTGACTTTCGTTAATCACTAACGTTAAACAAGGACAATATGGATACAACAATATTATCAATAGTCGGTGGCTTGCTGGGAGGAGCACTCATTGGCTTTTTTATCGTGCGCGCCATCTTAAAGAGCAATAATGCCAGCAAGATAGAAGAGATCAATCAGAAGTCTGATCTGGAGATTGAGAAGGCTAGAGTTTCCGCCCAAAGAATCATTGACGAAGCTGAATCCAAGGCAGAAAAAATTACTTCTCGTGCGGAGAGCAAACACGAAAGTATCAAGCAGAAAAAAATTCAGGAGGCGAAAGAGAAATTTGCCAAATACAAGAGCGAGTACCAAGATTACAAGGCCAAGCAAAAAGAAGAATTAAAAGACAGAGAGCTAGAAGTCAGAGAGAAAGAAAAAGAACTCCAGTCGAAAACAGATAAGTTTAAAAACTTCAAAGATGACTTGGATCAGCAAAGAGCTGAAATAAATACCATTCGTGAGAACTTAGATAAACAATTGAAAGTTCTGGCGAAAAGAAAAGAAGAGCTTGATCAGGCTACTGAAAAACAGATTAAGCAGTTGGAGCAAATTGCTAAACTGACAGAAGCTGAGGCCAAAGAACAACTGTTGGATGCGGTGAAAGCTAAAGCTGAAACAGATGCCCTGGCTTTGAAGAAGAATACATTGGCACAAGCGAAGGCCAATGCGAATAAAGAGGCTAAGAAAATAGTCATCCAATCCATCCAAAGGATGTGTGCGGAATACACCATAGAGAATACGGTTTCCGTGTTCAACTTGGAGTCAGATGACTTGAAAGGACAAATTATCGGGAGGGAAGGGCGAAATATCAGAGCCTTGGAAGCGGCTACAGGAGCGGAGTTGGTCGTAGACGACACGCCTGAGGCTATTGTGATTTCCAGCTTTGATCCTATTCGTAGAGAAATTTGCCGCTTGTCTTTAAAACGCTTAGTCGCTGATGGTCGTATTCACCCAGCTAGAATTGAAGAGGTGACTCAAAAGGTGAAAAAGGAGTTAGAGGAGCAGATCATAGAGATTGGAGAGCGTACCGTTATTGAACTGGATATTCACGGCCTTGATGCTTATCTGGTGAAAATGGTCGGTAGAATGCGTTTCCGTTCATCTTATGGGCAGAACCTTTTGAAACACTCCATTGAGACGGCTAATTTATGTGCTTCTATGGCTGCTGAAATCGGATTAAGTCCTAAGCAGGCAAAGATGGCCAAGCGTGCCGGTTTGCTGCATGATATCGGAAAGGTGGCAGAAGAAGATTCTGAATTATCCCATGCGATTTTAGGTATGCAGATTTGTGAGAAGCATGGTGAGCATCCGATCGTATGCAATGCAGTGGGAGCGCATCACGATGAAATAGAAATGAATAATATCTTGTCTCCTATTATTCAGGCTTGCGATGCGATATCGGGTGCAAGACCGGGAGCGAGAAGAGAAATTCTGGAGTCTTATTTAAAACGAATAGGAGAGTTGGAAGAGTTGGCCATGTCATATGATGGTGTGCAGAAGGCCTATGCGATGCAAGCGGGAAGAGAGTTGCGTGTCATCGTAGAATCAGAAAAAGTATCCGATGGATATGCAGATGACTTGTCTTTCACGATTTCTGAAAAAATTCAGAATGAAATGACCTATCCGGGGCAGATTAAAGTGACCGTGATTCGAGAAAAGAGAGCCACCTCTTTTGCGAAATAGATACTGAAATAGTTAAAGGAATATCCGTTGGGGTGTTCCATAGAATAGGGGCGCATTGCAATGCGCCCTTTTTTTTGAATCAGAAACAGATCATTCGAATATACCGGTACAGCAGGGGCGCATTGCAATGCGCCCCTACAATAGCAAGATGCGCTCCTGCTTCAGGAAATATTAGCCAAACCTTCAATAAAAGCAATCCCTACCCTTAAAAAGCCCCCCTTTTTTGATTCTGAATCCTATCTTCTTCACCCTTTAAGTATTAATATAATAGGCAGGCAAAAAAAACAAAGGGGAGGTTTTAATTAATGCACCATTTAACTACCTTTGCGCTGATTTTGATTGAGCACTAAAGAAATGATAGTGAAGCATACATTCAGTAATCTCTTCAATTGGCGTACCTTTTCCCTTTTGGCGATCCTATTTTTCGGGATGAGTACGGTGGTCTTGGCTTCCGGAGAAGAAGGTCATGAAGAGGGTCATTCGGCTATTAATTCCAAAGAAGGGTATATCGATCAGGTGTTGCATCACGTGCAGAATTCGAATGAAATCCACTTGTTCGGTAATGTTTCCATTCCGCTTCCCGTCATTTTGTACAGCTCAGAGCAAGGAGTAACTTTTGCCATGTCTAGTGCTTTTCATCACGGGCATACAGCAGTGGACGGATATGTATTGAATCATGGTAGAGTCAATAGAGTTATCGGTGAAGGATTTCCTCGAGAAGGGAAGGTTGAGGTAGGTCATATTGAGCATCATGAGGATGAAGAACATGGTTCGCACTATTCAGTGGAATATGAAGGCAAAGCCTATACACTGGAAGCACCTTCTACTTTTATGGAAATGACTTCATTTATAGACCTTTCCATTACTAAGAATGTGGCGATCATGATTTTAGCAGTGATTCTGATGTTCTTGATTTTTGGCCGAACAGCCAAATTGATGAAAGAAAGAGAAGGAATGGCACCTAAAGGAATTCAGTCCTTGATGGAGCCTTTTGTGATATTTATAAGAGACGATGTAGCGAAGCCTTTTATTGGTGACAAATACGAAAAGTATTTGCCGTTTATCATGTCACTCTTTTTCTTTATCATGATTCTCAACCTATTGGGCTTAATGCCTTTCATAGGTGGACCGAATGTGACAGGTAATGCAGGGACTACTTTGGCACTTGCATTATTTACTTTCATCTTAGTATTGGTTATTGCAAAAAGAGACTACTGGGCGCATATGCTTTGGATGCCTGGCGTTCCGGTACCTGTAAAATTCATATTAGCGATTATCGAATTGATCTCTTTATTGATCAAGCCGGTAACATTATTTATACGTTTGGGTGCGAATATCACAGCGGGTCACATTGCCATTTTAGCGATGGTCGGTTTGATCTTCATTTTTAGTGATTTTGGAACATCCATGGCCGGAGGGGGCGTAGGGGCGTTAATTGCAGTGCCTTTTACGTTTTTTATGAACCTTCTGGAGTTATTTGTGGCAGTATTGCAAGCATTCATTTTTGCCCTTTTGTCCGCCATGTACATTGGACAGGCGATAGAAGAGCATCATGAACATTAATCATTCATAAAACCAGTGTTATGTACACAGCAATTGGAATGGGTTTAGCAGTTATCGGTGCCGGTGTAGGTATCGGATTGATTGGAGGACGTGCAGCGGAAGCTGTAGCGCGTCAGCCGGAAGCTTTCGGAGACATCAGAACAACGATGATTATCTCTGCAGCTTTGATCGAGGGGGTTGCGATTATCGCATTGATCCTTTCTTTCATCTCGTAACGAAAGACTAAGCCAAGAATTCGTAAAGAAGGGGTATGCAACGGTTGGTTGTAGCCCCTCACTTTAAACAAAAAACTATGTTCTTAATCACATTTCCTCCATTGAGTCCGGATCCGGGACAGTTTATCTGGACCACGGCGATCTTTCTTTTCGTTTTGATCTTCTTGGGAAGAACGGCATTCAAGCCCATCGTGAATGGACTGAAGAAAAGAGAAAATGATATTCAGGAAGCTTTGGATGCTGCTGAAAAGGCGAAAGCAGAAATGGCTAACCTCCAGGCAGAAAATGAAAAGTTACTTCAGGAAGCCAGAGAGGAGCGTACGAAAATCATTAACGAGGCGAAACAAGCCGGTGAGAATATCGTGAATGATGCTCGCAATAAAGCTAAATCTGAAGCCAATCAAATCGTTGAGAGTGCTCAACGCGAAATTGAAAATCAGAAGAAGTCTGCTATCGAAGAAGTGAAGAAAGAAGTAGGAGCTATGGCGATTGGTATTGCCGAGCAAGTACTTCGAGAAAACCTCAAAGGTAAAGCAGATCAGGAGGCATTAGTCAATAAATTGGTTCAAAACATGAACCAAAACTAAGACACATTATGTCAGTACAAAGGATAGCAAGTCGGTACGCATCAACTTTGGTTGAAATCGCTCAGGAACAAGCTCAGTTAGATCAGGTTCATGAGGATGTTCTCACCATTAAGGGTGCCATGGAGCAAAGCCGTGAGCTGCAATTGCTTATGGAATCTCCTATTATTCATGGAAGCAAGAAGTTCAAGGCTCTGGAGGCAATTTTCACCGGAAAAATCACAGATCTCAGCCTGAAGTTTTTGGCAATCGTTTGCAAAAAAGGTCGAGAGCCTTTGATGGCAGCTATCCTGGATGCATTCCGAGAAGCATACAAAGAATTAAAAGGAGTCACCGAAGTGGAAGTTACAACAGCTAGCGCTGTTGACGAAAAAGTGATGGAGCAAATCAGAACGAAAATAGCTTCACTGCCCGGTACCCGGAAAAATATAGAAATCTCCCACAAGATTGATGAAAGCCTTGTCGGTGGATTTATAGTACAATATGATGATAAAGTGTATAACGCAAGTGTTGTACATCATTTAGAAACCTTAAGACGGCAAATCGCCGGCTAATCAATAAAAACTGCTCACCATGGTGAATGTAAAACCGGATGAAATTTCAGCGATCCTCAAGCAACAGTTGTCAGGATCAACTTCTGAAGCACAACTGGAAGAAGTAGGTACAGTCCTTCAGGTAGGAGACGGTATTGCCCGTATTTACGGCTTAACGAAAATCCAGGCCGGAGAGCTTGTAGAATTTGAGAATGGCGTTCAGGCGATCGCATTGAACTTGGAAGAAGATAATGTAGGTGTGGTATTATTAGGACCGGATGATGATATTCGTGAAGGTTCAAAAGCCAGCCGTACAGGGAAAATTGCTTCTTTGAAGGTGGGCGAAGAAATCGTTGGGCGTGTCGTGAATCCTTTGGGTCAGCCTATCGATGGTAAAGGTGAAATCGGTGGAGATCTTTATGATATGCCTCTGGAAAGAAAAGCTCCGGGTGTAATCTTCAGACAACCGGTAAGTGAACCTTTACAAACAGGTATCAAGGCGATTGACTCGATGATTCCTATCGGTAGAGGACAGCGTGAGTTGATCATCGGTGACAGGCAAACAGGTAAAACAGCCATTGCGATTGATACCATTATCAATCAAAAAGAGTTTTACGAAAAGGGTGAGCCGGTATACTGTATCTATGTTGCTTCCGGTCAGAAAGCTTCTACTGTGGCTCAAGTAGCTAAGGTATTGGAAGAAAATGGAGCGATGGCATATACGACAATTGTATCTGCTTCTGCTGCAGACCCGGCGCCGCTTCAGTTCTATGCTCCTTTTGCAGGTGCATGTATTGGAGAGTTTTTCAGAGATACAGGACGTCCTGCTTTGATTATTTATGATGATCTTTCCAAGCAGGCTGTAGCTTATCGCGAAGTATCTTTGTTGTTACGTAGACCTCCGGGACGTGAAGCTTATCCTGGTGATGTGTTTTACCTGCACTCCAGACTATTGGAGCGTGCAGCGAAGATCATCAACAATGATGAGATCGCTCAAAATATGAATGACCTTCCTGAGTCATTGAAAGCGGCCAAGGATAAAGACGGTAATTCACTGATTAAAGGTGGAGGGTCTCTTACAGCTCTTCCTATCATTGAGACGCAGGCAGGAGACGTTTCTGCTTATATTCCTACGAACGTAATTTCCATCACTGATGGTCAGATTTTCTTAGAATCCAACTTGTTTAATGCAGGTGTTCGACCGGCTATCAACGTTGGTATCTCGGTATCCAGGGTAGGGGGATCAGCTCAGATCAAGCCTATGAAAAAGGTATCAGGTACCTTGAAGCTAGATCAGGCACAATATCGTGAGTTGGAAGCTTTCGCGAAATTCGGTTCTGACCTCGATGCATCTACACAAGCTGTATTGGAGAAAGGGAAGCGAAATGTGGAAATCCTAAAACAACCGCAATACTCTCCGCTTTCTGTGGAAAAGCAGGTAGCGATTATTTATGCCGGTGTGAAAGGATTGTTGGTCAATGTGCCTGTTGAAAAGGTGAAAGAGTTCGAAGAATTATTCTTAAGCACTTTGGAGCAAAAGCACGGAGATGTGTTGGGTAATTTCAGAGCTGGCAAATACAACGAAGAAGATTTACAAAAAGTAGAAGCTTTAGCAAAAGATATGGCTGCTGAGTACAAATAAGCCAACTTACTAAAGACGCTATCTTAAACAATTAAATCATACCCTATGGGTGCCAATCTTAAGGAAGTTCGTGACAGAATGAAATCTGTGCAGAATACGCAGCAGATTACGAAGGCTATGAAAATGGTCTCTGCTGCTAAATTGCGTAGAGCTCAGGATGCCATTACTCAGTTGCGACCTTACGCTAACAAATTGGGAGAGATTCTAGGCAATCTGGCCGCAAATGTTGAGTCAGAAAGTGTAGCGGCCCTGTCTGAACACAGAAGCGTGCAATCTGCCCTACTGGTTATCATAACTTCCAATAAAGGTTTATGTGGTGCATTTAATACCAATGTCATTAAAGCCGCTGTCCATAAGATTGAAAATGACTACGCTCATTTGAAAGATAATGGTCAATTGAAATTGGTCTTTATCGGTAAAAAAGGGTACGATTATTTTAAGAACAGATACCCTCAGGTCGAAAAGGTAACCGGTTATGTAGAACTGGTGGACCGTTTGACTTTTGAAGAAGTTGCCGGGATGGCGGACCTGATGATTGATCGGTTTAAAGAAGGTAAGTACGATCGTATGGATATTGCATATGCAGAATTCAAAAATGCCGCGATCCAAAACTTTGATGTAGAGCCATTCTTGCCTATTCCGGAAACAGAGACTGAGTCTTCGGAGAAGGGTGGAAGCAGTGCCGACTACATCTTTGAGCCTAATGAAGATGAGTTGATGGATCATTTGGTTCCCTCTATTCTTCAAACCCAATTATTCAAATGCATTCTGGATACGCATGCTTCTGAGCATGGAGCCAGAATGACTGCAATGGATAAGGCAACAGACAATGCAAGTGAACTCTTGAAAGAGTTGAAGATTAACTACAATAAAGCAAGACAAGAAGCCATTACCCGAGAACTTTCAGAGATCGTGGGTGGTGCCGCTGCTTTAGAAGGATAGTAACAACAAGGCGAATATATAAGAGGGTTTCCTATTGCGGAAACCCTCTTTTTTTGTACACTATCGACAATTAGACGTCATTTATCTAAAATGATTGTCGATACATCTTTTTATTTACATATATTTAATATGGGAAAATTAGGGGTCATGCAAACATCAGAAGAAATTATACGTCTTATAAAGCCGTTACTCATTTTAACAGCTTATTTACTAGTAGGATATTATTTCCTCGTAGCTTAAGGAAGAACTCCTTGAGCGAAAGTAATTCCGTACATCTTATTTAAGGTGCGCTAGCAATTCTGTGCGCACACTTTCCTTTTTAAATGCTCCACTATAGTGCACTGTAACGGTCGATGAATTGACATCTTCTACGCCTCGCATAGAAACACACATATGTTTTGCATCGATGATGACGGCAATGTCCTCGGTTCCTAAAGTAGCTTTCAAATCTTCTGCGATTTGCTCTGTTAAACGTTCTTGAACCTGTGGCCTCTTAGCGTAATACTGAACGATACGGTTTATTTTAGATAGCCCAATGACCTTGCCGTTGCTGATGTAGGCTACATGTGCTTTTCCAATAATGGGTACAAAATGATGTTCACAATTGGAAAAGAATGAAATGTCTTTTTCGATCAGCATTTCATTATACTGATATTTATTTTCAAACAAGCGGATATTCGGACGATTGTCAGGATGTAAGCCACTGAAAATTTCTTTGACATACATTTTTGCCACTCGAGCTGGCGTTCCGCTAAGACTATCATCATTTAAGTCTAAGCCTAAGGTTTCCATGATCGCCCGGAAATGCCCTTCTATACGTTCCATCTTTTCCTCATCGCTCATTGCAAATGCATCAGGGCGCAAAGGAGTTTCTTTGGAGGTTCCTACATGTTCATCCCCTAAATAATCATGGATATCATGATCTGCAGACCAATGATTTCCATTGGTCTTTCCATTCTTAGGTTGGTCATTTATAAGCACTGTTCCGTTCGTATTCATCGGTAAGGATTTATGTACAAACGGATAAACGCCCCTTTATTCAATTTTGTTTAACTTTTTTGATTTAAAACTTAAACAACATTTGCCGAAAGGCAGAGCCATCAGGGTTTAAATTCAACACCATTCGTTTGAATCTGCAACACTTTTAATTCAGTATCCTTCTGAGAGGTGTCAGGTCCATTTTCTAGTCTGAGCACCCCTCTGGGACATACTGCCGAACATATGCCACAGCCCACACAGCTTGCCCTGACGATATTCTGTCCTCGCTGAGCATACCATTTTACATCTATACCCATTTCGCAATAGGTGGAGCAATTTCCGCAACTGATGCATTGGCTGCCATTGGTGGTGATTCTGAATTTAGAAAAGAATTTTTGTTGAAGACCAAGGATGGCAGCCATAGGGCACCCAAATCGACACCAAACCCTATTCCCTAATATCGGGTAGAACCCAACACCGATGACTCCGCTGAATGCCGCACCAATCAGAAACCCATAAGAGCTACTCAATTGATAAGCCGGAATACCAAACAATTCACTCCTGCCGGATAGGACAGCTTCCCACAGAACCATGAGGACTGCGGTGACAATCACTACTGCTCCCCATTTTGCAATGGGATCCAGGGATTGAAAACGATGGTTATCCAGAAACACCCAAGCAAGAATGCCTCCCAATAAAAGAGTCCAGAATACCGCTAAATTAGTTCGATTGAAGAAGGGGTCTTCGGTACCCACATAATTGTAAAGCACGGCTACCGTCATCACGACTACAAATACCAAGACTAAATGGATGAGCCAGCGTTCGATCTGCCATGCCCGTACACTTTTATCAGAAAGATGGCGAAAAGGGTCTCCCGCTGTTTCGGCTAATCCCCCGCAGCCGCATACCCAGGAGCAATACCAACGTTTCCCAAAAAAGTAAGTTAAAACAGGAGTGACGACTAATATTAAAACGACACTCCAAATCAACATAAAGATGCCCAATTCCCCGCTTTGAATCAGCTCATCGATCTTCCACCCAAAAAAGGCATAGTAGTTCAAAGGCCAAATATTTTTAAAATCAAAATAGGGCTGGTTTAAGCGCATTAGAATTTCCGGAAGCAGAAAAGCAAAGCCCAACTGAAAAAACATGACGGAAAGTGTTCGGATTTGCTGGTATCGGTTGTGACGATATTTCAGTAAAAATTTAACACCCATATAGAGAATCGCCATGGTATAGAATGCACCATACATAAACCACTGGCTGGCCGCTTGTCCTTTAAGGGCGTAGCTGAGTGGATCAAAAAGCCCCACAATACCAGTATTGGTGCCTTCAGGGGCAAAGCCCAGGTATTGCGGATACCAATATAAGAGCACATAAAACCCGGTGAGAAAGATGCCTGCTGCCCATCCCCAGGCTCCTCTGAAAGTGAGCGAGCGAAAAAAGTTCTGGTCATTCTTTATGCCGGCGCTTTTCTGCGCGTAACTTCCTTTGATATATAATAAAGTGGCAATCAAATAACCCGAAAATATACTTACAAAGCCCCATATTCCATGATTCAAATAAAACTGCATACATAGATAGAGGGTGATCAAAGCAGCTATAGCAAGTCCTGCTTTCTGACTTTTGTGGAGGGCGGAGCGGTCGGAACCGGTTATTGAAAAAGAAATATCCATATTACTTTCGTTTCAAAAGGGTTTGCATCTGTTGATAAAAAGCGCGCAGTCCTCGGCGGCTTTTCCATTGAATGGAAGTCCTAGTTTCTTTTTGAAAAGCTTCTAATAATGCTGACTCAAAAGGTCGGTACAATTCCGGATCGAAAAAAGCTGCCGGCAAATGCTCCATGACAAAAGTCAGGGATTTTTGCTCTTGAATCCAATGATGGCATAGTTCCTGACGGAAACGAATACCCATCAGATTAAAACCTACCACCACTTCTCCATCTTCTTGGTAAACAATGCGAATCGAACGTCTTTGATGGGGGTCACACCACAAAAAACTGCGTAAAGGTGGCTCTATCTGAGGTGGTACCTGACCATACACCTGATATTCCAGGTCGAAAAATTTTGCAGAATTAAACCAAATACCGGGATGGTAGTTTTTTTCGCTTCCGCAAATGTTGTAAGCGGCAATTTCCCCCATCATTTTGCCCGTATACCAAACCGCTTCTATTGCTTTTCGTCCTGGATTCGGCGATTTTAATTGTGCGCAATCCCCAATAGCATAAACATCCGGAAGATTGGTGCGCAAAGTAGTATCTACAAGAATACCTCTGTCCGTCTCTAATTCCGAGGACCTTAAAAAACCGATATTTGGGTGAACGCCAGCGGTAAGGCCTGTAAACTCACATTCGATTACATCCCCTTTATCGGTTAGAACAGCACTGCAGTTTCCATGGGAATCCCCTCTGATTTCCTTTAATTCAGTATGAAGTCGAAGATCAATATGGTGTGCTTTGATTTCATCATTGACCATGGCAGATTCCTCAGGAGGCAATACATTGTTCCAATAGGAAGATTCTCGAACCAGCATACTGACTTTTTTACCTCTTGAATGCATCATTTCTGCCAATTCGACACCAATCAAACCACCCCCTACAATCACAGCCGTTTGGGTGGCGGAGCTAAGGCGGTCAATCGATTGCAAATCTTGTAGGTCATATAATCCATGTACATTCCCTAATTCCTGACCCGGCCAACCAAATTTGTTAGGTTGAGAACCGGTGGCGAGAATCAATACATCATATGCTAAACCATCAGCAGGAGGAGGATAGGCGGTGGGGTCCTGATTTGGTTCAAAATGTAAACGCTTTTGCTGAAAGTCGATATTCTTTACCCTCCCCATGACTCTGTTAATGCGATTGCTTTCAAAGAAACGATGCGTATACAAACAGGTCTGTTCAAAAGGAACATGTCCCATAAAGATATACATCAGGGCGGTCCGTGAATAAGGCAGCTCGGATTCGGCAGAAATTAAGGTGATTTTGTGATCACTCAATTTACGAATAAAACGAGCGGCTGTGGTGCCGCTGATTCCATTTCCCAATATGGCAATATGCATAGGCGTATTCTTGAGATGGACGAAATGTACCAACTAAACGCCCATAACATAAGTAAAAACGTTAAAAATATTACAAAAAGAAAGAAAGGGGAGCCGGATGACACTATTGCCCTAAATTGTTTTGTAAATTTGGCATCGAACGCAATCATATTTCAAGAACAAACAGAAACTTATGAGGAATATTTTTACACTTGTTTTCACCCTTTGCATAACAGGTTTATTAACGGCACAGGCCGATCGTCTTGTTTTGTTAGAAGAGTTTACCAACGCTTCTTGTCCACCCTGCGCTAGCCAAAACCCGGCCTACAACGCATTAGTGGACCAGAACAGAGATAAAGTAGTGTCCATTAAATGGCAAACTGCTTTTCCGGGCTTTGATCCGATGAACCAGCATAATGCTGATGATGTCGATGTGCATTTTAGAAAATATGCAACGGTGTACCCTGATTTTGGCGGTGTACCTACGACCTTTTTAGATGGAGAGCTCCCACCCAGAAACTACGGCAATGGAGCAGGTGCCTGGGGTGGTTACTTAGGTGGACCTTATGGCTATACGCAGGCAGTTATTGACTTTGCAGCTGCTCAGCCTGCACCTGTTGCGATAGATGTAGATCATAATCTTATTGCAGGGAATGATAGTGTTGAAGTTTCCATGCAAGTGGTGAATGTCAGTGCTAATACGATTTCAGGTGATTTGAAAGTCCATATTATTTTAATGGAGAAAGATATCATTTTCCCTTGTGGCCCTCCCGGTTCCACCAATGAGTTTGATTTTTATGATGTAGCTCGTCGTAAGTTGACCGGTTTAACAGGAATGTCTGTCAATGACATGGCGCCGGGCGATACCTTACAAATTGATATGACCTATGCCATTCCGGGATACATTTATAATAAAGAAGAGGTCTATATTGCAGGTTATTTGCAGGATTGGAATACTTTAGAAGTGTTTAATGCTGCTAAAGATTACCCGAAACCTCTAAGCAGTTTTAAAGATGTATCCCTCGCAAATCGAGCAACTTCTAATGATGCTCTTTGTGATGGTTCATACACCCCTGCAGCATTGGTGCAGAATACCGGATTAGATACAGTTCAGTCAATCAGTTTGGAATACGGCTTTAATGGAACTACAGTTTCAAAAGACTTTTCAGATATGAATTTGGCACCGGGCGCTGTATTTGTAGCAGAATTTGATCAAACGACCCACCCGGGTGGAGGAGAGCCCATTACGTTCGAGATATTAAGTATCGATGGAGCTTCTTCAGATGGCAATAGATTCAATGATGTAGGTTGTGAGCCATTCACTGCAAAGAAAGCTTCGGCTCCTGCTTTTGCAGAACTAGAGGAAGAATTTGATGATGATCCTGTTGGAGAGGGTCCTATTAATTTCAATGTAAATGGTGAGTATTTGAGAGCTTTTGTGGTAGCAGATCAGGATTACATAGGTAGTCCGGGATCAGCCGGATACCGATCTCAGAATGCAGTTCTGGTAGATTTCCATGGATGGCCTACAGATCAGGGAGAACAGAGAGCGGAAATGGTACATCTTTTCCGTCAGGACTTCTCAAATGTCGAGAATTCTATGATGACCTTCAGATATTTTAAGGCTTTCAGAAGAACGAATCCAACATACAGTGATTCCTTATTACTCGAAGCTTCATATGATTGCGGATTGACTTGGGAAACCATTTGGTCGGTTTCCGGAGCTTCATGGGCTACAGGAGATGCTTCTGATGACTTTACGACACCCAGATTTAGTTCGTCATGGGAAGAAGCTGAAGTGTCCTTAGAAGCTTTGGAAGGTCAGTCTGACATTACCTTAAAGTTTGTTGCTGTAAATGGTGGTGGCAATACCCTTATGTTGGATAATATTGTCATTGAAGGGGAGGAAAGCGTTAGCAACCAAAATCCTCTTGCAGATCAAATCAAGCTTTGGCCAAATCCGGCTTCATTAGAGCCAATTCAAATATCTCTACCTCAAGATTTGCAAGTAAGTGCTATGCGCGTCTATGATCTCTCAGGGAAAATGATCGATCAACAACAGTTCTCGACGAACCAGATAGGACGTATGAGTTGGACACCTTTGCAAGCGGGTGCCTTTATTATGGAATTAGACACCAATGAAGGCCGAATCAGCAAGCGAGTCATGGTGATTGAGTAAATCATCTTGCTTAACATATATAGAGGCAGGCCAACTCTGGTCTGCCTTTTTTCGTTTTAACAATAACGAGAATGTCGGCCGTGTAAGGTTAAAGTGATGTTAAACACCTACATAAATCGATGTTTTTCCTTATTTTTAAGGTGCAACAAGATATGACTATGAAAAAACCCTTACTCTTAATACTCAGTTTTTTAATGGCTTTCCCTTTGATGGGGCAAGATTTCACCTTTGAATATCTCAAAGGGGAGGACAATATTGTGTTTGATATTGAAGATCCTTCCAGCTTTGATGTTGTATTAAAAGGAGTCATTAGAAACCCTAGTTCAGAAGAAATTACCATTAATTGGTTCAGAAATGTGATGCACATCAGTCCCGAATGGGAAACTGCTGTATGTGACAGGAATCAGTGTTACTTGCCTTTTGTAAGCAGTCAGTCTGTAGATATTCCGGCGAATGATACCAGTAACTTAGATGTACACCTCTACCCGGATATGGTTTCCGGAGATTCAGCTGTGGTAGAAATGTCTTTCGTTTCTTCTGCTGCTCCGAACGATACCATGACAGCTATATTCCGCTTCATACAAATGCAACCGAATAGTACTGATCGAGTTTCTGACACCGAACTTACGCTTTACCCCAATCCAACAGTAGACCACTTCAACATTCGGGCTAATAGAAATATTGGATCTGTAGTGGTATATGATTTGTTAGGTAAGGAAATGCTTCAAAAGAAAGCATATGGTCCGCAAGTGCGCGTCCAAGCAGGTTATTTACCTAAAGGTGTCTACATTGTTCGTGTTTTAGACGAAGATGGACAAGTCATCACGACTCGTAGATTAAGAAAGGATAATTTATAGCATTGATGCTATTCAAAAGTAAGAAAAGCTCTTCTCCATTATGTGGTGAAGGGCTTTTTTAGTAGGCAGCGAACAGAGGAGAGTTCGCCTGAAGGGAAGCCAGTATCATTAAAGACCATCTCGGCAGTTCTAGCTATTCATATAGATCTACGCTCTAAGCTTTCCATTTTATAACAGCTCTTCATTTCATAGCGCACAAACCTCCAAACTCCCAAACGCCCCAACATTTCCATCACCCCACCGGATACTCTACAAAATTCCGAGGTGTCTCATACAAGCGTACCTGCAAGTCATAGGCTTCATCCAATTTATTTCGAATCAGATGATAAATCACATACGCAATATGCTCGGCCGTGGGGATGAGCTCTTTGAATTCATCGACTTGCTCATTGAGATTCTTATGATCTAAGCGATCTTCCACCTCTGTTTTGATGATCTGCTTCAAATCTTTTAAGTCGATCAAATAGCCGGTTTCGGGATTGACCTCCCCGGTAACTTTCACCTCTAATTCATAATTGTGGCCATGATAATGTGGATTGGCACAACTGCCAAAGACTTCCATATTGCGCTCATCACTCCAATCCGGATTATAAATACGATGGGCGGCGTTAAAATGGGCTTTTCGATATACGGAGACTTTCATAGGATTTACTTTTCATTTGATGGAACGTAAATTTGCCGTAAGGGTTTAGAATCCTACCTTTATCCTACAATTTACAAGAGTGTTTTTTAAAGATATACCGGGACAAGAAGACATTAAAAATTATCTGCGGACAGCTGTACGTGCAAGCAAGTTGCCGCACGCCTTGCTGTTTGCGGGAGAGGCAGGTAGAGGGACCTTGCCTTTGGTACGTGCCTTAATTGCTTATCAGACTTGTTTGCAGCGAACCGAAGAAGATAGCTGTGGGCAATGCGAGGCATGTCAGAAGACGCATAAACTCGGTCACCCGGATGTCCATTATACCTTTCCTATGGTAGGAACTAAATTGGGTTCAGCGGATTTAATGGAACATTGGCGGGATCTATTGATGATGAATCCTTTTGCAGATTTACAGGATTGGATGATGCAAGCGGATGCTGAGAAAGGGAATCTGAATATCAATGCCAAAGAATTACAAGCCATGCTTCAGTTTTCCAGTCTGAAGTCTTATCAGGGGAAGGAGAAAGTTCTGGTGATATGGTTCGCAGAATTTCTAGATACAGAGGGCAATCGATTATTAAAGCTCATCGAGGAGCCCCCTGAGGGGATGTATATCTATTTGGTGACGGAGGATCGCTCTCGAATCTTGAATACCATTCAATCCAGATGTCAATCTTTGGTGATCAAACCGCTTTTGGATGATGAAATGGCCGCCTATTTGCGGAAGCATAAAGGGGTAGAGGAGGAGATGGCGGCCAAGATGGCTTTTATTGCGGATGGAGATATGAATCAGGCCCTAAAATTATTAGATGCCGGGAATGATGATCTCTTTTTGGAATTCATTCTATGGATGCGGGTGTGTTATAAATTGGCGCCGAAAGAGCTCATGGACAAGGTGAGCCAATACCAAAACTGGACGAAACAGCAATTGAAGAATTTTTTGGAAGTGGGCTTGAATGCCTTGGAGCAAATCTTGCTTGCCGGAAAATTGAATCAAACCCAATTAAGGCTTTCTGAAGAAGCACAAAAGCCTATTCTCAATCTCGCTAAGCTGCTGGAGTTGGATCAGATTTTTGAGATCAAAGAACTGATCGAGCAGTCTATTCGATCAGTGGAGCGCAATGCCAATCGAAAAATTTTGATCGCCCGGCAATCCTTGATGATCCATAGGGTGATTCATCGAGCGCCGGAATTGGAGAGCAGAAAATTGCTCTTTTGACCGAAAAGGAACAATCTCGAAAACGTTTCTCCGTTCTTTTTAATATTTTTGGAAGAATTATTTTCATAAAGGAAATAATCTAAAATCTATATTCTTATGGGTTGTGCAGGATGTGCGACAGGAACCGATGGAGCGCCCAAAGGATGTCAGAACAATGGAAGTTGCGCCACAGGCGGCTGTAATAAACTGAATACATTTGATTGGATCAAGGTCATGGATATCCACGACCCGAATCCATATGATATTTGCGAGGTAAGCTTTAAAAATGGTGCCTCGAAAGGTTTTTACAAATTACCGGATTCCGTGCATGCGGTCACCGGGGATTGGGTCGTAGTGGACGACAAGAGTGGTTATGACATCGGCAAGATCGGTCTAAGCGGAGATCTCGTCCGCTTGCAAATGAAAAAGAAGAAGGTGCGAGAAAGTGATGTCCAATTTGACATTATTCGTATTGCACACGAGAAAGATCTCGAAAAGGTAGATGAAGCCCGTTCGAAAGAACACGAAGCCATGGTCAAAGCCAGAGCCATTGCTCGTACGCTGGGTCTGGAAATGAAAATTGGTGATGTCGAATACCGTTGCGATTTGCGTAAGGCTACTTTCTATTACACAGCAGAAGGTAGAGTGGATTTTCGTGAGCTCGTGCGCTCCTACGCACAAGAGTTCAAGGTCAAAATTGAAATGACCACTTTGAAAATCATACATTCTTTGACATGAGACACATCATCCGCCACAAGGTCTTCCAACAGTGTCTGGGATAAGAATTGCAACTTCTGGATATCTTCTATGAATACTATGAGCATTAGGG
>CAZGGG010000002.1:69790-77822 GCA_964525165.1 uncultured Saprospiraceae bacterium | reverse complement strand
GGTCAAAATTGAAATGCGACAAATCGGAGCCCGCCAGGAATCCGCGCGAATTGGCGGCTTGGGCCCATGTGGACGTGAATTGTGTTGCTCCACCTGGTTAACGGACTTTAAATCGGTCTCCACTTCAGCAGCTCGCTATCAAAACTTATCCATCAATCAATCCAAATTATCAGGTCAGTGTGGACGTTTAAAGTGCTGCCTGAACTATGAGTTGGATACCTATATGGAAGCTTTGAAGGATTTCCCTAAGAATGCTGATAAGCTCTATACCGCTTCCGCAAAAGCGTTTCTGATCAAGATGGATATTTTCAAGCGTCAAATGTATTATTCATTAGACGATGGGAAAGGGAGAAGGGTCATTCTGGCACTGGACGTTGATCGGGTCAAGGAAGTGCTAGAGATGAATAAAAAAGGTGAGAAGCCTACCGAGTTGAAAGGTATTACCTACAACCAGACTGAGGATGAGGATGTGATAGACTTTACGGATGATGTCACCGGTGTGATTGAGCTGCCTAAAGAGCAAAAGAAGCCGAAAAGAAACAAACGAAGAGGACGAGGCCGTTCGAATAAATCATCCAATGCAAAAGGAAAGTCCAACACCCAAGAGAAGGGAAACAACAATCAAAAGTCTAGGAATAAAAGGCCCAATCGAAGGAAAGGTCCTCGAAATTCAAATTCCAAGAACACAAATTCTAGGAACAACCAACAAAAGAATAAAGGAAAAGGCAACAGGCCGGACAAAAGCAACTAAGCATGAAATATGATCTAATTGTCATCGGTTCAGGACCCGGTGGATATGTATGTGCCATCAGAGCGGCACAATTGGGAATGAAAACAGCTATCATCGAAAAGTATGACACTTTGGGCGGGACCTGTTTGAATGTGGGTTGTATTCCTTCCAAGGCGTTGCTGGATTCCTCAGAACACTATCATGATGCAAAGGAGAAATTTGAAACGCACGGGATTGATATTGAAGGCTTAAATCTGAATATGAAACAGATGATCGCCCGAAAGCGATCCGTGGTGGAGGAAAATGTGCAAGGGATCGGTTTTCTGATGAAGAAGAATAAAATCGATGTGCATACCGGCTGGGGCAGCTTTGTAGATGAGCATACCGTGAAGGTTTCCGGAAAAGAGGGCGATAAAGAATTAACAGCAGAGAAGATTGTGATCGCGACCGGTTCGAAACCTAATACGCCGGATATGTTCCAATACGATAAAAAGCGGGTCATCACCTCGACAGAGGCTTTAGAGATCGAGAAATTGCCTAAAAAGATGATTGTTGTTGGTGCTGGAGTGATCGGATTAGAGTTAGGTTCTGTATTTGCGCGCTTAGGCACAGAGGTTCAGGTCATTGAATACTTGGACCGAGCGATTCCTACCATGGATAAGGACATGGGGAAAGAACTCATGAGATCTATGAAGAAGCTAGGTGTAAAATTCCATTTTAAACATGCAGTCAGTGCAGTTAAAGCGACTTCACGATCTGTAACGGTAACGGTGGATAAACGGGATAGTGATGAGTCTTTTGAGCTGAAAGCTGACTATTGCTTGGTGGCCATTGGCCGAAGACCCTATACACAAAGCTTGGGACTTGAAAATGCAGGCTTAAAGACCAATGATAAAGGACAGTTAGAGGTCAACGACCATTTACAAACCGCTAAGGAGCATATCTATGCCATTGGCGATGTGGTCAGAGGGGCTATGCTGGCCCATAAGGCAGAGGAAGAGGGAGTGATGGTCGCTGAATTGATGGCAGGGCAGAAGCCACACATTCATTACAATTTGATTCCCAATGTTGTGTATACCTGGCCGGAAGTGGCCGGTGTAGGTCAGACCGAAGAGCAACTTAAAGAGGCCGGTGTACCCTATAAAGTGGGTAAATTCCCTTACAAAGCTTTGGGTCGTGCCCGAGCCAGTATGGATACTGAAGGAACGATTAAGCTATTAGCCCATAAAGAAACAGACGAATTATTAGGTGCGCACATTTGTGGGGCCCGGGCGGCGGACATGATCATGGAAGCCGTGAGTATCATGGAGTTCCGTGGATCGGCAGAAGATATGGCACGCATGTCCCACCCACATCCTACCTATAGCGAAGGGATTAAGGAAGCAGCATTGGCAGCGACGGATAATCGGCCGATACATATGTAAGGCGGACGGCAGACCACAGAGCCGCCTGCGGCGCCCAAGCGGCAGACCGCATGGACTGGACATCAAAGCCGCCTAAGCCTGTCCGCCAGAGGCGGAGCGCCCACGCAGCAGACCTCTTGCTTTGAACCGACACCAGAAAATAAGTGTAAGAGTATGAAATGATTAGAATATAATCAACTTGATTAAAAATTAATCACTATCCTAAATAATCAAATAATCAAATAATCAAATAATCAAATAATCAAATAATCAAAGCCGCCCGCAGTAACCAAATCCCTACGTCCCTCTTCCCGCCACTACCAAGGTAATCTCCCCCTTGATCTTGGGACGTTGTTCCAAATTCTGAAGGATCTCAGTAAGAGAACCCCTGATAAATTCCTCATGCAACTTGCTGATTTCCCGGGCAACACATGCTTCACGATCCGACCCTAATACTTCGGCTAGCTGCTTCAATGTTTTTAGAATCTTATGCGGAGACTCATACAAAACCATAGTTACCCCTAATTCCGATAGGTACTGTAGGCGGGTATTACGCCCCTTTTTGACAGGGAGAAATCCCTCAAAATAGAATTTATCACAAGGAAGACCTGACCCCACTAAAGCGGGGATAATCGCATTGGCGCCCGGAAGGCAGATTACTTCAATTCCTGCCTGAATGCAAGCCCGCGTCAATAAAAAACCGGGATCAGAAATACCCGGACTTCCGGCATCTGTAATCAAAGCCATCTGGACACCGGATTGTAAGTCTTCTACCAACTGCTCCACAACTTTATGTTCATTGTGCGCATGGTAAGACCGCAACGGCTTTTTAATTTCAAGATGCTGTAACAGACGACCTGCATGACGTGTATCCTCAGCCAGGATCAGATCGACAGACTCCAATACTTTTACAGAACGAAAGGTGATATCATCTAAATTGCCAATCGGCGTGGGCACTAGGGTGAGCATGTTCAGGCTTTTTCCAAGCTGAACTCATATTGTTCCACGATCACATTGACCAAGAGGTTTTTACAGGCGTGATGCACGATTTCGTTTGCAGCTTCCTCTGAGTCAGCTGAGAATTCGAGCGTGATATGCTTTCCAATACGCACATTCGTAGCGGTAGTTACCTCAATATTTTTCAGGTTTTTCAATACAGCTTTTCCTTGAGGATCCAGTAATTCCTCGTGCGGCATGACGTTGATGTGAGCTATAAAATCCATTGGACTGTTAAATTGTGTTAACTTTCGAGCGTTTTTGCCCTTCGGGTTCTCTATAAGACGAAGGTAAACATTTTGAGCCTTGTGGGCGCAATATCAGCGGAAAATACGTTTAAGGAAATGATGAGAGGGAATTTAAAATATTGTTTATTGTTTTTTTGTCTTTTCAGCAGTTTGGCTGCCCAAACCGGGGCGGATTGTTTCGACCCGATCCGAATTGCAGACCCTACGAACTTTTGCTCTGCCAATGAAGCCTACTCAACAGACGGCTTGGGGCTTTCAGGATATGAGCCTGCAGACTGTTTTAATGGGGAGCAAGAGGATATATGGTTTGTGTTTACCGCAGAAGCCACAGAAATGAGTGTGATTATCAGAGGGGCCACCCGCTCTGCCAGGGGCGGCTCACTACAAGCACCGGAGGCACAACTTTACTTTGGTAATTGCGGTCAGACCTTATCCTCAGGAGTGAATTGCGCGAGTGATGATGCTCGGAATCAATTTGTGGAATTGAAACAAGATGGTTTGTTGCCCGGACAAGATTATTTCATCCGTGTTCAGTCCGGGAATGGCTTTGATGGAAGCTTCCAGCTTTGTATACGTAATTTCAATGCACCTGTGGATCCCCAGTCTGACTGTCCGCAAGGAGCATTATTATGTGACAAGAGCAGTTTTATTGTGCCCCTCATTGATGGTGAGGGCA
This sequence comes from uncultured Saprospiraceae bacterium, assembly GCA_964525165.1. GTDB lineage: Bacteria > Bacteroidota > Bacteroidia > Chitinophagales > Saprospiraceae > JAWLFI01. The sequence continues at coordinate 73,769 of CAZGGG010000002.1, read as the reverse complement.
ATGATCCGGACGAGTTGATGGATGCCCTATGTTTTAGCAATAGGTTTCCGGGCGCGAATAATGAGACCAATTCCACCTGGTTCAAATGGATTTGCAAGGAAAGCGGATCTCTTACTTTTGCACTCAGTCCACTGAATATTGTCGATGACCTTGACTTTGTGCTATTTGAATTGCCTAATGGAATTGATGATTGTAGCGACAAGAGAATCTTACGCTGTATGGCAGCCGGAGCCGCTATTGCAGAGTATCCCACGGACTGTCATGGGCCCACAGGATTGCGCCCTGAAGCCAATGATGATAGTGAACCGGCGGGATGCGAGCAGGGGCAAGATAATTGGCTTCGCCCAATTAATATGGAAGCAGGCAAGGCTTATGCATTGGCCGTAAATAACTTCTCAGGCTCCGGTAGTGGTTTTGAGATCGAGTTTGGAGGCACCGGAACCTTTGAGGGAACGAATGCGGATTTTGAATTGATCAGTCCAGAAGCTTGCTATGAAGATCCTTTGGGCATTGAATTGATTGATAGTAGTTCCGTAGATAGTGTGGTACAAGTGAATTGGTATTTTGGTGCTTCCGCAAATCCGGGTACGGGTACGGGTACGGGAGAAGGTCCCTTTTCCATTACTTATGATAAAGCCGGCCCTAAGGTGATCAGTATGGAAGTATTGTCCTCTAAAGGGTGCAAGGAAACGGTGACAAAGAGATTTGAACTGATTTGTTGTGACCCCAATATTTTTGCTGAAGCCGGATCGGACCAAACTGTTGATTTGGGGGAACAAATTTTAATAAGTGGCGATGCTTTCTTGCCCGGTGGCAATATTATGGCTCAATGGGAACCTTCCGAAACGGTCGACTGTCCTACTTGTTTTGCTACCACCGCTCTTCCGATTGCATCCACCTATTATTTCTTTAGTGTATCAGACAGTTTGGGCTGTACGGCGATAGATAGCTTTTATCTGGATCTGAAAGCTACCTATCCCACCTATATTCCCAATGCCTTCAGTCCTAATGGAGACAATATCAATGACTTTTTTACGGCCTATTCAAATGTTTCAGCGGCAGGAATGGATTTGAAAGTCTTCTCTCGATGGGGAGAATTGGTATATGAGGCCCAAAATATTATGCCCGGCATTGAAAGTTCAGGTTGGGATGGAACCTTTAAAGGTAGATTAGCAGACCCTGGTATTTATGTATATTTAGTAGAGATCCGCTTTATAGACGGAAGTGTTCGAACTTTTGAAGGAGACCTATGGCTCAGAAGATAAATATAGTAGGCTGGTTCCTCGGAATCTTATGTCTGGCCTCCTGCGAGAATGATCTTGCAGAAGTTCAAAATCTTTTCAATTACCCGGATCCCGAGATTGAATTAATTATCGAACCGGTCATCATCTATTCTGATTCGGGAATAGTGAAAACAAAAATCTACGCTCCGGAAATGCATCGACAAGCGGCCGTCACTAACGGGACAGATATTTTTCCGAAAGGGGTAAGTGCGGAGTTTTTTAATAAAGGCCAATATGTGGAAAGTTGGTTGGATGCTGAATATGGTGAGAACCGCAGAAGTAAGTCGGAAATATTTGTGAGTGGAAATGTACACCTCTACAACTTGGAGGGGGATACCCTAAAAGCGGAAGATCTTATCTGGGACCAAAAAGAAAACATACTGACGACGGAGAAATACGTGCGCATTCAAACAGCCGGGAAATTAATATATGGATTTGGTTTCCGATCTAAAGATGACTTCAGCGAATGGGAAATCAAGGCTATGAAGGGCTCTGTTGATGTTGAAGATCGAGAACCTAATTAAATGATGCACATAGAAAGTATTATGAAGCAGTGCATTCCTTCCTTAGGTTATAAAACGTATCCAATCTGTTTCTTGGAATTTCCATCAGCTGAGCTGTTTTCTTAAAGCGATACTATGGAGTAAAGGTCTTATCTTTGTACCATGTTGGTCATAGCGATTTTATCTGCATTATTATTATCTGCCTTCTTCTCCGGCTCAGAGATAGCCTTTATTTCTGCCAGTAAGTTAGAAATAGAATTGAAGCGATCGGATGGTTCCAGAAGGGGCCGAATCCTGGCAGCTTTTTATGATCGTCCGGAGCAGTTTCTGGCGGTCATGCTTGTGGGGAATAACATCGTACTGGTCATTTTTACCTACCTCATGAGCCTGGTGTTGGAGCCGGTTTTGGAACCTTACATCTCCTCTCCTTTGGTTTTAGGATTGATTCAAACCTTATTGATTACAGCGGTAGTTTTGGTTTTTGGCGAATATCTGCCGAAGACCCTTTTTCGATTATTTGCCAATCAATTATTGCATGCATTTACTTATTTGCTGTGGTTCTTTAAGCAGGTATTTGCGATTCCTGCCTCATTCATGAAGGGATTGAGTACGCTATTCTTAAAGTATATTCTCCGTGTACCAACAGAGGATAATCCTATACAATTGACCCGTTATGATTTAGAGGAATTTGTGGAAGGGCAAGCTGAGGACTCCGAAGAAGAACTGGAAACAGAAATGTTTAAAAATGCTTTACACCTCAAGCAGACCCGAGTTCGTTCTTGTATGGTTCCAAGGAATGAGATTCGACACATAGATGTATCTGCAGGGATTCTTGAATTATCGAAACTTTTTCAAGAGACCAAACACTCTCGAATCATTGTTACCAATGGAGACTTAGATGATATTTTGGGGTATGTTCATCATCAACAATTAATTAAAATGCCTTCCAGTATCCGGAAAATATTGTTGGATATAGATTTGGTCCCTGAAGCTATGAGTGTGCAGGATTTAATGTTGAAGTTTATCAAGGAAGGGACCAATATGGCATATGTGGTTGATGAGTTTGGGGGAACTAGTGGTTTGATCACGCTGGAAGATACGCTGGAAGAAATCTTTGGAGAGATCGAAGATGAACATGATGCGGAGTTACATGTCGAAGAACAAATAGATGAACGCCATTATAGACTGTCCGGTCGTTTAGAGTTGCAATATATCAATGAGCAATTTCCGGATCTACATTTGCCGGAAGGCGAATACACAACCTTATCAGGATATATCGTCATGACCGAAGGAAATATCCCTGAAGAAGGAGAGGAGGTAGAAATCGGCCAGCACCGCTTCACAATAGAAAAAGTGGCAGATACCAAAGTGGAAATTGTGCGAGTTGAATTATTGGAAGTTGAAGAGGATGAGGATTCTTAACCCAAAGGCAGATGACTAAACTTTTTCTTATTCCCTCGTTTATATAGTAACGTTTAGAAAACCGAAGTTCAAAGCGCTCTTGATTGATAAAATGAGCGTTATCCCAACACTATTGCACCCTTATGGAATTACTACCCAAGAATTATATCGAGCAGGCTGAGTCTGTAGAAGAGCATCTGGAAAGCTTATATCACCAATCAGAGGAAACGACGGAGCCTCCGTCTTATTTCCGTTATACAGAGATGAACCAAACGCGGGTTCGTCGCTTGTTGAAACGAAACCGCTGGACGGAATCGGATTGGGCCAACCTAAAAGACTTGTCCTTCTCCATTCATTTATTGGTACTCACAGAACATTGGTGTGGGGATGCCGCCAATAGTATTCCTTTCCTCATTCAAATGGTTGATCATGTACCGATGCTCGATCTGAAAATGATTTATAGGGATCAGCATCCTGAATTAATCGATGCTTTCTTAACGGACGGTGCCAGGTCGATACCGAAAGTTATTGCGTACGATCCTGCATCGCGGAAGGTAATAGGTAGCTGGGGCCCAAGGCCTCAGTCGATTCAAAATAAAATAAGAGAGTGGAAACGGGATCCGGAAATGGATAGTGAAACTCGAGCATACTGGACGCAGAAGTGGTATATTGAAGACAAAGGTCAAAAAGTAAAAGAGGAACTCATTGACTTCATCAATCAATCAGTCCTCGTAATAGATGCGATACACTCTATGGGCAAAATCATCGGTCAGTAGGATAGAGCCGTCGGTA
>CAZGGG010000002.1:66991-69780 GCA_964525165.1 uncultured Saprospiraceae bacterium | reverse complement strand
AGAGCTCCAGGTCCACAGGTCGTCCTTTTTTGTCTGTCCCATCTAACCAACCATCAGCAAAGATTTCATAGGTTCCCGCTTCAGTAGAGTCTACAGATGTCATACTCAGCCGGTATCCGATAGGAGTCGACCGGTTCCAGGAACCATGTTCGGCGATTAAAACTTTATCCTTATAAGAAGTGGGAACTTGGGCTTTATAGAGGAAGGTGAGTCCTAAAGGTGCTACATGGGGCCCAAGTTTTAGAGCAGGCGCTGAAAAACGATCACAATCCGCTTGAGACCCAAAATCAGGATCGGGCAGATCTCCCTGATGGCAAAAAGGGAAGCCATAGTGTTGTTGATCGTTCCGAGCCACATTTAATTCACATGCCGGAAGGTCATCTCCCAACCAGTCTCTCCCATTATCTGTAAACCACAGGTAGCAGCTTTCCGGGTGCCAGTCGAAGCCTACACTATTTCGGATGCCGGAATGAACCACTTCAAACTCAGAGCCATCGGGATTCATCCGACAGATAGTCGCAAAGCGATCATCAGACTCCAGGCATACATTACAAGGGGCTCCAATGGCGATATAAAGTTTCTCATCAGGTCCGAATTTTATATATCGCCATCCATGATGCGTTTCAGTTGGAAGTGCATCATATACAAGCTCTACATTCCACTGTTCCGGAATCTTATGGGCAATATCCGGAATGCGCCACACTTTAGAAATCTCAGCGATGTACAGATCATCCTGGTACAAGGCAACGCCATTGGGCTGTTGAAGGCCTTCCACTAATGTTATCATCGTATCGGACTTAAAATCATCATCCAGATCTTTTAAGGCATAGACTTTTCCGGCAGCGCGGGTACCTACGAACACCCAACCACTATCTGATACGACGACCGATCTCGCTCCTTCAACTGCTTCCGCAAAAGAGTGTATTCGAAAACCCTCCGGCAAATTGACAAACTCGATCAATTCCGGATGTACTGGTGGCTGACCCGTCATATCGTCCGCTGTTTCTTTGCAGGAAAGCCAGCATAGCATAAGGCCAATAAGCATTAAAAATAGTGGGGAAGGGTACTTCATTTTACATATTTCTTCTGTACTGACCGCCCACTTCGTAAAGTGCATTAGTGATTTGCCCTAATGAGCAATGTTTCGTGCATTCCATAAGGTGCTTAAAGATATTTTCATTTCTGAGTGCTGCTTCTTGCAATTCCTGCAGTGCGACTTCAGCTTCAGATTTCCTAGCTTCATGGAGTTTTTCCAATGTTTGAATCTGGTTCTCTTTTTCTTCTTTGGTTGCGCGGATCACCTCGCCCGGGACAATCGTTGGCGAACCTTCTTTTGATAAGAAAGTATTTACCCCGATAATGGGCATTTCACCGGTATGTTTTAAGGTTTCGTAGTAGAGACTTTCTTCCTGGATTTTTCCTCTTTGGTACATCGTTTCCATCGCACCTAACACACCTCCTCTTTCTGTGATACGGTCAAACTCAGTCAAGACCGCTTCTTCTACCAAATCTGTCAATTCTTCAATGATGAAAGAACCTTGAAGTGGATTTTCATTTTTCGCCAGTCCCAATTCTTTATTAATGATCAATTGGATCGCCATGGCTCTGCGTACACTTTCTTCTGTAGGCGTGGTAATCGCCTCATCATAAGCATTGGTATGCAGTGAATTGCAGTTATCATAGATCGCATAAAGGGCCTGAAGAGTAGTTCGGATATCATTAAAGCTGATTTCCTGAGCATGCAAGGATCTCCCTGAGGTCTGAATATGATACTTCAGTTTTTGACTTCTAGCATTGGCGTTGTATTTGTCTCTCATGGCTTTAGCCCAGAGCCTTCTTGCCACTCTACCGATCACAGAGTATTCTGCATCAATCCCGTTAGAGAAGAAAAAAGACAAATTCGGGGCAAAGTCATTAATATCCATCCCTCTCGATAGATAATACTCTACAAAAGTAAACCCATTGGCCAGCGTAAAAGCTAATTGAGTAATAGGGTTGGCTCCGGCTTCGGCAATATGATAGCCTGATATAGATACAGAATAGAAATTTCTGACTTTCTGGTCGATGAAATATTGTTGGACATCTCCCATCATCTTTAGCGAAAACTCAGTGGAGAAGATACACGTATTCTGCGCTTGATCTTCTTTCAGGATATCCGCCTGGACAGTTCCTCTTACCGAAGAAAGTGCTTTGGCTTTAAGTCTTTGATAGACTTCACCATCTAATACTTGATCGCCGGTGAGTCCTAGTAATAATAGACCCAAGCCATTGTGGCCTTCCGGCAAATCGCCTTGATAGGAAGGACGTTTCAGTCCTTTATCGTCATACAATTCTTTGAGTTTGGCCTCGACCTTATCTTCTAAACCGTGTTCTCGAATATATAATTCACATTGTTGATCGATGGCCGTATTCATGAAGAAGGCACAAATAGTAGACGCAGGCCCGTTGATCGTCATGGACACGGAAGTCGTGGGGTCGCACAAATCAAATCCGGAATACAGCTTTTTGGCATCGTCCAAACAACATACACTCACCCCAGAATTTCCTACTTTTCCATAAATGTCAGGCCTATAATCCGGGTCTTCACCATAGAGAGTGACCGAGTCAAAAGCGGTGGAAAGCCTGGCAGCCGGCATATCCAATGAAAGGTAATGAAAGCGTTTATTGGTACGTTCCGGGCCACCTTCACCGGCAAACATTCTAGTCGGGTCTTCTCCCGCTCTTTTGAATGGGTAAACCCCTGCGGTAAATGGAAACTCTCCGGGTACATTTTCTTTTAATACCCATCG
>CAZGGG010000002.1:56671-66981 GCA_964525165.1 uncultured Saprospiraceae bacterium | reverse complement strand
AAATTCACCGGGGACGTTCTCCTGGAGGCTCCATCGAAGGATTTCGCCCCAGTCCTCATATTTAGGTAGAATGACCTTTGGGATTTTAGTATGCGATAGGGTCTCCGTTGTTAAGGGTACATTAATCTCTTTCCCTCTGACCGTGTAGGTATAGGTGTCTCCTGAATAATCTTTGAGTTTTTGTTCCCACTGATCTAGAATGATGGTACAGCGACCATCCATGAGCAGTTTGTTCCTTTCGTATAGTTCTTCTAAGCGTTGAATACTGGCACGATCATCTTGTTGAGACCCTTTAAGGATTTCGATGCTGTTTTTCAAGCTGAAGAGTTGTCTCGCCATTCTGACTTGTTCCTCTACCCATTGATCGTAGGAACGATTATTTTCTGCAATTTCTGATAAATAGCGAACGCGATTGGGCGGGATGATGTAGATCTTTTCACTCATTTCCTCAGAAGGAGCAAAGGTCGAATGTAAGCCGCTTTTGGTCTTTTCTTCGATCAGATCCATTAGATTTTTATATAGAGTATTGGTGCCCGGGTCGTTGAATTGGGAAGCTATGGTACCAAAAACAGGAATTTCCTCATCATCTGTATCCCAAAGTTCATGATTTCTTTTGTATTGTTTTTTGACATCTCTGAGGGCATCCAAGGCTCCTCTTTTGTCAAACTTATTGAGGGCGATCACATCTGCGAAATCCAACATGTCAATTTTTTCAAGTTGGCTGGCTGCGCCATACTCGGGAGTCATGACATAAAGAGAGACATCAGAGTGATCGATAATTTCTGTATCGGATTGACCTATGCCAGAGGTTTCAAGAATGATAAAATCATATCCACTCGCTTTCAGAATATCTAATGCGGATTGCACATGCTTGGATAGTGCAAGGTTGGACTGACGAGTAGCTAAGGATCTCATAAAGACGCGCTCATGGTTTACGGAATTCATACGAATCCGGTCGCCTAGAAGCGCACCTCCTGTTTTTCGTTTAGACGGATCAACAGAAACAATAGCAATTCTCTTATCATCGAAATCCAAAAGGAATCTTCTGATCAATTCATCGACTAAGCTGGATTTTCCTGCTCCACCTGTACCCGTAATTCCAAGTATGGGCGCTGTGCTTTTTTCGGCTTTCGACCTGACTTCTTTCATCCAACTTTCTGCGGATTCCGGAAAGTTTTCAACGGCCGTAATGAGTCGAGCTACTGATTTTTTCGAGTGGGCTTCAAGCTGCTTCAGTTCTCCGTTGAGGTGGTCCCCAACGGCAAAGTCGCATTTTTGAAGCAAATCATTAATCATGCCCTGCAGCCCCATAGAGCGTCCATCATCAGGGGAGTAGATCCTGTCAATGCCATAATCATGCAACTCCTCAATTTCAGTAGGTAAGATGGTTCCGCCTCCACCACCAAAAATTTTGATGTGATCAGCTCCTTGCTCTTTTAATAGATCATGCATGTACTTAAAAAACTCCACATGGCCTCCTTGGTAAGAAGTGATCGCAATGGCCTGAGCATCCTCTTGAACGGCGGTGTCCACAATTTCCTGAACGGATCGGTTATGCCCTAAGTGAATGACTTCCGCGCCGGATCGTTGCATAATTCGGCGCATGATATTGATAGCTGCATCATGTCCGTCAAATAATGAAGCGGCTGTTACGATTCGAACTTTATTCTCAGGTTTGTAGATCTTTTGTATGCTTGTCATGTTCAGTGTTTTCTATGCTAGGAATAATACAAAAAATTAGTCGATATCTGATTGTAGCAATTGCATTATTGATCGTAATTCATTAAACATCATGGCTGTTGCCCCCCAGATTAAATGATGCTCAAATTGAAAGTGGGGAACGGCCTTCAGTTGAACGTTATTTTTTACAGTCATATTTGTCTTGTGTATGGCTTGCGGGTGAAGAAAATGATTCACGGGGGGTGTTATCATGGCAGCGACTTCTTCCTCTTGCAGAATGAATTTTGGTTCGTGTTCAATGAATCCTACTTTGGGGTACACGATGAAATTGGATACAGGGATGTAGAGCTCCGTGAGTGAGCCAATTCTCTGAATGGAGGAAGCTTTAATACCAATCTCTTCTTCTGTTTCTCTAATGGCTGTATACCAAAGGTTCGCATCGCTTTTTTCGCGTTTGCCTCCGGGGAAAGAAATCTGGCCGGAATGGGGGTCATTGGGGTTTCTCTTGGGCCGTTGTATAAAACAAATATGCCATCCTTTTTTATGAGGGTAGAAAAGGGCCAATACACCGGCTTCTTTTACATTCTCAGGAGGGCGGCCGAATAAACCTTTAAATGCAGCAAGTTCAGATTGACTTTTCTGACCCGGTAATGCATGTGGCTGCAGCCGCTCTTTTAATTCTTCGATCCAGTTCACTTAAATCATTTACCAATAAAAAACCCGGAAGGCCTTCCGGGTTCAATAATTAGTTCTCTAAGTTAGCTTCTTTGATATATTTTTCAAGAGCCATCGTCATTGAAGGAGTTTCAGGTTGAGGCGCTTTAATATTAATGGTTAAGCCTTTTTCCGTTACGGCCTTACTTGTGCTATTTCCGTAGACCGCAATGCGCGTTTCATTTTGCTTGAACTCTGGGAAATTTTCGTACAAGGATTCTATTCCTAAAGGACTGAAAAACACAAGGACGTCATAAGTAATATCACTGAGGTCAGAAAGATCGCTACTTACAGTACGATACATCATGGCCTCCTGAAAATTGATTCCTTCTTGCTCCAACCAACTGGTCACTTGCTTACTGCCTAAATTTGAGCAAGGAAGCAAGAACTTCTCTTTATCCTTATGCTTTTTGAAGGCCGGGGCCAGATCCTGAATGGTTCTTTTTCCAACAAATACTTTGCGCTTTCTGTAGGTAATAAACTTCTGCAGGTAAGTGGCTACTGCTTCAGATAAGCAAAAGTACTTCATGTCCTCAGAAACTTTGATGCGCATTTCTTCACACATTCTGAAATAATGCTCAATCGCATTTCTGGAAGTCATGATGACTGCAGTGTATTCGTCGGGACGAATACGCGTTTTTCTAAATTCCTTTTCTGTTACGTCTTCGACATGTATGAAGGGTCGAAAATCAATTTTAACGCCATATTTCTCTTCTAGTTTGAAAAAGGGTGAGCGTTCAGGTTTGGGCTGGGAAACTAAGATAGTATCAACTCGTTTCAACTGCTCTTTTGTTTGTGAAGCCATGCGACTCGTTTTTCTCTCTTTTAGTTGAAGTAAGGTTGAAAGAACTTAATCAACACCAATATAGGTGCGATTTCGACGGTGCAAAGGTACAAAATAAAATGGAATTGATGGTTGAAAAGAAGTCGATTAGCAATAAACAAGCCCCTAAGTTGCCTCAAAACGAATGTTAGAATTATGATAATCAAACCTATATATATGAAGATACTTGATATTTCTACGGGAGCAAATGCTATAAATAGGTTGATAGGCATCAATATAAGACCTAAAAAGATATTAAAGAGCATGATAGTGAAACTGAATTGCCCTGTTTCCCGTGTAATTTCAAAAGTATTCCCAAGATAATTCAGACTCAAGTGTCTGAATGAATAGATCAAAGAAACGATTAAGAAAAGGACTAATAAGTTCGCTGTAATCTGATCATATTCCCATCTGTCAACCGTAAGGAAAATGAAAAGTGCCACGTTCGCTAAAAAGAAGACATACAAAAATACAAACTGCATGGGCCAGCGTCCTTTTTGGTCCCTATGCAGCATATTTAGGTAATTGTCATTGAGAATGGAACGGAGGATGTGATTGACTACTTTCCGATCAAAAGATATGACTACTGTTAGAAACAGGGCCAAAATAATAAAGGTGCCAAAGATGAGGTTCCGCTTGGATTGCAGTACCTCAGGCATAGGCACATCTACAACTTCCTCTTCTTTCGATTTTGTGGAGCTTCGGAGTGGATCCGTGTGCATAGAGTCCTCAGCTGCGCTTTCATTTGCGGAAGCAGGAGGAAGGGAATCTTGTATCCTATCTGAAAAGTTCGCTTGGTCAACGGGGGATTCCAATGGATCCAGGCCATTTGGTAGGGTATTCTGAGCAGTCAATGAGCTATCTCCCTGGACAGCATCCTCTTGAAGTACATCCGGAAGATCCATTTTTTTTAATCGATGTCTCAATTCGAAAGGATTGCCCTTTTGTCCATAGGTATTGGGTATTTGAACTAAGAGAAGTCCAATTAGGCACAAAAGCGATATGATGATTCGAAATGGATGCATGCTACTCCAAAAATATCAAAAAGAAAGAAGGAATCAGGATCAATTATGAGGTCGAGTCCAACTTGAATTCGTTAATCGCATGTTAATTGGAGGATTAAAAAGGATAGAGCGCATAGGTTTATTTATTTTAGGAGCGGAATGAAGTCAACAACAATAAGACGAGTTGTTCTGCTTGGAGTGCTTGCGATACTAGGTATTTTAAGCTTACAAGCCTATTGGATCTATGAGAGTTGGTCATTGGAGAACAGAACTTTTGACGAACGAGCAAGAATTGCTCTCATGGAAGTGGCAGAGCGTATTGCCCAATACAATGGTGGAAATCTTCCTTCTTATGAAATTGTCGTCAGGGAATCGCCGGACTATTATGTCGTAAATATTGATGATGTCATTGACGCAAATGTCTTGGAGCATTATCTGGAATCGACCTTCATACGACATGCATTGAAGATTGATTTTGAATATGCTGTTTTCGATTGCCATACTAAAGAAATGGTCTACGGTAATTATTGTCCTATGGCTGAGGAAGAAAGCATTGAGCCGGAAGATCAGCCTTTGCCTAAATATGATGAGTTCATCTATTACTTTGGGGTAAGGTTTCTGGGGAAGCAAAATTTTGTCTTTGAAGAGATGAGCCGGGTTTGGACGGTGACCGGCATTTTGGGGCTGACGCTTTTCTTTTTTGCTTATGCAATTAGCGTCATTTTGGGTCAAAAGCGTTATTCTGAAATGCAAAAAGATTTCATTAATAATATGACTCATGAGTTTAAAACACCGATTTCGTCTATCAAGCTATCATCAGATTTTCTATTAAAAGCACCTTCTATTAAAGATGATCCTCGATTGAAGCAGTATGCTCAGATTATTCAAGATCAAAATATGCGTTTAAATGATCAGGTAGAACAAGTTCTGAGTATTGCGAAATTGGAAAAGGATCAATTCAAACTAAAGAAAGAATCGGTTGAATTAGGTGAAATTTGTAGAGAATTAGTAGCATCTCATGAAATGAGAGTTCGATCATTGGAAGGAAGCTTAACTCTAGATTTGCCGGAGGAAGCATGTCTGATTCAGGCAGATCCGAGACACTTGAGGAATGTTCTGAACAACCTCATTGATAATGCTATAAAGTATTCCGGTGAGCATCCAAAGGTTTCAGTACAAGTGCGCGTCCAAGCTGCTAGCTGTACCTTAAGTGTTCAGGATAAGGGAATAGGGATAGCAAAAGAACATTTGGATAGAATCACCGATCAGTTTTTTAGAGTTCCTTCGGGGAATATTCACGATGTGAAGGGTTTCGGGCTGGGACTCTATTATGTCAAAAGTATATGTAAAGAACATGGGTGGTCTTTCATGATTGAAAGTGAAGCCGGTGAATGGACACGGGCCAGTATTCAAATTCCGACAGAAAAATAAGATATGACCAAGAATATTAAACTGTTATATGTTGAGGATGATCAAACTTTATCATTTCTTACAAGGGATAATTTGGAAATGGAGGGCTATGAAGTGCATCATTTTGAAGATGGAATGTCAGCAATAGATGCCTTTGATAAAAATGAGTTTGATCTTGCTATACTGGATGTTATGCTTCCCAAAATGGATGGGTTCATGATTGCTCAGTATATTCGGAAGAAAAACAAGGACATACCTATCTTATTTCTAACAGCCAAATCGCTCAAGGAGGATAAGATCAAAGGTTTGCAAATAGGGGGGGACGATTATATCACCAAGCCTTTTAGTATTGAAGAACTGTTGCTCAAAATCAATATTTTTCTCAAGCGCAATAAGATTAGCAGAATAGAGGAGCAGGATGAATATGAGATTGGCTCTTACCATTTCCATAAAGCTTCTCTGAAATTGGAGCATCCCCCCAGTGGCTATGTTGAAAAGTTAACCCAACGAGAAGCCGACCTATTAGAGGAATTTGCTAAACAGCAGAATGAAATAGTTAAACGATCTGAAATCTTAATTAAACTTTGGGGGGAAGATGATTATTTTAAAAGCCGGAGTCTTGATGTTTTTATTTCCCGACTGAGGAAATATCTTAGTAAAGACGAGTCTTTAGAGTTAGAAAATATCCATGGCTTGGGATTTCGATTGAACCATAAAGAAAACGCATAAATGTTACGTAATCTATTTGTCTTCACCCTATTCCTGGGAACTTTCTTGAGTTTGGAGCTTAGCGCCCAAAATAAAAGCTTATCCAATGAATTGATTTGGGGAGGGAGTAGCCTATATACAGAGAGAGTAGGCTCTTTCTCTTTTCAGAATGATGGCAGACATTACACTCGGTTTAGAGCCGGAAGTCTAAAATCATACGATATTCTGGGGGAAGAAGAACCGAAAGAAATATTCAATGTAAAGAATCTCAAACTATCTGGCAAAGAGGAGATTAAAGCGTCCAAAGTCAGTTGGGGTCCTCAAGAAGCATCCTTAATCATAGAAACAGATAAGGAAAAAATTTATCGTCGATCTTATAAAGCGAATTATATCATCCATCATCAAAAGTCGGAGCAATCTTTGGTGCTTGATCCGGCAGGCAAACAAATGTATCCGACATTTGATCCGACAGGTAAAAAGCTTGCTTATGTCAGATCCAACAATCTTTATATGCTGAATACGGAAACCCGTGAACGAACTCAATTGACACGGGACGGAAAGTGGTACGAAGTCATCAATGGTGCGGCTGATTGGGCTTATGAAGAGGAATTATACATGACTCGTGCATTTGAATGGTCACCTAACAGCCAATACATCGCCTATATCCGTTTTGATGAATCTGAAGTGCCCGAATTCAGCATGAAATATTATGAGGATGGTATTTACCCTCGAGACTATTCTTTTAAATACCCAAAAGTCAGTCAGACTAATTCGAAGGTTAAGGTTAGAGTCTATGATGTACAAAATCAAGGGACGCTGGATCTTCCCATACCTGAAATGAAGGATGATTTCTATATCCCCAGAATGAAATGGATACCCGAAACCAATGAACTGGTAGTGTTTTACCTAAACCGCTTACAGAATGAATTGATCTTAATGGCTTATGATGTACAAAAAGGTACCCAAAGGGTTTTATTACAAGAGACGAACGAAAGGTATATAAGCATCCACGATCACCTGACATTTATTCCTTCTAAGCAACAGTTTATTTGGATGACTGAAAAAGACGGATGGAGACATCTGTATTTGTATGATTATCAAGGAGATGAGCTTAAGTGTTTGAGTCAGGGTGAGTGGGATGTGACTGATTTTTATGGATACAATCCGGAAAACCAAAAAATTTACCTGCAGGCGGCCTCCGAGTCTGCTTTGCAAAGGGAAATATTGACGATTGAGATCAATACTGCAAAGGTTCAAATTCTTGAAGGAGAGGAAGGTTGGAACACCGCCCTGTTTAGTCCTGATTTTAAAGTATATATCCATGGGTTTGAAACGATGAATCAACCGCCCGTCTATAGCTTGAAAAACGAACAAGGAGGAGTCTTACGGACCTTGATTTCAAATGATCATTTACGGACAGAACAAGAATACTTCCAGGTAGCAGAAATGAAACCTTATGTTTTTACTAACCGTAATGGCGAAAAGCTAAATGGCTTTGTCATCATGCCTGAATCAACAGATCCTGGCAAAAAGTACCCGGTGCTGATGCATTTGTACGGAGGCCCAAACTCTCAACAGGTCACGCACCGATTTAAAGGAAAGTATTATTGGTGGTTCCAGATGCTGGTGCAGCAAGGATATATTGTCGCTTGCTTGGATAATCGAGGAACGGGCGCTCGGGGTGAAGACTTTAGAAAGCAGACCTATCTCCAACTCGGCAAATTGGAAACTGAAGACCAGATCGATGCTGCTAAGGAGTTGTCACTATGGGAAGCAGTAGACCCCCAACGCATCTCTATATTCGGGTGGAGCTATGGAGGTTATTTGTCGAGCTTGTCCTTACTGAAGGGTAATGATGTATTCAATGCTGCCGTAGCCGTTGCACCTGTTACAAACTGGAAATGGTATGATTCCATTTATACGGAACGATACATGAGAAGATACGAGGAGAATCCAAAAGGATATGATCAGAATGCACCCATGTTTATAGCCGATCAACTAAAAGGTGCTTTCTTGTTAATACATGGTCTTGCAGACGATAATGTCCATTTCCAACATTCAGCTGAGTTGATGAATGCCTTGATGCATAACAATAAGCAATTTGAAAGCTACGTCTATCCCAATGAAGACCATTCCATAAGTGGAGGCTATCTTCGTGTGCATGTGTTTAATAAAATCACGTCCTTCCTCAATCAAAATCTAAAGTCGTAAATGTCTCAACAACAACCTGAAATAGAATTCGTCAATAAAAAAGCTTCTTTTCAGTTCCATCTGGATAAAAAGTACGAGGCTGGGATTCAATTAACAGGGTCCGAAGTAAAGTCTATTCGGAATGGAGGAGTCAATATGGGAGATGCTTATTGCTTCTTTCTAGGAGATGAGCTGTACCTCATGAAGATGCATATTTCAGAATATAAATTTGGGTCTGATAAAAACCATGATCCACTTAGAAAGAGGAAACTTCTTCTGAAACGAGCGGAATTAAGGTCACTACAAAAGAAAGTCAAAGAAAAAGGATATTCCATTGTTCCGGTTCGAATCTACGTAAATGAAAGAGGGCTGGTCAAGCTGGAAATTGCACTGGCAAGAGGAAAGAAAGTGTTTGACAAACGAGACTCGATTAAGAAGAAAGATCAAAAAAGAGACTTACAGCGCCGCAACCTGAATATATAATGTACACTACATGTAGTATTTGCACCCGAGGCGTAAACTGATGTTTTGAATTTTATCCCTATTCGGTCCTATCCCATCTCTGAAAGGGGATAGATTGGAAATGGCAGAAGCAAATAAATGAGTATTCGTGTTAAGCTGATAATCGATGCCTGCTCCAATTTCTATAGACATGTAACTATTTTCATTATAGCCACCTCCTTCCAAAATGCCCTGGTGAAACTCTTTCTTTAATAATAGGTCCGGTTGTTTATTTCCCTCGCTAGGTGGGGTGAAATCCTGCAGATTTTGGGGAATAATAGCTCCATTGGCCGTAAGGATGCCTTCGCTGATGTCATAGTGGGCATTCAGCGCCATATTTATCCCACCTCCAAAATGAGCAAAAAAGGACAGCTTTCTATTAAATGCGTAATGCTGTCTCGCAAAGATGGATAAACTAGCCATGCTTAGCTGTATTTGTTCTAATCGAACAGCTTGGTAGCCTTCTTCAAGGGTTCCACCATAGACTTCGGTTACAAGGGGAGGAGTGTAGGCAAGCTCCTGATATTGGAAAGATCCTCCATAAGAAGCTTTGCCTTTCGTGTGTTCGACCTCCAGACCCAGTGCAATCCCGGGTTTTACTTGATTGTGTTCTCTGACCTGATAGACCTCATCGTAGGGTGTGCTGACCAAATGGATAAGAGGTGCTGCAAATATGGCTAAAGACGTATGCCCTCTGCTGGGGGCGGCCTTCACCAGAGAGGGTTGCAAACTCATCTCAGGTTCCAATAGATTGATGTCTTTAGATGCTATGGGTTGTAAAGCTTCCACAGGTCTGTCAAAAGTAGCCAAATTGAAGCTTGGTCCATTTAGCTCAGACAGTGCTGTAGCAGGCAAAAAACGGAGCTCTTCGGTATCCCCAAGAGGCGTATGAAGTGCCACAGAGGGTAATATTTGCGGCAAGTTTTTCAAGCTGCGCCAGGACATCTCATTTTTCAAATGGGCTGTTCCCTTTTCTGAAGAAATGGAAGGGTTGTTGATATTTGATTGCCCGGACTCGAATTTACCCCAAGGCTCATGAGCTAAAGGAAGGATCGTTTTGGTAGGGACCGCTTTCTGCCTTTCGGCAAAATCTAGTTTTTCGTCTTTATGCGTAATCTCTTTTGCGGAAGCAGAAGAAGGCGCAACCAATGTATGTGTGACCTCTTTCTGATTTTCCTCAAATAAAGTTTGTTGGTTTTGTGCATACAGCTGTTCCTCAGGTAGTGGATGCTGATTCTGATTCTGCGACTTTTCGGGTAAAGCCAGCGGGATGACAAAAA
>CAZGGG010000002.1:46117-56661 GCA_964525165.1 uncultured Saprospiraceae bacterium | reverse complement strand
ATGAGGATTGTAAAAATGCTCAGTTCTCCTAACTTCTGAATGAGAATACGGCGTTCTCTGACTTCAGTTAAGTCCAGAAGAGCACTTAATTTCATCCAGCTATTTTCTGAATACGCTACTTCATGTTCATGTAAGTGATCTCGCACAGCATGATCCACGGTATGAGGGGTATCTGTGACATCTGCCAACTTATCCTCAAAACGATCCCAGGCGTTCGGCGATTGAAAACTAAGTTCCTCCAAGTGATTTTTCACGCTGCGATCAAAATCATTAAGCTCTCCGGCATGGAGCTCATGACTGAACTCATCCCAGTCCGGTTTGCGCTGTTCTTGTTCCACTTTTTCCAGCGCTTTTTTGATCATATCGTCTAAAGCATCTTTAGACATGTAGTATTCCTTTTTCCTTCAACATTTCTCTTAGTTTGGCTCTTGCTTTCACAAGATTGGACCGAGAGGTCGATTCTGAGATTCCTAATTGTTCTCCAATTTCCCGATGTGAATAACCTTCCATAACATATAGGTTGAACACATTGCGATAGGTGGGCGTCAATCTTTGTACGCAGCGAAGAATTTCTTTCTCGGTAGCCGTGCTCACGGCTCCTGGTTGATTGCTGCTCAAGTCATAGGCTGTATCCAAATCTTCTGTTCTTCGTCTACTTCTTTTGCGGTATTGGTCTATAGAAGTATTGACAATAATCCTTCGAATCCATGAATACAGTGAAGTTCCAATTTTATACTGGTCTATGCTCTTGAAAATTTTGATGAATGCTTCATGCAAGGTGTCTTCCGCTTCTTCTGCATTGGATGCGTATCGCATGCAAATACCCATCATTGGACCATAATACGCCTCATAAATGATGCGCTGTGCCCATCTTTCTTGACGAACACAGGCTTCTATCAAATCTCTTTCTTCTCCGCTATATGCTAAACTAATATTCACAATACAAACGATGATCCATTGCTTTCACTATAACGTCCCTAAGAGCCCATATGCTGCAATGTTAAACTAAATATATAAAAAGAAAGTGGTGAATTTACGTGTTGATATTTTTATTGTGTTGGTTATCAGGGTGTTGTGGGCTTAGGGCCCTCAAAATTTAATCCTTATACCTGCATTCGCAAAGAACAAATTATTAGAGGAATGACTATTTCCGCCGATAAAAGCGTCGTTTAAGCCAAACATATAACCCGCATCTACGAACAGAAAAGCAAGATCTAATCCGGCTCCTAAATTCCAACCCACCAGGGTGCGATTGAAGTCATCATCCTCCAAGTCCAAACTTTCTCCGAGCCTGCTATTCACAATGATAGAGGCATTAGGTCCGGTAAATATTCTCAGATTGAGGAGAGAGGAACGATTGAAAAAACGGTGACCAATGTACAAAGGTGCCCGAAGCCTTTCAATCTGAATATCGCGTACGGGCGTGCTAAAATCTCCTTCAATGATGCCATTTTCAAGGGTTTCAAAGAACAAACCCGTTTGCAGATACCAAAGATTCCCTATTTGAATATCAGCTCCAAATTGATAGCCCCAACCTTCCCGAAACTCTATATCATTGAAATCCTGACTGTAGGCAGAAGAATTGATACCTCCACTGATTCTCAGTTCTAACTGAGCGATAGCTGCACTGCCAAAAAACAACAGGGGCAGGATGAAAGAGAGCGATCGTTTCATGTTTTTTCATTTGTAACGGGATAAGATGAAGCTATCATATGAGCAAAATATATGCTTAAGATACTTTAACAATCTTTAGCTTTTTCTTATGCTTTGCCATACATCTTATTTTTCTTAATATAATAAGTATTTTTGAGGGTATAAAGATGAATTATGAGTGAGCATATCGCACATGAGAACGGATCTCTGAAAGGGATGTACGAAGATTATTTTCTGGATTATGCATCTTATGTGATACTGGAGAGAGCGGTTCCGGCCATAGAAGATGGTTTAAAGCCAGTTCAGAGAAGGATTCTCCATGCCATGCGCCAGATGCACGATGGACGGTACCACAAAGTAGCCAATATTATTGGACAAACGATGCAGTACCACCCGCACGGGGATGCGGCAATTGGTGATGCATTGGTGAATATGGGGCAAAAAGATATGCTGATTGATCCTCAAGGAAACTGGGGAGATGTGCGTACCGGCGATCCCGCTGCTGCGTCCAGATACATTGAGGCAAGGTTGACAGATTTTGCTTTAGAAGTCTTGTTCAACCCTAAAACGACAGAGTGGCAACTTGCTTATGATGGCCGAAAAAAAGAACCGGTTACCTTGCCTGTCAAGTTCCCTATGGTACTGGCTCAGGGAGTGGAGGGGATTGCTGTGGGCTTATCCACGCGCATCTTACCGCATAATTTCGTGGAGTTGCTGGAGGCTAGTATCAAATATCTTCAGGGTAAAAAATTTAAGCTCTATCCGGACTTCCAGACGGGAGGGATGATAGATGTAAGTGAGTACAACTCCGGAAAGCGGGGAGGACGCGTAAAAGTAAGAGCTAGGATTGAGAAGGACGATAAGAATACCCTCTTGATTACGGAATTACCCTATGGAGTGACAACGGATGCTTTGATCGATAGCATTCTAAAAGCTAATGATAAAGGAAAGATCAAGATCAAGCAAGTGGTTGATAATACCGCCAAAGAAGTGGAGGTCGCTATAAGTTTACATTCCGGAACCTCTCCTGAGTTGACGATGGATGCATTGTATGCATTTACACGTTGTGAGGAAAGTATTAGTCCTAATGCTTGTATCATCATGGAGGATCGCCCCCATTTTATGGGAGTAGAGGATGTATTGGGAATTTGCACGGATCAAACCAAAGAGCTACTGCGTCAAGAATTAGAGATTCGTAAAAGTGAGCTGGAAGAGCAGTTGCTCATGGCTTCATTGGTGAAAATCTTTATTGAAAAGAGAATCTACCGAGATATTGAGGAGTGCGAAACCTGGGAAGCTGTATTGGAAGTGATTGATGCAGGCTTACATCAATATGTTTCAACCCCTTCGCGGGAAAATAAAGGGGCGGATTTTGTGCTCTTACGTGATGTCACAGAGGAAGACATTGTAAAGCTCACGGAGATCAAGATCAAGCGGATCTCTAAGTACAATACCTTCAAGGCAGATGAGCAGATGAAGGCTTTGCAGGATGAACTGGAAGAAGTCAAGTATCATTTGGCTCATCTGAATGATTATGCGATCGCATACTTCCAAAAATTGATCGATAAATATGGCCAAGGGAAAGAGCGGAAGACCCAAATTACTTCGTTTGAAACTATTGAAAGAGCTCAAGTAGTCGCCAATAATGCCAAACTGTATGTGAATCGCAAAGATGGCTTTATTGGTTCCGGACTAAAGAAAGATGAATTTGTTGCGGAATGCTCAGATATAGATGACATCATCGTGTTTATGAAGAATGGCACCTTTAAAGTCGTTCGTATCGATGATAAGGTCTATGTAGGAAAAAATATCATTCATGTTGCAGTCTGGCAGAAAGGGGATGAGCGTACGACCTACAATATGGTGTATATTGATGGTAAAACGGGCAGAACCTACGGAAAGAGGTTCAACGTAAAAGCCATTACTCGTGATAGAGAATACGACCTCACCACGGGAGAAAAAGGTAGTAAGATGCTTTACTTTTCAGCAAATCCTAATGGTGAGGCTGAAATTATTTCTGTGCAATTGACCCAAAGCTCTCGAGCACGTAAGAAAAATTTTGACTTTGATTTTGCAGAATTGGATATCAAGGGAAGAGGTTCAAAAGGAAATACCATTACAAAGTATCCGGTTTATAAGGTAAGTCTGAAAGAGGAAGGGAAATCTACTCTGGGCGCCTTGAAAGTCTGGATGGATGAAGTTTCCGGAAGACTCAATACGGAAGAAAGAGGGAAATATATTGGGGCATATGATACGGGAGACCAGATTCTAGTCTTATATAAAAACGGCTCTTATGAGTTGAAGGATTTGGATCTTAATTTGGTTAAGATCAATGTAGAAAAGGCTGTCTATGTCAATAAGTTTGATCCCGAAATCGTCTTGTCTGCCATTTATTATGATGGCGAACGCTCATGGTCCATTGTAAAAAGATTCCAAATCGAAACCAGTTCCATTGACCAAGAATTCGAGTACATAACGGATCATAAAAAGTCCAGCTTGCTTGCTATTTATACAGAACCCCATCCTATTGTTACGTATCAGTACAAAAGCAAAGGAGAGAACATTGAAGAGACAGTTGATCTAGTTGATTTTATAGACGTTAAAGGTTGGCGCTCTTTGGGGAACAAACTATCTGACTATAAAGTCAAAGTAAAAGAGGTCCAATTCAAAGAAGAGAAACCCAAGCAAGAATTGAAAGCAGGGGATACGGTTGATTTAGATATCGAACCGGATCTTTTTAGTGGGAACGATGACTAAGTAGATTTCAGCGGTTGATAAGCTATCACCTTTATCTCGATCAATAAATGAGGGTGAGGAAGTTATTATAGAATTTCAGTTGCACGGGTGGTCTGTTATGTTCGAAGTTACTGCCTAAAGTTTTTAAAATCGCCTCTGGTTTCTGCTATTCAGATGAGCTATACCATTTCTCATATCAAGCAAAACCAATTATTTACGAAGAGGACCAACTGAAGTATTTATAATAATCTTAATATGTTAAGGAAATGTTAAAATTAGAGCTTTCTTTCTTTCTTTAATTAGATGTAATTGTTAATTAAAATTAATTATTTTGAGGACTTTACTATTTGCATTAATTGTAATGATAATGGGCGGCTGCGCTAATCCAAATTTTACAGATCAGTTCACGAATGATAATACAAATGTTGGGAATTTGGTTTTAGAAGTACCAATAAGTGCTCTGCAAGATATTTTGAATAACCATTTTAAAGTTCAATCTTGTAACCATGCTGCAGTAAAGTCTTTAGAAGTCTACCTTAGAGTTGATGTTATCAGAGATATTGATCCTATGCCTATGCCTGAACTATTTTGGGAAGGAACAATTACTTCTCAACAGTATAACTTTAATAACACATCATCCATTCAACGGACGATCGACGTCCCGGAAGATGGGCCCTATTTATTGTCAGCTGTTTTTACCTATGATTGTATAGATTGTTGTGGGCCTTCAACGGATATTCAAATGGTAGAGGGTTGTGACCAAGTCACAGGCTTATTAGAGCATGAAGATGGCTTACGAGTGCTAGAGTATATGGATGAATTTCCTGCAGATGATAGGCCACCATTCAATCAAAATTACTTTTTCAATACTGCATTGAGCACTTCTATGTATCCTTGGATCATTTATGAATGTGATAATTGTGGATGCTAAAAATTATTATTCATTAAAATATACCATCATGAAAACTAGTCATATTTTTTATTTATCCCTCCTTGCTTTAGTATTTGTCATAGGGTGTGAATTGTTGGAACCTCACGTTGAGCTCTCCGAAGAATTCAATCAAAACCTGCCTTCATTGTCCGAAGAATTAGGATTTGGAAGCTTGTTGGGTAGTGGAACAAGTGAAAATGCGGATTTGGTGATTGATATTGTTTCGAAAAAACCTATCAAATATCATGTTAATGACAAATCATACGAAGAACTTGTCGAATGGTATAATGCTCTTGAGGATGTTGAATCCATTTTAGTCAATGCAACTGCTCGACATGCAGAAGGTGATGAACAATGGGAAGGTGTAACGATAAGTTTCAATGAGTCTGATATTGGCAGGAGGACAGACGAGAACGATCATTACTTTTATCTTAGAGACGTAATGACAGATGGAAATTATAACCCTGCAGATGATGTAACAATCAACGTATCAAAGCCTGGATTTGATTGGAGTACAATTATACCTTCTAATTCAATTATAGGTGGAAATTTGAATGCAAATCCTATAGCCAGCTTTTATGTAGAAGATATGAATCATGGCAAGTATTTTCGAAAGGATAAGTCTCTGTACATCAATTGGATTGATGTGTTTCCGAATTATTCTGATGATACTTACTTTATTTTGTGTACGCATGATAAACCTTGTTATAGTAAGGTCATCCCAAATGGCACGGAACAAACGCTTATCCCTTCTTCTGATTTCTCCTTCTTAGATGTAGGAGATTTGGTGACTATGTATCTTGTAAGAATGAACGAAGATTGCTTTACGACACAAGACAATAAAATGATTTGCATACGTCAGGCGATGCTGACCCGAGCCTTCAATAAGGAAGTGATCGATGGTCCCATATAATGGTATCAAAGAATGACTTAGTCGTCACGGATTATATGCAGATTATAAAAAATCGTATTCAATACCTATCCAAGCGTAGATTCTGGTTGACCTATTTTGCGACTCTTTTAGCTTTATTATTCTCACAATTAGTGCCTACTTTTTTAGAAGGATGTGCGATGAACATTTATCCAGAATTTTTGTCGCTTTTGAAACAACCTCATGTATTGATTTTTCTCATAGCATCAAGCTT
Source organism: uncultured Saprospiraceae bacterium (assembly GCA_964525165.1). Lineage (GTDB taxonomy): Bacteria > Bacteroidota > Bacteroidia > Chitinophagales > Saprospiraceae > JAWLFI01. Next base: position 50,196 of record CAZGGG010000002.1, on the reverse strand, counting down.
TTTACTAACCTACATTCTGTTTTGGATGGTTGATAAGGTCAAGAAGCCCAATTCACAGAATCAAAGCCTAAGCAAGAACAGAAAGCAGGCGAGACCATAGACATGGATATTGAGCCGGACTTATTTTGTGACAGTGACGAATAACTACTGAGGCTTATAGGCCATGACCTTGATTTCAATCAACAGATGAGGATGGGGGAGTTGGTGTACGGCTACCGTTGTGCGTGTGGGGCCGTCATGATTAAAGAAAGTGCCGTATACTTCATTATACCCTCCAAAGTCATTCATATTGACTAAAAACGTAGTAACATCCACCACGTCCGAGAGGGAAGCGCCTTCTTCAGCAAGGATATCATTGATATTTTCAAGGACCGCTTTTGTCTGTTTTCGGATATCAAGATTAGTCGTCCCCATTTCATCAACTTCCACCCCGTCAAAAGTGTTATCCGGACGTCTGGAAGATGTACCGGACACAAATAGGAAATCACCTACTCTTTTGATATGAGGATACTTACCCCTCGGACGCGCTTTTCCTTCGATCAATTTTCCTTTGTCAGCCATGAGTATCTTTTTTTCTAAGATAAGGGTTTGAGTATTGAAAAAACATCATGCCAATGCGCTTTTCACACTTTTGATTTCTTCAAAAATGCCATCCCATAATTGTTTTCGTAGCATAAGTGATTGGTAGGCAACGTACTGAACTTCTTCCCAGTCTTTTTCTGAATGACATAACTGATCAATCATCTTTAAAGCTAAAGGTCCGTGTTCATCTCCGTCTAACTCAATATGTCTTTGGAAGTAGTAGCGTAAACCTTTCACATCTTCCTTGCTCTGTGTTTGAATTTCGGACAGGATACCCATAAACATATCCGGTATCACATTTTCTCGCCCAAACGTAAAGGCAGCAGCAATTTTATGTGGTTTTCCTTCTTCGATCAACTCAAAATTGAAACGGGTAAAATTTTTAACATATGCCGGAATGCTGAGTCCATCTATAACACTCAAAACATCTTCTCCTTTTCGGAGCTTCTGTAGACATTGGCCCATCTGATCAGTCGAAGCTCCGAGGGCTTGCATGGCGTCATAATACATTTCAAAATGGGATTTATATGTTCCATTATGGTCAACATCACTTTCTTCGTCGATGACAATTTCATTGATGAAATGTCGTACATCAGGACTGCCCAATGGTACCCAGGGTGTTTGCACACAAGTTAATTGCTGTTGAAGGGCTTTTAACAAAGACATAAAATCCCAAACGGCAAAAATATGCCCTTGCATAAAGATCTTGATATCCTCAATAGATTTCATTTCCTTGTAGAGGGCGTGCTGCCCAAGCTCAGCTTGTTTGGGGCCCAGCTTTTCGGCTATTATCTGTGCATTCATTTCTTAAGTTTGTTTAAATGACGAAGATGGGTAGGGTTTGGTTCTTTAGGGTAGCAAATATGAATGAATCCTGACAATTCTGTTGGACATTGCTTAAATTAAGCTTTGGCGAAAAACTCTTTGAGGGATGAAAAATATGATATGGGCTCTTCTGGCTGTACTGACTATCTCAGCGCCGCTTTCTGGCCAACTAAAATATGAAGCGGAGGAACGTATTTCCCCTAAGGAAATACCTAAATCGATGCTAGAATTTATCGAAGAATGTTGTGAAGATGAGAGAATCAAATGGTATAAAGAAGACCAATTCAATACATTCTCATACGAAGCAAAATTTAGGAAATACGGAAGGCTTTATAGTGTAGAATTCAACAAATCAGGGTTCATAGAGGATGTTGAAATCCAAATCCGGCAGGATGAAATTCCGGAGGCAGTTATGGATAAACTGAATCATTATTTGGACAAAACGTTTGATAAATTTCGCATAGAGAAGGTTCAAAAACAGTATACCGGAGCGACGGATGCCTTGGAAGACTTATTGGAAGAGGACGAAGTGGAGGAGGAGCTGAGCTTGAAATATGAAATGGTGATTATCGCCAAAAAGGCAAAAGACGTTGGGCGTTGGGAGCTGTTATTTGGGGATAAAGGTGAGTGGATAGAACAATCCAAAATTATCTTTCGGAACCAGGACAACCTTAATTACTAAGGAGTATGAGGCTTTTTACGATCTTGAGTGTCATAATGGTGGCGTATTCTTTTTCTTTCGGACAAACAAGAGATCGGTATGGGTTATTGACAAAAGTAAATGTGAACACAAGCTTAGATAAGACTTGGAAATGGAACAGTACGTTGGAGAGTCGCCAGATCTTTAGGGAAGTGTTCCGCAATCCTGATGACCGAATGGGGTATCGGTATGAAAGAACGGATTGGACCAACGTCGTCTCCAGAAGAGTCGGTTTAACAGGGAGCGGCGCGGCAGGATATATGCTGCGCTTTACCGGAGAGGAATGGATTCATAGATCCTTACAACAATATGCATGGACACAAAAAAGAGGTGCTGTCAGGTGGGGACATCGTATCCGATGGGATCAAACCTGGCGTTCGGGGGAAGATGTGACCTGGCGATTCAGATACAGGCTCGGTTTTGATGCACCTTTGTCAGGAACTAGGCTAGATGTCCGCGAATGGTATTGGAAAGCCTCTACTGAATACATACCGATTCTTCAATCCGCTGAATTATCTTTTGAAGCAAGAGTATTATTAGCACTAGGGCATTATATTTCCGATACGAATAAGATAGAAGTGGGTTGGGATGGGCGCGCAAGCGGTGATTTTGAAACAACATCTTACCAAAGTTGGTTGACGGTAACATGGTACTACAGCATTTAAATTTTGACTTATGAAACATACACCTTTGCAAATCATATATCTCATCCTGGCAGTATTGGGACTCATTTTGACCTGGTATTATAATATTAGCTTTTTTATGGATGCTGATGATCCCAGCATGTCCAATTTTATTGCTTTGACGGGGACCACATTGCCGGCACAATCCATCAATGCAGATATTGCCATTGCCTCCTTTTCATTCTTAATTTGGATGACCATTGAAGGGAAGAGATTGAACATGAAAAGGATTTGGGGATATTGGTTGGTTACTTTTTTAGTGGCATTTGCCTTTTCCTTTCCTCTGTTTCTCTACTTCAGAGAACGTACCTTAGCTCGTACTAAAGCATAATGCTATGTCTATTTTATTTTTTAAGGCCTTACATATAGTAGGTTTTGTCAGTTGGTTTGCCGGGGTGTTTTACTTAGTTCGCCTTTTTGTTTACCATCAAGAAGCGCTGGAAGAAGGAAATATAAAAATGACCGAGCAGTATCATGTCATGGAATCTCGTTTGTTTTATATCATCACCCAGCCGGCTATGGTTATTACCTGGGGGGCAGGCTTGGCCATGCTCTATATTTATGGTTGGGAGTGGTTTAAAATAAATCTATGGATGCATTACAAACTCTTACTCTTGGTCTTTCTAACCCTATATAACTTTTGGATGCAGCGAACCATCAAGCGTTTAAAAGAAGGCCAGGCTAAGGCCTCATCTTTCCAATATCGATTACTAAATGAAGTTCCTACGCTCTTATTGATTGCCATCGTTTTTTTGGCAGTATATCGCTCTGCATTCAGCTTACTCTATGGTATTGGCGCACTACTTACTTTAGGGGTCGTTTTGTTTGTAGCTGCTAAATTGTATGCAAAGGCACGGAAGAGTGAATGATTGTGTTGTTAGACCTGATAGAAATAAATCGGATGAGGAGGAACGCATTGAAATGCGTTCCTCCGATAGGGATGTCTTGAAAGAAGGGTTTGGTTGCAATGCATTTCTCCAACAGGGTTTTCCATCCATATGGATAGGTGGCAGCTGGCGAATGATTGGTATTGTGAATCAGTCAAATTGAATATGGTCAGTTTGTACAAAAGGCGCCCGATGAATTGGATTCAGGGCATTGATTAAAAAAACACCTTCTGATTGTTTCAGAAAGGTTTGATCGATGGTCAAGGGCATAATTATTTCTTGGTCTAAATGCACATCGCTTCCTAAAACCACCCCCGCATTAGACAAGGCAAAAACCGGAATAACAAAAATCAGGATCACCGTCACCACGATATTGCGTATCCTTGCCCGGCTCATGCGCTT
>CAZGGG010000002.1:36437-46107 GCA_964525165.1 uncultured Saprospiraceae bacterium | reverse complement strand
AACACGTTATAGTAATAGGCATCAGTGAGCAGACCTAGACGAAAAAAAAGCACTTCATCTGCTGCATGAAGACGTTTCAATTCAGTAAGGACCGTCCGATCTGTGTATTTATGAGTATAATGATAAGTTGCAGGTAATGCTTGAATGGCTAGAGACTTTATTTCCCGGGGCTTGTAAGGATGTATCTCCAATTGATAGGTATCCTCAGAATATAAAAAACGCAATTTGTACAATCCCATTTGCGGAAGCAAATGCTGCGCTAAGATGTGCTTCAACTGATGAGGTTTGGCAGAGGGCCAAAAGGCCTGAAAGGCTCTTGCAATACGCTTTTGGTGATAGGGTAGTAAATGATGCTGCCCGTCCTCCAAAGCAATAGACTCAAGCAGTGGGTATGTAGATTTTTTCTGCAAGTTCTTGATATTCCTTTTGGGGGTCACTGAGTAAGGTAATACCTCCTCCTGTTTTATAATGATAATGTCCGTCTCGATGACCAATATAGCGAATCAATACAGCAGAATCCAATTCTCCATCTTTGTACCAACCTGCCACGCCGGTATACCAATCTCTAGAGTGTGATTCTGTTTGAGCAATAATCTCTACCGTTTTCTGTTTGGGAGCGCCGGATATACTGCCTGCCGGCAAAAGTCGAAACAGTAAACTTCCAATCTCTTGTTGCCATTGAGAAGGAAGGCGAGCTGAAATTTCTGAACTTACCTGCAATAATTCCTGATCTCGCTTTTTGATATTACTTAAAAATCTAAATTTTTGAACTTGCGTTTGATATCCAATTTGACTCAGGTCATTTCGGAGTAAATCTACAATGGTGTAGTGTTCAGCTGTTTCTTTCTCGTCTCCCAGGATACGATCTGCAGCATCTGGAACGGATGTGCTGATGGTCCCTTTCATCGGATATGTGAAAATCTGATCCTGTTGAATCTTGACAAAGCATTCCGGACTGAAACTGGTAAAATGATCTTTCAGGAAAAGCTTATAGGGTGCTTCAGCATTCAAAAAGACCTGTTCTAATGGGTCTTGGAGTAGAATAGGTACTTCAAAAGTCAGATTGATAAGATAGCTGTCGCCTCTTCGCAAATGATATTGGACTTGTTGAAACTGCTTTTGAAATATGGAGAATTCAGGAAGTTGAGGCCTAAGGTCAAAGGATTGCAATGATTGACGAGGATCAAGCACAGTATGTTTGAGCGTAGGAAAATCAAAGCCAAAGGGGAACGCTGCCCATTCTGATTGGGGTATGACCCAATTGTGTTCTAAGTCAAAGGACAATATGAAAAAGAAGGCTGTATTAGATGTACCCAATTGATTCATTTGGGCTTCTGCTTCAGTCCTGGAAAGAAAGGACAGCATTATTGAAATAATTGAAAGGTAATCCAGCTTAAGATATACGCTGCACCCGTCATGAAAATAAATTGAAAAATCGGCCATTTCCAGGACCCGGTTTCTTTCTTCACCACAGCCAGCGTAGACATGCATTGCATGGCCAGCGCAAAGAAAATCAGGAGGGATAAGGAAGTCGCCAGATTATAAGTCGGCTGGCCTGTTGTAGGATTGATATCTGCTGCCATCTTATCTCTAACCCTGAATTCGTCTTCCGCATCACCTATGCTGTATATGGTCGCCATAGTACCTACGAAAACTTCCCTTGCGGCAAATGAGGTGAGTAGCGAAATTCCAATTTTCCAATCAAAGCCTAAAGGCTGTATGGCAGGTTCAATAAATTTTCCTAAATGACCGGCATAAGAGGCTTCTAATTCATTTGAGGCGATTAAGTTAGCAGTGGCTTGTTCATCTAGTTGTTGTTCTTGCGCCGTTTGCAAAGCGAGGGCGCGTGCATTCTCCATATCATCAGCCGGGCCATAGCTGGCAATTACCCAAAGGACGATGGAGATAGCAAAGATGATTTTTCCGGCTTCCTTAACAAAGGAACCGACCTTGGATCTCACTTCGAGCCCTATAGATTTCCAATTAGGAGAACGATAATTAGGTAACTCAATCATTAAGAATCCACTCGTCTGGCCACCAACGATAGGCCTGAGCAGAAGCGCACTGGCAAGAGCAGCGACAATTCCAAACACATACAACCCCATAAATACCAAACCTTGAGCATTGAAAGGTCCCCAATGCACATCCCGTGCCACCACAAAACCCACTAATACCGTGTACACAGGAATCCGTGCAGAACAAGCTATGAAAGGGGTGACAAGTATCGTCAGCAAACGCTCCTTTCGATTGGCAATGGTCCTGGTAGACATAATGGCCGGTATGGCACAAGCACCACCGGACACCATCGCGACGACAGATCGTCCATTCAAGCCAAAGCGAGACATAAACCGATCGAATAGATATACTGCGCGAGACATATAGCCTACCTCTTCCAATAAGCCTAGCAAAAAGAACAGAATCGCAATCTGAGGTATAAACACCAGTACACCACTTAAGCCCGCCAGAATACCATCTGTTAGTAATTGAGTGTACCAGGCCTCGGCCGGTAGAATTTGTCTTACATATGACCCCATTTCTGCAAAAATGAACTCTATGAAGTCCATTGGATAACTAGCCCAGGCATAAATGGCCTGAAAGACTAATAGCATCACGACTATAAAAATGGCAGGTCCGACCCACGGATGAGAAACGATATTATCAATCTTATCTGTCCAGCTTCTATACCCTTGTTTCTTTTTTACCACCTGCTCCGCTAATGGACTGAGTTGCTCAAAGCGAGCCATGGTCTCATGCACCTGAGATCGGATAGGGTTGAATTCTGTTTCTTGAATGGCTTTTTGGTAATGCTTTTTCTGCGTATCTGATAGAAATGGTAACCATTCGCTATGCTCAATACACAGTAGCTGGCCGTAAGTGGTGAGCTGATCATTTTTGTGTTCGTTTGCAACCGCTTCAAGAATAAACTCTTCCTGCTGTTGCAAGCGATAAAAAGGAGGTGTCTTCTTTGGAACCTCTAGATTTTCTCTGATCAAATCCTTTAAAGCCTCCAGGTTCTTTTTCTGACGGCCACTTACTAATATGACCGGACATTTAATCTTTTTTTGGATCAGCTCTAGATTGACCTTATAGCCTTCTTTGGCTACCTCATCACTCATGGTGATGGCGAGAACGATGGGTAGGCCCAGGTCAATAATCTGGCTGAGGAAAATCCTGATCCTCCGGATTGAGTAAAATAGAAGCAACTATCCGCTCGTCTTCTGAAGTGGGGTGCAAGCTATAGGTTCCGGGAAGATCAACTAGTGTGTTCCTTTGACCGGATATGTCTATTTGACCGCTGATGCGTTCTACGGTCACCCCCGGAAAATTTCCGACCTTTTGTCGGGAACCCGTTAATGCGTTAAATAATGTAGTTTTCCCGGAATTGGGATTTCCAACCAAAGCAATCTTCATACAGCTACCTCTCTGACTAATATTCTATCTCAATTGCTTTAGCTTCTTTTTTTCGAACGGCTATGTTTTTTCCGGCTGAGGATATGTAATAGGTGTCGCCGGTAAAGGTCTTTCTGCGCACGACAATATCAAAGCCAGGTTTTAAGCCCATAGATAAAAGCTTAAGACCAACTGCAGGATCACCAAAACCTACTAACTTGGCTTTTTGACCTGGATGTACTTCTGTAAGATTGTGCACCATTTGTCCCTCTATTTGAATTAAGTCTAAATAAACGACTAATCAAATTTACCATTATCAGCGCATATTTACAAATGCGCAGACAAGGTAAAATATGCTCAAGTGCAGCCCGTCCGAAGAAGAGTCCTATTCTGACGCTTCTGCCTCCTGAGTAAGGTCGCTCACCACCTCGTACAAGCCGGTCTCCACACGTTTCTTATAATCCTTTTTAGGTACGTGCATTTTTCTGTTTACAGAGACCAAATGGATGGTAACTCGTGATTTCGTTTCTTTAATTTTTCGAATTTTAATACTTCTTTCAGCCATATTAGGTGATTTTTACATAATTGTCAGTGATTTCTGACACTTCTTTTGATGAGATTCGTCATTAAGAGGAGAGGGCGCGCCCTCTCTTCATACTATGCAGGCTCCGGAGTCTTTTCTTCCGTAAATTTCTTTCCGGTCCATTTACCCAGCCACTCGACTTGTTTACCTACGCGAACGTAAGAGTTGAATACTCTTTCGGCATCTTTTTTACTACTTCGGTTGATCATAATGTTGGCCTGTCCGGTCTTCACATTGAAGTAATACTTCCCTTTTCCCATGGTAAACTTCTTGTTGCTTGCCATATATGCTTGTTTTAATTAAAAAATCAGGCGACTACTTTTCGAATGTAGTCCGAGTTCAATAAACTCAATGCGCCCATATATTTAAGTTGGAAGGAAATTTTATCCCCCACTTTATAGCCTTGTTGATTCTTGCCCAGATCGACGATGAGCATATCCGAACTAGCGTTAATGATCTCCAATTGATCGTCATCTGCAATGAGGTAGTCCGGAGATATGTCCAAAAGTCCGATATCCAAAATGGCTCTTTTGGATGTTTGGCCGTACTCCTCTTCATTTACTTCAAAAACCTCGCCACTTGGGTTTTCAGCCAAAACGCCAATCGGTACTTTTGGCTTTTCTGTGATTTCTATGATTTCAGTATCCAACTTGAATACATCTCGCTCCATACCTTCTATGGTGCCGTTATTGAGCAAGTCAGCGCCGAAATAAAGGGTTTCTCCCACTCTAAAATGGTTGATTGCCTTAGGCAACTGCTTTTGCATGAGCAAGGGTATGACCACTGAAGTCCCACCTGTCACCCAAGGGATTTCCTTATTGAATTTGGCCTCAATGAGTTGCTTGTATAATGACATTTGCACATACTTGTCATGAGAGGGCATCACTCCATTGAGACAATTCAAGTTAGACCCTAAACCGGCGATTTGAATATTGGGGAACTGAAATATTTTCTCATAGAACGCTATGAGGTGTTCTCCCATAATACCTTCTCGTAAATCCCCCAGCTCAATCATAATAATGATTTTGTGCACTTTATCTTGGCGCACAGCTTCTTCACTCAATTTTTTAATGATGGAGCTCTCTGAATTAAAACTTACATCTGCATAGCGAATGGTGTCCTCAATTTCATCTAATGAAGGGGGCTTGATGTAAACAGTTTGTACATCAGGCTTGATTCCTTTAATGGTCTTTAAATTCTGAATTCTGCTATCGCAAACTTCTTTAATATTGTGCGAGAGTAATTCTTTCAGAAAGATCTCATTACCGCACAACAGTTTCGTTACAGCAGCCCATTCAATATCATTTTCCCTGAATAAGCGGTCTAAATACTCGAAATTATTCTTCAAACGATCTTTGAAGAGTGTAATAGTTGCCATGAGGGTTCTTTAAGCTTTTGAATTGTTGGCTGATAGAGTGTCGGCAGCTTTCAAATCCTTCTTTGTAAGCCTCATTTCCAAATATTTATTGGTGAATCCCAGTTTTTCATATAGATGCTTGGCGGGATTATCAGGTTCAACATGCAAAGCAATATCTCCATCCGCTTGCTCTATTGCTTTATTCATGATCGCTTTACCTACGCCTTTACCTCTTTGATTTGCATCGACAGCGATATAGACCAATATATTTTCAGGGATATACCCTTCCATGCCCGTTTGATTGACAACTGTAGCTCCAACGATCTGTCCCTCATCTTCAGCTGTGATAATGTAGCCGCCATGAGAAGACCTTTCTTTCATCGCATAATCAATGCATTTGTTGATATCTTCGAGGGGATCACCGTATTGTTCCAAATGTTTAAATAAAAACTGGGCAATTCTCTCCTTTTCCAGATAAGATGGCTTACTGAAAGAAGTGTAGGTGATTAATTTCAAAACTTTATTTTGTTTGCTCTTAGTTATAACGCGTAAAACCTAAGTTTAGTTCGACTATTGTAAATGGGTGAAACGGAAATATATTTTTTATCCATGACATCCCCAAACTTTTAACAAGCTTTCGGTTGGTTTATGCCTTGAATTGGGGTAAGTTATCATCAGTTACGATAAGATTGGTTTGCCCCCTGGCAAGTAAAAGTTCTCCTTTATGCATTTCGGCAGCTACATGAATAATCCGGCTTCCGGAGCGGACTACCTTGGCAGTTACCGAGATCTCTTCGCCTAGTTTAGCAGGCCTCAGGAAATCGACATTTAGATTTACGGAAGTAAAAAACTTGTCTCTGCCTAAACTGAATACAGCTATGCCCACCACTTCGTCGATCATCCCGGAAATAACACCACCATGCAATATCATCGCCGGATTGCACATTTCCTTACGGACTGTAAATCCAACCTTTACCCTGCCTTCGTCGGCTTCCAATAAGCGTCCATTTAACCACTGCATGTAGGGCGAAGGGGACGTGTGTGTCCCCTCCGATCCTATTAATGCTTCTAATACTTGTAGTGCATGGTTTTCTTTCATGATCCGGAATGAGTTGTGTAGGAATTGTACATCCAAACTAGTTTTTCCTGCTCTCTGATATAATCACTCATTAAAGCATTGGTACCTTCATCATCCGCTTCTCCGGACAAGCTCAGAAGACTTCTTTGCTTGATGAGTAGCTTCTGAAAAGAATCTAAAGTGCTTTGGACAGCAGTGATCCCATCACTTATATTTTCTACAGCTTTTATTTCAGATTGCTCCGCGTATTTCATAAAGCTATGCAGCGGCACCCCTCCTAAAGTCAAGATTCGTTCCGCAATCTCATCAATTTTTATTTGTAAGTCATTATACAATTCCTCAAACTTAATATGTAATTCAAAGAATTTCTCTCCTTTGATATTCCAGTGAAATCCTCTGGTGTTTTGATAAAATAACTGATAATTGGCTAGCAGATCATTCAATCTTGTTATTAACTCTTGCGCTTGATTGCTTTCTAAGCCAATGGAGTTTAATTGTTGGTTTGACATATCTTTTATTTGATTTGTTACAAAACTATATATAATGCTTATATATTTAAAAATCCAATAGTTTAAATCTATATTGATATAGGATGACTTTAACACAGCTTGAATACATCATTGCGGTTTACACGTACAAAAGCTTTGCCGCAGCAGCCAAGGAAATTCATGTTACCCAGCCTACTTTAAGCATGCAAATTAAAAAATTGGAAGAAGAGCTGGAGGTACTGATTTTTGATCGGTCTAAAAAACCGGTGGTTCCCACAGGCATGGGGGAGACGATTATCGAGTATGCGCGCACGATCTTACACAAGCGTGATGAGTTGAATGAATTGGTAGCCATGAACAAAGGAGAGGTCAAAGGTACGCTTAGGGTGGGCATTATCCCGACTTTGAGCCCTTACTTGTTGCCCCTTTTTGTGACTGACTTTCTTGAAAAACATCCCGATGTGGAACTGGTGATTGAGGAAATTCTCTCCGATCAGATTATTGAAAAGTTGAATCGAGAGACTCTGGACGTGGGTATTCTAGTGACTCCTATGGATGAAAGAGGCATTGAAGAAATACCACTCTTCTATGAGCTGTTTGTAGTTTACACCTCCTCCAAGCATCCGCTCTATCAAAAGAAAAAAATCGATTACGGAGACTTGGATTCTAATAATCTGTGGCTCCTCCAGGAAGGGCATTGTTTCCGGAATCAGATGATCAATATTTGTCAGGATCAGGAGAATAATCCAAAAAGTAAGATGCGGTTTGAAAGTGGCAGCCTTGAAACTATCAAGAGGATTGTCGAAAAACAATACGGCTATACTTTACTGCCGGAATTAGCCACTTTGGATCTAACAGATGAAGAGTATCAACATGTCCGACATTTCACAAATCCTCAACCTGTAAGGGAAGTAAGCTTGATCATGAGACGCAAATTTGTCAAAAAGAAAATGGTCGATCTTTTGAAAGAGTCCATTATACATGCTGTTCCCGATATTTTGAAAAACGAGAACAGAGGGCAGATCATCAGTTGGAAGGATTGATTATTTACAACTTAATGAATGCTCCCAAATAAGGTCCATCTTTTGCTCGAAGTATGATTTGATAATAGCCTTTCGGCAAATGGGAGATCGTTACTTGCCTTGCCCCTGAGGGTATGGAGAGCACGTATGTTTGTCCGCTAGTGGATTGAAGAATCACTTCTTCTGCCATCAGTTGAGTACTCCATTGCAGAAAATCTTGAGCCGGGTTAGGGTAGACTTTCAGACTTTTAAGCTTTTGGGTAGGGTGTTGATTCGTCCTTCTGAACCTCAAATCATCCATAGCAAAGAAAACTGGAGTGTTGATGCCAAATTGCCCCACATCAGTAGAGAAAAACTCGATCGTTACACTATCAACAACTCCAAGTCCCGATAGCTCACAATTTGTCCAATCGTCCAATATATAGTCTTCTGCAGCGTCATTGAACCTGAAATCTGCCAGATGAAAATCCAAACTATCTGTCAATTCGCCATCCAAAAAGCCTTTCCATCGGAGATAAAATTCATCTGGATCTGTACCATCCACACCTCCAAATGCTTTGGAAAATTGATTGCCATCTCGAAGAACAAAATAGGCATAGGTGGTATTGGTGATGCTTACGTCAAGCAACTCTATAGGTTGTGCAGTTTTAAAATGAAGGGGCGCACCGGAGAAAGGATTTTGGGCAATTAAATAGGCGTGACCGGAAAGGCCTTTTCCTGTGATCGCTCCATATAAATTGGACGCATTTCCGGTTTCATCATCGGTTGAGGTACTCACCGCCCATTGACCGCTCCAGAAGTCAAATTCAAAATCATATTCATAAGGGAAGAACACTCCCTCTAGATCGAAACCTTCAGAGCCATCCATTCCATTGAGAAAAGTATCCTGTTCTGAAAGTAAGGATTCAAAATTGATCGTGCTTTGAGCCTTTAGGCTAATGACTGGGATTAAAAAGAGGAAAAGGAAGATGGATTTCATGTTATAGTTTTAAATGTACCCCCCATTGAATTTGTCGGCCGGGACCTGGCAGCTGGGGTTGAAAAAAATAATCTTGGTTCCCAATGTTTCGCAGCGTCAAATAGGTCGAAAGGGTGTGATGACCCAATTCGAAAGAATAGTCCAAACTGATATGACTTAAATGCAATGATGGAAAAGCTTCTTGTAAATCTGCTTGCGTAAAGATGCTCGAGCGATAATCATGCAAATACCGCAGTCCAAAAGCTCCTATTTGATGATGAATCCAGAAATTATAAAGGTGCTCCGGCTGGTAAATCAAGGGGCCATCTTGCAAGGCCAAAGGGCTGCTAGAGCCGGAGATATTTCTGATATGCTGATAGCCGTAGTTGAACTGTACGCCCGTCTGATGATGAGACGTCCACCTTTTTTGAAATTTGGTAATCACCTCCAGACCCTTGCTTCTTACTCTGAGCAAATTATAGGGTCGGAATACAACACTCTCCAGAGGAGCCCAAAGGATCCAGTTTTCGACATCTTTGTAATAGAGTGTCCCTTTTAACTGAAAATTGCTTGTTTCCGATGATTGCTCAAATGCATATGATAAGCTCAATTGATTCGATCGTTCCGGATTCAGATCAGGATTTCCGAGATTGTTCCAGAATAATTCATTTCCGGAAGGGAAGCGAATAGCTGTTTGAGCCACGAGACGAATACTCGAATGCTCCTTGATCCGAGTGCCTAACTCCATGGATCCGGCCCAAGGCTCGAGTATGTCATTTTGTTGTTCAATCCTG
>CAZGGG010000002.1:34671-36427 GCA_964525165.1 uncultured Saprospiraceae bacterium | reverse complement strand
CCCACCAGTGTCCGTCAAGAGAAATGAATTTAAACGAAGGGAAGATGGCCCACCGATTCAGCCAGACATTTGGTTCAATATGTTCAGAGGAGATGTTTTGCATCATGAGTTGGCCTCCGGTGCTTGCACTCATGCGCTGGTTGATATTATAGGTGTGTTTGCTGTTGAGCTGGTGCTGATAAAAGAGGTTGAGGTCATCAATAGATTGTAGGCTATCCCGAAAAGCATTGGACTCTCGTGCAAAGTAATAATGTGTTTCTTGCTGATAGGAAGCCGTTTGGGTTTTCCAAAATAATTGCGCTCTTTGAATGGAGTCTTTTTGTGTTGCGGTGCTTCGTCTTTGGGTGATCTTAGGTGGCAATTGTCGGCTGGTGTTTTGCCACCAGCTGCGCACTCCCAAGGTATGCATTTTGATATCGCGTTCAACAGAACCCATCAGGCCATAATTGATATGCTCTGCATGGGGTTGCCGATCGGGAAGGAGTGCGGACCGATGCACTTTTAAATAGGGGAAATCTTGTCCTGCATAACGGTAGAAACCACTGAGACTTACTCGCCAGGGGTCCAAAACTTTTTTAGTTCTGAAAAATAATTGCTGATCTGAAAATTGTCCGATCCTGACGCCTGCCTGAAACTCATCTTTTAGAATATCGCTTCGGATCATCATGAGGCCACCTATTGGGTTGTGTTGTTCCGAAGCACCCACGTTTTTAATGGCTATTTGGTCCATCAAAAAGAGAGGGAGACTACTAATATCTAATACCCCTAGAGAAGGCGAATTCAATTGTATCCCATTCCAACTAATGATCGACTGCTGGCTGGAGCTTCCTCTGATGGATAGGGTGCTTAAAGCGCTGTTTCCATTTGATCGAATCCAGACCGGACTGTTTTGGCGTAGGATTTCTTCAGTGGAAAACGCATTTGCTAGTCTAAGCTGACTGCTATCCTCGGAATTTAAAATATGATCGGCCACTCTATGGGGATAACGATCTGAAGTCACGATAGCCGGGAGGCTTTCTACAGTATCCGCAAGCTCTTGTGCGGACACAGAGGAATAAAAGACAATTAAAATGATATACCTAATAAGGTAGCGCATATTTAAATTTGCGCAGAACACACTACCATCCATTCTGAAGAATGGACAAGCACGGTGTTCCGCCATTATTATTCCCGATAATATTGGAACCTGGCTTTCAGGCAGGTCTTCTGACTCGGCGGGAGCGCCTTCCCATCTAAACTAGACAGTGGCTGTGGATGCTCAAAAATTGCCTTACAGCTGCGGGTACAGTTTCGGATTTTCACCGAATTCCCTTACTCCATGAAAGCAGTTCAAAGGTATCATTAAATTGAAAAGTATAAAGTATTTGGTCATAAGTATAAATGTTTAATATGTATTAATTTGAAAATGAATCTATTTAAGAATATTTAATTGATTTTAGGATTTTCATAACATTTGCGAAAGCAATTTTCCTGCAACTTAAAGGTATCCAAAGAAGCTATTTTGCTTTCTACGAATCGGAAAATTGTCAGCTATGAGTTACCAACCGGAAAAGAACAAGAAGAAGAACAAGAGAAAAGGACTAATTTTCACTTTTGTGTTTCACAGTATAGCGCTTCTATTAGCCTTATACCCTCTGATGACTATGCAACAAGAGCAGAAAGAAGAAATCAGAGCAGTATTGGTGGAATTTGACTTTGGAGCAAAAGAGGAAGGTGCGAAGAAAGTCAAAAAGCAGAAAGCCGAGCAAAAAAGAGA
>CAZGGG010000002.1:31414-34661 GCA_964525165.1 uncultured Saprospiraceae bacterium | reverse complement strand
GGAGGACGATTCCATGGCTCGATTCAATCCAAATCGTAAGAAACGCAAGTTCTGGAAGTGGAAAAAAGAGAAGTTCAAAAGGTAACTCCTATTACAAAACAAGCACCGAAGATATTAACTACAGAATTACCCTCTGATTTAAAGATGCCTGAGGTTAAAAGACCTGTGAAAAAGGTTGAAAAAGTACCGGAGCCGATCCCTTCTGACGTCCCAAGTCCCAGTCAAGAAATTAAAATTACGGCACCCAAAGTGCATATACCCGCTCCGAGTCCAAGAAATACGGAAGCTGAAGAGGTAGATGGATCTGAAGATGGTGAAGTCAGTGATGCAGAAGTGTCCGGAGAAGGAGAGGGGGAAAAGGGTGAAGGATCCTTCGATGAGGGAGATAAAGCGGGAGAAGGTACTGGCTTTATTGAAGGGAATGGAACGCTGACACGAAAGGTTGTGAAGAGGTCTCCTATCAATGGGATTGTAAAGAAGAATGGTGTGATTGTTTTAAAAATTTGTGTTACCAGAAATGGATTAGTGGATTATGTGGAGTTTGATCACAGTAATTCTACCATTCATGACGCAGAAGTAGTAAGAGAAGCACAAAAGGCATTGTCTCAGTATAGATTTGAAGCGGATTATGGAGCGGCTGAAAGAGAGTGTGGACGATTTAGTTATACCATCGACCTTGGAAAGTAAACACAAATGCAACAATGTTGCATTTGTGGATTGCCTTTTCTATATTTGAAAAAAATATAAACCTATGAGAAACATACTTTTATTTGGCTTCTTGGCCTTGGGCTTATTTGTGACGGCCTGCAATGACGATGATCATGATGATGATCACGAACATGAAGTGACCATTGAGTTTCTGGAACCTACAGATGATGAGACGGTAGCAGCTCCGGACGATGTACACGTACACATTCGGATCACAGCTAAAGATGAGATTCATGATGTTGAGATTAAAATGTATCCTCATGATGATGAAAATGACTTAATCATTGATCACGATGCGCATTCGCATGAATCCAGTTATGATTTCGAAGGGGACTACGATTTGAGCGCGTACCCTTCAGGAACTGAATTCCATTTAGAAGTGAAAGCAGCTAAGGATCATGATGGAACCGAGTATGAGGAAGAGGATATCCATTTTAAGCTTCCTTAACTAAAGTTTTTGAATCAGATTTAGTAGAGGCGACCTTCTTTTGAAGGTGGCCTCTTTTTTTTGCCGTAAGGCAAAAGATATTTTGTCATTCCTTTTCATAACCCACCTCTTTCTTCTATTTCGTCCCTTGGGGTGCGCTTGTGATCTTCCGAAAAAGCGCAATAGCCAGAGCGCAATGAAGCAACACTGTTCAGGTCACGACCATGTAGGAATCCTTCTGAAATCAATTCGGACTTAATACCACCATACAAGATAGATCGCGTATCTCTCCATTTCGATGGCAAAAATGTCTTCGCATTCTTTGAAAAGTAGACCTCATTGGTTGACTTACTGCACAAGCGGACGAATAATTGTCAATTGTAAGTGGGATGTACAAAAAAAGGCAGGACCTCTATCAGAAGCCCTGCCTAATTAAGCTAGTTGCAGATCTTGGACATTACTGAGCGACAATGATCTGTATGCTCTTTGTAACTCTGCCTTTCTCGTCAATTGCTTTGAGAAGATAGGTGCCTGTTTGGTTTGGACTATGGATCAGGAATTGTTTGTCGTTCACTCGCTCGACCCTTGCATCAAAGCTTTGACCTAGTGTATTGACCCATCTGAATTGTCGGGCCCTAAACTGTTCCTCATTGATCCGGACGTTTAGTAATTGCCCTATTGTCAGGGGATTGGGATATGCTTGCCAATTTAGATCGATAGCTCTCTGATCAGAGTTAGGTCCAACCATAAATTCGAATTCATTCTGGCAACCAATTTGATCGGTTACAATGACAGAATAGGTTCCTGCTTCTAAATCTCCAATACTATCCAGATCAGGTCCTCCATTGGACCATTCAAATGAGTAGGGAGGTAAACCGCCCGCTATAGTCAAACTGATATAACCCAAACCTGAACCTGCGTCAAAGAAAACATCTTCAGTTTGAACGACAATTTCACTTAATACATCAAGATCAAGATTAATCAAGCTATCGCATCCATCCGTAGCTCCTCCTTCCAGGAAAATATCATAATCGCCTGTTCGGTCAAATGTTTGGCCTCCGGCTTCAAACATTTCATTAAAACAGATAGTGGCCGATATGTTGGAAGTTCTGGGAGGATCTACTTGAACAGATAGGTTGTATTCGTCATTTGCAGGGCAATTATTATCCTCTATGAGATTGACCACGATTTCAAAATCTTCATCCGTATTGAAGGTAGTACTGTAACTCACATCATTGTAATTTTGAAAACTTTCATTGAGGAAATCACCGGCTTCAATGGTCCAGTTGAATGGAGGGGTGCCATCGAACTGAATATCAATGTTCCCGCTTCGACCGGAGCAGGCATTGGCAATAGGCTCAATTGTTAAAGTGGGAACTGGAATACCATTGACGACCACTGAGTCCATATCGGTACAGCCTGTTGCATCACTAATAAATACTGTGTATACGGTTCTGCCTTCAGTAACTGTTATTTGTGGGTTTGGCACACGTGCCAGACCATTGGTCCAAACAAATTGATAATTTTGGCCAAATCCACCTAAGGCTGTGGGATCTCCCCCCAAGGTGACGACGGAGCCTTCACAAGAAGTTCGGTCAATTCCTGCATCTGCGATCATTTCAGGGTATACATCCCAGGTCACCTCAATAGGGCTTCCTACACATCCAGTGGTATCTCTGGGGTAGAAGGTGAAAGTCACTGTTCCGAAGTCTACACCCGGCAATAAAAATATTTGCTGACTAAATAAGAGTCCACTGCCATCATCGGCCGGAAGAATGCCTTGTTCATTAGTAACTACCCAATAGACTTCATCGACATCATTAAATGAAGAAAAGTCGATAGTGGCACTATTGGAAGAGCAAATCCTCCGGAATGTTGGGGAAATGGAGATGTCCGGGCCCTCACAACAGGAAACAGAAGGTCTTACTTGTTCTGGTTGATCAAAAGCACAGCCTTGATAAAGGCCGGCTCCGATTTCACCATCTCCGAAGGTGCGTACGCCCACATTTGCGGGAATTTCTAATCCAAGGGGGCAATCTTCTCCATCAAAGGCAATGAGCAGATCATTGCTCACACCCCAAACCGTGCTATCTGCATCAACGACAACATCCC
>CAZGGG010000002.1:27739-31404 GCA_964525165.1 uncultured Saprospiraceae bacterium | reverse complement strand
CATCAAAGGCACGCAATACAAAAGTCACGGACCAAGTATCACTAGTGTCGTTGGTGCATCCAAACCCATCGCCAATGGAGGCATTGGGGTCGTCATTGGGGGTATTGTTGTTAACAAAATACCATCCAGCACCTAAGGGAGCTCCGCGTAAAAATCCTTTATTGGGATTGTTATAATTGTAACGGACTGTACCCGCGGGATACCAATCCCAAAAACCGGGCGATACCGCATCCGGATTTTCTAAAATTCTGGGTTCACGATCGTCTCCAAAAAAACCAGGATCCCAACCTGGTCCAAAGAAGGGCACAATACCGGATAGTTTGTTGCAATTATTCTTGTTCCAGTTGGTCAGTTCATATCTGAAGGTGACCAATTCTCCTGTTTGGTAAGGGCCTTCTAAAGGAGAACCAAAACTAGTGTTGATGGCATAGAGTGTATCCTCTACGGTACAGGTGCCAAAATTAGGTTCTACACGCATGCACAAGTCAAAGTTTCCTTGTCTGCCGGAAATATCTGTCACAGCAATCCAGTAATCTGAATTAGGAAGCAATCTTCTAAAGAATTGCAGCTGTTTGTCATTGCCGATTTCACAGAATACAGTATCGAAATCATCACAGCTAGAGTAAAATGCTACATGGGGGAAACGCAGCGTATCGCTGGTCATTTCAAAGTCGAGGACACCGGCTACTTCGTCCGTTCTCAAATGATACCAAACCGTAGGCGTTTCCATATTATAGCAGGTGCCCGGAAAGAGGATGGGGCCGAAACTGGCGAACCGGTTACAACCGGTGACACAAACTTCAGATCCTCCTGATTCAGGCTCAATCAATTCAGCGATATCACATTGATTGTTGACTGCACAGCCCTCCGGGGGACCTATTTCATCAAAACATATTTCGAACTCTTGGCCATTTTCTTCTTCATGACTGACCATCAAATAATACAACTCACCCGGAATTAAATTGGTGAAACTGACTGTGCCCACACTATCAAAACAGTCTCCGCTCAGGAAATTGAAATCCTCAACACAATTATTATTAGGGTATTGACCGATCATCACAGCCACTTCAGAATCATCTCCCAAATTGGTTAGCGTGACATCCAACTGGTTTTTGCCCGATGAGAGTCGACCGGAATACCATACAGAGCGAACATCCGCAAAAGCACAAACCGGATTATTTTCATCAAATGTTGCACTATCCGTAGTTCCCATGACACATTGGTCATCGAAACTGACGGGCTGAGGAAAACATTTGTAATCATTCAACGGATTTAGGTTGATTTCCGGATTATTGATACAAATGGTGTAGGCCTGCATATAATTGACCGGGAAGGCAACATTTATATAATAAGTACCTCCAATGGCTGTGATGTTTTGAATCGCAAGCTCATTGGTGTCACATCCAAGCTCAAAGGCGGAAGTGGCATTGCAGGTAGGGGGCAGGAACTCATATAAAGTAATGTAGGCTTCCGGCCCGTTATTCGTATTGATTTCTATATCCACATCCGTACCCTGGGCTGTAAAATAGAACCATACATTACGCGAGAAGGCCGGACCACAGCTACCATTACGCACATCAAATGTCGCATTGGCAAATTCATGGAAGCTACAGTCATTGTTGAGATCTGTAAGCTCAATGGCATCACTGCAGAGGTCATTGGACGGTTGGGCCCAAAGGTTCATCGTGACAAAGAGGGGAAAGAAAAGAACAAGGTATAATGGTTTCATATTGAATGTCTTTGGATTCAAGATACATATTTTAAGGGTTTCCTAATCTTGGTCGTTGTCTCTTTTTTATACAAAAAAGGATAGAAATGATTACATTTGCGGTCGCTCATGATAGAATGAGGCATTAGCTCAGTTGGTTTAGAGCACTACCTTGACAGGGTAGGGGTCACTGGTTCGAGTCCAGTATGCCTCACAATAATGGGGGATTAGCTCAGTTGGCTAGAGCGCTACACTGGCAGTGTAGAGGTCATCGGTTCGAATCCGTTATCCTCCACCATCAAATCTACGCTCGGGGCGTAGCTCAGTCCGGCAGAGTACACGTCTGGGGGGCGTGGGGTCGCTGGTTCGAATCCAGTCGCCCCGACAATTGAAGCTTCGGGAATTTCTCCCGGAGCTTTTCTTTTCCTGCAAAAGTTAAATTTCCTCTTTTTAGAAAGATCTCCACAACAAATCTCTGCATCAGACGTATTAATTGCAGAAGTTGAGATATAAAAGTTGGTTGATTGTAGGTTAACTAAGCGTTTGCTTAGCTACATCGAGCCCGGTCGGAGGATCGGGCTTTTTTTATATTTAGGACATGGAATTGTTACGACATTCGATCCATTTATTTGGTCATCTCCTTCTCCCTCTCGGCATCTGCTGGTTATTCTTTCGAAACGACTGGAAGCGGGCATATGTGTTCATGTTGCTGACCCTATTGGTAGATTTAGATCACCTCCTTGCCGACCCGATTTTTGATCCGGGCCGCTGCAGTATTGGTTTTCATTTGCTCCATCGTCCGATACCCATAATGGTCTATCTCGTTATGTGTTTTATACCTTCTCTTCGCTATCTAGGCTTGGGGCTGGTTTTACACATGATTACGGATGGGGTGGATTGTTGGTTTTTGCATCTTTAAACTTCATCAGGAAAAAGACATTGAATACATATGGGACATCATCATCATGGTTCAACAAAAAACCTGAAATGGGCATTTTTTTTAAACTTTGGCTTCACCTTGCTGGAGTTGGTGGGTGGTGTATGGACCAATAGTGTTGCGATTATGTCAGATGCGCTTCATGACCTGGGCGACTCATTGTCTTTAGGGATGGCTTGGTATCTCGAGCGGCAAGCATCCAAAGGTCCCAGTAAGCAGTATTCATTTGGGAAAGCACGATTTTCACTATTAGGCGCCTTGATTACATCTGTAGTATTGATCATCGGGTCCATTTTTATTATTAAGGAGGCCGTTGAACGGATACAAGAACCCGAAATGCCCCATGCAGAGGGCATGCTGCTCTTTGCTATAGTGGGAATTCTGGTAAATGGAATCGCAGCATGGAAATTACATGGTGGTGAAAGTTTAAACGAGAAGGTGGTCAGCTGGCACTTATTGGAAGATTTATTGGGGTGGGTGGCTGTTTTGGTGGCTTCTATCGTTTTAATGTTTTGGAATATCCCTCAGTTGGATGCGTATCTTTCGATAGGTATTACTTTATTTGTTTTGATCAATGTAGTGAAGAGCTTTAAACAAACTATGGAGATTTTTCTCCAGAAAGTACCTGCTCAGCTTGATCGAGAAGAAATCCAAAAGCTCCTGGAAGCTTTGGACGAAGTACAGTCTTTACACCATCTGCATATTTGGTCTTTAGAAGGTCAAAAACATGTTCTTTCTGTGCATTTGCGGTTGTGCCAGGTACATTCCTTCGAAGATATTATGGGCGTCAAACAAAAAGCAAAAGAAGCTTTAAGTAGCTTCGGGTTTAGTCATATTACGATTGAAACGGAATTGGCAGATGATGACTGCAGCAATATTTGATACGGGTGTCTGCTAAAGGGAATCAAAACTTTTGTAACAAAAAGTTATCGCTTTGAAGATCAACAGATTCCAGATACTCGTCCGCTGTTGTAGTCATTAGGGTCGCTTCTCCTTTTTCATCAAGGGTATAAATTTTCC
>CAZGGG010000002.1:25491-27581 GCA_964525165.1 uncultured Saprospiraceae bacterium | reverse complement strand
TGATCTATTGAAACGGTAGGTACTTTATGAATTTTGGGTGGACAAGATTGAAGCCAGGACTCATCCTTGTATTGGTCAATACGGATGGAATTGTACTCTGAGTAGCGAGAAGGGAATTCGTAAAAGTTGATCCATCCTTCTGCATTACTTACAGCTTTTTGCAAGATTTGTACTCCGGGTATATCCGAGACATTTTTGCCTAAGGCTTCAAAAGCCCAAGGGCTGGCTTCTACGGAGAGCACTAATCCTTCAGGGCCACATATTTTTGCCGCTAAGGCTGAAAAATATCCAAAGTGACTTCCGATATCCCAAAAGCAGGAACCTTTACTTAAATGCTTGATGAGGTAACGAGCTAAACTGAGCTCAGAGGGGTGGGTTTTCGCGCCGGATAAATAAATATCTGTGCCTGCCGGAAGACGGACTGTAAATGGGGAGTCCCAAAAGGTTCGAATCCGAAACTCCTTTTCTGACTTGAAGAAAGGGAAAGCAATATACTGCCACCACATCGCAGAGCTGTATCTGAAGGGGTCGTTCATAAAACGAAAGGCTTTTGACGCGTTTGCATACCGCTGCGCCTTGGAAAGCTTTTCCAATAAAACTGCCTTAGGAATACCCTTTTCTGCTATCTTTCCATCCATACGAGTCATTCAACAAATCTAGGAAAACTCACATTATGTTTCGAAAAACACTATCTATTCGTTGGTCTGATTTAGACCCTAATATGCACGTAAGGCATTCTATTTATTATGATTTTGGAGCACAAGCCCGAACTGAAATTTTACAAAATTTGGGATTGGGCATGACATTTATGAAGGAACATAAAATAGGTCCCGTATTATTTAAAGAGGAGTGTACTTTCAGAAGGGAGTTACACTTTGGAGACCAGGTCGTGATGGATACTCATTTGTTGGGCTTGACCAAAGATGGCAGTAGGTACCAGATTGAACATGCATTTCTAAAAGGAGAGGATACTTTTTGTGCGAGAATCATTGTAACAGGAGCATGGATGGATACACAAAAACGTAAACTGACCATACCGCCTGATGAAGCCATTAAGAAAATGGAAGGCTGGCCGAAAGCTGACGACTTTCAGTGGATAAAGTAATAAAAAAAGGCGGTGTTTGAGCACCGCCTTTTTTTATGGTAAGCCTTTGGCTTATATTATTTGCTTGGAGCTGCCAAGTCAAAGAACTGATCTAATTTAGGAACAATAATGATTTCTGTTCTTCTGTTAGACGCCCTTCCTTCTCTTGTTTCATTGCTTTGTTTTGGAGCGAATTCTCCTCTACCACCTGCAGCTAATCTGGAAGGATCCACATCATGCTCGTCCACTAATTTTCTAACAACAGCTGTAGCTCTCTTCACAGAAAGATCCCAATTGTCTTTTACACAGTCCGTTTTAATCGGTACGTTATCTGTGTGACCTTCCACTAGGATATCGATATCACTGTGGTCATTCACTACTTTTGCTACTTTATCCAATACTTTGCTGGCTCTGGAGCTTACCACTGCACTAGCAGTATTGAATAACATTTTATCAGAGATAGAAACATACACTACACCCTCTCGTACTTCCACATTGATATCTTCATCATTGATGTCAGCAAGAGAACGCTTCAATTTCATCACTAAAGCCATGTTCATGGAATCTCTCACTTGAACTTTGTTGTTCAAATTTTCAATGTACTGGCTTTGTTGGTTAATCGCATTTAAAGACTCACGGATACTTTCCGCACCTTCTTTATTAACAATTGAAAGATCCGCTAAACGATCCAAAAGGTTCGTGTTGGTCTTTTTCATGTAGTCTAAATCTTCTTGCAACTGTGCAACTTTATCATTTGCCATTCCCAAATCGCTTTGAGCTTTGCTCAAATCACTTTTCATGGCTTCCGAAGCTTCGTTACAATCGTCTAAAGCTGTTTTCGCTTTTTGTAATTGCATTTCAACATCATCGTAAGAAGCCTGCAGATCTGAAAATTTCTTTTTACTTACACAGGAAGCAAGCATTCCGATCGCTAAAAAGGCAACTAAAATTCTACTCGTAGTCATATTTCTTGTGTTATAGTTTTGCTATGCCGCAAATATAATAG
>CAZGGG010000002.1:0-25481 GCA_964525165.1 uncultured Saprospiraceae bacterium | reverse complement strand
AGAAGTCTTGATATTGCGAATGATTCTAGCTTCTGAAATAAAAATAATGCAGGAAAGGAGTCAAATTGGGTCTTCCGCACGATGTTATTACACAGGATCTACGATAATTTTAATTCGTACGGTACTATATCCGGTTTGTTGCTTTAATGCATCTATACCGGATTGAATTTTATGTTTGACCGATGGGAGCTGGTCAAAAGGCGGGCTGACTTTCAACTGAATTTGGTAGATGTAATAGTTTGCAATGCGCGGAATAGGAGACTGGGCTACATCCGAAACCTCAACCGTCAACTTCTCCCGGAATAGATATTGTAAGGCTTGTGCGGCCTTTAAAGCCTTGGATTGTTGGGTGTGTTTGATTTCTAAATGAATCAACCGAGCATACGGTGGATAATGGAATTTCTTTCTTTGTGCGATCTCTGATCTGTAGAAAGATTTATAATCATGCTGTATGAGCCATTTCAGGACCGGATGGTCAGGTTTTGCCGTTTGCACCAAAACCCATCCTTTTTTGGATCTCCGACCTGCACGTCCACTGACCTGAATCAAGGTTTGCATAGCTTTTTCATTGGCCCTGAAATCAGGGAAGAACAGAAGTTGGTCCGCATTTACGACTCCTACGAGGCCGACATTTTCAAAATCTAATCCTTTTGTGATCATTTGTGTACCCACCAGAATATCTATATCACCGGAGTCAAATTCGTCAATAATGTTTTGATAATTCTTTTTACCCCTGGTCGTATCCCAATCCAACCTTTGGATACGGGCATCCTGAAATATCTCCTGAAGTTGATGTTCTAATTTTTCTGTGCCAAAGCCTTCTTCAATCAAAGACGGATGACCACAATCAGGACAAAGCTTGGGGGTTTGTTCTTGGTATCCGCAATAGTGGCATTTCAGTTTCCCTTCTTTTCGATGAGCCGTCAAACTGATATCACAATGCCGACACATTGCATGCCAACCGCAATGAGTGCAACGAGTGATAGGTACAAACCCTCTTCTATTGTGGAAAAGAATGATTTGCTCTGAACGCTCTAATTTTTCTTGTATTTCTTCTATTAGCTCCTTGCTAAAGGGGCCCTTCATTTGTTTTCTCTTGAAAGCTTCCAAGGTGTCGATCAGCTTCACCTCCGGCATTTCCACGCCACCGAATCTGTTGGGTAGCTCCAGCAGCTGATGGTTGCCTTTGGCACAGTGGTACAAAGTTTCCAAGGAAGGGGTAGCACTTCCCATGATTACTTGAATATCTGACCGGGTACTTAAAGCGATCGCCACATCCCGGGCATGATAGCGTGGCGCCGGATCGGCTTGTTTGAAGGAGCGGTCGTGTTCTTCGTCAATAATGATTAAGCCCAGGTCTCGAAAAGGTAGTAACAGCCCTGAGCGGGCGGCAAGCACTACTTTTTTGCCATTTAATACAGCATTCCAGGCTTCCACTCTTTCATTATGATTTAGGCGGGAATGGTAAACGACCAATTCTTCACCGCATACTCCTTTCAATCTTTCGGTGAGTTGTACGGTTAGTCCAATTTCCGGTACGAGATAAAGAATCTGACGATCAGATGCTAGATGCTTCTGAATAGCTTCCAGATAAACTCTGGTTTTTCCACTGCCGGTGACGCCAAAAAGTAAGCTTCTTTGATGGGTTCCTTGTTCGATTTGCTTGTTCACTTCTAATTGATCTGCGGAAAGAGCAGCTACGGTAAACTCTTCGTGGCTAAAATCCGGCAGTCGGCTGATTTTTCTCTCTTCTTTCTGCAGGATGCCTTTTTTTTCCATGGCATGAATCACTGTAAGATTGATGCCTAGTTGCTTGCGCATTTTAGCCCAGAATACACCCTCCGCATTTCTGGATTCCTGAATTAGAAAAAGCAATGCATTGGTTTGATATTCAGATTTTTGACAGAGGTCAAAAGCCTCTTTGAGCAATTCAGGAGAACTTTGATAAGGCTCTTGAAGTGAAAGAAAAAGGTCCGTTTTGACAGTGAATCGTTCTTGCAATTCCTCTTGGACGTACAGAATATCTTTACGCATCAGAGATTCCATGACGGGATAGACATTCTTTTTGCCCAAAATATCTTTAATGTCCTGAAGATGGAGCCGTTCTTGATGTTCGAGTGCTTCAGCGACCAGGTATTCATCTGCATCCAGATCCAGATCGAAATAATCTATGTCCGGATTTTTGTAAATCATCGTTTGACTCTCGAGTTTTAAGGAGGCGGGCAATGCTGCTGCCATGACCTCACCGAGTGTGCAGGCATAATATTCTGCAATCCAGCCCCAGAGTTTCAATTGGAAAGAACTGACAACCGGATGCGGGTCCAAGGGTTGTAGAATTTCCTTGATTTTTACGTTTTCCGGAGGCTCCACATCGATTGCGGTGACTAGTCCTGAGTAGATCTTTTTTTTGCCGAAAGGCACTTCCACCCTCATTCCCAATGCGATTTCGTCCTCCCACATCTTAGGGACATGGTATGTCAGATTCCCCCTTACGGGAAAAGGGATGAGGACATGTATCAGCATAATGGATGTATTTATTGTGGTGGAAATTAAAAAAATATTTCCTGAGCCGTACGATAAGTATTGGCATGCGCCTCAATGATTTTTGCCAACTGGGGGGCATAGCCTCCGCCCATTACGGCTACAATGGGAATCTCATTCGTTTTAGCCTGTTGCCAGACAAAGCGATCGCGTTCTTTACAATCCTCTAGTGTAAGGGCTAAACGTCCCAGTTTATCTACTTCCAACACATCTACGCCGGATTGATAAAAAATAATGTCCGGTTCAACTTCCTGAATCAATTTCGGAAGAGCATTTTTTAAGGTTTTGAGATAGTATTTTCCATCCGTTTTATCAGCTAAGCCTATATCCCAATCAGAGAGTTCTTTACGCAGCGGGTAATTTTTAGCCCCGTGCATAGAAAAGGTGAACACGCGATGATCATTCTGAAAGATAAAGGCATTTCCATTGCCCTGATGGACATCTAAGTCCACTATTAAAACCTTGTTAACGATTGCCTGTTCGAGCAGCATCTTTGTGGCAATAGCAATGTCATTAAACACACAAAAGCCTTCTCCGCGATCCGGATATGCGTGATGTGTGCCTCCGGCTATATTGCAAGCCGCGCCATTTTGAATGGCATAGAGCCCACACTCATAGGTGCCATGGGCGATAAACCTTCCTCTGTGGACCAAGTCGGAACGCATGGGGAAGCCTATTTTTCGCTCCTCTTTTCGACTGATATTTTGGTTTTTTAATTTTTCCCAATAATCGGGCAAATGGACTTTCAGGATATCTTTTTCTTCAAGCATCTTAGGGGCAAACAAATTCTCTTCCTTGAGAGTGCCTTCATAGATAAGCTGCTCCGGCAACAAGTCATATTTCTCCATCGGAAACCGATGGCCTTCGGGAAGTTGATATTTGTAGATCGGTGAAAAGGCGACCTTTAGCATATGTGTTGTTTACCTGATTAGGGTAATGCTTCCTTGCAGGATGTCTACATTCCCCATATCATCTATGATTTCGATAGAGTAAACATAAACGCCTTCACTTAGTTCGCGATCTCTGAAAGTACCATCCCAGCCCGTAGCCTCTACATTGGGCGCCAGGTTGTTGCGTTCAAAAATTCGATTACCCCAACGATCAAAGATGAGCATTCTGCGAATAGTCACCGATTCATCACTATACAAAGTGAAAAAGTCGTTGATGCCATCTCCATTCGGACTGAATATATTGGGAATATAAACTGCCTTTTCCTGCTCGTTGACGATGATCGTCACTTCTGCAAGCCCCTCACAACCCTCATCATTGGTGATACGTAAGATGTAGGTGGTCGTATTGATCGGATAGGCTGTGGTACTGAGGCAAGTATCGCAAGTCAAAGACTGCGCCGGTGTCCAAACAATTTCAGTAAAGGTACTATCAGAGGTCATTCCCTCCAATAAAACCGTATCCCCGGCCTGTATAGGGTTGACCTGAGCGATACTGACAATCGGAATATTGGCTTCTTCCAACAGTACGTTAAAAGTATCACTGCTGCATAGATTACTGCTTAAGGCAAAGACATCTGTCGGCCCCGGATTCAAACCATTTATTCGGGTGGGTATATTATTAATATCGAATAAGGTTCCCCCTATGCTGACTTGAAAGAGTCCTGCGCCGGTAATATTATTGATTTGAATTTGGCTGACGGGATCCTCTAAACAATTCGGGTCTATTACCGAATAGTCCAGCGTTACTTCTTCTACTGATAGATTCACTTCTATGATGGAATCGCAACCATTGGCAGCCATACCAGAGAGAATGACCGAATCCCTTGATCTTGAACCATCAAAAATAACTCCTGCGATTTCGATAGTTTCTCCCCTGCAAATTTCCTCCGTGATACTGTTAATTGCCAGAGGGCGTTCCACAACAGAAAAACGCTCTGTCGTTGAACAACCATTTGAATCCGAAGCAATGAGGGTGTAATCGCCTCCATTATTCAAATAGAGCGTTGTATCTGATTGATTTAGGGTGATAACAGACCCATTGATATCCAATTGATAAGGAGCCAGTCCGCCGATGAGCTGAATGTCCACTTGCGCGCTATCTCCTGCACAAAACACTGTCTCTGTTGTGAGATCAAGATTGATTTGAGGTCCCGGGAAGATTATGGCATTGCCTGTAACGACACAATTTAAGTCCAAATCCGTGACTGTGAGTTCATAAGTCCCGGAAGCCAATCCGGAGATGGGATTCATGCCATCCAGGGAGTCTACATTCCAGTCATAAAAATAATTGCCACTCCCTCCACTCACAAAGGCTTCTAAGGAACCCGAAAAAGCTTGGTTGCAATCCAGTTGTGTAGTGACGATGCTGTCTAGACTAAATATAGGGCAGCCACCATCGGGCATAAAAAATTGACAGGTGTCAGAACATCCCAAACTATCTGTTAAGGTAATGGTATACCAACCGGAATCTAATTGATTGAATACGATCGTGTCTGATACAACACCTGTTTCATTTGCAGTGAAATCAAAACCCTCAATGAGAACGGATAGGGGATAGGCCCCTGAACGAATAATGACTCCTCCTTCTCCATTCCTGCCTCCCACAGCAGTGGGAGGAGTGAGAATAGCGCATTCAAATTGCAGAGAGTCTTCATAATTTAGAGAAACTTCAATACTATCCCGGCAATTGTTTTCGTCAAAAGCAACAATACTATAGTCTCCCGGAGATAGATTGGTGCGACTATTTATACTAAGCGTATCTCCATTCCAGATGTAACGAATGTTTCCTGTACCACCGGAAATAAGCATTTCAATAATCCCGGAACTGTCTGAGGGACATCCTGAAAAGTAAGCTGTATCCAACATTATATCAAGAGCACAACCCGGGTCGGGTACGATCAAATTACATGAGTCCATGCATCCCAGACTATCTGTCACGATAATCTGGTAGCTACCCGGGCTCAATGTGTTTACCCTGAGGGTATCTCTTTGAATGTCGGGAATAATTACAGGGAACATACCACCTCTTATTTCAGCAGTATAAGGATATGCGATGCTGCGCACAATCAGACCACCGACTCCATCCATGTTGCCCTGTGCTGTAGGGGGTTCAAAAACGACACATTCTATGTCTATATCAGGATAGGACCGATCGATCACTACTTGATCACTGCAGTTAGAGAGGGTGTCTATAGCTATGATTGTATATACGCCTTTCGGCAAATTTTGTGCGAAATTTGTATTTAAGGTGTCGCCATTCCACAAGAAAAGGGTATGAATTGTTTGGTTGACAACACTGAGTTCAATCACCAGGTTGCTGTCATTCGGACAGGCTTCAAAGTATGCGGTATCTAAGTCAATCGCTAAATCACAATTTCCATTTTGGATAGAAAAGGAACAACTATCAACGCATCCGTTGGCATCCGTAATGGTAATCGTATAGGTTCCACCTTGGAGATTTATAATGTCTAAGGTGTCTCCTGAGGGAACAATTGTTCCCGATTGTGGTCCATTCCAGCTAATATTATAAGAGGGGCTACCACCTTCATAGATGACCCTACCGATACCGTCTCCGGCTCCGGGTGTAGAAACGCCTTGTAACTCGCTGCAATTTAAAAATTGTAGTTCTTCTGCTTGTTCTAAATCAAAGGTGCTTGTTCTTGAGCAGCCCGGATTGTCTGCATCTTCCACGCTAAGTGTGTAACTACCCGCAGGAAGGTTATTTACAAGTAGTTGGTTTCCGATGGAGTCCCCATTTGAGGACCAAAGAATAATATAATTCCCACTGCCCCCGGAAATAAATCCTTCAAGCGCCCCGGTAGAATCTCCAAAGCATAAGATTTCCCCCACAAGTTCGATAGAATCTATGTTTAGGTCGCAGCCGGGTTCATTTATGGTAACGGAGCACTCATCTTCACAACCATTAGCATCTATGACGGTAATGGTATAGGTTCCTGAAGGAAGATCTGAAATGGTATTGGCACCTTCTGTAGCATCATTTAAGGTTCCGCTGGTTCCGTTTCCATTATCATAAGTGATGGTGTAATTGGGCGTCCCACCAATAATATCCACGATAAAGGACCCATCCATTCCACCCGGACCGCTGACGTCTTGTCCGAGAAAACAGACGATATCCAAAGGGTCGGGTTCATCTAGAAAAAGCGTTTTCTCCAAAGAACACCCGTTTGCGTCGATTAAATTCAAAGTATAGCTTCCTGAGGGAATTCCAAGAAGTGTCGATAATCCATCAAAAGTATTGTCTGACCAATCGTAGGTGAACGGGGAAGTCCCACCATTAATGTTTACCGAAATTGAACCATTGAAGTCGCCGGGACAGGCAATTTCTTCCAGAACCACAAGATCAAAAGAAGGCGTATCCAATACATTTACGATTATATCGCTGGACCCACCCTGGCACCCGCCTAAACTTGCAGTGACGGAATAAGTTCCAGCATTTGCAAATGTTGCATTGGAAGTAACCGTAGGGTTTTGTTCCGTACTGCTAAATCCATTAGGTCCGGTCCAGCTATATGTTGCATTGGGATTCGATTGAGCATTTAAAATGATAGGACTGCCTACGCATACATCCTGTGGGGAAGTTACCGTCGGCGCATCGGCACCGGCTCTCACAATCACATCAATCATGGCTGCTTCCGACCGGCAACCTAGCAGACTTACGACCAAACTGTAGGTCCCTGAATTA
The DNA here is from genome assembly GCA_964525165.1 of uncultured Saprospiraceae bacterium. Classification (GTDB taxonomy): domain Bacteria; phylum Bacteroidota; class Bacteroidia; order Chitinophagales; family Saprospiraceae; genus JAWLFI01. Next base: position 18,287 of record CAZGGG010000002.1, on the reverse strand, counting down.
GCTAGAGTAGGGTTGCTAATGGTTGGATCTTCAGAGCTTGACGAAAATCCATTGGGTCCTGTCCAGCTAAACTGTAAACCGGGAATAGGAATGGGGAAATCGTAGAATAGTTGAAAGTCCTCACCTATACAAACGGTATCATCCGAGGCACTGATGGGAGGTGTAACCGGAATAGCGATCACATCAACATTCACCTCTTCCACAGAGGAGCATCCGTTGCTGCTCGTGCCTAATACATATATCGTAGTATTGGAATTAAAGCTTGTGGGTTGGGGAATTTGGTTCCCCGGAGTAGGGGGATTCCCGGAATGAAAGGTATACGTTAGGTCATTATTGGAGGGGTCTACAACGGTATCCAAGTCTACAGTTAGGCCTTCGCATACGGTAATATCACTAAGAACTGTAAACGTAGGCGCCGCTTCGATTTCAACATAGACAGAATCGGTAATCGTGCAAGCAGAACCATCAGTCGCTTCAATTGTCCACCATCCCTGGTCTCCGGATTGGACAGAGGGAATATCTACATTTTGAGTTCCATACGATAGCCGTATCTAATTCAGAGTTGGCAGTGGGCGTGACAAGAGGGTTGCTGTAGCCTGTTACCTCTATATTGTCAATGGTATATTCTTCAGAATCACTTTGTGTTCCTGCAGTGACCTTTATAGTTAAATCTGAGCCTGTCACATTGCCACACAAAAAGGGCTCTCCATAGCAAAACATATCGCCACACCAATAACCAAATACGATATCCGGTCCACCATCTATAGAGTAAGAGAATATCGCCTGATCATGTCCACCCTGACAAAAGGGGACTGCATCTTCTTCGGGGCAGGCCTCAAATGGAGGGAAGTCTGTGTAACTGCATTCAAAGTCCCCGGAAGTATTGAATTCAAAATCAATTGAAAAGCTGCTATAGGGAGAGATATCGATAGGACCGATTTCTAAAGTGCTTCCATTATCTCCGAAAACACCTCCTGCGTTTCCATTGATATCACAACAGTTTAATCCATCTGCATCGCTAATCGTGAAGGCACCGCCAAAAACCCCCCAGAAAAAATCTGTTCCATTATTAATGTCTCCATCACAATTACCAAATATACTGGCGTCCCAATCTGTTCCCATTGTGGTGCCGTCCGGGTAACTATTGAAGTCTTCATCAAAAATGACAACCTGACCCGAAATGAGGGAGGTCGCCGCCATTGTGAGGAAGAGCAATAAAAATAATTCTTTGGTAGATAGGGTGCTCCTTGCAATCATGATTGGAATTCTAATCTCTGCAAAAGTACTGAAATGATTATCGAAAAAAAGGACAAGACATTAAACAAGAATTATCATTTTTCTTTTAGTACATGTTTAAGACAATCAAAGCACTGAGCATGCTGCTTTTGTATGCTTAATAATCTGCAGCAAGGTCTTCATGCATCTAAAGGAATAGTCCTACATTTGCATTCACTATTTCAGCAAATCGAATATACATGGCATTATCAGAACAGGAAATCGTAAGACGGCAAGCATTGGAAGAAATACGGGCTTTAGGAATTGACCCTTATCCGCATGAAGCTTTTCCGGTGAATACGAGCGCTTCTGTCATACAGGAAGAATTTACAGAAGAGCATGCTGAGTCATTCCAGGAGGTAAAATTGGCAGGTCGCCTGATGTCTCGCAGAGTGATGGGAAAAGCCTCTTTTGCTGAGTTGCAAGATAGTAGTGGAAGAATTCAGATATATGTTTCCAGAGATGATATCTGTCCGGAAGATAATAAGGACCTATATAATAAGGTGTTTAAAAAGCTTTTGGATATAGGTGATTTTATAGGGGTTGAAGGCTTTGTCTTTAAGACACGCATGGGAGAAACCACTGTGCACGTTCAGTCTTTAACTGTTTTGGCAAAATCTCTCCGCCCTCTTCCGGTTGTAAAAAAAGATGCGGATGGCAAAGAGTATGATTCTTTTACCGATCCGGAGCAGCGATATCGAATGCGGTATGTGGATTTGATTGTCAATCCACAACACAGAAATATATTTACCAGAAGGAGTAAGATGATTCAAGCTATGCGATCTTATTTTGATCGTCAAGGATGGCTTGAGGTTGAGACACCGATTCTCCAGCCCATTCATGGAGGCGCTGCTGCCAGACCTTTCCGCACACACCATAATACTTTAGATATGCCGCTATATATGCGGATTGCCAATGAGCTGTATCTGAAAAGGTTAATTGTAGGTGGATTTGATGGTGTATATGAAATTGGTAAAATGTTTCGTAATGAAGGGATGGACAGAACCCATAACCCTGAATTTACTTCCATGGAAATCTATGTAGCCTACAAAGACTACAATTGGATGATGGAAATGGTAGAAGAAATGCTGGAAGAAATCGTGCTTAAAGTTACAGGTTCTACTAAGGTCACTGTAAAAGACCAGGAAATAGAATTCAAGGGCCCTTATCGTCGTTTGAGCATGAGAGACGCCATCTTGGAATATTCAGGAATTGATATTCAAGGAAAAGATACAGAAGAACTGAAAGCCATCTGTAAGTCAGAAGGAATTGAAATTGATGATTCCATGTTAAAAGGAAAACTTATTGATGAGATATTCGGAGAGAAAGTTGAAGCTTCGCTGATTCAACCGACTTATATCACAGATTATCCTATCGAAATGACTCCTCTGGCTAAGAAACATCGTTCTGAGGAAGGTTTGGTGGAACGTTTTGAGCTTTTTATTAATGGAAAAGAGATCGCCAATGCTTACACAGAGCTCAATGATCCGATTGACCAAAGAGAAAGGTTTGAACACCAACTAGAATTAGCTGAAGCGGGAGATGATGAGGCCATGGTGTTAGATGAGGATTTTATGAAGGCTTTAGAGTATGGAATGCCTCCGACTAGTGGATTGGGAATAGGGATTGATCGATTGGCAATGTTGCTAACCGATAATCATTCTATACAAGAGGTACTCTTTTTTCCTCAAATGAGACCTCAAAAATCAAAAGAGAAGGAAGGAGAGGAGTCTCAAGAAGATGAATCATCAAATTGATAGTTCAGCGATAGAGCTTAGTTTTCCTTGTACTTTTTGATCTAAATGGCAGTTTATTTTTGCCGAAAGCGGTAAATAAATATCTACCCTTGATCCAAATCGTATAAATCCAAACTCAGTTCCCTTTTGTACTTTTTGATCCACTTCGTGGTAATTGATAATCCTTCTGGCCATAGCCCCTGCAATCTGACGAACCAGTACTTTCTGGCCATTCTCTGTTTCAATAACCGATGTGGTTCGTTCATTGTCCGTACTGGATTTCGGATGCCAGGCGACGAGATACTTACCGCTATGATATTTGTAATAGACTAGTTGCCCATCAACCGGATTCCAATTTATATGGACATTCATAGGAGACATAAAAATAGAAATCAACTTACATTCTTGTTGTAAATATTCATTTTCGTACACTTCTTCAATATTGACTACTTTGCCATCCGCAGGAGCTAAAATCGTTCCTTTTGAGACCTTGGGTGTGCTCCGTTCAGGGTTCCTGAAAAAATAGGCAATAAAGAAGAATAGGATCCAAATGGTCGGAATAACAAAGTAGCTGATGGTAGGAGCCATCCGAAATAGCAAACCAGATACTACGATGCAGAATGCTAAGCTATAAGCAACTATTTTCTTTCCTTCTTTATGGATCATATGGGCGTTTTATGAAATCATGTAATAAAGTGCAATAAAAGGTTGCACGTAAAGATAACCATCAATCCGATCTAATATGCCTCCGTGACCCGGAATCAACTTGCCGGAATCCTTTATTCCTGAAACCCTCTTTAATCCGGACTCTGAAAGATCACCCAAAACAGTGGTGATAGAAATGATGAAACCAATGATTAAGGTATCTCTCAACTCCATGCCCGTGAAATATCCATACGCATAAGAAAAAATGAGTGCCATTCCCATCCCGCCAATGACACCTTCCCAGGTTTTCTTTGGAGATACAGAGGGGGCGAATTTATGCTTGCCCCATCGAGAACCTGTAAAATAGGCAGCTATATCCGTTACCCAGACACACAATAGTATATGGAATACCTTTGTGATGTCGTATTCAAATAAAATAATCGAATAGGTGTAGAGTGCTCCGATAGAAAGCCCCACATAGGCTGCAACCCACAACCAGGCCGGTAGTTTGCGATAATGGGCGAGGCGATTGTCTGCATACCCATAGAATAAGTATAGATGGTGCAATATTCCGACGACGATGAGTGAGGTGAGTATATTTTGAAAACTAAGCGAAAGACTTCCTCCCAGCATGAATCCCGCGCAAAGCATGGTGGTTGCGTAGGTCAAGCCTCTGCGATCAGCGCGCGTTCTTGACTTTAATTTTGCATCGATTTGAATGGCCTCATAAATCGATAAGATCATTAAAACAAATACACCTGCCAAAAAAGAAAACCGATTCCATCCAAACGAAATGAAAATAAAAGCGCCATATAAAACAGCACCTATGATTCTTTCTTTTAATGGACCATTAATCTTCAACCCTTTGATATTTTGCTAACTGCCAATATACAAGGAACAGTGCGATTGCAGAGGCAATTGCTAAGTAAATTGAAGGGGCTTGCTCCATCGCAGGATCCAATTCCACCGTTTCCGGATATAAAAAAGCAAGAAGTACCTGTCCGCCATTATGAATAAAATGAATTACAATGGGCACCCATATCTTTTTGGAATACAACCATGCATACCCCAGAACTAAACCTAATAGTGTTCTCGCCAATAAACCTTCAAAGTCAAAATGAAGAAATGCAAAAATGAGCGCGCTGACTAAGACCGCCAGATGGCGGTGATGCAGAATTTTTTCAAGGATAGGAATCCCAATTCTCCTAAAAATGAGCTCTTCACCGATTGCAGGAAGAGCAGCAATGACCAGTAAGTTGCCTATCAACCCTTTTGCGGAAGCATCCTGTACCAGATGCATCAGGAAAGCAGGAACCGCCTCCGTTGAAAAGGGCCACCAGGAAGGAGGTGCCAAGGACATATTCCATACATATACCCACTGAAACAAGGGTAAGGAAATGAAATAAAGTCCTATGAGTAGAAAGGGAATCCATTGTTGATGGATGGAACCGGAAGGGATGGTAAATGTCCTATTGAGCCTGATAAAAATCAGGCCTGGTAGTAAAAAAGAGAAAAACTGATTGATGCCCAACACAGTTCTGATTTGAGACAGATTCATGTATTCGTGCATGTTTTGAGGGTCGAAAGTGCCTTCTACGCCCAGCCATAACAAATAGGCTGCTGAGACCACAGAGCCTGCCAATACGCTGCCGAAAAGTAAGGCAGCCAAGAGCAGTAAGTTATACAAGGCAGGACGTTCTTCCATTCGTTATCTTTGAATACAACTATAAATGTAAAGATATGACCCGACTCAGTGTCAATTTGAATAAGATTGCATTAATCCGAAATGCAAGAGGAGCCAATTTTCCGAATCTTCTGGAAGTTGCAAAAGATTGCGAATCTTTCGGTGCCCAGGGAATTACGGTTCATCCTAGGCCAGATGAACGACATATACGTAAAGCAGATATTCCGGCCTTAAAAGAAGTGGTGAGCACCGAGCTGAATGTAGAAGGAAACCCAACTGATGAATTTTTGGACTTAGTTTTATCTGCTCAGCCTGACCAAGTGACTTTGGTTCCGGATGCTCCCGGAGCGTTGACATCGGATAGCGGATGGGATACAATTCAGCATCAATCTTTCTTAAAGGAAGTAATAGGTGCGCTCAAGGCAAAAGGGATCAGGGTTTCCATCTTTATTGATCCGGATCCAGATAAAATAAGAGCAGCGGCGGATACCGGCACGGATCGAATAGAATTATATACCGGCCCCTATGCTCATGCTTTTGCAAGAAAGAATCATCAAGATATTTTAGAAAAGCATTCAAAAGCTGCTGCACTGGCGCATGGATTAGGTTTAGGTGTCAATGCAGGTCATGATTTAAATCTAGATAATCTTCAGTCCTATAAGAGGGCTGTGCAACCTCTTCACGAAGTTTCTATCGGTCATGCCTTAACGGTTGATGCTCTTTACTTTGGGCTTGAAAATGTGATGAAGATGTATTTGTTGCAGCTGGCGGAATAATATCGGCCAATCCACCATAACAGCCGAAGGAAATGTCATTTTTTTCGACAAACAGCAAGTTTGTTTTGGTTGAGAAGTTAAATAATTGTTAATTTGGCAACAAGGAAGAAACGTTTAGTTAACCAAATCAACCATTATGAAGAAACTTCTACTGACGTTGTCCTTTGCATTGGTATGCTCTGTCCTGTGGGGACAGCGTACCATCAGTGGGACAGTTACAGATGATTCCAACCAGCCCTTAATCGGAGCTAGTGTATTTGTCAAAGACAATGCGGGTGTGGGAACCATCACAGATTTTGAAGGGTACTATGAATTATCAGTACCTGAAGATGCGAGCGCTTTAGTCATTAGCTACACAGGTTATGAGACTAAGGAAGTGGCGATAGGAGCATCTAATACTATTAATATTGAACTTCTTGAAGGGGTTACTTTGGAAGCAGCCACTGTAACAGCATTGGGAATTGCCAGAGAAGAGAAATCACTTGGCTACGCAGTGCAAGAGCTCGATGGAGATGCTGTAGCAGCTGCCAAGGAAACCAATCTCGTAAATGCTTTACCGGGTACGATTGCCGGGGTTCAAATTGGAGGTGCGCCTTCTACACTTGGAGGTTCCAGCCGAATTTTAATTCGAGGAGCGAGTTCATTTCTAGGAAACAACCAACCTTTGTTTGTGGTAGACGGAGTGCCAATGGATAACTCCAACTTTGCATCCAACTCTCAAATGAGAGGATTTGGTGACGCTACTGCTTATGATTACGGTAATACCATTCAGGATATTGATCCTCAAAGTATTGAGAAAGTGTCCGTCTTGAAAGGTGCAGCAGCTTCGGCCTTGTACGGTCAAAGAGGTGCGAATGGTGTAATCTTAATCACCACAAAGAATGGATCCGGAAAGAAAGGATTAGGAGTTGAAATCAATTCGAACACATCTTTTGAGACCGCTCAGAACTTTATTCCTCATCAGCAAGTGTATGGTGGAGGAGCTATAAATGGGGCTACCACCCATGGTTTTAATGAAGTGATTGATACAGATGGAGAAACTTATTTGTATCCTACGTATTCCAAGGATGGATCGTGGGGTCCAAAATACGATCCCAATGTGAACGTGAGACATTGGGACTCATGGGATCCGAATAATCCTGAAACGTACAGAGAAACCCGTCCGTGGGTGGCTCCTGAGAATGATTATACTGCCTTTTTTCAGCAAGGCTTAACCTTGACGAACAGTGTGGCGCTTTCCGGTGCAAATGACAAAGGTTCGTTTAGAGCAGGATATACTAATCTTGATCAGACGGGAGTGATTCCTGAAGGTGAGCTTCAAAGAAACTCATTTAGCTTAAATAGCCAATACAATCTATCAGACAAAGTCAGAGTAGGGGTATCCGGTAATTATGTACGAACTGATGCAGAGAATAGAAATGTTACGGGTTATAATAATGCGAACCCCATGCAAGCTTTTACGCAATGGTGGCAAACGCAACTTGATCTTGACAGACTACAGAATACTACTTTAGCTGATGGTACTCAAATGACATGGAATGCCAGAGGTCCTCAGCGTGATGGAGATGGTAATCTATTGTTCTATGATCACACACCTAACTTTTTCGATAATCCATACTGGGTAAGACAAAACTATCTGCAAGAAGATACGCGTAATCGCTTCTTTGGAAATGCAAACGTTGCAGTAGATCTTTTGGAAGGCTTGACCTTAAATGGTAGAATTGGAACTGACTTTTATCAGTTTAGCTTGAGAGAAGGTATTCCGGTACAGTCTGTTGAAACTTCTTATTATGGAGAAACAGAGCGAAGATTTCAGGAAACCAATATGGAGTTGAGATTAGATTATGAAAAGACCTTTGGAAGACTATCCATTAATGCGTTGGCCGGTGGAAACCGCATGCGTCAATTGAGCAGAAGAAGTTCTGTAGAAACGAACGGAGGAATCTTGCTGGACGGTTTTTATAACATCAGCAACTCAGCAGAAGCTCCTATTGCAGAAACTTACGAGTTTAACTGGGGAATCAATTCATTGTTCGCATCGGTATCTTTTGGATGGGATAACTGGATTTATTTAGATGTTTCAGCCAGAAATGACTGGTCTTCTACATTGCCCGAAGGTGAAAACAGCTACTTCTATCCTGCTGTTTCAACAAGTTTTGTACTTTCTGAATTACCCTTCTTACAAGGAAATGATATCGTTTCCTTCTTGAAAGTGAGAGCAAGTTATGCTCAGGTTGGTAATGATGCGAGTCCTTACAGCCTAACTAATGTATACTCTCCTCTTACTCCAAACTTTAATTCAGCACCTCGTTATGGGGTACCGAATTCCAGAAACAATCCGGCTTTGAGACCAGAGTTGACTTCTGAGGTTGAATTTGGATTAGATGCAAGATTGTTGAATGACCGAATCAGCTTGGGTGTTTCTTATTATGACAGAACCACAGCAGACCAGATTTTTGCCGTACCGACCTCTGTGGCAACAGGGTTTACTTCATCGATCCTAAATGCAGGTGAGATGAGAAACTGGGGTTATGAAGTTCAAGCTAGCTTCAGAGCTATTCAAACTAAAGATTTCTCTTGGGATATAGGTGTCAATGCTTTCCGTCAGTTTAATGAGGTTGTTTCATTGGCAGATGGAGTTCAAAGTATCGCCAGAGGAGCTACTTGGGCTGCTGACTTGAGAATCCAAGAAGGTAGAGGTTATATGGCATTGTTCGGTCAGGATTATGTATACGATGACAATGGAAATCGCATGGTAGATGATAATGGTAACTACATGTTCACCGACGAGCGTGTATTCTTAGGATCTGCTATCGCTGATTGGACAGGAGGTATATCTACAACCTTGAATTATAAAAATTTCCAGTTGTCTGCATTAGTAGACTTTCAGGAAGGAGGTGTGATTCACTCAACCTCATTGCAGTGGGCTAAGTATTCAGGAATGCATCCTGAAACGGTGGAATTCAATGGGGAATCAGATACCAGAGCGAATGGTATGGTGCTACCGGGTGTGAAAGCTGATGGTACGCCAAATGATATCAGAATAGATCCTCAGACCTATTACCAGTCATTCTGGAACAGAGCCGCTCCTAATGTATATGAAGCTTCTTTTGTTAAGTTAAGAGAGGTTAGGTTGTCCTATACTCTGCCTAGCAGATTCTTGGGTGACTCTTTCTTACGAGGACTCAATGTATCTGTATATGGAAGAAACTTAGCGATTTTAAGTTCGGATCTACCGTTCCTTGATCCTCAAATTATTACAGGAGCAGGTAATGACCAAGGATTGGAGAATGCACAAGTGCCTTCTACAAGATCTGTTGGTTTCAACCTAACCTTCAAATTCTAAATAAAAATCGAATCGATTATGAAAAATATGAAAAGCTTAATAGCGGTTTTGTTTGGAGCCTTTTTGCTGGGATCTTGTGCCGGCAACTTAACGGATCTGAATGTAGACCCGAATAATCCGACGGATGTACCGGCGGAGAACCTGGTGACGCAGGCAGAATATGCTCTATATGACCTTTTACATAGTAGGGGTTATAATGCAGAGTGGACTATGTTGTGTGTTCAACAATGGTCGCAAAATGAGTATTGTGAAGAGTCTAGGTATACAGTGGATGGGAACGACTTTGACGTTGAATTTACCACCTTCTATGCCTCAGTTTTAGCAGAGTTGCAGGCCGCTAGAGGTTTGATTGAAGACTCTGAACTTCCTGCAAACATTGCAGCTAATCAGATTGGAATTATTGAAATCCTAAGCGTCGATGCTTTTGCGGGCTTAACAGATGGCTTTGGCGCCGTTCCTTACACTCAAGCATTGAACGGAACAGACTATCCGAATCCTCAGTATGACAGTCAGGAGTCTATTTACAGAGACCTTCTAGTAAGATTGGATGCAGCTGTTTCTGGGATGGATGAGTCCAGTACTTCTTTTGCGAATGGTGATGTTATTTACGGAGGTAATGTGGCTTCCTGGAAAAGACTGGGTGCTTCTTTAATGATGCGTTATGCTATGAGGGTAGCTGATGTTGACAATGCCTTAGCATCTGAATATGTTACAAAAGCGTCCAATTACGGAATGCTTCAAAGCAATTCAGATAATGCTTTATTGGTTTTTAGCAGCGACCCAAGTATTGCGAATCCTCTTTATATTGATAACGTTATTGACAATAGAGATGATTTCTGCGTATCTGATGTCTTAGTGCAAACACTTCAAGACCTTGGAGATCCTAGGTTGGAAGCTTTTGCGGCACCCAATTTAAGTGGTGAATATAAAGGCATGCCTTACGGATTGTTGGATGGAGACGCTTTTGCTTTGAAAGATCAAACATCACGACCTAGTGATGCAGTTAGACAAGCAACAGCTCCTCACGTGATCATGGACTATGCAGAAGTGGCATTCTTAACTGCAGAAGCTTATCAAAGAGGATTGCTCAGTGGTGATGCAGCCTCAGCTTATGCAGAGGGTGTAACTGCGTCCATGAATTATTGGGGCATTACCGATCAGGCTGCCATCGATGCTTATGTTGCTGCCAATCCATATGATGGAGGGAATTGGAAGCAATCTTTAGGAGTTCAAAAATGGCTAGCATTCTACATGAATGGGCCTCAGGCTTGGGCAGAGTGGAGAAGATTGGATTATCCTCAATTAGAGGTGCCTGCGGCGGCCACTAATGATGTGATTCCTGTTCGCTTGCCGTATCCTATTTCAGAACAAACCAGAAATGAGGCTTCATTACAAGCGGTTACCGGTAATCCAAATGATATGAATACAAAAATGTGGTGGGACGTAAATTAATGTTTTTACCTACTGAATATCAAAGCCTTCTCGATGATCGGGAAGGCTTTTTTATTTGTGACATATATTTTTTTTCAAATTTTTATATGTTAAATGAACATTATTTTTTCATAAAAATTTTATAATTGTTCGAAGAAGCGAATTAGAACACCGTTTCGTATTATTAACTGAACACAAAATTAACCAACACATGAAGAACGTATTTTTACTCTTCCTAGCGATGAGTGTATCTCTTGTGGTATATGGTCAGCGGACAGTGTCCGGAACTGTGACCTCTACTTTAGGAGAGCCGCTTATAGGAGCGAATGTTGTTGTAACCGGTAATGTTGATTACGGTACAATAACAGATTATGAAGGTAGTTTTGAATTGAACATTCCCGATGAAGCGGCTAGTTTGACAATAAGCTACATTGGCTATCAGACACAAAAAATCGACATTACAGCTTCTAATGTATATAATGTTACCCTCGAAGAAGGTGGTGTTGCATTGGATGAAGTGGTAGTGGTAGGTTACGGTGAAAAGGCCCGTGAAGAAATTACAGGTGCGGTTTCCACCATTAATGCTCAAAGCATTGAGCAGGTGCCTTTGGCCACGTTTGATCAGGTACTACAGGGTCAGGCGCCTGGTTTGTTAATTCAGGGAGGTTCGGGTCAGCCGGGTGCTTCTGCCGGTAATGTATTGATCAGAGGTGCCGGTTCCATCACAGGTGGAACAACACCTTTATACATTATGGATGGAGTTCCGATTTCAGCAGGCGACTTTGCAAACCTTAACCCAAATGATATTGAAAGTGTATCCGTATTGAAAGATGCATCTTCCGCAGCGATCTATGGATCCCGAGCGGCAAACGGTGTCATATTAATAACGACAAAATCAGGTCAAGCGGGTGCACCTAAAATCACTTACAGAGGTCAGGTAGGGTATGCTACCTTTACTCAGGATCGTTTTGAAATGATGAATTCTACTGAGAAACTGGCTTTTGAAGAGGCTGCACGAAGAGGACCAGGTTGGTCTTTCTCAAGACAGAATCCTGCCAATGCAGGTTTGGATGAAGCTACTTTAGCTTCTTACGACCAGTTTTTGGATTCCTTGAGAGGGATTAATAATAATTGGAGAGAAGCTATTTTAAATAATGGTATTACAAACTCTCACGAAATCGCTATTTCTGGAGGAGACGATCGGACAACCTACTATCTATCCGGACAATACTTTAAACAAGAAGGGCAGATTAGAGAATCTCAACTAACCAGAGGAGTGGTACGTTTCAACATCGACAATCAAACCAATGATTGGTTGAAAGTTGGATTAAGAACCACTATTGGTTATTCACAGAGTGATTTCATTGAAGCTGAGGGAGCTGTCAACTTGAACAACCCCTTTGCATTTGTATATCTGGCTAATCCTTATGAGCAAGTATTCTTAGATAAAGAAAACGGCATTTATCAATTCGGTGCAACTGGAAGGAATCCTGTTGAAGCGATAGAACTAAATAGGTTCCGAACCAATACTTTGAAAGGTGTAGGTTCTGCCTACTTGGAAGCTGAGTTGTACGAAGGTTTGACATTCAGAACGAATTGGGGGGTTGACTATATTCAGGATGCAGATGACCGATACATTAATCCGGACTCAAGATTAGCCCTTACAGTAAGTGGTTCTCAGGGGTCATTGAGAAGATCCAGCGAAAACTATTATGCGATCAATGGTACGAATACTTTGAATTACAAAACCTACTTTGGCGATGACAGACATAAAATTGATGTTTTAGTAGGTCATGAGTGGTTCAAGAGATCGATTAACGATTTTGGAGTTACAGGATATGGTCTGACTGCAGGCTTATCTACATTTGATGGTACGACTCCGGGAACAGTTGATAATCCTGACTTCATTCCTGTCGTAACAGGCTTAGTCACCGACAGGACTTTGGTCTCATTCTTTGGAAGAGCAGATTATAGCTTTGACCAGAAATATAACTTGAACTTAGGAGTGCGTAGAGATGCTTCTTCAAGGTTTGGTCCTAACTTCCGATGGGGTACTTTCTGGAATGTCGGTGCTTCTTGGAATATTGGTGCTGAAGATTTCTTAGCGGGTAATAATGTAATTACTTCTTTAATCTTAAGTGCTAGTTACGGAACCTTAGGTAATACAGACGGAATCGATGACTTCGAGTACCTTGGAATTTACAATCCTGTTAGTTATGCAGGAACAGCCGGTCTTGCTCCGGATCCCAATCAACCGGACAACCCTAACTTGAGATGGGAATCTGCTGCTATGACTAATATCGGTTTGGATTTTGGGTTATGGAATAGAATTCAAGGTCGAATCGATTTATATAACAACATTACCTCAGATCTATTCATCTCTACCCAGCTCTCCAGAACTACAGGAGCTACTTCCTTGAACACTAATGCGGGGCAAATGCGTAACAGAGGTATTGAGGCACAATTGGATGTGACTTTAGTACAGAATGAAGATATCTTCTGGTCAATAGGAGGAAATATCGGCTACAACGATAACGAAATCTTAGACCTGTTCCAGGTAGAAGAGTTCGAACAAGGAACTTCTATTATTAGAGAAGGTCTTCCACTAGGGACACATTATGTTGTAGGATATGCAGGTGTAGATGCCAGTACCGGTAATCCATTATACCTTGATTTAGATCAGAATGTGACGACAACCTTTAGTGCTGATAATGCATTAGCCACTTTTGGTACTTGGATTCCACCAGTTACAGGTGGTGTTAATACGACATTCAGCTATAAAGGATTGACAGTAACAGCATTAGGTTCTTTTGTGTCAGGTAATGTGATTTTCAATAATCAAACTTTCTTCCAAGAGAACCCCAACTTCGCTCAATTCAATCAGTTGACCACGATGAACGATGTTTGGAAAGAACCAGGAGATGTGACGGAACATCAAAGAATCGGAACTGCAAGACAGTTTAGTTCAAAAGATCTTGAGGATGGTTCCTTCTTTAGGTTGAGAAACCTCAACATTTCCTATCAATTGGGAGACGTGATCAAGAGTGACGCTGTTAAAGGCTTGAGAGTATATGTTCAGGGTACGAACCTGTTTACATTTACCAACTTTACAGGTCTGGATCCTGAGATTAGCAATAACATTGCACAATATGAGTACCCGGCACAAAGAGTATTTACGCTGGGCGTTGATTTAACACTCTAAATACCAAAATAGAATCCTTATGAAAAATATAATCAAACATAAAATTCTACTTGGTCTTGCATCTGTGGCCTTGTTGTTTACCGCTTGTACGGAAACGCTAGACACACAGCCACAAGACAGGGTAGTGCCGGAATTTGATAATATCGAAGATTTCGATCTTGTACTGACAGGGGTTTACTCTGCGATGACTTCCGCAAACTATTACGGATCAAATATCATTATGCTTTCTAGTTGGGCATCTGATGATTTGAAAATTTCAGCTCAGAATAACGGGCAGGGAGCATTTATCCATAATTGGGAATATGCTGCAAATGATCAAAATTTGGATGCGAATTGGCAATCCATTTATCAGGTGATCAATAGAGCCAATGTGATTTTATCTCAAATTGATGCTCTTGAGGTATCGGCTGAAGAAGAAGCTTTAAAAAATGATATTAAAGGAGAAGCTTTGGCTATTCGTTCACTTGCGCACCTGGATTTATATCGGATTTACGGACAACGTTACAGCGAGAATGGAAGCTTGGCTGTTTCTTACATGACAAGTCCTGATATCGACCAGTTGCCGGCTCGACAAAATGCTCAGGAATTTCTAAATAATGTTGAAGCAGACTTATTGGAGGCCAGAGACCTTTTATCTGATGACGGAGACTTATTTAGAGTTTCAGTAGCTATGGTAGATGCGACATTGACACGTTTAGCAATTTGGGAAGAAAACTGGGCGGATGCTATTACCTATGGTGAGCAAGCTAAGTCTACGGCTCCTGCTCTTGTAAGTGGTCAGGACTATGCTGATATGTTTAATCCGGCTGAAGCAGATGGAGAGAATATTTTCAAAATTGCTTTGGTCTCCGGATTGAGAGCCAATATTGGAAACAATTTTTGGGTACCCAGTATCGAAGCTGCCTATTTTAATCCTACGCAGGAACTGTTTAGCTTATTTGATTCTTCAGACGTTCGGTTGACAGTTAATTTCGGTATTAAAGGAGGCCAAGATGTTGTGAATAAATATGAAGGAACAGTGTCTTCGCCGGGTATCGCAGATGCCAAGGTGTTGAGAACCTCTGAAATCTACTTAAACCTAGCTGAAGCTTATTATAACAATAATAATGAAGCGGAGGCGAGAAATCATTTGGATGCAGTACGTACGGCGAGAATTGATGGATATGTCTCATTGGGAGAAAGTGGTCAAGCTTTATATGACGCCATCAAGACAGAAAGACGGAAAGAGCTTGCTTTTGAAGGATTTCGTTTTTATGATATCAAAAGATGGGGCGACGATATCCTAAGAGATGATTGTACAGCTGTGGACTGTGAAATGACAGCGGATGAGTTCCAAATGATTTACCCTATCCCTCAAAGTGAAATCTTCGCGAACCCGAATATGCAGCAAAACGAGGGATACGAATAATTTTAAAAACTAAATAATATAAACATGCGAAACATAAAGCACATATTCCTCTTTGCAATAGCGGGTCTTTTTATGGCAAGCTGCGGAGAAAGAGAATTTGATATCTATGATGGACCCAACCAAGCACACTTTGTTGGAAGCAGTGGGACCTATTTTGTTCAGCAAGCAAGTGATCCTGGCTTCCCCATCCAATTGGGTGCCTTGAGTCCTGCCAGCGGGAGTTTGACACTTAACGTAGAAGTTGTTGATTCTCTATCTACTGCTGTAGAAGGAACTCATTACACATTATCCAGCAATACAATTTCGTTCTCGGACGGACAAGCATTGACTGAATTGACGGTCACAGGTAACTTTGACAACCTTACTTCAGATCAAACCCTTGTATTGGCTCTGACCGGAGACAATGTAGCTGGATTTGACAATACTTATTCTTTAAACCTGACTCAATTCTGTCCATATGTACAGGCGGATTTTACGGGAACATACACTTTTACTTCTGCAGCATTTGGAGCAACGTATGAAGTAGAAGCTGTTGCAGGAGCAAGTGAGAATGAAGTAGTTTTCCAAAATCTGTATGAGGATGGATTTAATGTCACAGTATCTTTGGATGCCAGTGACCCGACTAATTTTACAGCTGATGTTCAAAAGCAGGATGCTTGGATTTCCGCTCAGTATGGTCAAGCTCGTGTGGAGGGTTCCGGCTCTTTTAATGCTTGTGAGCGCACAATTACGTTAAACCTTGAACACACAGTAGATGCAGGTAGTTTCGGCGTTTTTGCTGAGAGTTTGGTGAAAAACTAGAGATTCTATCTCACAGAGACTTATAATTGTCTAAAGTCGGTCATGAAACTTCATGGCCGACTTTTTTGTTAAGTGTTTGAATATTATTTAGGAAAGTGTATTTTTGCACACCATTATAAAAGAATCAAGGAGAAGAATATGTTAATCATTGATGTAAAAGACGGAGAATCCATCGATAGAGCGCTAAAAAAGTACAAGCGTAAATTCGACAGATCCGGAGTATTAAAGGAAATCCGAAGAAGAAAGCATTTTACGAAGCCTTCAGTAGAGCGACGCACTGAGTTGTTGAAGGCTGAATACAGGCTTCAAAAATATGGTTCTCAATAAACAAGTTGCTTAATTGATTCAACTGATGTATCTTTTAGGGAAAGATCAATAATGTATATAAAGTCCTTTATTGACTTCCTTAAGTTTGAAAAAAGGTACTCTGAGCATACCATTAAAGCATATCAAAAAGATCTTGCAGATCTTTTTGATTATACGATAGAAGAATATGGTCTCACTTCCGTAAAAGAGGTGAGACTTTTCCATTTAAGGTCCTTTGTGGTACACCTCATCGAAAAAGAGGTGAGTCCTAGAAGTATCAACCGAAAACTTTCTTGCTATAAATCCTTCTTTAAATATGCCTTAAGAAGGGAGTGGATGGATCTCAATCCTACAGACGGTTTAAGCCAGCTGAAGGTGCGTGCTTCATTGCCTGATATTATTCCTTCTAAAGACCTGGAACTCCTTTTTGACCAAACTAGGATGCAACAATTAGGTGCCGAAGAGATGGAGCGTATGATTTGTCTTTTGCTTTATGTTTCTGGAATGAGACGGTCAGAGTTGTTACAGTTAAAATGGTCCGACATTGCTAAAGATGGGGTTAAAGTGCTTGGGAAAGGACAAAAAGAAAGGTGGATTCCACTGCCTCAAACTTTTATGGAAGAATGGAGTGGGTATGCAGAATCAATATCTGAGCAAGGGTCTTCCGATCACGTTTTTCATGATGAAGATCATCACCCATTGAGTGAGAAAGCTCTTTATAATATCGTGTCAAAAACATTATCTTTAATTACAACGGTGAGCAAAAAAAGTCCTCACATGTTGCGTCATGCTTACGCGACGCACCTATTAGACGGAGGGGCGGATTTGAATGCGGTCAAGACATTATTGGGGCATTCAAACTTATCTGCCACCCAAGTATATACACATACATCTATAGAGCGTTTAAAAGAGGTATATGAAAAAGCTCATCCCAGAAAAGAGAATTAATTATCTAACGAAAATAGAAGCATATGAAGATCTTGATTGAACCGGTTCACTTTACAGCAGATAAAGATTTACTGGACTATATAGAGAAGAAGATTGGAAAGCTAGAGCATTTTTTTGAAAGGATTATAGATGCACAAGTCACCTTGAAGTTGGAGAATTCCGGGCAGGTAAAAGATAAGATTGTCGAAGTATCTATTAATATACCCGGAGATAGAATATTTGCCAAGGAAATGAATAAGACATTTGAGGCGGCCACTGATAAGGTAGCGGATGTTTTAAAGAGGCAATTGATCAAGAAAAAGGAGTTAATGCGCTCGCATTAAAAGCGAGAGTAAGTATAGATAGGAGGCCTCTTTGAAAGAAGAGGCTTTTTTTGTTTAAAAAAGTGAGAAGAAGTTTTTAGATATGTTGGAATATTGTATTTTTGCAATCGCTTTTGAAGAAAAGCAGGTCAAATAGATCGAAGCCAGCATAGCTCAGTTGGTAGAGCAGCTGATTTGTAATCAGCTGGTCGGGGGTTCGAGTCCCTCTGCTGGCTCTCTTTTGATTAGTTTTGAAACTATCATCTTTGGGGGTGCGCCGGAGTTGGAGAGCCGGGGCAGACTGTAAATCTGTTGCTTTCAGCTGAGTAGGTTCGAATCCTACCACCCCCACGCTTTAATTGATAAGCGGGCGTAGCTCAGTTGGTAGAGCATCAGCCTTCCAAGCTGAGGGTCGCGGGTTCGAGTC
>CAZGGG010000001.1:174582-190722 GCA_964525165.1 uncultured Saprospiraceae bacterium | reverse complement strand
AGGAGTTTGTTTCCCCGATTGAGGGCTTTTCTCACCAAAACGTTTTTCTTTCACGTCTTTAAATAAGCCATCTAGTTTTTTCCAAATCTTGGATCGGTCTTCTCTGGTAAAAGAAGCCTTTTTAAATCTTTTCTGGACCTTTTTCAGCTCCTCAAATAAAGGCTTTAAACCTAAGCCCTTCTCAAGATTTTCTTCTATCTCTTCTAATTCTTCCTGAAACTTGGCCTTGACTTCTTTGGACTTCTCCTTAAACTCCTCATCCATTTTTCGGCGGAGCTCCTTCATCTCATCAAAAGTCTCGTTCGTTGCCTTTCGCAATCTGGAAGCATGACCCCCAAATAAATTCTTTTCACGTATTTGGCCTTGGACCTTATCCCAAAAAGACTTGAGCTCTTCCCACATACTGTGGTCAAATGATTCAAGTCTTTGAACTCTTGCCCTCAAGTCCTCTAACTCACTTTCATACGCGTCTTTCAGTTTGGAAGACATGACCACAAAGTTCCATTCCGTTTGAGCACGATTCACAACATCTGTGCGATCCACCTTTATGTCTTCAGGCAATAAGCTTTCAGATAGATTTAAGGGTCTTTCAATTTTTTCCTGCTGATCAGGGAAGCTCACTTCCTCACCATTCCGCCAATCATTCATCATTTGCTGAGCAAACTCTTCTGTAGCTACTTCGAGGGGAAAAACAGTAATTTCCACTTTGTTTTCCAACTCCTTTAGTGCAGCTGCAATCAATACTTTCTCGTTCTGGGCATTCTCGCCCCATAAAACCAATCGTTTCTTCATAATCCGTTTCTTCCTTTACTGGAGACTCAGGTCTCCATCATCATGTACCATGCCAAATATAAAAGGTTGATTTTAATTCAATTGTTCCTCGGCGCTCCCATTTGGCTCAGGATTTATAATTTTATACATAACATTCTTTATCTCATTATGTAATCGTTTAAATACTTACGAATGTTTCAAAAATTTTCACTTTTTAGCATTCTTTGGATCATCACTTTTCAACTCTCAGCTCAGATTGATGAATCTTTTGATGATGATTTAAGTAGTTGGTCAGGTGATTTGGTTGATTTTGTGATCAATACCGAAGGTCAACTCCAATTAAATGCAACAGAGGCGGGGCAATCTATTCTATTTCAGGAGACCCATATTCCGGATAGCTGTGTATGGAGTATAGACATTCAACTTAATTTTGCCCCTTCCGGCTCGAATCAAGTCCGCTGCTTTCTTCAGGCTTCAGATGCTACCTTAAATACTGGTTATGCCGTGCAATGGGGAGCCTCCGGTGATGCGGATGCTATTGAATTTGTAAAATACGACAATGGAATGTCGACCATTCTGGGAAGCCTTATGGAAGGGGCTGTAGCCGGTGATCCCTCCATTGCATCCGTAGAAGTAAAAAGAACAGACACTGAATGGTTGATTCGGGCTGCATATAGTTTGGGAGGTCCTTTCACAGATAGTCTAATCATCCAAGATCCGACCTTTCAGCCGGCACAAAATCAAATTTTTGCCCTTGAGTGCACCTATACTTCCACGCGTACAAATCGCTTTTTATTTGATAATATCCGACTGAATAGAAGTCAACCGGATATCAGCCCTCCAAAAATCATGGAAACTCGATGGAAACAGGACACTTTGGTGGTCACATTTAATGAGGCTATACTGCCTGCATTTGCGGAAGCAAATTGGATAGAAGGTCCGGATGGGGCGATTTGGGTTTCTAAAGGCAAGTTTACAAACGAGCTGCATCTATCATGGACGGACGACTTAGTGTTTGGGAACAGTTACACCATACAGATCTCCGGTGTTGAAGATTTCTCAGGTAATGTGATAGAACCTGCAGATATTCGTTTTTTGTTCGATCCCATTTTGGGGCCAGAGCCCTTTGAGCTCTTGATCTCAGAAATCATGGCCGCCCCCTCTGAAACAACTGCCCTGCCCAATGTGGAGTACATAGAATATGTCAACCGTAGCCAAAGAAATATTCAACTGCAGGGACTGCAATTTACCGATGGAAGCCGAACGGCTACCTTACCGGAGTTTGAACTAGAAGCCGGAGCTTATGTAGTGCTCTGTGCTCCTGCCGATAGTAATGCTTTGAAAGACTTTGGACCGTTAATCCCTCTTGACAATTTCCCCACCCTAAACAATGGAGGGGACGACCTGAAAATCTTGAATTCAGAAGGAGGCCTCATACATGCAGTATCCTATTCAGATAGTTGGTATGGAGACCCCTCAAAAGATGACGGAGGCTGGTCTCTCGAACTAATAGACACCTCCGCGGCTTGCCTGCGATCAGGTGCTTACAGAGCGAGCAATGATTCCAGAGGTGGTTCGCCAGGGACTGCCAACCTCCACAATGTAGGACAAGTGCCCCGTCCGGATATTCTTGAATTGGATATCCTTTCGCCGGAACAATTAATTATTCATTTTGACCAATGGATGTCTACTGAAATATCTTCTATCCCTGAGATTCTTATATTGGACCCTTTCATTTCTATTGATCTGGTAAGAATTCCGGTAGAACAACCCAATCAAATGGAGGTTATTCTTTCTGCTCCTCTTGAAAGTGGAATTCGCTATTCCCTGGATCTATCCTCTGAATTAAAAACATGTACACAAAAACCTTTAGATATTTCACTAAACGCGACCGTTGGCATACCTGAAGCACCGGATTCCGTACAGCTCGTCATCAGTGAAATTATGTTCGACCCATTTTCAGGAGGCGCTCAATGGGTGGAAATTTACAATCCGACGGAAAAAATATTTAGTTGGAAGGACCTATACCTTAGTTACAGAGCGCCTGATCTCTCTGACCAAGTCCCTATCATAGGCGATGATCTTATCCTCCCTGGACGCTACTATGTGCTAACAGAAGATAGAACCCACGTCCTCAATCAATATTCGGTGCCCTACCCTGCTCAAATTAGAGAACAAGAGCTACCTGGTTTAGATAGAAATGATGGGCGCATACGGCTGGAAAGAATTACCAATACAGAAAGTAAAATCATTGAAGAAGCCTGCTATGATGAGGATTGGCATTCAGGCTTCACTCGTGAAACCAAAGGCGTTAGTTTAGAGCGTTTAAATATGGATTTAAAACCCTGCACGAAAGACAATTGGCAAAGTGCTGCAGAAACGAAAGGATTTGCAACGCCCACCGGAAAGAACTCTCAACAACTCGACCCAATACCGGAAAGCAGGCAAACATTTTCTCTCCTTTCTCCATCATTTTCTCCAGATGGGGATGGTTTTGAGGATCAAATGGTCTTCAGCTTTACAAACACTGCTACAGAAGCACCTCCACAATTAGATCTTTTTGTATATTCCTTAGAAGGAATTTTGGTAAAAACCTTAGCTAATAATCTAGCTGTAGGCCAAGAAGATCAAATCCTATGGGATGGCACCAATGAAGACGGACTGCTCATGACACAAGGATATTACTTGATCAAAGCTCGCACCTACTCAGATAGTGGCAGGGTGGACCAATGGCAAGCTACGGTTTATTTAATCTATCCCGATTGAAATGAATAACCTAAAAACCACGGTACTTGAGTTTAACGACCTTAGCTTAAATTCGTTATATGAAATCTTACGGCTAAGGTCTGAGATTTTTGTCGTAGAACAAGAATGCGCGTATCTGGATATTGATGGCCAGGACCAAAAGGCACTTCACCTCCTTATAAGGGATTCAGATGAAAACCTCTCTGCCTACACCCGTATCCTGCATGATGATCAGGAAAAGCTTCATATCGGAAGAGTTTTGGTGCGGAAGGCAGATCGCAATAAAGGTATAGGCAAGTTTCTCATGGAAAAAACCATGGAAGTGTGCAAAGAAAGATACCCTGAGGAACCCATTATACTGAATGCCCAGCTCTATCTCGAACAATTCTACAAAACACTGGGCTTTGAAACTCAATCGAAGCCCTATCCGTGGGATGGCATTTTACATGTCGACATGATCTATCGCTACTAATTCACTGAGCGAATCGCTGCGCCCACCGCATCTAGCAACTTGCGAACCTCATCATCGTTAGATGCTTGCCCATATACCCTTAAAACAGGCTCCGTACCGGAAGGCCGAATCATCGTCCAGGTATCTTCATCAATGGTAAATTTGAAACCATCGGTGTCCTCCAATTTAGCCACCTTATAGGGCCCAAAACTTGTAAAAGGATCTTCCTTACATTTCCGAATGACTGCTTGTTTGAGCTCATCACTGACATGCAAGTCATCTCTATCATAGGCAAATGATCCTACGATGGCATACACATCATCAATTAAAGCCTTAAGCGACTTACCGGTTTTCGCCATCATCTCCATGATCAATAGACCCATCCAGATTCCATCTCTTTCCGGAATATGGCTTTGGACCGCCAGACCTCCGGACTCTTCTCCGCCTACAATGACCTCCTGCTCCGTCATGATCTCAGCGATATACTTAAATCCGACTTTGGTTACCTCAAAATCAAGTCCATAGTGATCCGCCAAAGTCTTCATCTTATTAGTAACACTAAATGTCACCACTACCTTACCCTCTTCATTCTTAAACTCCTTCATATACATGAGCAACAGCAAAAGGATATGATGACTATCGACAAATCTACCGTGGGCGTCATACAATCCAATTCTGTCAGCATCCCCATCATTGGCCAATCCGATATCCCATCGGTCATCTGACGCTATAAAATCAGATAACTCTAGCAAATTCCGGTGTATCGGCTCAGGGGCTTGCCCATGGAATCCGGGATTCCAATCGCAATGGAGTAATCCTGCCTCCGGGAATAATCTTTTAATCACATTTTGACCGGCACCATACATCGCATCATAAGCCAAACCAATGCCCGCATCCTTTATCGCCTGCAGATCAAAGTTTGACTCTACGTGATCTATATACATTTGCTCCAGATCCACAAATTCAATCTGACCGGAAGCAAGGTAGTCATCAAAAGAACCGTAAGAAAAATCTACAACATCCGGAATCAAGGCCTCAACTGCAGCTATATCTTTAGGAATCGTGGGGCCCCCATAGGCAGACTTCAACTTAAAACCATTGTAGGAGGGCGGGTTATGACTAGCCGTGATTACCACCCCTAAGTCGGCTTTGAGTTCTCTAACACCCAAGGACACCATAGGTGTACTTACAAATTCCTTGTCCATGGAAACTCTGATTCCCTGAGCACAAAGCACTCGTGCCGTGGTCTTTGCAAATAAAAGACCCGCAAATCTGCAATCATAGCCTAAAACAACATGATCCTGCCCTTTTTCCTTTAAAAAAGCCGCGGTCCCTGCTGCCACTCTGGCTACATTTTCAACTGTATATTCTTGCGCAATGATAGCTCTCCAACCGTCCGTTCCAAATTTGATTTTTGTCATGTTAAGTACATTTAGTAGTACCTAAATATAGTCAGTTTCATTTTTCTCTGCCTTACGGCAAAAGGATTTTCTCAGCGATTTAACAATATTTAAATCCCAATTCATAAGCAATTCAAAAGAAAGCAATACCGGCTCGTTCATCCTTGATCCCTCATGCAGAACGATGGATCTCAAGAGCACCTACCAAGTTGTAAATCCATAACATTAAGACTCCAAACAATACTGCTATGAGGATCAGTAAAGGGTTCAGTATTCCTTCTGCAGAAAATGAAAGCCGGATGAGTATGGTGGAAATAATGAATCCTGAATTCCGAATGAGCTGACTATAATTATCCGTATACTTAAATGAGACCATTAAGATCAACACATCAAATAAGACCATCAGGGTGAAAAACTCATTGTAAAAGATTTTATTGATGTCTTTCAATTGGCTGATTTCTCCCATATTGAACTTTTGTAAGTCCATTAACCAATCGGCCAAGCTATAAATAGCCAATCCAAATAATATCGGAGCCAGAACTACACTGATCAGCTTTTTAAAACGAACAAACCGCTCAATCGATTTTCTTGGTTTAAACTCCGGCTTCTGTTGTCTCAGACGATAAAACCCATAAATCAGCAAGAATAAAAGCACAATGGTAAGCATGTCTGAAGCCAATAAAAGGTTGTGACTGCTTTGATGCCAATCACTATGGAGATCTACCATAGAAATATCCTTGAAAATTCTACGAATAATAATGAGCGAAATAATCTCAAATTGTTTCCCAATAGAAATAGTAAAGGAGTCTTGTAGGTGATAAATCAACAGATAGACCTCATAAATAAGTATGAAGGAAAAGGGTGTATAAATGGCTGTGACAGGACTGATAAACAATTCCTTGGTAGATGCGCCTAAATCAATCCAATGAAGATCATGCAGGATGATCAATATTAAATGAATGATGAAACTACCTATGGCCAGGTACAGTGTCAGCTTTTCAAATCTGCCTCTGAATTTTTTACCAAAGAAAAATGTAAATATCCGATCAAGCACTTAAATTCTATTCTCATTGATTTACTCAACATAGAGGCTTGATAAACAATAGTTTGCACAAGCAGTTCGATTTATCAGCGTTCTACGAGAATTATATGGCCTTGGCGTTTCTCAAACGACAATTATTTAATCACTTATAATATATTTGTAATATGAAGGACACCTACCGTCAAAAGGGGCTGAGAAAAAGAATGATCGAAGAGCTACGAGCCAAAGGCATTCGAGATGAACGAATTCTAGATGCCATGTGGGAAATCCCTCGACATTATTTTCTGGATGTTGCCTTTGACGAATGGGCGTATAAGGACAAAGCTTTTGGTATTGATTGTGATCAAACCATTTCTCAACCGTACACAGTTGCCCGTCAAACAGAATTACTGGAAATCCAATCAGGAGATAAAGTACTGGAAATCGGAACGGGCTCCGGCTATCAGGCTTCTATTCTGGCAAATATGGGTGCCAAGGTTTACTCCATTGAACGCATTCAGGCCCTCCATAAACAAGCAGGACTCCTGTTAAAAAAACTGGGTATTCATGTCCGATTGTATTTGGGTGACGGTTATCAAGGATTGGAAAAACATGCGCCTTTCCAAAAAATTATTGTCACTGCGGGCGCTCCAGAAATTCCAAAGGCTTTGCTGCATCAGCTGGCGGATGATGGGATCATGGTGATTCCTGTAGGCAAGGGGAAAACTCAAAAAATGTATCGAATTACCAGAAAAGGCAATCAATTTCTTCGAGAGGACCACGGTGATTATCGCTTTGTACCCCTACTGCCCGGACTCAGTTGATACGTCTGCCTCTCAACACTTTTCTTTCGCGCTCATATTTTCCTAAACGCTTGATATCCACCATGAGGTAAGATGCAGCAGAAGACCTGTCTGCCAGCCATTTTTCGCCGGCATAAGAAACGATACCTTTATCTCTGTTCCAGGAAGAAGCCAATAAGGTATATCGATCATCAAGTTTGGGATTGGGACCAAACATTAAATAATGATCCGGATTAGATTCAAATGATATAGCAAATCTCTTTTTATCAGGGCTAAAAATAAATTGACCCGGAGTGCCGGATGGAATTACTACTTGCCGAACCTTGGCGCCATTTTCGATGATAATTTCTCCTCTGTCAACTGTTGATCTGGAGCCTTCCACCCTTTGGCTAAGCACAATATCCCGTGACAAGAAGAATTGTACTTGCTGCAATTCCTCAGTGGTCCAATAAGTTTCATCATATATCCGCTCTGTAAAAGGTTGCAGTTGCGCACTGCATGAACTTAATAATATAGCGGCTCCCAAAGTGATCCAAATCCAGCGCATAATTCTAGTTTTGCTATCAATGTAATGGGTTTTCAAGGGTATGTAAAGAACTTTAAAACTGTTTAACGCTCTTTAACGATTCTTTAAATATCGTTTCCGCGCTCGTTGTTCCTTGAAAAATTGAGTGAGCAAGGCACTGCAGGAATCACGAAGCACCCCAAAAGCTACCTCCGTTTCTTTGTGCAACAATTGACTATCTACTGTAGAATAGCCTCCTTTGTCATCTTCTGCCCCATAGACCAATCTGCCCAATTGAGCCCATTTTAAAGCACCGGCGCACATTGCACAAGGTTCCAAAGTGACATATAAGGTGCACTCATTAAGATATTTTCCTCCGATAGCATGAGCTGCAGCTGTAATTGCCAGCATTTCAGCATGTGCTGTGACATCCTTGAGTAACTCTGTCTGATTATGAGCTTTGGCAATCACTCGCTGATGGGCGACGACGACAGCCCCAACAGGCACTTCACCCTTCTCATAAGCAGTCTGAGCCTCCTGAAGGGCCATTTTCATGAAATGATCATCACTTAAAACGCTCAACATTTTACTTGTTTTTTGATGTTCTAACTTTTGTCTCTTTCCAAAAATGTCTACTTTTGCACATGGAAAAGAATTACTCAGAGAAAGATAAGTTTTTTCAGGAAGGCCTCACCTTCGACGACGTACTTTTAGTCCCTGCCTACTCAGAAGTTTTGCCCAGGGAAGTCAATATTTCATCCAAACTAACTAGGGATCTCAGAATCAATGTACCCATAGTTTCCGCAGCTATGGATACAGTCACAGAAAAACATCTGGCCATCGCAATTGCGCGTCAGGGTGGGATTGGAATGATCCATAAAAACATGACCATTGAGGCTCAAGCAGATCAGGTTCGGTCCGTTAAAAGATCTGAAAGCGGAATGATCATTGACCCGGTCACCCTCACTAAAAATGCAGTTGTAGGTGAAGCGCTCACAATGATGAGCAGATATAAAATAGGGGGGATTCCTGTAATCAACGAGCAAAACCAATTGATAGGAATTCTGACTAACAGAGACCTGCGCTTTGAAGAGGATTTAACACGTCCGATCACACAAATCATGACGGCTGAAAACCTAATTACGGCTCCTTTAGGAACCAACATGGATAAAGCCCAAGAAATCCTCCAGAAATATAAAATTGAAAAACTTCCTGTCGTAGATCAAAATGGACGGCTGGCTGGCTTGATCACCTACAAGGATCTAATGAAAGTCAAAGACTTTCCCGATGCTAATAAAGATGACTATGGACGTTTGATGGTAGGCGCAGCCGTAGGAGTAACCGCAGACACCATGGAGCGGATCAATGCTCTGGTAGAGGTAGATGTAGATGTCGTATGTGTGGATACAGCTCATGGGCATAGTAAAGGAGTACTTGATACCATCAAAGCCATCAAAAGCGAACATCCGGATCTACAAATCATAGGAGGCAATGTGGCCACAGGAGCCGCTGCGAAAGCATTAGTTGAAGCCGGAGCGGATGGTGTAAAAGTAGGGGTTGGACCCGGTAGTATTTGCACTACTAGAGTCGTGGCAGGAGTTGGAGTGCCTCAATTAACAGCTATCTATCGTGCTTACTCTGCTATTGCAAATTCAGGTGTTCCGGTCATTGGCGATGGGGGAATTCGATTTACAGGGGATATTCCAAAAGCATTAGCAGCTGGAGCTTCTACCATTATGGCCGGAAGTCTATTTGCGGGTGTAGAAGAAGCTCCGGGAGAGACCATTATTTACGAAGGCCGTAAGTTCAAGGTTTATCGTGGCATGGGCTCCTTATCTGCCATGGAAAAAGGGTCGAAAGACAGATACTTCCAGGATGTAGAAGACGATATTAAGAAATTAGTGCCTGAAGGAATAGAGGGACGAATCGCCTACAAAGGATCTTTGGCAGAAGTGATGGTTCAATACATTGGTGGACTGAGAGCAGGAATGGGCTATTGTGGGGCAGCCACCATTAACGATCTAAAAGCATCTCAATTTGTAAGAATCACTTCAGCCGGAGTGGCAGAAAGCCATCCGCATGATGTGCATATCACCAAAGAATCGCCTAATTATAGCCGTAGATAATGATGCAGCCTCCTTCGGTGAAGGACTTACAACCGGTTTCTTCTGAATTTCTGGAACAAAAGGATACGGTCCGATTGGCCAGAGAATTAGTAGGGCATTTCTTGGTACATTGGATAGAAGGCAAGGCCGTCGGAGGTAAAATTGTAGAGACAGAAGCCTATCAAGCACCTCATGACCCTGCTTGTCATGCGCACCTTAATCGCAGGACGAAGAGAACTGAAATCATGTTTGCAAAAGGTGGTCATGCATATATCTACTTATGTTATGGGATTCATCACCTCTTCAATATCGTAAGCGGTCCGGAATCCTATGCCCATGCAGTGCTCATTCGAGCCCTTGAACCCATATGGGGAAGGGATTTTATGGATGAAAATCGAAAAATAAAATCTACGCAAAACCTGACGAATGGCCCGGGTAAACTCACTCAGGCATTGGGTATTGATCGGACCCTCAATGAATCATACCTCCTTGCCCAAAGCTCGCCTTTACAACTATTTCAGCCACCTACGCCCCTTTCCGCAGATGAGCTTATGGTTTCCAAAAGAATAGGGATCGATTATGCCGGAGATGCCAAAGAATGGCCATGGAGGTTCTATGAAAAGCAATCTCTTTATGTCAGTAAACGTTTATTTGGCGATAAATCATTTTTGAGGCATGAAGCAAATTGATATTTTTGACGAAATCACCAGTTTCATGAGGTTTTTCTTGATATTCTTTCTTACCGGTATGAGCCTGCAGGCCCAAAACTTTCCCGCGGTGGACTCTATCTATCTGGATGAGATCAAATCGTTAGCTATTTACCCAAGAAATATCATCACCGGATATCCGATTGTAGACCTTAATAGAAATCAACTAAAGATTGAATTCGACGATATTACGGGGCAATTCGCACAGTATACTTATAGTTTTTTCCATTGTGATAAGGATTGGAATTACTCTACCGAAATTCAAGATTTCGACTTTAGAAATGGATTTGTAGAGGAAGAAATCTTCGATTATTTCGTATCCAACGGAACGGATGTTCCTTACCATCATTATGAGTTGGTGTTGCCCAATAATAAAATGTCCTGGCGCTTAAGTGGTAACTATATACTCGTAGTTTATAAAGACGACGGAGACAAAAGGATAGCTTTTACCCGAAGAATCTTTGTGGTGGACCCTATTTTGGATATCAACATTAGAGTTCAGCGTCCAGTCAATCAATCTATTTCCAGAACACATCATGAAATAGACTTCTTCGCCACCTATGAAGACTTTACAGTACGTAATCCATTTAAAGAAGTTTCCGCTCAGATCTATCAAAACGGAATTTGGGAAAATGGCTATCGAGAAATCCCGCCGATTAATGTCTCTTTGAATACCATTTCTTTTGATTATCAAAACCAAATTGTATTTCCGGCCTGGAAGGAATTTAGGTACTTCGATGTGCGTAATATTCAATTCCGGACAGAGAGAGTATTCGAAATTTATCGATCATTGGATACCATTCATGTCGTCTTGAAAACGGACCGGCCCAGAGGTGACAATTACTTCACGTACTTTGACATCAACGGTAAATTCGTATTGCAAAATATGGACGCAGCCTCTAATTATGTCGATCATAGTACTGAAGATGAAAACATCGCCCAGGTGCTCGCTGAAGATGAAATGATCATGGACCAGCGAATCGATTTATTGAGTGAGTATGTCAATGTTCACTTTTCCCTAAATCGTCAACAATTTCCGGATAAGGAAGTCTTTATAGTAGGCGCTTTCAATAATTGGAAGTTAGATGACAACAGCAAGATGGATTACGCACCTGAAGACCAGGTGTATTACAAAGAATTACTCCTGAAACAGGGGTACTACGAATATATGTATGTCACCAAAGATATTGCTACGGGTGAGATCAGCTGGACCGATATTGAAGGGAGCAGATTTGAAACGATCAATGACTATTTGATCTTCATCTATTACAGACCTTTTGGCACCTTCTACGATCAACTCATCGGTATGTTCACTTACGAAAGTACAGGGACTGATTAATTTAGTCAATCATTTTACCCGTTTCATCGTATAGATATTCTTTTCATAGAGAATTCCAATACCTTTGCCTTAAATCAATCAGAAGAATTATGCTTCGCTTTTTATGGATCTGCTTCCTTATATCAGGAGTAGCTTTTATAGTGCAAGCGCAGGAAGAACTTTGGACCCTGCAACGATGCATTGATAGGGCTGATCAAAAAAATATTTCTTTAAATATTTCCGCCCTGGACGTAGAATCTGCTGATATCCAAAGGAAAAGAGCTGCCCACAGTCGCTATCCAAACCTAAACGGAACAGCTAGTTTTGGCTACAATTTTGGTCGAACGATTGATCCGACTTCCAATGAATTTATTGCTACCTCTCTTGGTTTTAATAGTATTTCACTAAATGCCGGCATGACCTTATTTGCCGCTAATCGAATCAACAACTCAATCCGCCAGGCAAAAGTCAATAAAGAAGCTGCTTTAGCTACCTATGAGCAGGCCCGACAGGATTTAGCACTTCAAGTTGCAAACCTATACCTCAATGCCCTACTAGCAAAAGAAAATCTAGCCATTGCGCAAGCTCAATATGATAATACCCTGAATCAGCTTAAGAGAAACCGGATTCTGGCCCGCGAAGGAGCATTAGACAAGGCTACACTTTTGGACTTTGAGGCGGAAGAAGCCAGTCAGGCACAGAATCTTATTACTGCCGAAAACACGCTACAGTTGGCCTTGCTCCAACTAAAACAGGCACTTTTAATCCCGGCTGATGAAGCATTTGACATCATTAAACCCGATTTTCAAATTAACCCATCGGCCTACGAAATACAAGCCTCTAAATATGTATATCAATCGGCACTGAGCACCCAATACTCTATCAAAGCAGCAGAACTCAACTTAGAGTCAGCACGATTTGAAAAAAGAATCGCACAAGCAGCATTCTATCCCAGCCTTACATTGGGTGGCAATTTGAATAGTAATTATTCCACACAGGGAAGGACATTATTGGGGACAGATCTGGTAACCCAACAATTTCCCGCCTCCTTCAATGGTGAAACGGGTATAGTATCCTTTGCCTCTCCGCAGCCTATATTTGAGGATGCCAATTGGGCCACTCAAATAGATGAAAATCTGGGTTACGGTTTTGGTTTGCAATTGAATGTCCCTATTTACACAAACTACGCAAATGCAGCGAGCTATCAGCTGGCTAAGATTTCAGAGGTTCGCGCAGAGAAACAGTTAAACCTGCAGGAACAATCCGTAAGAATTGATGTAGAACGGGCCGTCACCGATTTAAAGGCTGCTTCAAAATCATACAGAGCCAGTGAACGATCTTTTGAAGCGTCAGACGTGGCCTATCAAAATGCTTTGAAACAATTTGAATTGGGAACGATTTCATCTTTCGACTTATTCAACGTTCAGCAAAGACAACAAACAGCACAACAACAACTATTACTCGCTAAATATGATTACTTATTCAGGCAGAAAATAGTGGATTTTTACCTTGGTCAACCAATTAAATTATAACCATGGCACAAAAGAAAAATAAGTGGGGAATTTGGGCACTCGTTGCCTTTGTGGTCATACTCATTGTTATTGCAGCCATTAAAGGGGGCAACAGAAATTCCGCTACAAAGGTCGACTACGCTACCGTAGAAGAAAGATATATCATACAATCTGTACAAGCCAGTGGTAGAATCTATCCCGAGAAAGAGGTGAAAATCAGTTCTGATGTGAGTGGAGAGATCTTCAACCTTTCGGTAAAAGAAGGAGACTCTGTTCAAGCGGGTGATTTTTTAGCACAGATTGACCCGGAAGCCATAGAGTCTCAAGTGCAAAGAGGACAAGCGGCAGTAAGCAGCGCCAGGGCTCAAAAAGCACAAAGCGAGGCTTCCGCAGCGCAAGCAGAAGCTCAAGTGGAGCAGGCCAAAGCGCAACTCAATACTCAAATACAAATTCATAATCGAAATGAACAGCTATTTAAAGAAGAGGTCATTTCGCAACAAGAACTAGAACAATCGCAGCTGAATCTGGACAATGCAAAGGCCAATCTCAAATCTGCGGAAGCACAATTAAAATCCGCTCAAAAAGCCATCGAGTCCGCTTCTTATAATATTCAGTCTGCAGTAGCTAGTTTAAAAGAACTCAAGACGAGTCTGGAGCGGACCACTATCAATGCTCCAACAGATGGGATTGTATCCAAATTGAATGTCGAAGAAGGTGAAAGAGTAGTGGGTACCATTCAAATGGCCGGAACGGAATTGATGCGTATCGCCAATTTCAGCTCTATGGAAGTTCGAGTGGAAGTGAGTGAAAATGACATCCTACGTGTGGAAGTAGGAAATGAAGTAGATATTGAAGTGGACGCTTATTTAAATCAGACCTTTAAGGGAATTGTCACCGAGATCGCTAGTTCTGCTGCAGATATTGGCACAGCAGCCAGCGGTATCAACACAGAGCAAGTCACGAACTTTATCGTTAAAATCAGAATTCTTCCGGAATCCTATCAGGAATTACTTTCCAAAGAAAATGCTTACGCTTTTCGTCCCGGTATGACCGCAAATGTTGAAATCAAGACGCAAACGGTGCCGAATGCCCTCAGCGTGCCCATCGGAGCTGTAACCACCCGAGATAAAAAGAAAGAAAATAAGGCCGCTAAGAAAGATGATGATTACCTTCAAGTCGTCTTCGTAGTGGAGTCTGATACGGTGAACATGACAGAAGTCGAAACCGGAATTCAAGATGGTGATTATATCCAAATAACCAAAGGTTTACAAAAAGGACAAACAGTAGTAAGTGGTCCCTTTAACGCAGTATTTAAGACCTTGAAAGAAGGAGATAGCGTCCAAGAGAAAGAAAATAAAAAAGAAGAGAAAGAGAGCTGATGAATCGTGCCCTGGGAGTAATGCTGAAAAATCCAATCAAAGGTTTAGTTAAAACCCGGTTGGCCGCGACCATGGGATCAGAAAAAGCTTTATCCATATACCTTATACTTCTGCAAAAACTGGCTCAAACCGTACGAAATACGCAAGACGTTCAGACTTATTTCTTTCACACTCCTGAGGTTTTAGATAATGAAGAATGGGTTCCTTCAGGGGTACAACACAAATTGCAAACAGAGGGCGATTTAGGTGATAGAATGCATGCGGCCATGGCAGTCATGCTAGCAACTCATTCCCATGCTTTATTAATAGGGGCTGACTGCCCTGCCATCAATTCTGCAATATTGCAAAAGGCATTCCAATCTCTTTCTTATGCAGATTTGTGCCTTGGACCGACAGAAGATGGCGGATACTACCTCATCGGCATGAAAAACCTTCATCAAGGAATGTTCAATGATATCGAGTGGAGCACGGAGCGTGTGTGGGACCAATCCATTGATGCCGCTGCACGCCAACATTTGAGTTATGCTCTGTTGCCGGAATTGTTTGATATCGACCATGAACAGGATTGGAACCGATGGCAGCAACAAAATCAGTCCCATTGAGCCAATCCCTTAACATCTGGATGGTAGAGAGCTTCTTTTCAGGAAGCCATAAAGAATGGAATCTCTCCTACCAGAAATACTCACGGCATCAGATAACAATTTTCAGTTTGCCCGGGCGACATTGGAAATTTAGAATGCAGGCTAGTGCCTACGACCTGGCCCAACAACTAAATGCGCGCTCCGAAAAGCCTGATTATATCATTGTCAGTGATATGGTCAATCTGGCTGAACTGAAAGGTTACTTGAAACCCGCTTTGCAATGCATCCCTACAGGGCTGTACATGCACGAAAACCAAATAAGCTATCCTTGGTCACCGGACGATCCGGACACGCTTTATCGACAAGATCGAACTTATGGTTTGATCAATATAAAATCTTACCTCGCGTCTGATGAGGTTTATTTCAACTCTCTGTATCATTTGGAAAGCTTCCAAAATGAGGGTAAAAACTTTCTTGCTGCCTTTCCGGATGGAGCCCTTCTCAGAGCCTTCCTTCAGCAGACGCCTAAAGCCTCTGTACTTCCCATAGGCTTAGATCTTCCTGCCTTTCGGCAAAAGAGTGCCCGTGACCATCAAATACCCACGATTTTATGGAATCATCGCTGGGAATACGATAAGGATCCTGAATCTTTTTTCCGTTGGTTAAAAGTTATAATGGAAGATGGATACGACTTTCGCCTCATTGTATGTGGAAGTAAGCAAAAGAAATGTCCACCAATCTTCAAGGAAGCCCGACAAATTTTCAAACAGGAAATTGTGCACTGGGGCTATGCGGAAAGTAAAAAAGACTACCACCAACTTTTGAAAGCATCAGATATAACTT
>CAZGGG010000001.1:167906-174548 GCA_964525165.1 uncultured Saprospiraceae bacterium | reverse complement strand
CCATCCTGCCTTACCGCCTAGCGTACCCCGCTCATCTTCCTTCCAAATATCACAAAGATTTCTATTACAAAAATGAAGCAGAAGCACTGCAACTTCTCAAGTCATTTGTAAAGCACCCCCCTTCCCTGCCTGCCGATATAGACCATCATATCCGGCAATACGATTGGTCAAATATGAGGTATCTATACGATGCCACCTTTGCGGAAGCAGCTAAGAAAAAAGTTTGAACTGAACCTTTTATAGGCTGATTTTGTAATTTTGGTATTGTTTTACAAATCAAAAATCAAAATAGATGTATCCAGCAGAATTAGTAGCTCCGATGGCGAAAGACCTTACGGATTATGGATTCGATGAATTAAAGAATGCAGAGCAAGTAGATCAGATATTGAGCGCTGGGGAAGGTACGACCCTTTTAGTCGTGAATTCAGTGTGTGGATGCGCTGCCGCAAATGCTCGTCCGGGTGTAAAGCTTGCGATTCAAAATGATAAAAAACCAGCTCAGTTAGTGACTGTTTTCGCAGGTGTAGATCGAGAAGCCACAGATAAGGCCAGAGAACATTTGTTGCCCTATCCTCCTTCATCTCCGTCAATTGCCTTATTCAAAGATGGTAAATTGGTCCATATGCTAGAGCGTCACCACATTGAAGGACGTACCGCAGAGATCATAGCTGAAAATCTTAAAATGGCTTTTGACCACTATTGCTAGTCAATTATACTGAAGAAACAAAAAGCTCAGCCTTTCAGGTTGGGCTTTTTTATTTGAATGAGTGTTTTCCAAGCTCATCGCAGAGGTTTTTCTATAAGTAGTGCTCTAAGTTTACCCTCTTTGATGAATTAAAATGCACAGTCTGATTGATCATACCACGCAGCTTTATCATTTTTTTAAGATAGCTTGAGCATCATTAACAATTACTTAAATCCTTTTAAGAGTTCGGTAATATCGCTCTTGAAAAATATTTTCGTAATTCATAGAGAACAAAAGCTACAACTATGAAAAACCTCAGTCTCTTATTTGTCTTTCTTGGGTTGCTGAGTCTCACTTCTTGTGCTCGCTGGTACTCTGTATCTCCAGACTTTGACCGTGTCAGCAGAAATCACCAAACCATAGCAGTGCTTCCTTATGAAGTCTTTATGCTTGGACGTATTCCCAGAAACGTAACAGAGGAGCAAATCATTGCCATAGAGGAGGCGGAAGCCATAGCTTTCCAGGTTTCTATGCATGATGAAATGCTGCGCTCTTTACGGAATGGAAGATATACATTAACAGCTACCTTAATCAGTGTTCAGGAAACCAATGCCCGGATTCAGAATGCAGGTTTAAGCATTGATGAGATGCATCGTATGAGCCCAAAAGAGTTATGCCAAATTTTGGAAGTGGATGCTGTCTATTTAGGTCGTGTAGAAAAGTACCGATACCTCACCGATTTGGAGTCTTTTGGCTTGGACATTGCCACCGACCTCTTGCGCATTCTGTCGAGGGGTGATCTATGGTTCATTGCCGATGATACCGCACAAGACATTTTCGTTCAAGGAAGTATCATTGAAGGCCAAAATGGCCAAGCTTTATTTTCTGCAGAAAGAGGGTTTAGCGTGGATTGGTCCAACCCCTCCAATCAAATCATCCGAAATATCAATTCGCAGATAGCAAGACGTATTCCCTATAGAGTACGTAACTCCTGATCAGGGTGCTAATCGTCGTCGCGACCAGTTTCCATCTGAATCTAGAAGGTACTCTATGCGATCATGTAAACGATTAGGACGTCCTTGCCAAAATTCCAGCTTAGAAGCTTCGATATAATAGCCGCCCCAATGCTCGGGGCGGTCTAATTTTTCGACACCTTTAAAGGATCGATCTGCTTTATTCAGCTTCCGTTCCAAAGACCTTTTATTCGGAATTTCATCGCTCTGGGGTGATACGATGGCTCCTAATTGAGATCCTCTGGGTCTGGAATGAAAATACTCGGTGCTGTCATCCGGGCTGATTTTCGAAGCCTTACCGGTGAAACGAACCTGCCGCTCCATTTCAGGCCACCAGACTGTAGCCGCTACCTTTGGGTTCGCACTAATTTCCCGGCCCTTTGCACTATTGTAATTGGTGTAAAACACCAACCCTCTCTCTCTTACTTCTTTAAAAAGCACAATTCGAACAGAAGGGATCCCTTCAGATGTCGCAGTGCCGAGAGACATAGCGTTAGGTTCTTTTAAGCGCCCGTCCATAATGGCTTCAGAAAGCCAGTCTTTAAAGAGTTGCATCGGATCTTCCGGCAGCGGCTCATTGAGCTCAGCCTGATCGTAGTGCTCTCTGTAATTTGATAAATCCATTTTAAATGATCCCTATTTCATAATTAATCTGAAATTTTCCCTGCCAGTCTCAAAACGCGGATCTTAAAGTTGTACGTCAGCCAATACATAATCGGCACCACTACAAGCGTTAAGAAGGTGGCAAAAGTCAATCCATAAATAACTGTCTTTGCCATGGGGCCCCAAAAAGCCACGTTTTCTCCTCCGAGGAAGAACTGAGGGTCAAAATCTGTAACGAGTGTAAAGAAATTTATATTCAATCCTATTGCCAGGGGTACTAATCCTAGAATAGTAGTAATTGCTGTTAAGAGAACCGGTCTCAATCTGATTCCTCCCGACTCAATAATGGCCTCTTTTACAAGATTCATAGGAAGGTGATTTTTGGCATATCCCAATTCTTCTCTTTTCCTTTGAATGGTCAGGTCAATATAGTCAATGAGTACAATCGCATTATTGACCACAATACCTGCCAATGAAATAATTCCCACCCCGGTCATTACAATCACAATATTATCTCCGGATACCACAAGCCCCAGGAATACTCCAATCGTACTAAGGACAACTGAAATCATGATAATGAAAGGTGAAAGGATGGAATTGAATTGAGCTACTAAGATCAAGAAGATCAAAAATACAGCGATCAATAAAGCGGAAGTCAGGAAATTAATGGACTCCTCTTGATCTTCTTGCTCTCCTGTAAATCCATATTCAAAATCCTCAGGCCAATCATAGCGCTCCAATGAAGACTTAATCTCGTTGACAATTTCATTTGCGTTATAGCCTTCCAGCACATTAGAGAAGATCGTAATCATTCGCTGCTGATCCTTTCTTTTAATAGCTGAGTATGTAGAACTGTAATCAACATCAGCAACGGCAGAAATCGGCACCTGAGTGATTTGGCCGTTACTAGGGTCTCTGAACGTGACTCTTTGATTCAAGACATCTCCTACTTGATTTCGTCTCGCTTCATCCAAACGGACGAAAATGGGGTATTCATCTTCTCCTTGCTTGAACTTAGATACTTCTTTTCCAAATACAGCTGTTCGGATTGCATCGGAAATGGCGAAAGTAGACAGTCCGTATCTTCTGGCTTCTGCTCGTTTAATCTTGACTTCTAACTCCGGTTTTCCTATCTCCACGTCTGCTTTAAGCTCTTCAATTCCGGGTATACGCTCGTTATTCAAATACTTGATCACATCTTGAGAGAGCTCTGTCAATTGCTCAATATTGTCTCCTTGAATTTCAATGTTAATCGGTTTCCCGGTTGGGGGACCTGCAGCGTTTTTATCTACGATGATCTTAACACCGGCGCGCCCTTGTAAGGAGGACCGGATATCTTCCATTACGTCAAATGAATTTAAATCTCCTCGCTCCTCAAATTTCACGAACTCTACTGTAAGCCTCGCCTTATTGGGAGTGGAACCCGGTTCAGGCGGTCCGGATGGATCTGCTGTATTTTCACCAATTTGAACCAAAACGGATTCTATAATGGACTCATAAGGTTTAATGACATCCTTTACCTCTTCCTCTAATTCTTCTACTATCTCATCGGTCACTTCAATATCAGTTCCTAAGGGCATTTCAATAAATGCATTGACATAGGTAGGATCCGGATTAGGGAAAAACTCTACCTTCGGTTGTCTGAGTCCCACCGCCATCACCGCGACCACAAGAAGAACCAAAGTTCCTATAAAGATGGCGATCGATCGATATCCTTTCAGTGCTGCACGAACGAAATTATCATAAGCAGTCTCTAGTTTGGGCATCCAGTTATTTTGGAATCCAAGAGCAGCCGGACGCAATAAAAAGAAGTAGAAAAGACCTAAGACTGCTGCAATCCCCAGTAAGTTTCTTAACCAGATCACACCAGCGAAATGAAAAATCCAGGCAAAAGCTAGTACAATAACCATCTGGATTAAAAATCCTTTTCTTTTCTTATTTCGTGAAGCCTTGTCCTCTAATCGCTCATCAATTTTCATAAAATTGGAAGTGAATACCGGATTAATAACCAGTGCCACAAAAAGCGAAGAAGCCAAAACAGCAATTAAAGTAATGGGTAAGAACTTAAAAAACTCACCCGTAATGCCAGGCCAAAACAGTAATGGGAAAAAAGCACCCAAAGTCGTTGCGGTAGATGCAATAATAGGCACGGCTACTTCACCCGCTCCATACTTAGAAGCCTCTACAGCAGAGTACCCCTCTTGCATGTATCTATAGATATTCTCAACCACCACGATACCATTATCCACCAGCAAACCAAGTGCAAGAATCAAAGAAAATAATACCACCAGATTCATCGTGTAACCCATCACATATAAAATGAGAATACCGAGTAACATAGACATAGGAATGGCTAATCCCACGAAACTTGCATTTCTAAGACCCAAGAAAAACAGTAGTACCAGAACCACCAAAATAACCCCTGAGATGATACTATTTTCTAGGTTGTTCACTTGATTCCTTGTGTTGACCGATTGATCGTTGAAAATTTGAATATTCAAATCATCAGGGAATACTTCCTCTTGAGCCAAGGCAACGATTTCTTTAATTTTATCGGAAGCCTCCAGAAGGTTTTCGCCTTGCCGCTTGATCACATCCACTGAAATTACGGGCAAACCATTCGCTCTTGATATACTGGTTCGATCTTTATAACCGAACTCAACCTGGGCGATATCTTTCAGATATACAGGGTTCTGGCGCTCGCTTTTGACGATCATTTGAGATAACTCTTCCGCGCTTTCGAATTCTCCTACAATCCGAATTGCTCTTCGAACTCCACCTTGCACCTGCTCTCCACCGGACATGGTGAGGTTCTCAGATTGAATAGCATTTTGGATATCAGTGAAGCTGATCTGAAGACTCTGCATCTTGTAAGGGTCCACATTAATCTTCATCTCTCTTTCCAGGTCCCCTTTGATTTCAGCATCTGAAACCTCACTAAGATTTTCGACCTCGTCTTCTACGTATTCCGCAAATTTCTTCAGCTGATCCATATTGTAATCCCCGGAGATATTAATCGTCATAATGGGGATTTCAGATAGATTCACATCCAGGACTGTAGGCTCTTCTGTGAGATCATTGGGTAATTCACTTTTCGCTTTATCTACCGCGTCCTTGACCTTCCTTAAAGCGTCATCAATATCAAAATCGGTATCAAATTCAGCAACAATGATGGAGAAATCCTGGATAGAAGTGGAATTCATTTCCTTCAAACCCGTAATGGTAGCGACTTCCTTTTCGATGGGTCGAGTCACCAAATTCTCGATATCAACAGCAGAGTTACCAAAATAAGGTGTATTCACATAAACGGTAGGGAAGCTAATCTCAGGAAACTGTTCTTTAGGCATGTCATTATATGACTGAACCCCAAACAACAGAATCATCAGTGTGATGATGAAAATACTGGTTCCATTATCAACTGATATACTGGTAAGTAGAAATTCCCTTAACTTTTTCTTAGTGGACATAGTTTTTGTTTCCTAAGCGATCAATGCTATTGTTTAATCCTAAATCTTTCATTTGCCGAAAGGCCTCTGGCTCCTTCAACCAGAATCATCTGTCCTTCTTCCAAACCGGATTCAATTACAGCCATTCCATTAAAGACCTTACCTATTTCAACATACTTTTTGACTGCCACCGGTCCTTCTTCAGATAAGCCTTTGACCAGCACATAGTCCTTGCCGGACACCTCTTGCTGAACAAGATTGATAGGAACTTGCAGCACAGAATCCAGATGATAGTCATTCACCTGTGCCACTGCTAACATATTCGGTCTAATCAAGGATGCATCATCCAGCTTGATTCGAGCCTCTGCAATAAAAGTTCGATTGTTCGGATTGATAGTGCTTCCGATTAAGGTGACCAAAGCCTTCTGATCATAATTGATAGAAGGGAAATGTACATTGATCACATCTCCTTCCTGCACACGTCCCAGGTAATTCTCAGGTACTTCCAACACGACTTTCAATCTTCGTCCGTCCACGATGGTCGCTACCGGCATACCCGGCGCAGCAAACTCACCTGCTTTAAGATTCAGACGATCGACCACACCTGATTTAGGAGCATATACATTCGTCTTTTTGATATTTGCTTCCAGGGTAGCAAGACTCCGCTCCAGAGACTCCTTTTGAGTCTTTGACCGCAAATACTCTATTTCGGTACCGATTTCTTTTTCCCATAGTCTTTTTTGTCTTTCAAATACATCCTTTGCCAACTCTAGTTGAGTAAGAATTTCTTGCTTTTGGGACTGGAGTACTTCATCGTCCACTCTGGCAATCAATTGACCTGCTTGAACTCTTTGTCCTTCTTGAATCATCAATTGAACGATTCTACCGCCCATTT
>CAZGGG010000001.1:153023-167847 GCA_964525165.1 uncultured Saprospiraceae bacterium | reverse complement strand
ACCTCTACAAAGTGATCGAAATCAAACCTAACAAGTGTGTCCAAGGTAGCAATAGGGACTCTTCTGGATATTGAACTATCCATAGTCAGAATCACACTATCTATTTGTGCTAATTCCTCCTCTAAAGCTTTCAACGCAGCCCTTTTCTCTTTCTGGACGGCTCTTAATCCGTTTAAATCTGAAGGTAGTTCGTTACCCTGTGGTTCAGCGCCTGCGCATCCGATGAGGAATACGGCCAACAAGGCGCTCATGATCATAAAATATCTATTCATTGGGATGGTTTATATTTTTCCTAAAGCATTTTGAAGATTGACGTAGGCCACCAGTACATCGTATAAGGCGCCTACATAGGAGGCCTGGGCCTGATAAAAATCTGACTCGGCAGATTTTACTTCCAGACTGGACCCTACCCCTTCATCAAATTTTTGTTGGGTTGTTTCATAGATTCTTTCTGACAGATCTAAATTATTTTTCGTGTTTGTCAGCTTCCTTTGCGCATTGTCAAACTGTATCCGCGCATTTGTGATTTCCATGTCAATCCCGGACTCCAACTGCTGAATTTGTTGAATGGTTTGTTCTCGACGAACTTTAGCCCGCTGGATTTTAGCGGTGCGGTCTAAGCCGTCAAATATTGGGAGTGCTAATCGGGCACCTACCAATGTAGAAGGGATCCATGGTATTTGGGTATCATTGAACAAATCCTCCCTTTGGAGCTGTTGCGAATGATTCAGAAACCCTGTAATTCTGGGTAAGTAACTTGCCTGAAGTCTCTTTATATCTACCTGACTCAATTCCAAACCTTTATTGGCGATTCTGTAATCGATTCTTTCGTTGTAGTCAAATTCACCATCATAATCCACTTCAAATGCCTGTGCTTCCGGAAATATTTCTTCTAATTTTCCTTCCACCTCTAAATCATCATTGATCGGATAATGCATTTGAAATTTCAATAGATTTTTAGCCAACCAAGCATTTCCTCTTGCTGCCTCAAATTCTGTCTCTAATGTCTGAAGAGAAAGCTGAATTCGGTCTACATCCAATCGCTCTACAAAACCTTCCTGATAACTTGCTTCCGCTTCCGCTAAATTGGACCTGAGGTTCTCAATATTTCTTTGCAGAATTTCTAGAGTCCTGTCAGCCACCAACACGTTCAAAAATGCTTTTGTGACATTTACTCGAACTTGTTGCTCAGTTTGCAACAGCTCTCTCTTACGTAATTCCTTATACATCTTTTGCGCCCGAAGGCCCACGATAAAACTGCCATCAAATATCAAAGCATTTAAGGTCAACTGGCCATTCAAGGTATTGGCCACGCCAAACTGTAATTCAGCAAACTCGCCGGGAGGTCCGCCAAAAATCTCGGCGGGAACAACTGTCTTTGGGATTTGAATAAAGTGATTGTAATCAATCGTACCATTCAGAGTGGGTATACCTGAGGCCCAATATTCCAAGATTTGAGCGTCTGCATCCTCAACAGCCAACTGGCTAAGTTTGATTTCCTTGTTACGCTCCTGCGCGTAATCGATTGCCTGATCGATCGTAAAGGAGGATTGCCCCTTTAGGGAGGACAAACCAACTGTCCATCCACATAGCAACAAAAATATTAGACTATGAGTCTTCATGAAAAATGTTCTTTTTGTAAACTTCCCAAATTTTATACCCCTTTTCATTTACGATACCATTCAAATGATAAGACGTAATTTGCTCCAATAATTGAGCCCTTTTATATTTCTCCAATGAAAACACTTGCTCATTCACTATGGTACGAGACATTTCAACGTATAAGCGAGTAATGATTTCCGGATGGAGGTCTTTTCGATAGATTCCTTCATCCATTCCTCTTTTGATATTTTCCCGGATATGATGATATACAAATGAAGTCCTTTTTTCTTCCATTTCGGACCAAAGAGGACCATAATATTTCTGAAGATCATAAATAGCAACTGGAGAGACCTCCCTGAATTTTTTCACCAAGGTAATGACGATCAAGGCCATGTGGGCAATGGCATTCTCCGCTTGTGAATGCAATTGATCCATTTCCTCTTCAGTAGAGCACCTGTCCAATTCCAGAACTTTCTGAATCAAGTCCTCTTTATTGGCCACCTCACCATAGAGGGTTTTCTTGGAAATACCCAGCGTTCTGGACACATCATCCATTGTGACAGACTTAATGCCATATTTCATAAACAATTCCCGTGCCTTGCCGATTATTTCCATACTTGTTTTAATCCTTGCGCAATGTACGCACTAAATACACATTGGAAACGAAAAGGTTGACAAAAGTTTCCAAAGTTTTCGATGAATAACACAAAAGACA
The DNA here is from genome assembly GCA_964525165.1 of uncultured Saprospiraceae bacterium. Classification (GTDB taxonomy): domain Bacteria; phylum Bacteroidota; class Bacteroidia; order Chitinophagales; family Saprospiraceae; genus JAWLFI01. Next base: position 165,530 of record CAZGGG010000001.1, on the reverse strand, counting down.
GGATAAAGTCTTTTGGGTTTCACTAAAAATCAGACCTTAGTAGTATGAAAGCTCAACATTCATTTTTATGGGTTATCACCATCATGGTAGTCTTTTTTTCTTGCGGCCAGCAAGGTGACGCTTCTTCCAATAAGAACAAACCTCTAACTGATATAGAGAAAGGAGCCCAAATCTTTAAAAAATATTGCGTTGCTTGTCATGGACTCAATGGTAAAATGGGGCTCAATGGGGCCAAAGATCTCACACAAAGTCAATTGAGTTTAACGGAAAGGAAATTGCTCATTGCTAATGGTAAGAATACCATGACTCCCTTTAAAAGCATATTAAGTGCAGAGGAAATTACTCTTGTTGCCCAATACACGCAATCTCTCGTGACCGCCGATGAATAAGCATCCGAAAACCATATTAGGCATAATGTCGGGTTCTTCTTTGGACGGAATAGATCTTGCCAAAGTCCGCTTTTACGATGGGCATCACTTTGAATGGATAGAAACTGCTGAGATACCTATACCAAAAGAGTGGGTAGAACAACTAAAACATGCGGAAAAATTGGGCCTATCAGATTTTTTTAAGTTAGAAGCTGACTACACTCGCTTTCAAGCCAGCCAAATTCCTCCCAGTATGTTGATGGATACCGATGCCATTTCATGGCATGGCCATACTTTATTTCATGAACCTGAAGATGGGTTCAGCATCCAAATGGGGAATGCACAGTTATTGGCTTCGCTGACCGGGCTTCCATGCTTTGGAGCGTTTAGACAAGCTGATATTGCTCGAGGAGGACAAGGCGCACCCCTAGCCCCGATTGTCGATTATTATTTTTTCAAAGAGTATGACATTTGCATCAATCTAGGCGGCATAGCGAATGTAAGCTTCCCACAAGAACCCGGCCCCGGATTTGACATCTGTGGTTTCAATCAAATCTTGAACCAGTTAGCGAATGAACTGGGAGAGACCATGGACAAAGATGGGCATTTGTCCTCTAAGGGGCGTGTAGACCGAGAGCTACTTTCTATGCTGAATCATTGGCCATTTTTAAAAGAAGCCCCACCAAAGTCATTAAGCAATCAAGAGGTCAAAAACTTTTATTTTGAAGTTATGAACCGATATGATCTTTCTGTCGAAACAAAAATGAGAACTTTTATTGAGCACACAATAGAAGTAATTGCGGGTCTTACAGATCATAGCCGTGACCGAGAACTTAAGGTACTCCTTACCGGGGGTGGCAGCATGAATCAAACTTTTGTAAGCGTTCTGAAGCAGTATTTGCCGAAAGGCATAGTGGAGATAGTTCCTGAGCCTTGGAGAACTTTCAAAGAAGCTTTTCTCATGTCCTTTATGGCCTGGCTCAAAATGGAAAAGTTACCAAACATATTATCTTCGACTACAGGAGTACCTTTTGATCAGATATCAGGTGCTGTTTATTACCCTTAACAAAAGCCATGCATAAGGACATTCACATAGGCATAACCGGAGGCACAGGGCTTGTTGGCGCTCATTTAATCCAAGAGCTCCTCGATCAAGGGTATACTTCTATTACAGCCTTAAAAAGAGCACATTCACAAATCAGTGCAAGGCACGCACAATCAAAACATATACATTGGGTGGAGGGAGATATCCTGGATATACCTTCTTTGGAGAAGGCTTTCCATCAGGTGAATGTTATCTTTCACTGTGCAGGCTTGGTTTCTTTTCGATCGTCAGACAAGAATAAGTTAAAGAAAATCAACATTGAAGGCACACGTAATGTAGTCAACCTGAGCATTGACTTCAATATTAAAAAGTTTATATTCCTGAGCTCCGTAGCGGCTGTGGGCCGTCCTATCAATGAAAACACCATTATTGATGAAGAAACAAAATGGGAAGATAGCTATCGAAACAGCCCTTATGCTTTGTCGAAAAGACAAGCGGAACTGGAAGTCTGGCGCGGGCAGTCGGAAGGTTTATCAACCGTTATTTTCAATCCGTCTACCATACTGGGATCTGGCTTTTGGGAACAAGGAAGCGGGGCTTTGATTCCTTCGTTTTTAAAGGCTTCCATGTATCCGGAGGGAAGTAATGGTTTCGTGGCAGTAGAAGATGTAGTCGCCTTTCTGATTAAAGGATTAGAATGGAATGGACAGGGAGAAAGGTTTATTCTCAGTGCGGGTGATTTTTCCTATCAGGAATTGATGCATCAGGTGAGAAGTGCCGCCCAAAAAAAAGAACTCACTCGTCGCTTTCGATCCTCATGGGTGCCTTATGTGATCCCTATTTTACCTATCCTTAGACCTTTTCTAGGAGCCGATTCTATCATTCATAGACACAGTTTAATTATATCATCTACCCACTCAAAATACGATGGCACCAAAGCTAGAGACACTTTTGGACATCCTTACCGTTCCATTCCGGATTATGTTCGAAAAATCACCCTAGAATTTTTAAAATCATCCAACACTTCATCGGTATGAGAATTGGACTAGACGGGAAAAGGGCCTTGTATAATCCGACCGGGTTAGGACAATACAGCAGAGGATATATTGAGACATTGAGTCAAACAGAACATGAGCTTTTGGTCTTTAGTCCAAACAAAAAAAATGCCCCTATCTGGTCAGTTCCCGAACACGTACAAAGGGTTGAGCCATCCGGACCCGAATTGCTTTGGCGTACAGTAGGTCTGGCAAGGGAGCCTATTTTTCATAGCTTGGATATATATCATGGCTTAAGTCATGAAATACCCATTCACCCCAAAAAAGAAATGCCTCGATTGGTGGTGACGATGCATGACTGCATATTTAAGCACTATCCGTCATCGTATGGTTGGTGGGATAGAAAGGTATATCATCAAAAATGGAAATATGCAGTGCAAAGATCAGATGCCATTATTTCCATATCTAAAAGCACTGCAGATGACCTCATAAGATATTATGGCGCTGACAGTAACAAAATTCATATCCATCCGATTTTCACCACTCCGGACTTCCATGATGGTTACGAAACAGACAGCATTGAAAGAACCTTAACGGAGTTGCCCTTTAGTTCTTACTTTTTATTTGTGGGTACCCATCACCCCAGGAAAAACCTGGAAATCGTGCTTGAAGCCTACAGGCAACAAAAAGCAAAGCTAGCTCCCTTACTGATCATTGGAGAATTGAGTAGTGCTCAAGAGCAGATGGTTGAAAAATATGATCTGAAGGGATACATTCATCCTAGCTCAAAGTACTATAGCACAAAAGAACTGGCACATTTATATTCAGGAGCCATAGCTTTATTGTATCCATCACTCTATGAAGGCTTTGGCTTGCCCGTATTGGAGGCGATGAATTGTGGATGTCCCGTTATCGGCAGTCAACGTTCGTCTATCCCTGAAGTAGGAGGAGAGGCAATGTTGTACTTCGACCCCATGGATGCTACAAGTCTCTTACAGCATATGATGCTCTTGCAATCCAAAGAAAAAGAAAGAGCCTTCTGGTCGCAGAAGGCCCTCGATAGGTCTAAATCATTCAGCGCTGAAAAGCATACAGCCGAAATAATTGATATTTACAAAGAATTACTGTCTTGACTTACCCGACATCTCTGAAGGCAATCGAAAAGTGATTAAAGACTTTAGTTTCACCTCTGATTTTTCACCATTGATAATTGCCGGCGTAAAAGGCTTGAGCTCTTCAATCACTTCTATAGCAGCTTTATCTAATTCAGCATGTACACTTTTTTCGATTTGAACATTTTTAACTTTTCCGCTCTTGGTGACGATGAAGCTGACCAGCACATTACCCTCAATTCCGGCTTCTTTTGCGGAAGCGGGGTATTGCACGTTCTTCTGGATATCATTCACGACCCCAACATTCCCATTCGGGTACATTGGAAGCTTATCTGGCTTTTGCTCAATTTCAGATACATCCAGCATACCAAATACTTCCTGGTAATTTCCACTTTGGATGTCCTCCTGAGTCAAAGCTTTGTTGCCGGTACAGGCCCCCAAAATCAGCATCATTGAGCCCAGTAATAAAAAAATGTACGATTTCATGTTCATAGGATTTAATAGTTGCAAATAAACGAAACCTGAATGAAAATCATTGTGGAGGGCACCTGAAAAGGTTCAGCGAACCATAATTTTATTGTCATCTCCTTCATTTGTCATCAACCTTTCAAAAAAAAGGATGTTTCCCATTTGATTTCATAACTATCAGATAATCTGTATTTTTGCAGCGCAATTAAAAACATATCATGCAAGCAGTAGATCAAAAAGTAAAGTACAAAGTAAAAGACATTTCATTAGCAGATTACGGCCGCAAAGAAATTGAGTTAGCGGAAGCGGAAATGCCGGGACTCATGAGTTTGAGAGAAAAATACGGTCCCACCAAGCCTTTAAAAGGTGCCAGAATTGCAGGTTGTCTGCATATGACCATTCAGACAGCGGTGTTGATTGAAACTTTAGTTGAATTGGGGGCAGATGTGACCTGGTCATCTTGCAACATCTTCTCTACACAAGATCATGCCGCTGCTGCAATTGCCGCTGCCGGCATCCCTGTTTTTGCCTGGAAAGGTATGACAGAAGAAGAGTATGAGTGGTGCATCGAGCAAACCTTACATTCATTCGAGGGCGGACAATCCTTAAACATGATTTTGGATGATGGAGGAGACTTGACCAATGTTGTTTTAGATAAGTATCCGGAGCTTGCCCTAGGTATTAAAGGTATTTCTGAAGAAACCACTACAGGAGTTTTAAGACTCTATGAAAGAGAAAAGAACGGCACCCTTACGATGCCTGCGATTAATGTAAATGATTCTGTAACTAAGTCTAAATTTGACAACAAATATGGCTGTAAGGAATCGTGTGTAGATGCCATCCGAAGAGCTACGGATATCATGATGGCCGGTAAAGTAGCTGTAGTTGCAGGATATGGTGATGTTGGAAAAGGTTCTGCTGCATCCCTAAGATCTGCAGGATGCCGAGTTATTGTGACAGAAATCGATCCGATTTGTGCCTTACAAGCGGCAATGGATGGTTTTGAGGTCATCAAAATGAAGAATGCAATTCCAAGAGCGGATATCATAGTAACTGCAACGGGCAATAAGGATATCATCACTGCTGAGGAATTCAAGCTGATGAAAGATAAGGCCATTGTTGCCAATATCGGACACTTTGACAATGAAATTGATGTCGCTTGGTTGAATCAAAACCATGGAGATACGAAAGATGAAATCAAGCCTCAAGTAGATAAATATACTATTGATGGAAAAGATATCATCTTATTAGCTGAAGGACGTTTAGTGAATTTAGGTTGTGCTACAGGCCACCCTTCATTTGTAATGTCGAATTCATTCACCAACCAGACGCTTGCGCAAATGGAATTGTGGCACAATGAAGACCAATACGAAAACAAAGTGTACACCCTACCGAAGCATTTAGATGAAGAAGTAGCCAGATTACATCTAGCGAAAATCGGTGTAGAATTAGAAGAATTGACCGATGAGCAAGCGAATTATATTGGTGTTGCAAAGAATGGTCCTTACAAGCCGGAACATTACAGATATTAATCTGTAAACCAATAAATAATACTAGGGCGAATCTGTTTGGATTCGCCCTTTTTATTTTGAAAACAACATGAATTTATTTGATAAAACCTAGTCTGATTAATATTTTATACATACACTAAAAATATAACTATGTCAAAATTCAAAGACAAAGTAGCGATTATCACCGGAGGATCCGGTGGGATCGGTTCAACTTGTGCCAAAATGCTATTAGAAAAAGGGGCAAAAGTCCTTCTTGTAGACCTGAATGAAGATGCCCTGAAACAAACAGTTGATGACTTAGGCGGTGATCAGGTGAGTTTTTGCGTAGCGGACGTATCTAAAGACAGTGACGTGAAAAACTATGTGCATACCGCTATAGAGCGCTACGGCCGTATCGATCATCTATTCAACAACGCAGGAGTAGAAGGAGTGGTCAAACCCCTAACGGAATATCCGGAAGACACCTTTGACCAGGTGATGAACGTCAATGTAAAGGGCGTATGGTTGGCCATGAAACATGCATTCCCTGAAATGGCTAAAACCGGCGGAGGGTCAGTTGTCATCACCTCTTCCGTGGCCGGTCTCCAAGGAACTGCTATGATGATGGCTTACACGGCCAGTAAACATGCCGCAATAGGAGTCATGAAAGTAGCTGCCCTGGAAGGTGCCGACATGGGGATTCGAGTTAATTCCATACACCCCGCTCCAATAGATAACAGGATGATGCGCTCTTTAGAAGAAGGCTTTGCTCCGGGAGCCGGAAGTGAGGTCAAAAAACAATTCGAACAAATGATTCCTCTTAAGCGATATGGCACGAATGAAGATGTCGCCAAATTAGCTACCTTCTTACTCTCTGAAGATAGTTCTTTTATTACAGGAGCTCAATATCGTGTAGATGGAGGAATGGGCGCATGAAACAATCTCCACCCTTTAAGAGTTATGCTCTAAAATGATGAAATGAAAAAGTTTTTGGACTGGCTGAATGGTCAACGTACCGCTCAGCCAGTTGTTGATAAAAGAGTGGATTATCCGATCAATGACTCATTGAGACAATACCTTAAAGATTGGCAGTATTCCGAAGCATTGAATCGGGTTTTAAGTGACCTGAGGGATGCCTTTATCTCCTATAAAGCACAATCCACACAGCATCCTTCGATAGACTTTATGTCCGGAAGTCATAACCATGGCTTTATCCTCGACGTACAACATAAAGCCTGGAACACCCAAAAATGTGAAGCCTTGCTGCTCTATTGGCGAACCCTCTTGCAAAAAGAAGCCTATATCAGTTCCATGTCTGACATCAGATATACCCCTAAAAACAAGCAACAATTGATTTTATTTCGTCACTACCTGAAGCCCTCTAAACGACAACTCAGTCCGGGCAATCAAAGATTTGGCAACATTGAGCTGGTATACAAGGAAGTAGAAAACAAGCCCTTTTACATAAAGTGTCAGGTAAATTCGTATCAGGATGCATTATATGACGAGCCAGAGGACTTTGGACAGTTGATTTTTCTCCTAACTGAATCTGCTTAGTCTACTCTTCCTCAAAGGAAGTATTCAAGATTTCCCAAAGTTTATCTTTTAACTCAGATAGATTCATTTGTGCGACTGAAGAGATAAATATCGTCTCTATGCCTTCCGGCAAATCATCCCTCATCTCGTCCATGAGTTCTGCGTCTAACATATCTGATTTCGTAATTGCCAGAAGCCGAGGTTTATCAATCAGTTCCGGGTTATACAACTCCAACTCGCGCAATAGAATTCGGTATTCCTCGCTTATATCGTCTGTATCACAAGGAATCATGAATAAAAGTGCAGCATTCCGCTCAATATGTCTTAAAAAACGGTGGCCTAACCCTTTTCCAATGTGCGCATCTTCAATGATACCCGGGATGTCCGCCATCACAAATGACTTCCCTTCTCGATAAGGAATCATACCCAAATTGGGAACCAGCGTAGTGAAGGGATAATTAGCAATTTTGGGTTTAGCAGCGGAAATAACAGACAACAAAGTCGATTTTCCGGCATTGGGAAATCCTACCAATCCCACATCTGCCAGAATTTTTAATTCTAAAATTTTCCATTCCTCCTTGCCCGGCTCTCCCGGCTGAGCATATCGGGGCGTCTGATTCGTAGACGATTTGAAATGCACATTTCCCAGGCCTCCCCGACCTCCGCGAAGTAAAATTTCTTTCTGGCCGTGCCTGGTCACTTCAAAAAGCAGCTCACCTGTCTCAGCATCTTTGGCTACGGTTCCCAATGGCACCTCCAGCACTTGATCTTCTCCACTTTTACCCGACTTCATAGAACTGCCACCAGGCTCTCCACCACCGGCAATCACATGTTTGCGATATTTCAAATGCAACAGGGTCCACATCTGCTCATTGCCCACAACAATAATATCGCCCCCGCGGCCGCCATCACCCCCATCCGGACCTCCTTTCGGGACATACTTTTCTCTCCTCAAATGAGCCGATCCGGCTCCTCCTTTTCCACTTCTGCAGCAAATTTTAACGTAGTCAACGAAATTCTGTCCTGACATTATCAGCCTCTTTTATAGGCTATCGATCACAATGCACAAACGTTGGAAAATTTCATCTACACTTCCCATACCATCCACTGTGTAAGCCCTATCATTTGCATCGTAATATTCATAAACCGGCTTGGTCTCATTACGATACACCTCAATTCTTTCCTTAATGACCGCTTCATTCTGATCATCTGCCCTTCCACTGGACTGTCCTCGTAAAAGCAAGCGATCAATGATTTCCTGCTCCTGTACTTCCAAGGCAACCAAAGCAGATATTTCAGTATTCAAATCTTCTAAAAGATCATCCAAAGCTTCTGCTTGAGCAATGGTTCTGGGGAAACCATCAAATATATAACCATCTACATCCGGCTCACTTTCCACCTTTCTTCGGAGCATTTTCACAGTGACCTCATCCGGCACTAATTGCCCTTTATTCATGTAGGACTTTGCCAATTTGCCCAAGTCCGTATCGTTACCCAATTCATAGCGAAAAAGATCACCGGTTGAAATATGAAGTAACTTATACTTATCTACCAAAGATTGAGCTTGTGTACCTTTTCCTGATCCCGGAGGACCAAATAATATCAAATTTGTCATAACGGCCTTTTTATTTGGGAATGCGAAAATAAGAAAATCAGCGGACTACTGCCCGTCCTGACCTTAGCCGGCTTCTCCAGTATGAGGAAGCTGTGACATTTTCTAAAATAACACCTCTAGAGCTAGTCGCATGAATGACCCATATTTGACCCTGATCTTTTTCTACACAAATTCCTACATGCTGTACTTTGCGGCCCTTCTTAAAAACAACCAAATCGCCTTCTTTCACTTTATTCAAGCGAACTTCTTTTCCCAATTGAGATTGTGCCTTTGCAGTGCGGGGTATAGAAACACCCGCTTCCCGGAATACATATTGAGTAAAGCCTGAACAATCAAACTTTTTAGGGCCTGTAGCACCCATCTTGTATTTGGCTCCTACTTTAGCCCGAGCGACTTGTACGATCTTAGCTCTTTGAGCGGATATGTTTGATGATAGGGGAGTATGGAGAGCTCTGCTGGATTTCACCCCGCAAGAAGCAAACAACACTCCCAACAAAAGAATATAAATAAATTGCGGCTTCACAAACTTGCATTTATATGATTAACAAATATATACAATTAACAATAAATCTTAATATATATTTTTTCAAATTTTTAACACTTAGTCAGGCATCGTTTTCACCTCCTATCCGCTCTTTCTAATGTACGATTCAAAAGAAACGATTCAGTTTTTTAGGTTTAGGAAACCGGAAAGGAGCACTGCACGACAGTGCTTCTTTCATTTTAGCTCAAATATATCTCGATCTTTAAGAAAGGGAAGATCATCTCGGAATTGATCTTGTTTAGCTTTGGAAAGAGAGACTAGACGCCATTCTTCACCCTTCATTTCCTCTATCGTTTCCCCACTAAAATCAATCGCCGCACTGTAGCCGGTGTACAACAAACCACCCGGCTCCTCGCCTACTCTGTTCACACCTATCACATAAGATTGGTTTTCTATAGCTCTTGCTTTCAACAACTGTCTCCACGCCTCTACCCTCGTATTCGGCCAGTTCGCAACACCTATGTACAAATCAGCCTGATCATCATTTCGCAACCAAACCGGAAAACGGAGATCATAACAAATAAAGGGTACTATTTTCCACCCTCGAAATGAAAACGTTAAACGCTCCTCCCCGGGAGTATAAGCTTTCGATTCGCCCCCATAAGAGAATAAATGCCGCTTATCATACCATAAAGTAGAGGAGCCTTCTTCAATCAGAAACAAGGCATTTTTAAATGTACCCATTTCAGAAATTATCATACTTCCGCAAAAGGCAGTCTGATACTGTTGAGAAAGTTTCAACAATCTTTCAGAACTGACTCCGGATCGAGACTCAGCAAATGGGGCAGGATTCATGGTAAATCCTGTTGAAAACATTTCTGGCAGTACGACAAGATCGACACTGCGACCTACATCCGCCATCCAGCGCTCAATGATCCGAAAGTTCTCTTCCTTAGACTCCCATCGAATATCATATTGAAAAAGTGCTATCGTCAATTGTTCCATATATACAAAGTAGTAAAAAAGCAGAAAGGCCTGCCCTCTTTAGGGTGGCCTATTCTGCAAATCAACCAATATGAAGAAACTTGTTTACGCTGATTTCTTATTGAGATTTACGATTTCAATTTCAGAACGATCCTTTTTGTGGTTCGCTTCTGGCTTTACTACCATAAAATCTCTTTTAAAGTCTTTGATATTAAGGATTTCCTTCTTGTGAATGTTCTCAATATTGCCATCCTTAGCAAAATGTAGCTTGATAAATTGTCCATCGTTAGACAAATTCCATACTCCTACCTCATGCTCAGCAGTTTTCCCTTTCTGCGTGTATCGTACAAAGGTTCCGTCTTCATTGAATTGAAAACCTAACTTCCACATGTTTCTGATTTTGGTATCTGTAGTTACTTCTGCACCGGTCTTCAGGTCATAGAAAGGGGACTTCCAGGAACCGAGTACATCACTTTTAACCACATCAAAGGCTACAGGATTGACAGTGGAAAGCATGGCAGAAAGATCTTCATTTGATAAAAGAACACCTTCCCCGGACGCAGATACTTGAAATTGCAGCGCAGCACTTCCTTTCTTGGGTTCGATGGTTAGGTAACTCACACCATTCTTCTCCGTAATGGACCAGAAAGAGGTGTTCCATACCAGACTACCATCTTTTTTCTGCGTAATGATATCGACGATACTGGATTCTTGAAAATCATAATAAATCGTTGACTCAGTCGACGCATTATCTGTAGTCCAGACTGCTTTCGTTAATAATTCTGCAGAAACAGTAGTAGGTTCTGTTCCGGCAAATAAACCGGTCCCTATTAAAAGGGCAAATGTAAATGACATTAATTTTCTCATGGTTAAAATTTTTGGTTGCTTAAAAATGGTTGCTTTGTTTGCTTGTATGACGTAAGATTCGTTCTTTTTGTTACAGCAGACTAAGTATATTCGTTCAGTGTAGAAAAATTATCGATAAACGATTGTTTGGTTCGACAACCGTATACATATCATCGATGAAATTTTATTCTGAAAATGTTAACAATTTTAACAAGTACGGGTAAATGCTATTAGAAGTCCAGGGCATTGTATTACGAAGGACTAAATATGGTGAAGGCAGCTTGATCGCAGACTTGCTCACAAAAGAGCACGGCTTAGTCACGATCATAGCGCAGGGAATCCAATCTAAATCCGGAAGGGCAAAGGATGCTCTTTTGCAAGTAGGCGCCGTCATTGAAGCAGTGCTTTATTTCAAACCCGGAGGGAATATGCATCGCATGAAGTCCGTTCACCCGGCCCTGCGCCTGTCAGATATTCCATTTAACTTTATAAAAGGATCTATTCTCCTTTTCTCGATAGAACTCAGTAGAAATGCCTTATTGAAAAGTGGAATAGACGAGCAACACTTTGATCTATTGAAAAACCAAATACTCCTGTTGGATCAACTAAAAAAAGGACTCGCTTTTTTTCCTATTCAGTTTACATTGCGTCTTGCTCAATCACTTGGGTTTGGTATAGACTGGGACTCCTACCATGAAGGCAGTTTTTTAGATCTGCAGGCAGGCACTTTTATTTCCAATATTCCTGCACATCCGAATTATTTAAGTCAATACTACGCGTATCGCTATTACTTACTAGGGGCAAGAAAAGATAATTCTCAAAAGGTCACAAAAAAGGACCGTCAATATTTGCTCGATCAAAGCATGGTCTTTTACAAACTACACATCGATCAATTTAGAATACCCAACAGTCTGGATATCCTCACAACGATATTTAATGACTCATGATAACAGAAGATTTATTAGTGCGGACGGAGCAACAATTCTATATTTGTCGCATATAAAAGAGGAATGAAACCAATTACATCAGACTTAAGATTCGATCGTAAAGAATGCTCGAATGAAGAGCTTCTCAGCCTTTACAAGCAATTGCTTTTCCCAAGGATGATCGAAGAGAAAATGTTGAAATTGCTCCGGCAGGGGCAAATCAGCAAGTGGTTTTCAGGTATTGGACAAGAAGCTATTTCAGTGGGTTGTGCCGCAGCATTGCATCCTGATGAAAAATTATTCACCATGCATCGCAACCTGGGCGTATTTACGACCCGGGAAGTGCCTTTGCAAAGACTGATTGCCCAATGGCAGGGAAAACTTGAAGGATTCACCAAAGGCCGTGATCGTTCATTTCATTTCGGCGCCCCAGAGCACCATATCATTGGCATGATCAGTCACCTGGGGCCACAACTCTCTCTTGCGGATGGAGTAGCCCTGGCACATAAAATCAGAAAAGAGCCAAAAGTAAGTCTGGCGTTTACCGGCGAAGGAGGGACAAGCCAGGGAGAATTCCATGAAGCGCTCAATGTAGCTGCAGTGTGGGACCTGCCCGTCATTTTCATCATTGAAAACAA
>CAZGGG010000001.1:143907-153013 GCA_964525165.1 uncultured Saprospiraceae bacterium | reverse complement strand
CAGAAGGGGATTTTCATGAAGGATTACATCTGGCTGCAGTCTGGAAACTACCGGTGATATTCGTAATCGAGCACAACGGCTACGGACTATCCACGCCTACCAACGAACAATATCGATGCGCGCACTTAGTAGATCGTGCTAAAGGCTATGGTATAAAAGGAATTCAAATTGATGGAAATAATATTTTAGAAGTATATCATACCATCAAACAAGAGGCCGAGTCTATGCGCAAAAACCCTAGACCGGTCTTAATAGAATGTGACACCTTCAGAATGCGCGGCCATGAGGAAGCCTCCGGCACAAAATACGTGCCCGATGAACTCTTTGATATTTGGGGCAAAAGAGATCCAGTAAATACTTTCCAGAACTTCCTGATGGAAGAAGGAATACTCACCGATGAGGCTATCTCACTTATAAAAGCAGATTTCAAATCAGAAATAGAGGAAGCTGTAGCCTTTGGTTTTAATGCTACAGAACCCAACAACAATGCCGAAGAAGAGCTTGCCGATGTTTACTACCCTCATGCTCATTTCGAGATCCAACCCAATGAGGAAACAGAAGAAATTCGATTCGTAGATGCCCTTACCCAAGGATTATCGGAAGCGATGAACCAGCATGAGCAGCTGGTCCTTATGGGGCAAGACATTGCAGACTATGGAGGCGTCTTTAAAATCACCGATGGCTTTTTAGAAAAATATGGTGCAGAAAGAGTTCGCAATACCCCTCTTTGCGAAAGCGCAATTGTAGGTGCAGCTTTAGGTTTGAGCATGGAGGGTATGAAAGCAATGATGGAGATGCAGTTTGCAGATTTCGTAAGCTGTGGCTTTAATCAGATCGTTAATAACTTAGCTAAGGTTCACTATAGATGGGGGCAAAAAGCCGATGTGGTGATCCGAATGCCTACGGGCGGAACTGTGGGAGCAGGTCCCTTTCATAGCCAAAGCAATGAAGCTTGGTTCACTCATACTCCGGGATTAAAGGTGGTATATCCGTCCAATCCCACGGATGCAAAAGGCTTACTGATCAGCTCTTTTGAAGACCCGAACCCAATATTGTTCTTTGAGCATAAAGGCTTGTATCGTTCTGTAAAAGCAGAAGTTCCTTCGGGCTATTACAATACTCCTATCGGAAAAGCTCAGCACATTCAGGAAGGTACAGAGGCTACGATCATCACCTATGGAATGGGCGTCCACTGGGCTCTTTCCTGGGCGAATCAGCATCAAGCATCCGTCGATATTATTGACCTGAGAACCTTAATTCCATTAGATTGGGAAACCATTGCTCAATCGGTGCAAAAGACTCATCGAGTGCTCATTCTGCATGAGGATACCCAAACCGGAGGAATTGGGGGAGATATCGCAGGTCGAATTGCAGAGGAATTGTTTGAGCAACTCGATGCCCCAGTCATGCGTTGTTCAAGTCTGGATAGTCCGGTACCATTCTCTAAAGTATTGGAAAATCAATTTATGGCCGACCATCGACTGTCGCATAAAATGGAAACCTTATTAAACTATTAAACAACAAAAATGAATCTAGATCCAATTATATCCATATCCGGAAAACCCGGTTTATTCAGAATGGTGAATAATAAAAACTCTGGTCTCGTCTTAGAGGATCTCTCTAATGGAAGAAAACGCTTCTATTCTGCCATGCGGCATCAATTTACCCCTTTAGGTACCATCTCCATTTATACAATGATTGATTCCGAACCGCTCAGCAAAGTTTTTCAAAACATGCTGGACCAATTGGAAGATAATCCTCCGCCCCAGGGTAAGGCAGAGGCCGACGTACTGTATGAATACTTTGAGGATGTTCTACCACAATTCGACAAAACAAGAGTCATGCTGGGAGATATCAGAAAAGTAATCAAATGGTTCACTTTCTTATTGGATAAAGGATTGCTCACAGACGAAGAGGAGTAATCGCCCGGACTGACATTAAGGCCGCATTTACTACATTTGCAGCCTAGAAATATGCGATTGATATGTATAATGGCCAGAAAGTGATTGTCGTGATGCCTGCTTATAATGCAGCTAAAACACTTCAAAAGACCTATAAAGAAATTCCGCGCCCCTTGGTAGATGAAGTCATCTTATGTGATGATGCAAGTAAGGATGGAACTGCTCAGCTGGCTAAAGAACTCGGTATCGACCATATTGTCGAACACAAGGATAACAAAGGCTACGGCGGCAACCAGAAGTCATTATACAACAAGGCTTTAGAGCGTGGGGGCGATATCATTATCATGGTCCACCCTGACTATCAATACACCCCAAAACTCATTCCCACTATGGTCAATATTTTGGGGGAAGACCTTTATGATGTGGTTTTAGCGTCTCGTATATTGGGGAAAGGAGCCTTGCAAGGAGGCATGCCCATTTATAAGTATATCGCGAATCGTTTTTTAACCGGTTTCCAAAACTTAATGGTCAATCACAAGCTCTCAGAGTACCATACCGGTTACAGGGCTTTCCACAGACGCGTCCTTGAGGGTATCTCCTTTAATAAAAATTCTAATGACTTTGTGTTTGACAACGAAATGCTGTCTCAAATCATCTACAAGGACTATAGGATTGCAGAAGTCACTTGTCCCACTAAGTATTTCGAAGAAGCCTCTTCTATCAATTTGAAAAGAAGTACCATCTATGGCCTAGGGGTTCTTAGAGTGTCCATGCAGCATTTCCTCCAAAAGCTTGGGCTCGGAAATTTCAAGATCTATCAATAAGCTTTTTTTCTGCCTTTCGGCAAAAGCAAATCTTGCCAGGCTGATTAATCCGGTTCGAATCCTAAGATTAAGTTGAATTGTCCGTATTGAGGCCAATTGGCGTCTGTGTTCGTGAGTTCCGGCTTATCAAATCCTATCCCATAGTCAAAACCTAGTAGACCAAACATAGGTAAGAATACTCTTAAACCTAAACCTGCAGACCTCCTCAGATCAAATGGGTTAAATCGATCGAGACCATCCCATGCATTTCCTCCTTGTACAAACCCTAATACGAATATGGTTGCGCTCGGATTCAAAGATATGGGGTACCTAAGTTCCAATGTATACTTGTTAAAGACGGTTGCGGTACCTGCAGTCGCAAGATTATTTCCTGCATTGACCTCCAGATCATCCACTTCATATCCTCGTAAACTGATGATATCCACACCGGCAATCCCAACCTGCTGATTGTTGAGACCATTTCCTCCCACTAGGAAGCGCTCAAATGGCGATACCCCTGTTCTTTCATTGTAGTAACCCAAGATTCCAATTTTAGCATTGGCTCGGAAAACAAGCTTACCCACAATCGTTTGATACCAATCCATATCCAATCGCCACTTGTGGTATTCCAGCCATCTGAACCTGTCCTGAATAGATACATCATCATAGAAGTTATCCTTACGGAAGGTAGAATAAGGCGGAGTGAATTTTGCCGTTAAGGCTATTTCTGATCCACTGGTTGGGAAGATTTGTTCATTGATACTGGTTCTTGCCAATCTCAGTTCTATCGAAAGGTTGTTGTAGGAACCATTGCTCACATTGACCCCGTCATAAATGAACTGATTAGGATAGTCATCGAGCTGATAATTTTCATAACTAAGGGTGGCATTAATTAAGAAGTTATCGTCAGGCCATCTCAATCGTGTACCAATTCCTGAAAAAATACGGGCAATGGAAAGATAGCCGGTGGCTTCAAATGCACGATCCAATCGATTAATTCTGGTATACGCGCCCCCTACACTAAAAGAGGTAGGCTTTTTCCCTCCTAACCAAGGCTCAGTGAAAGAAGCATTATAAGACTGGAAAAATCGTCCGTTTGTTTGTGCTCTGAGCGATAATCTTTGACCATCTCCGACGGGGACCGGTTTCCAGGCTTCACCATTCCATAAATTTCGCATCGAGAAATTATTGAAAGTCACACCCAGCGTAAGAATCAAACCACTGAATCCTCCCCATCCTGCTGAAAGTTCCAGCTGATCTGAGGGGCGCTCCACTAAATCGTATTCAATATCAACTGTATAGCGCTGAGGGTTAACCGGTGTATTAATGCCTAGCTGCTCCGGGTCAAAATACCCCAAGTTGGTTAATTGTCTCTGAGATCTAATAATATCGGATCTTGAAAATTTCTTGCCGGGTAAAGTTCTGAGCTCCCTTCTGATTACATGTTCATGGGTACGATCATTCCCGCTGATCACGACCCTTTCAATAGTCGCCTGAGGTCCCTCAAAAATGCGCATTTCTATGTCGATACTATCCCTATCGATAGCCACTTCGACCGGTTCCGCTCTAAAAAACAAATATCCGTCATCTTGATACAGAGCCCCCACATCCCTTCCATCCAAAGAGAAAGTCAATCGTTCGTTTAACTCTTCCAGATTGTAGACATCTCCTTTTTCAATTCCTAGGATATTATTTAAGACTGCATCTTCATAGAGCGTATTCCCCTTCCAGCTGATATTTCTGAAGTAGTACTGCTGCCCTTCGTGAATATCCAGTCTGATTTGCATATCACCGTCTTCTTCCCTCCAAACGGAATCTCCGGTAATTCTCATGTCTCGATATCCCAATGATCTATAGTAGTTCACCAGAGATTCCTGATCCTCATCAAATCCATCTTCCGTGAATCTTGATTTTGCAAAAAGTCGGGATTTTTTGCGAGTGTTTTTCATTTTATTTCTCAGCTTACGGGCCTTCACATTTGTATTCCCGTCAAAACTGATATCTTGAATCTTGACCCGGTCATTGCGCTGTACCTCAATAATCAATTGAACAGCATCCTTAAGAACGGGGTCATCCATCTCTTCCACTTTCACCTCGGCATCGAGATATCCTTTTTCAGCAAAATATTCTTCAATACCTGTCTCTATATTGTTAATTGTATTAGCCGTAACGATAGAACCCTTTGACAAGAATTTTGTGACGACATCATTCATGTCATCATGATATCTCTTTTTAATGTTTCGATAAGAATGACGGGCATAACGCGGTCTTTCCTCTACTTTAATTTTGAGGAAGGCAATTTCCCCTAAAGTCCTTTCTAAGTAAATCTCGACATTGGTAAAGAGATTCAACTCCCATAAAGTAGTAATCGCATCCGTAACTTCTTGTCCCGGGATAGTCACCACTTTACCGGCTTGTAGGCCTGCGACACTTTTAATCGCGTCTTCATCTGTGGTTTTTGCTCCTTCCACGACCACACCCCCAATCTCATATTTCTTTGGTTCATTGTAATCAACAATGACTGTCGTATCCTGAGCCCATGCTGAATGGGTCAATGAGGAGCAAAGACTGCTGATAAAGAGCAAAAAAACAATGTATAATTTATTATGCGACATATTTACGACTTCCTAATAGTTGTTCACAGAACGAGTACAAATGTAATAGTGTTGCTTGAGAAAAGAAACAAGACTATTGACTCAATTGCTCGCTTGTTTTTCCAAATCGACGTTCTCTCTTTTGAAAATCAATAATGGCTTTATAAAAATTTTCCTTGCGAAACTCCGGCCAAAAGATGGGGGTAAAATAAAGTTCTGCATAAGCAAGCTGCCATAACAAAAAGTTACTGATGCGTGTTTCGCCACTGGTTCTAATCATTAATTCCGGATCGGGATAATCTTTGGTACTCAAATGCTGTTCAAAAAGAGCTTCATCAATCTCCTCCGGTTGAAACATCCCGGACTTCACCGCATGCGCGATGGACTTGGTTGCTTGAATGATATCCCATCGAGCACTATAATTTAAGGCCAGAATCAACTTCATTCTTTGGTTGTCTTTGGTCTGTTCCATCCCTTTTACAAGTGCTTTAAAGCTCGCAGACGGAAGCTTATCCAAGTCACCTATGGCTTCTAAGCGAATGTTATTTTTATTCAGAGTAGCCATCTCGGATTTTACGGTTTCGACTAAAAGTGCCATTAAAGCTTGAACCTCTAACCTAGGTCTGTTCCAGTTTTCTGTTGAAAAGGCATAAAGTGTAAGGTGTTTGACGCCCAGTTCAGCAGCAGCCTCTGCAGAGGCGCGCACGGCTTTCACTCCATTCTTATGTCCGAACACTCTCGGTCTGCCCCTTTCTTTGGCCCATCTGCCGTTGCCATCCATGATGATGGCGACATGCTTTGGTACCCTTTCAGGATCTATTTGTTGCTTCAGGCTATGAAGCAAAGATTGTTCGCTTATCTCATTACTCATCGACTAGATCCACTCATTTGAACCGCTAATTTAGCAATTATCATCGGCTCTAGGGTGGGAATGTCTATGGGAATGGGATAAATCTATATTCTCTGAATTGAGTATGATGAGATTTTCTTAACTTTAAGGTCTTAAGCAATCCCCTAACTGCAATGCTTTCATTATTGAACAATTTCAATTTGAGCGATATCCCTATCGCCGTTTTGGTTGGTTTATCCTTTCTCATTTCAGCCTTGGTAGCTTTTCTTATATTACCCCCTATTATAGAGACGGCCCGGAGGAATAGAATCTTAGACAACCCCAATACCAGGACATCACACTCAGTACCTACACCCAGACTGGGAGGAATTGCCATTTTTTTCAGCCTGCTGATTTCTCTAGCGATCACTGATGAATTGGCGACTTCATTGCATTTTCATGCCTCTATGTATGCAGGAATTTTCATCATTTTTCTTACGGGGATTTTAGACGATTTCAGTCATTTGGATGCGCGGAAAAAGCTTACAGGACAATTACTAGTCACCGGCATCATTATATTTGGAATGGATATTTCGATTGACTATCTATATGGATTCGCCGGATTGGAAACTTTACCTGCCTGGGCCAGTGTGTCCTTAAGTGCCTTAGTCATCATCGTTATTATTAATGCCTTTAATCTAATTGATGGTATCAATGGATTAAGCGGTTCCATGACGGTCTTAGCAGGACTGATCTTTGGAATTTGGTTTTATCTGGTGGGAGCATACTTATACAGCTTGTTGGCCTTTGCCTTAGTAGGTGCTAGTTGTTCCTTTCTCTATTTCAATTGGAGTCCCTCTAAAATTTTTCTAGGAGATAGCGGGTCTCTTTTGAATGGTACCATCGTTTCAATATTGGTCGTTGCTTTTCTCCACCTTCATCATAATTTGCCGGAAGGCGTCATATGGAAAGTGGATGCAGCACCAGCCGTAGTGATTTGTATATTGATGGTTCCTCTGTTTGATACTTTTAGAGTATTCTTGATCAGGATATTCTCGGGCAAATCACCTTTAAGTCCTGATCGAAATCATATTCATCATATTCTTATTGATGCAGGATACACCCACTCGCAATCAACACTGATGCTAATCATATTAAACTTGGCATTTGTGTTGACAGCTTTCGGATTAAACTTCATTGGCGCAATTGCATTGTACGTGTTGATCACCCTCATGCTTTTACTTATTGCCAGCCTATTCGCGTATATTCGGATTCGAAACAGACAGAGAGTTTAAACAATTGTTTTTGTAAGAAATGATTTGGATAGCGGTATTCATTGGTGGGGGCTTGGGATCGGTCTGCAGATTTGCCATTGCTCACTTTCTAAGCCGGTGGGTATGGATGAGCTTCCCTTTCGCCACCGTATTGACGAATGCTGCCGCAAGTTTCATATTGGGATATTTAACGCTGTATGGCAGTAATCAACTCAGTAAAGAATTACAGGCGGCTTGGATGATTGGATTTTGTGGTGGATTTAGCACCTTCAGTACATTCACAGCTGAAAATGCCTATTTATTACAAAATGGATCTTACTTATCCCTTTCTATAAATATCTTGTTGAGTGTAGTCATTTGTCTGCTTTTCTTCTTCCTCGGAATGAAATTGGCTTCCTGAATCAAAGGGAACCAGCTTAGCTAATAAGCTTTCCGGATTATTTTCTAGAATGACTTATTCCTTGATAGAAGCTTTCTTGAGAACAAAAGAAAAGCCGCCTTTCCAAGTTTGAAAAGACGGCTTTGCAACCATGAGAACTTTAATATTATTGGAGTTGGAATTTAACCGGAAGGTTAAACTGCACTCTTACAGGTCTTCCTCTTTGCCTTCCGGGAATCCATTTTTTATTCAATTCGTTCATTAGCTTCACTACTCGAAGGGCTTCATCTCCGCAGCCGGCTCCAATATCCCTGACAACTTCAGGTGCACTGATAGAACCATTTCCTTCCACTACGAAACTTACCACTACCATTCCTTCTACACCATTCTCTCTTGCAATCGCAGGATACTTGATGTTCTCGTAGATAAACTCTAGTAGTTTCTTTTGAGCACACTGCTTTTTTTCTGCTTCGTCTGCGATGTCTTCACATCCGGGGAAGCGAGGCATTTGCTCCACTACCTTAAAGATCTCCTCAACTTCCGGTGCGGGTGGCGGTGGTGGTGGGGGCGGTGGTGCCTCTTCTACCTGCTCCACTGGCGTATCATCCATCGTCGTTTCTTCCGTAATGGTTTGATCTTTAAACAAATCTTGATCTTCTTCTTCTATTTCCTCATCCGGCACCTCTTCAATCTTGGGTGGGGGTGGCGGAGGTGGAGGGGGTGGCGGTTCAGTGGTTCTGGGTGGAATTTGTTCAATTTCCTCTTCAACCTCCAGATCGTACTCCGGAATAAAAATTTCCTTTTCGTACTCAGTCCAATTGAAAGCGAATAGAACAATTGCCAAAGTAGCGGCAATTCCTACGCCTAGCATGGTCCCGCTGTATTTGAAAGCATCCACTTCAGGATACTTGGTCCGACTGGCCAAGTTATCGTGTTGTTTAGCTGTAAGATCGGTCTCAGAACTTTTTTTCATCAGCATTCTGAGCCCGAGGATAATGACTGCAAGTAAAGCAACCACTCCAAACACAGCAAGCGCAAATTGAGTGTTATCAAATTCAAGCTGCATGGGTTCTATTTTTTAAAAGTCTAACAGATAACAGGTATCCTGTTAATAGGCCTATAATATTAGCGATTAAATCAAGAACTTCAAAATAACGATCTTTAAAGAATGTGCCTTGAAGTATTTCGATGATGCCGCTATAAGCTGCAATAACGCTTAGGAGTATCCACCAATCCGAAGATGAGCCCAAGATCTTGTAATATCGATTAGCTACACCTGCCGAAAAGGCGATCATTGCATAAGCTCCGAAGTGAATCCATTTATCC
>CAZGGG010000001.1:138262-143897 GCA_964525165.1 uncultured Saprospiraceae bacterium | reverse complement strand
AAAGTGACCGAGGGCCATTTATTGACTGGTATCTGATCGCCCGGGAGCAGTGACCCGATCGTTATCAGGCCTAAACCTATCAATGGGATTACCCATATTTTCATCTATAAGATGATTTGTAATGAATAATTGGTGTATCCCTCTTAGCTAACTTCTGATGCGTATGTATCGGCATCCATCAATTCATCAAGCTCTGAGGGGTCTGACATTTTAATTTTGATGATCCAGCCTTCACCATAGGGGGACTCATTGATGACTGCTGGGTTGTCACCTTCGGATTCATCAATTTCCTGATTGAACTCTATAACTTCACCACTTAGCGGCATGAACAATTCAGAAGTTGTTTTTACTGCCTCGACAGTACCAAACACTTCATCCTGATCTAGTGACTCTCCTACTGTTTCTACTTCCACATATACTAAATCACCCAATTCGCCCTGAGCGAAATCAGTAATTCCCACAACAGCCACATCACCTTCTATGCGCACCCACTCGTGCTCCTTGGTGTATTTTAAATCTTTTGGAAACTCCATATACGTATTTATTTATGCTTGCAAATTAAAAAATCTTAATCGCAAGAATAAGAGTTTTTGATGCAAAAAAAAGAGCTGCGATTGCAGCTCTTTGATTCTTAGTTGTTTTTCAGATATTCTTTTACCCAATCCGTAGTCA
Source organism: uncultured Saprospiraceae bacterium (assembly GCA_964525165.1). GTDB lineage: Bacteria > Bacteroidota > Bacteroidia > Chitinophagales > Saprospiraceae > JAWLFI01. The sequence continues at coordinate 143,225 of CAZGGG010000001.1, read as the reverse complement.
CAGACTTAGGTCTTTCCAGTGGGAAGCCTAAGGCTCTTGACCAGCATAGTGCTGACAAGACTCCTAAAGCACGACTCACACCAAACAAGACTGTATAATAGCTATATTCTCTCAAGCCGTAATGCACTAAAAGTGCTCCGGAATGAGCATCTACATTGGGCCATGGATTTTTCACCTTACCTAACCCTTCCAGGATTTCAGGTACTACATCAAACAATTTCCAAACAATATTGACATAATCGTCTTGATCCCCTATATAATCCTCTGCAAATTTCTTTTGAGCCATAAATCTTGGATCCGGCTGCCTTAAAACAGCATGACCGTAACCGGGAACTACACGCCCCCTGGCTAAGGTGCTATTCACGTAATCCGAAATCTGCTCTTTCGTGGGTGTAGAGGTACCAATGGCATCCACCATTCTAAAAATCCATTTAATCACCTCTTGATTCGCCAAGCCGTGCAATGGTCCTGCTAAAGCTGCCATACCTGCTGCAAAGGAATGATATGCATCACTCAGAGTTGATCCTACCAAATGCGTGGTATGCGCAGAGGCATTTCCTCCTTCATGATCGGCATGAATCGTCAGGTAAAGTCTCATAAGCGATTTAAAGTCTTCTCCTTGGACTCCCAACATATGCGCAAAATTACCTGCCCAATCTAAAGACAAATCAGGTTGAATGTGCTTACCACTATGGTAAGACCTTCTATATATATAGGCCGCGATTCTTGGAAGACGGGCAATGAGATTCATTGTATCCTCATAGGTAGCATCCCAATACTCTGTCTTATTCATTCCCTCAGCATACCTTCTTGCAAAAACACTCTGTGTCTGCATAGAGGAAATCGCAACGGTAAATTGAGTCATTGGGTGTGTCTCAGGAGACAGACTGTCTAATACTTTAAAAGTTTCCTCAGGCACATTGCATCTGTTGATCCATTGGTCTGTTAACCATTTCACCTGATCTTCCGTAGGAATTTCACCTACTAACATCAGCCAAAACAGCCCTTCCGGAAGAGGTTCTTTGTCACCCGTTCTTTTAGGAAGTTTTTCTCTTAATTCCGGTATACTATACCCTCTGAAACGAATCCCCTCTACCGGATCTAATGCAGAAGTCTCCCATATCATACTCTTTACGCCTCTCATCCCGCCAAAAACCTGACTCAGTGCCACTTCATCTACCTTCTTGCTACCATTTTCCTTTAGCAATGCCTTAACTTCTTCTTTTAACTTTTGGGATTTCTCGAAAAACTTCTCTTTTAATGGATCCATTCTTATCTTTTATAAGGGTGATTAATATAGGTTCAGCTTCAGTCTGATCAATTATACTGAAACCGTTATTTTCAGCGCCCGCTAAGATAAAATTTTCTATGATTTATCCTAGTGACCATCGAGAGTATAACGGCAATAGGTACCTTTAGGTTGTATAAAATAGATGATTTCAATGTTGATTATCGAAGACAAATTAATCAGCTTAGAGCTTTTCGAAAGAAAGTTTAGTTGTGCCGTAGAGAAATGTAAAGGAGCCTGCTGTGTAAAAGGAGACTTTGGAGCTCCCCTGGAAGAAGATGAAATAACACAACTCAGATCGCATTTACCCGTTTTGCTACCCAAACTAAGTGAAGAAGCCAGGGAAAAAATAGCCCAAACAGATGTGGCGGAATGGTATGAAGAAATGGAAGCATATGGAACCACGCTATTAGAAAATGGAACTTGCGTTTTTGCAAAAATTGGAGAAAACGGAATTGCCAGCTGTACTATTCAGGAAGCCTATTATGAAAACTTAATCGACTTTAACAAACCCGTTTCTTGTCACTTGTATCCGATTAGAGTATCAGAAAACAAAGAGTTAAATTTCACTGCCTTAAACTATGATGAGTGGGATATTTGTAATCCCGCTTGTACAAAGGGCGAAGAGCTTGGGATCAAAGTGTATCAATTTGCGAAGGACGCATTGATTCGCAAATTTGGAGCAGACTTTTTTCAAGCATTAGAGGATGCCGACCAAGAGCTCAATCTCTAGGCGAAAGGTGCATTTGAATATAATATAGAAAGCTATTACCTTTGCACAGCTTTTGCAGCAGCCTTGCTTATTCACATAAAAGTTGGGCTGCATGTATAATAGAAACACATTCATAATCTTAAATAATATTATTGCATGGCGTTGATTGGTAAGATTCGCAATAATAGCTGGCTGCTAGTTGTATTGATTGGACTAGCATTGGCCGCATTTGTCATCATGGACATGACCTCAGGAGGAAACGGAGCAGTTGCTAACCAATTCGAATTGGGTGAGGTGAACGGAGAGCAAATTGACTGGAATGAATTCCAGAATATGGAGAGAACTCTGTATGCCAACTCTTCCGGAAACATCTATGCCAGAAGAGATTTCCTTTGGAATTACTTCGTAAACAGAGCGATCATTCGAGAAGAAGCAGAGGAGCTAGGACTGGCAGTGGGTTCCGATGAATTAATGGAGCTGCAGTTTGGTGCTCGCCTCAGCCCTGTTATCAGACAAAGATTCAGCAACCCACAGACCAACCAGGTAGATCGTCAGCAATTAAATCAATTGCCTATCGAGCAGAAAAGATTTTGGCAGGTGCAGGAGCAGGAGGTTATCAATAATCGACTACAAAATAAGTTGGCTACCCTAGTTGGGAAAGGAATGTATACTCCTACTTGGCTAGCAGAAGCTCAATCTGAACTACAGAGTAAGCAAGCTACCTTTGCCTATGTAAAGGTTCCTTTCTCCGAAATATCTGATAGTGAAGTAAGTCCTTCTGATGATGACCTTCAGCGATTCTTGGATGAAAACAAGGTTCTTTTCACCAATAATCAGGAAACCAGAGTAGCAGAATATACTGTATTGAACGTCTACCCTACTCCAACTGATTCTGCTGAGTTATTTGAAAAAGTAAAAACAGCCGCAGCTGAATTTGCTACAGCTGAAAATGACTCTTTATTTGTAGAGTTCAATGATGGAGTGATTTCCGGACTATATAGCACTGTAGATGAGGTAGACCCTGTGATTGCAGATACACTTCCTTCTATTCCTACAGGAGCTGTCTACGGACCTTACGAATCTCAAGGAGCTTATCGTGCCGCAAAGGTGATTGATAAAACGATCATTCCGGACTCTGTTCAGGCGAGACATATTTTCCGTCAGGTAGATCCACAAAACCCCAACTCATTTGCCGCTCAGAAGGCTTTGTTGGATAGCTTGAAGAATTTGGTAGCTTCAGGGCAGGCTTCTTTTGACTCCTTAGCGATGTCTAATGGAATGGATGGAACAGCCAGCAATGGAGGAGATCTTGGCTATTTTACTAAAAATGCCATGCTTCCAACCTTTGAAATGCAAACTTTCTATGAAATGGAAGTGGGTGAATTGAAGGTATTTGCCAGCCAGGCAGGTCTCCACTTAGTGGAAGTTTTGGATAAAAAGTATATCAATAATGAGGAGGGCTATAAACTTGCTTTCATTTCTGAAAACATTGTTCCCTCTGAAACCACACAAAATAGGCTTTACGAAAATGCTTTGACTCTTGCATCTGACAACAGAAGTTTGGAATCTTTGACAGATGCAGTAAATGGTATCGCGAATTTACAATTGTATACCACTGCACCTTTACAAGAAAATGATTTCCAGGTTCAAGAAATCAGTAGCCCTGACGCTTCGCGTAGTTTGGTTCGGTACGTTTTTCAGGAAGATGTCAATGTAGGCGATGTTTCACCTGATGTATTTGTAGTCGAGGAGCCTCAATTATTTTACAACAAGCAATATATCATTGCTGGTTTGAAAAGTATTATTCCTTCAGGAACGCCAAAGTTAGAAGATGTTCGCACCGTAATCTATCCTGAGGTACTGAAAGAGAAAAAAGCAATGGTGCTCAAAGATCGGTTAACAGGCCAATCTTTGGAAGCTGCTGCCGGTCAGTTTGACGCAGTAGTTGACACCGCAAGAAATATCAGCTTGAATTCTACCTTCGCTCAAGGTTTAGGTTCTGAACCTTCAGTGATCGCAGCTTTGCAGGATGTCGCTGTAGGACAATCTGCCGGTCCCATTGTAGGAGACAATGGCGTTTATATGATTCAAATGGTAGATAAAGTTGATCTTCCTATGATGAACAATATCGCTCAAATCAGACAACAAGCAAACTTTAGAAATACCCAGCAAATCCAAACTAAACTCATGACCGCTTTAAAGGCAAATGCCAAGATACAAGATGAGCGATCAAGATTCTATTAATTGCTTGGGCATACTATAAATTGTAAAAGCCGGACAATGCGTTTGTTCGGCTTTTTTTATACCTTTTTATTGATTTATCCGTTCAAACAACATGAGAAAGTTACAATCTTTAATGATCGGTCTTAGCTTTATTTGGGCATGCAACAATGCTGAAACCATAACCAACGAACTACCTTCGGGCATGAAGGAAGTATACCAGGTTGACGAAAATGGTTCAAAAAATGGGGCTTATAAATTGTATTATACAGATGGTGTTCTTTTTGAAGAAAGCAATTATCATGAAGGCAAATTAGAGGGCCTGCGCAAACTCTATTACCCTTCCGGCAAAAAGGAAATTGAGGAACAACATAAAAATGATACGATCATAGGCGCTTATAAAATGTTTCACCAGAATGGGCAACTAAAGTTGGTAGGCGAATATGAAAAAGGAGTCATGAAGGGTATCTGGAAAAGTTATTATGAAAATGGGATCCTCAAGGAGGAAGTTTCCTTTAAAGAGAACTTAGAAAATGGTCCCTTTATAGAATATTACGAAACGGGTAAAATAAAAGCGAAAGGTCAGTATGCAGCAGGAGAAAATGAGCAAGGAACTTTATTTTTATATGACTCTACTGGTCAAGTGGAGAGGGTGATGGATTGTGACACGGGAATTTGCAGAACAAAATGGACTCCAGACTCCACTTTCGCAATGCCAACAGAATGAAAAAGACCCTGATCTA
>CAZGGG010000001.1:129610-138252 GCA_964525165.1 uncultured Saprospiraceae bacterium | reverse complement strand
TTCTGAGGTATTCTCTTTTGCGAAATATTCACCTTCAGCAAGGCTAACGGGCCTGGGACAATATGGGACGGCTCTGATCGACGAGGATGCTGGGCTTGCTCTTTCTAATCCTGCATCGATTTGGGACAGTATCACGCTTGAAGCTTCTTTCCAACATGGATTTCTAAAGCCGGGCATTCAGTTTGGTCGTTTTTATATTGCAGATCGTATTGAGCATTTAAATTTTCAATGGATTGCAGGTCTATCTTATTCTGACCATGGAGAAATCACACAGGCTGATCCCTTCGGAAACCGATTAGGCACCTTTGAAGCTAAGTCGATGAGCATTTTCGCCGGCGTTTCAAAACGCCTTTACAAGAATCTATTTGTCGGAGCCCAGCTTGAGTATTTACAAGGCACTTTAGAGAATTATTTTTCCAATGGATTAGCGACTCACTGGGGCATTCTTTATGTAATTCCCGAAAAGAAGTTTAACATTGGCCTTAGTTGGAATCAAATAGGTTTTCAATGGGCTCCGTTTGAAGAAACAAGGGAAGATCTCAGATCGAATCTACAAATTGCCATCTCAAAACGACTTGCACATTTACCTTTTCGCTTTTCTATCATATATCATCAATTAAACCATTGGAATCTACTATATGATAGCCCGATAAGTGAAGAAAATATTCTGATAATAGGTCAGTCGGAATCTGAAAGAAGCCCTTTTGCCATTTTTGTGGATAACTTCAGCAGGCATTTGGCAATCAACGGGGAATTCTTTATTGGGAAAAAAGAGCAATTGAGATTGCGATTGGGGTATGATCATCAGAGGAGAAAAGAGCTCTCGATCAATAATTGGAACAGTTTAGCCGGATTTAGTGCAGGTTTTGCCTTTAACATCAAGAGAATATCTTTTGACTACGGCTGGGCATCTTACCATTTATCGGGTGGCATTCACCATATTGGTATACAATATAGGGTGGGTGAATCCGGGGTAGCAGCTCAACCCGGGATTCTATAGAAACTCGCGCTTACATCCAGTTTCGATTTCTACGTTCTACTTGATAAAGCAGGTAGTCCTTTATTTTGACAGCATCATTGAGCTTTACGTAAGGAATCATAAGGCTTCCGGCAGCCGTGTAAATCCAAAGGTTCCCTATGTTCCTTCTTACTTGAAAGGGGCTCTGCTTCAATTCCACAGATTGCACCTTATACCATGCGATCATTGAAGATCGCATACTCCAAAATCCTCTTCTCAATTCTAAATGTTCTGCATCCCACAGAATTTCCCAATTATGATACACTCGAATATTAATTGCATAGGACAGAGGTATCCAAATCAATAGCAGCAAGCTCCACCATCCTAAAAAGTTAAAGGAGGCAATACCGGCGATGATTGCCGGAATAGCTCCCCGGAACAAGGTATACCTCCAAACCATCGAAGGATGCAGCACTAAACCTGAAGGATCCAAACTAGCGGAAGGAAAAATCTTATACATCAGAGCTTCGCGTGCAAATTTTTGACAACCTGGTATGCTAATCGATATGCCCCCTTGTTCCAAAGAACTAGTCGCCTGACGCAATCGAATGGTCACAAAGTCCATCATTCTCCGTATGGGGTTATCCGACCATTCAAGTATTTGGAGCTTTTTAATTTGGATATTTTGTTCTCTTTGTTGAATCAATCCATGTTTCAATCCCAAGCGCCCAGCCAATAAATAGACACTCAGATTATAAAACCTAAGAAATACAGTGACCATACTAATTACTAAAGCAAGAAGAATCACAGCTCCACACAGCATCAAAATTAATACATAATCGGCGCGCTCTGACCAACCAATGGCCGCATACCCCCAATCAAAAATGTCCCCCTCCATAAATTCTTGCGCCTGGGAGATAAAATAACCTACCGCTCCTAATATAAGCCCAATAGCCCTGAAATGATTCTGACTCAGGCCCACCTTTATCAATTGAGAAAGCCCTAACTTAAACAATGGTTTTTGGGCTGCGCCCATTGAATCTTCACCGACTTCACGCTCCCTTAGACTATCTTCCGGCTGACTTTTTCCTTTTATAGATTTCCGCATGCTCAAAATGATGTCCTTAAGAACAGTTGCAGTTTCTTTGTCGATGGAGCGAATGCTAAATTCTTTCTCGCTACTTCCGGCTGTTGTCACCTCTACTTTCACTGTTTGAAACAACCGATGGAGAATGTTGTCCTCCATATTGACTGCCTGGATTCGTTCTAAAGGCACATTCAGATGCGACCTTCGAAAAACGCCTTTTTTTATATGTAACTTATTCTCTTTGATATAGAAGGAAAATCGGAAATACGAAGCAATGGAGCTCACCAATACAATCAAGGATATTGCTGCACTAAATAGAATAAAAAACAAACTGCTGTAGTCCGGGGAACTAAAGAAATAGATAAGTATGAATACCCATAATTGACGAATTAACCCCCAGAAATTCTCTAGCACAATAAAGATAAGAGCGTTCCAGGCTTCCCTTTGCGGGTGGTCAAAAAGGCCGGGATCATTCCTCTTCATCTAAGCCTGTTTTAACTGAAATGTAAAACCGGATCTGTTCTGCTAAATCTGGTTCCAAGCCCGGGATATTTAAATCAGATGCTGACCCTCCTGCCGTATAGATTTGAAGCCTCCTTAACCTGAGGAGTTCTTCCAATGGGCCCCTTCGTATTTCAACATGCTGAATACGGTTGAAAGGCACGATCACCTTTCTTTTCCAAAACCAGCCAGTCGTGTAAATTATATCGTGTTCTCTCAGAGCATACCCCTTAAAATCGTATAGTTTCCAAGCCCTCAACATTAAAAAGATCAATAGCAACAGCAGTCCTATTAAACCACTGATCAAGACATAAAACTCCCATAATCCTCCAATAATGACTACCAAAACAAATGTCAGTAAGAAAAAGAAAAAAGTAAATCCGGCTCTGAGCAAGGATAATGTGCGAAAAGCCTCTGAAAGTTTTTCGAACTTGATTTCATCCAGTGAGGGAAGATCCTCTCGATCTAATACAGGGTTGTGAAATACGGGATCCATCCTAAGTGTTTACTTCTTCCTTATCAAAAACTTCTGAATAAACGCCATCCAATAATTTTCTCGCGGTCCGCATATTTAAAATATGATCTTTGACTACAATCAAATAGCGTTTACTTTGTTTAAGAGTCAACCCAAAACGATGACCTTCTTTAGATAAAAAACCCATCATTTGCCTGAAATGGTCCGTTTCAAAATATGAAGATTGCGGGTCACTTATAAAATAGCAGCGCAACTTTCGATTTTTTATCAAAATTCTTTCAAATCCCAGACGTTTACTGAGCCAACGCAAACGCAATCCTTCAAATAATAGATTCACTTCCTTCGGCAATGGACCAAACCTGTCAATTAATTGTGCCCGAAATGCTTTAATCCCGTCTTCATCTTCGATGGTATCCAGCTCAGTATAAAGATTCAATCGCTCTTGAATATTGGTCACATAATCATCTGGAATAAGCATCTCCTCATCCGTTTCGATGATGACGTCTTCAACGTAATTCTTTTTATCAGATAGCTCCTCCTGAAATACTTCCTTAAACTCATTTTCTTTTAACTCCTGGATTGCTTCCTTTAAAATCTTCTGATAAGTTGTATACCCTATCTCGTTTATAAAACCCGATTGTTCGGCCCCAAGCAAATTTCCGGCGCCCCTAATATCCAAGTCTCTCATTGCAATATTAAACCCATCCCCCAAATCTGAAAACTCCTCCAATGTTGTCAAGCGTTTCCTTGCATCTGTGGTGAGGGTGGATAGTGGCGGACAAAACAAATAACAAAAAGCTTTTTTATTGGAGCGCCCCACTCTTCCTCTGAGTTGATGCAGATCACTCATACCAAACTGATGCGCATTATTAATGATGATTGTGTTGGCATTGGGGATATCTAATCCTGTTTCAATGATATTAGTACATACCAACACATCAAATTTGAAATCTATAAAATCTGCCAGCGTCTGCTCCAATGCTTTTGATTCCATCTGACCATGCGCCATTGCAATATCCAAATCCGGACAGGCCTGCTTCACCATTTGAGTAATTTCGGGCAGCGTTTTAACTCGATTGTGCACAAAGAAAACTTGTCCGCCTCGAGTGGTTTCATAATAGATAGCTTCTTTAATCAGGTCATGATTGAAAATCCTAATTTCTGTATGAATGGGCCTTCTGTTGGGCGGTGGCGTTTTTAGCAAACTTAAGTCCCTTGCAGACATCAATGAAAAAGATAAGGTCCTTGGAATGGGGGTTGCTGTGAGTGTGAGGGTATCGACATTCACTTTTAAATTTCTCAATTTTTCTTTTGCACTAACGCCGAACTTTTGCTCCTCATCAATGATGAGTAGACCCAAGTCTTTAAATCCGGATTTCTTGTTCAGTATGGAGTGTGTGCCAATGAGAATATCGACTTCACCATCTTTACAAGCTTTAAATACTTTATTTCGCTCTCCTGTAGTCCTGAATCGGTTGACATAGTCTACCTCCACTCCAAATTCGGTCAATCGATCTTTAAATGTTTTATAATGCTGAAGCGCTAAAATGGTGGTAGGTACTAACACTGCAACTTGTTTTCCATTTACGACTGCCTTAAAGGCTGCACGAATCGCCACTTCCGTTTTACCAAACCCCACATCCCCACAGATTAACCGATCCATAGGATGAGGTTTCTCCATATCCGATTTTACCTCTTGCGTAGCGGTATACTGATCGGGAGTATCTTCATAAATAAAGGAGGCTTCCAATTCTGCCTGCAAGTATCCATCTTTGTCACAGGCATACCCGGGAGTAGCCGTCCGTTTTGCGTAGAGTTTAATCAATTCTCCGGCGATGTCTTTTACCTTCTTTTTCGTTTTTGCCTTCAACCGTTTCCAGGCATCTGAACCTAGCTTATTGAGCTTCGGCTCTTTGCCTTCCTTGCCGCTGTACTTTGAAATTTTATGCAAAGAGTTGATTCCCACATACAGCACATCATTATTCTGGTATAGTAAACGAACAGATTCTTGGTTATGACCATTGATGTTAATTTTCTCCATTCCGGAGAATTTTCCCACTCCGTGATCAATATGTACCACAAAATCTCCCGGAGAAAGCTCTTTGATCATCTTCAGACTTAAAGCTTTATCCTTTGTGAAGCCTTTTCTCAGTTTAAACCGATGATACCTTTGAAAGATTTGATGGTCCGTGTATAGAGCGATATTATTTTCGGAATCAATGAAGCCGGCATGAAGGTCTATGGCGATGGGGTGAATAAGGACTTTTGCTTCTAGGTCATCAAATATGGATTGCAATCTGTTGACTTGCCTTGTATTCTCAGTTACGATAAAGTTGGTAATACCTTCTGACTCATTAGCCTTTAAGTTTTCAATCAGCAATTTGAAATTCTTATTAAAGTCAGGCTGGGGCTTCGATTGGAAAGACACTGTTAAGTCAGCTGGTGCTACATGTTGGGCATCTTTCAAGTAGATGAGGTGAAATTGGGAGAGGTGTTCAATGAAACGAACAGGGTCTACAAAAGCATTTTCTTTCAGGACTCTTTTAAGCTGCTCATCTTCCAGTTGTCCAACATTCTTTGAAAAGGTATCTATGGCGTCACCACATTCTTGTAACCTATCTTTTAAGATTCCGGGTTGTGCAATCCAAATCAAAGACTGATCAGGCAAGACCTCTAGCAAACTTACCTTCTGCTCTTTGCCAAATCGGGTATTAATATTGGGAATGATCGTGATCCGTGCAATTTCTTGTTTTGATAATTGAGTTGAAGGATCGAAGGTTCTTATACTTTCTACTTCGTCGTCAAATAATTCAATGCGGTATGGCCATTCGTTTCCATAACTAAAGATGTCTACAATCCCTCCTCGTATACTGAACTGACCCGGCTCATACACAAAATCCACTCTTTCGAAACCATACTCTACCAATACTTCAATAATCGTGTCCACATCCAGCGACTCGCTCTTATTAATATACAGACGTGCGCTTGATAATTCCTGAGGGGCTACCACCAGTTCAAAAAGACTTTCAGGGTAGGCTACTATAATATCAGGAGCATCCTCATTGGCAGTAATTCGGTTAATCACCTCCGTTCGTTGCAAAACCTGAGTATTATTTAACCGACTATAGCTTCTCGGACTTTTAAATGAGTCAGGGAAAAAATGAACCGTTCGCTTATGAAGACTGGCCAGGTCATTTTGAAGATAAGCTGCCGCTTCTTTATCCTGCGCTATCACAAGCATATAACGACTGTTCGATCGATAGAATGACTCAATGATAAAAGCGGCCTGAGAGCCACTAGTGCCTTCAAGAAGAATCTTTTGTGCACCTTCTTGATCCACTGCCGTAATTAATTTTTTTACGGAAGTTGATTCCTGATAGCTTTCGATAATATGTTGCAGGGATTCCACAGAATGCAAATATAAATGATTAAGTTGTGCGTACGTTATAGTCGAATAATAGAGAATCAAAAAGGTTTAACACTGATGAAAAGGTTTCCTGCGAAAGTATTATTGTTTGGAGAATATGCAGTTTTAGAGGGAAGTGAAGCCCTCGCAGGACCTTTACATGAATTCTATGGCCAATGGTCTGTGGGCAGCACAGATCTTGATGTTCCGGAGGTTGATTTCAAAGCACTTCATGAACATATAGAAAAGTTAATAGATAATCGCATCCTCACCTTCCACATAGACGAAATGAAAAATGACTACAAGGAAGGTTGGAGATTTTCAACCAATATTCCGGTCGGGTATGGATTAGGAAGCTCCGGTGCGTTCACTGCAGCCCTTTATGAAAAATATGGGGAAGGAGATTATGCGAAGATGGCACCGAATAAGGTAAAGAGACATATGGCCTTGATAGAATCCTTTTTTCATGGGGAAAGTTCCGGCATTGATCCTACCATTTCCATCTATGACAAAGCGATTCGTACAGGATATGAATGGAAATTTGTAGATGGAAATATTTTTGAGCCTATAAAAGACAATGGGTTACGGTTTTTCCTATTCGATAGTGGTACAGAAAGATCTTCCAAATCTCTGATTGCACATTTTAAAACCCAAACCACAAGCCCAAAATTCAGAAATGAGGTCTTGGAACCTCTGGTCCATACCAATAGAAACGCTATCGAGGCCACACTGAAAGGTGATCCTTCCCTCTGGCAGCATTTTGAAGAGATCAGTAAAATTCAATTTAGCCACTTCGAACCGATGATTGTAGATAATGTCTTAAATATTTGGGCCGACAGCTTTTCAGATGATGTACCCTACCTTCTGAAAGTTTGCGGAGCCGGAGGAGGTGGCTATTATTTAGGCCTTACTACAGATATTGATCAAACCATGAGAACGCTTGGAATTGATAAGGTGATCATGCTATAGGATTGATCAGCTCTTTTTCTTTTTTTCGGCTTACCATGACAAAAGCTGGGGGGATATTCAAAGGAACAAATCCAATCTTTACATTACCAAATATTTCCTTGTACAAATTGCGTAATACAAGAGAGTAATGCACTTGAATGAATGGAGCCTCTTCCTTCATCACATCAATGCATTTTTTAATGATGGAACGCCGCACATTTTCCGGAAGGATCACAAAAGGAATCGCAGAAACAATTGCATCTACTCTGGTAAACCCATGTTGTAAGAGATGCTTAGAAATATACTCAGCAGAATCATTGACAACTATTAATCGATCATCGTCGATCATCTTTAATTGCTCAAAAAACTTATCATTGACTTCAAAAATCATCAAGCGAGCATCAGGTGCCATTCTTTTAAGAATTTCTTTGGTAATCACTCCATCACCTGCTCCTAATTCAACTACATACTGAGCCTCACTATAATCAACTTTTTTAGCCATTTGCCGACTCAAAAAACCGGAACTCCTGGTTACTGTACCTACAGTTTTAATATTCTGTAAGCTTTCCTTTATGAAAGCAAATGTCTTCATGCACTCTGATTCCTCTATTCTACATTAATATAAGCTTCAAGATCTGAATATTGATCCATCAACTGGCGCAACTCTCCTCTCGTCCTCCTGATACCATCTATGTATGCAGTGATAAATGCTCCTTGATAGCCATCTTTGATCAATCGATATCGCAGGTTTCGAGCCTCCTCATATCGCTCAAATATACCAAGAGTATATTTGAGTGTGGGATTATTGGCCTGTGTGTGTAGCAAAGGGTTCTGATAGGTGTTGATAGCTGATCCTTCATACAGCTGTTGTGTTGCCGCTATCTGAACACTAAAGGACAATCCTTCGATCAGGTCCCAAAATTGATAAAAGGGTGTATTTTCTAATAATTCTTTTGAGACCATATGGTCATAAACAATATCTGCAGACTCAGCACCTGAAAATTTAAAGTGTACCCTGCGGTTTAGGTTCATACTGGCTTGTGCACCTGGCCTAGCGCTAATAATCGACAAGGGATACTGAGAGCCACATGCGATCACATTTAATTGCTGAGCCTCAACCCCTTGTTCTACCAGATACTGCATGCATAATTCTCCACGCTTCATCGAAAAATACAAATCATACTTTCTGGGTCCTGTATAATCAGAAAAGCTCAATATATTCAACTTCAAGTCGGGCTGTCCTTTCAAACGCTTGGCCAACACATCC
>CAZGGG010000001.1:123655-129586 GCA_964525165.1 uncultured Saprospiraceae bacterium | reverse complement strand
TTTTTCTTTAGATTTTACATCTGAATGCTGTGCAACCTGAGGGGTAGTGTTCCCATAAACCCTAAAAACCTCTGACCGATAATTCGTCATTTCACCTCCAAAAGGCTCTTTAAAATAGGCACTGTATAAATCCAATCCGCCGTAGCCGCCTTTCCTGTTACTGCTAAAATAAGCTGAATAACTATCTGAACCTCTCCGGAAATACAGATCATCTGCTGACGAATTGATTCCCGACCGCATATTTTGCACCTTCAACCACCCCTTCTCAGTCCAGGAGCTGAAAAACACATCATATCCTCCCAATCCATCTACACGATCTGAACTAAAGAAAAGGTTCCCTTTACCATCCACATATGGACTCACTTCGTGATAGGCTGAATTTACTGTAGCTCCTAAATTCCTTGGCTGACTCCATAAACCTCCATCTAAAAAAGAAATATAAAGATCATAACCGCCATATCCTCCTTCCATGACAGCTGCAAAAACAAGCGTAGTATCATTTAAAAAGAAGAGATCCCTATCACCAAAAGCTGCATCAGCAGGCGCATTAAATTGGGGACTTTGCACCTTTGGAGCAACGCCCTGCCTGAAGGTATCGGTCAGAATTTCACCATATGACATATTCAAACCCCTAAATAAAAACGCGACCTGCCCATCTCCGGTAAAGTCATACAAAACTTCATTTCTTGGACTATTCAAAAGATCATTAAAGGGTCTGGGACTTGTCCAAATACCTTCCTGCTGGTCTGATTTGAAAATATCAAATGCATAGGCCCCTGTTTCATCCGGCAAACCATTTTGATCCCTCTTTCCTCCTGTGGCAACAGATCTGTTGGAAGAAAAATAGATCCGACCTTCAAAATTGGGACTTGGAACCGGAGCCATATCATCGTATGATGAGTTAAGCACCTGCCCAAGATTCTCTACAAATGCATAGCTCGTCCTATCTTTGAGTTTCATGGCTGTTCTACATTGGAGGATCAGCTTTTTACAGAGGTCTTGATACTGATGTTTATCATCCTTTAAGACGTTTTTAAAATGACGTATGGCTGTCTCGTATTTTGCCTGCGCATGACTGATTAATCCTAAATAAAATTGCGTCTGAAACGAGGGATACAATTGATTGGCTTCAATGAACCTGAAATAGCGCTCTGCTTTTTCAAATGCTCCGCTTTCGTAATTTGCAACAGCAGCATTGAAATAAGACAAAGCCTTCGGGTTCCTGCTGATAGCCAAATACTTATTGTATTGTTCGGCGGCCTGTTTAAACTGCCTTTCGGCAAAATAGCCTTCCGCTTTCAGAAGTAATGTTTCTTCACTCTGCGCAAACGATGCTGCACAAATAAAGAGACTAACAAAGAAACTTACCCATTTCAACATTCCATTTCAGTTATATGGATCTGTTGATATCAAAACTTTCCAGATATTGACCTACTCTCGATAAAAAGGATCCTCCTAACATTCCATCTACGATTCTGTGATCATAAGATAAGGACAGGAACATCATATGTCTCACGGCAATAACATCTCCATGCTCCGTTTCCAAAACGGCCGGTTTCTTCCGGATGGCACCTGTTGCCATGATCGCCACCTGAGGTTGGAATATAATAGGTGTGCCCATTACATTTCCAAACGTTCCTACATTCGTTAAAGTAAAGGTTCCTCCCTGAATTTCATCCGGGCTTAATTTATTCTCTCTGGCTCTTTTGGCTAAGTCATTCACCTGTTTAGCTAAACCCACCAGACTTAAATGATCTGCATCCTTAATCACCGGCACAATCAAATTTCCGGAAGGCAAAGCCGCTGCCATACCTACATTGATATGTTTTTTCATGATGATTCGATCCCCTTCAACGGAGGCATTGACTCCTGGGAAATCTCTCAAGGCTTTCGTAACGGCCTCAATGAAAATGGGCGTGAAGGTGATCTTGTCGCCATATTTTTTCTGGAACTCCTGCTTGTGATGGTTTCTCCATTTCACAATGTTCGTCACATCCACTTCTACAAATGAAGTGACGTGTGGGCTTGTGTGCTTAGACCTTACCATATGCTCCGCGATCATCTTGCGCATACGATCCATTTCCACAATCTCATCACCTCCAGAGACCTCAACAGGAGGCGCTTGATGGGCGGCCGGTGCTTGAGCTTTCGGCTGTGGCGCGGCAACTGATGCTGCAGCCGGTTGAGCAACGACTCCTCTATTTTCCACGTAATCAAGGATATCTTGCTTGGTCACTCTGCCTTCCCTGCCGGAACCATTGATTTGATCCAGCTCTTCAAGACGAATCCCTTCCTTAGCAGCAATATTCCTGACCAAAGGAGAGTAAAATCGATCACTCTGGCTGGGACGCGCGGCCCTTTCGATTTCATCAGGATGAGCTGTAGATGGCGCAGATGCTGGCTGTTCTTTTTTAGGCTCTTCTTTAGAAGGGGCTTGGGTTTCTTTGGCTGCCTGGGGTGCCGGTTCTGCCGCAGCTTTACTTGATCCTTCCCCCTCTGTTTCTATAATGGCAATGGTTTCTCCGATGGGAACCACATCATCAACCTCGAATAAAATTTTTGTAACTACACCCTGAACAGGAGAAGGTACTTCAGAATCTACCTTGTCGGTTGCAATTTCAAGTACTGTTTCATCCACATCTACTTGATCTCCCACACTTTTCACCCAATTCAAGATTGTGGCTTCAATAATGCTTTCTCCCATTTTGGGCATTACCAATTCATATGCTGCCATAGTATGTTTCGTATTTCTCCGGTTAGGATGACAAAAATAATCATTTAAAGGTCCATTAAAAAGCGTCGCATCAAATTCAATGCAATCATAGAAGTATATTCAATGTTAAGCACTCTATTTTTACTTAACTGTAGCTTCTTTGAAATCATTCGTTCCGAATTCCCTACAGCAATCCATATCGTGCCTACCGGCTTTTCAAAAGTCCCTCCATCTGGACCTGCGATGCCGGAAGTCGCTACCGCTATATCCGCACTTAACGATTTGCAAGCACCTAAAACCATTTCATTAACCGTCTCTTCACTGACTGCCCCACAATTTGCTAATGTCTGTTGTGAAACCCCCAAAATGTTTTGTTTCACTTGATTAGCATAAGCGACTACAGACCCTAAAAAATATTGGGAAGAGCCGGGTTCTGAGGTGATTTCCTGAGCAATCCGCCCACCTGTACAACTTTCGGCGGTAGCTATGCGGACGCCTTTCTCTATCGCCAAAGACTGCAACACAGCTGATAAAGTTTGTTTATTATATCCGTAGACTAAATCACCTAAACGACTGACCAACTTGTCTTTCCAGAAAGCCACTTCCTCTTTGAGGCTTTGTGGATCCTTCCCGATACCGGTTAATCTTAGACGCACTCTTGCCAAATTGGGGAGATAGGCCAATTTAATGTGCGACGGCAAAGCATCTTCAATATCCTCAACCATTTCGGAGATCTTACTCTCTCCCATACCGATGGTCAGAATGGTTTCATGAATCAGAGCTTGCTCCCTTTTTGATTGGATAAACGGGACCAAATGTGTATTAAAGATATATTTCATTTCATAGGGTACTCCGGGCATAGAAAGTGTATGGGTATTACCCTTCCGGAAATACATACCCGGCGCGGTTCCCATACTATTTTCCCATTGCTCAGCAGCTACCGGCATTTTGCACTGCTCTTTATGCGCTTCAGTAGGCGTTCTTCCTAATTTCCTAAAATATTGCTCCAAATGTTGGTACAAAGTTTCATCAAAACGCAACTCTGTTTCAAAGAAATCTGCTAATACCTTTTTGGTGATATCATCCTTTGTTGGACCCAATCCACCTGTAATTAATAAAACATCTGCAAAGCGATGGGCATCTTTTACAGCATCTAATATTTGCTCCCTTTCATCACCGATGACCCTTTGCTCCACCACTTGTAGTCCCAATTCCGCTAAGTGTTCAGACAACCATGATGCATTGGTATTGACGATTTGCCCCAGCAAGATTTCATCTCCGATATTTAGGATATACGCTTTATTCATTTACTATATTTTTCTCAAAAACTCAACTTCTTTCATCGACATAGTCCTTAACCCATCATCCGTCTGCATGTTCAATAAGCCTGAATCATTCACCCCTAAAATCATTCCTTTTTTATGCTCCCCTTTCTCTATAAAAACCACTTCTTTCTTAAAGCGCCACAATCGTTTGTGATAGGCTTCCTGTAAGCTGTCCCAATTCTTGAAATGACTATACTCCTTGTAAGCATCTGTGATAAAATATTTTAGCCTTTCGGCAAATGAAAACCTGTCAAATATCTGGCCGGTCTCCTCTTTTACAGAGGTAGCATAAAAGGGAAATTGCAGCATTGGTTGATGTAGGTTTACCCCTACACCTAAATAAATGTCTTGGATTCTGCCTGATCGAATGCTTATTTGCGGAAGCAAACCTGCTATTTTTCGATCATTTACCAATATATCATTAGGCCATTTGATACAGATGTCAGCGTGATTCAGCAACTGATCCAAATACCTCACCACTCCTAATGCGCTCCACATATGAATCGAAAATTGTCTCTCTGCCTTAAGTTGAACAGGACTGAAACACAGGCTCATCAGAACATTTTTGGCAGGTTCACTCACCCAGCCACTGCCATGCTGTCCCCTCCCCTCTGACTGATAGTCAGCTATAATGAAAAAATGATAGGGTGGATTAGTTTTTGTGCAATAGGATTTGACAACAGACTGGGTGGAGGTGCAGCTTTTGATGTGTACCCGAACCAAACCTTTTGATCCATTGTTATTTGAAGTGTTCAAAGACATTGGGTATTTTTGATAAGAACTAAAAGATAGAGAAATAGATTTGACAGAAGCAATAAAGCTAAAAGACGAACCCATTTCAACTGAAACACTTAGTCAACTCATCGTTGAAAGCATTCAAGACACGAAAGGTAAAAAGATCGTCCAATTAGATTTAAGAGATATTCCTGAAGCTCCCACTGATTTTTTCATCGTGTGTGAGGGAGATTCTATTACACAGGTCAGGGCTATCTCAGAAAATATTAAGAAAACTCTTCGTGACGATTACGGAATACCACCCAGTCGAAGTGAAGGCATTGAAAACTCAAAATGGATCTTAGTAGACTATTTTGATGTGGTCGTGCATATTTTTCATCCTGAAACTCGTTCTTACTATGAGCTTGAAGAGCTTTGGAGCGATGCAAAGGTTACAAGCATAGCAGAAGCCTGAACTTTTTTGGGGTTCTGCCCTTCTTACACCTAAGGGTTAACTAAGAATAGAAATGAATAACAACAATAATAACACGCCCAATACAGGGCCAGGTGGCAATAAAGGAGGCAACAGACCTCCGGGTCGATTCAATTTCAATACGATTTGGATCTACGTCCTGATTATTGCTTTCATTATAGGTATCAATTTCATTAACTCTGATTCTTTTGGGAGTGAGCAAATCACTATCGCCCGCTTTGAGCAAATGGTTCAGTCAGGAGATGTGAAGAAATTGGAGATTATTAATGAGTCTTATGGGTATGTTTACCTTAAGTCTGAGGCCTTAAGCAAGGAATCCTATAATGATGCCAATCGAACCAGCTTCGGTTCGTCAAGACCCAATTATATTTTCAATGTAGGACCGGTAGAGGTCTTTGCCGACCGGTTGAAAGATATCAATGCTGAGCTTTCTCCGGAAGATCGGGTGGACCCCATTTATGAGACGCAGACAGACTGGCTGACTCCACTAATCTCCTGGCTAATACCAATAGCCTTTTTGGTGATTATTTGGATGTTTATTTTTAGAAGAATGAGTGGAGGCGCAGGAGGCGCAGGTGGTCAAATCTTTAATATAGGAAAGTCTAAAGCTACCCTATTCGATAAAGACACAAAAGTTAATGTAACATTTGAAGATGTTGCCGGATTGGATGAAGCCAAAGAAGAAT
>CAZGGG010000001.1:114162-123645 GCA_964525165.1 uncultured Saprospiraceae bacterium | reverse complement strand
TCAACTTCCTCAAAAATCCAAAGAAATATACCGCTTTAGGAGGTAAGATTCCAAAGGGCGTACTCTTGGTAGGTCCTCCCGGTACCGGAAAAACCCTCCTTGCAAAAGCTGTCGCGGGTGAGGCAGGTGTACCCTTTTTTAGTATCTCCGGTTCAGATTTTGTGGAGATGTTCGTAGGTGTAGGTGCTTCTAGAGTACGGGATTTATTTAAGCAAGGCCGGGAAAAGGCTCCTTGTATTATTTTTATCGATGAAATTGACGCTATAGGAAGATCCAGAGGTCGAAATTCTATGACCGGCGGAAATGATGAAAGAGAAAACACCCTCAATCAGCTACTCGTTGAAATGGATGGTTTTTCTACGGACAAAGGTGTCATTCTTATGGCAGCTACCAACCGACCGGACGTATTAGACTCCGCTTTGATGAGACCTGGCCGCTTTGATCGACAAATTGGAATTGACCGACCAGACTTAAAAGGAAGAGAGCAAATATTTAAAGTGCACCTGAAAGAAATAAAGACTGCAGATGATGTAGATCCAGTCACTCTAAGTGAAATGACTCCGGGGTTTGCAGGTGCAGATATTGCAAATGTGTGTAATGAAGCTGCTCTTATCGCTGCTCGAAGGGATAAAAAGGCCGTCCATATGGACGACTTCAATTATGCATTGGATCGGGTCATTGGAGGTTTAGAGAAAAAGAATAAGTTGATTTCTCCAAACGAAAAGGAAATCATCGCCTATCATGAAGCGGGACACGCCATATGCGGATGGTTCCTCGAACACGCTTCACCGCTTGTCAAAGTAACCATTGTTCCCAGAGGCATAGGTACCTTAGGTTATGCACAATACTTACCGAAGGAAGAATATATTACCCGTACGGAACAATTACTAGACCGAATGTGCATGACTTTTGGAGGACGTGCCGCAGAGGAAATTATCTTCAATAAGATCTCAACCGGGGCCCAAAATGATTTGGATCAAGTTACCAAAATGGCTTATGGAATGGTTTCCATCTATGGAATGAGTGATAAAGTAGGTCAAGTTTCCTTCCACGGAATTGGGCAGAATCAATTTCAAAAGCCCTACTCAGAGACGACAGCTTCTATGATTGATGAAGAAGTTCGAAGATTAGTTTCTGAACAGTATCAAAGAGCTAAAGAATTATTGGAACAAAAGAAACCACAGTTAGAACTGCTTGCCAAAGAGCTTTTAGACAAAGAAGTATTAACGAAAACAGATGTTGAGCGTTTAATAGGAAGCAGACCCATTCAACCTAATGGGAAGCAGCCGTCTTCTTCCAATGGCCATGAAGAAAACGTTGAAAAAAGCACCCAGCCGGAGGATGAAATAGTTGTATCGGACTCAGATGATCTTCAAGATGACAATAACTAACAACTAAGAACAAACATAAATTGAGAAGGGACTGAAGCATTTCAGTCCCTTTTTTTTGTCGAAATTTTCATGCCATTCATCGTTTATTCAACCTAATCCATATAGTACCTTGCTTCAATATGGTACTATGTGTTGCAAAGTAGTGGGTAAACACCTTATCTTTATAGTATGAAAATCGAAAACACAAAAGCACAGATGAGACGCGGGCTGCTCGAGTTATGTGTCTTGTCGATTATAGATCGGCAAGAAGCGTACCCGACAGATATCCTCAATGAGCTTAAAGAGGCAGAGCTGATTGTGGTCGAAGGTACTTTGTATCCTTTGCTAACGCGATTAAAAAATGCCGGATTATTAGATTACTCTTGGAAGGAATCTTCATCCGGACCGCCTAGAAAGTATTATTCACTTACCGAAAAAGGTCAGGCCTTTCATTCTGATTTGAGTGAAGCATGGACCCGATTAAAACATTCAGTAGAAAAATCCTTACCGAGCTATGAAAAAAACAGTTAATATAAATTTAGGCGGCTATCCAGTCACGATTGATGAAGATGCTTATCAGTCATTAGAGAAATATCTACGTTCTGTAGAGCGAGCGTTTTCTGGCTCTGAGGGCAAAGAAGAAATAGTCCACGATATCGAAACTCGGATCGCAGAGTTGTTTCAAGAGCACCTGAACGGCAAACCAATTGTATCCCAAAAAGAAGTGGATGCGGTCATACAGGTCATGGGTAAACCTCATGATTTCGACACTTCATCAGAGTTTGAGGAAGATCCGGAGCCTTCCGGCCAGGAAGAACCCAATAGGAGAACTTTTGAAAACTATCAAACAGGGAAAAGACTCTTTAGAGATCCACATGATAAAGTGGTAGCAGGTGTAGCAAGTGGTCTCTCCGCATATTTTGGGATACAAGATCCTGTGTGGTTACGAATTATCTTTGTTGTATTAGGGGTGTTTGGAGGCGGAAGTGGAATTGTCATTTACTTCTTATTGTGGGTAATTGTTCCAGAGGCCAAGTCCGCATCTGATCGTCTTTCAATGAAAGGAGAAGCAATCAACATTAGCAACATTGCTAAAAGTGTGGAAGAAGAACTCTCCGAAATTGGAAAAAGTATTCAGGATCTTGGAGATAAAATTCAGAAGAAGCATAAAAAACGCAAGGGAGAAAAGCACTCCTGATTAAATACTTACT
Source organism: uncultured Saprospiraceae bacterium (assembly GCA_964525165.1). Classification (GTDB taxonomy): domain Bacteria; phylum Bacteroidota; class Bacteroidia; order Chitinophagales; family Saprospiraceae; genus JAWLFI01. Next base: position 121,064 of record CAZGGG010000001.1, on the reverse strand, counting down.
AAGCAACCATGAGAAAGGTGTGGCATGAGCTGCACCTTTTTTTATGCTTCATCCTCCAGCTCTACTTCCTTCCCTAAATAGATTAGTTTGGTACCTTCTTCAACTTCTAAGTTTTCCAGAGAGCCGGGCAAAAACTCAATGTTTCCGTCAACTTGTTTGATGAGAATAGGTATAGACTCTTTAATCGTATTTAATTCTTCCAATAGGTCGTTTAATTGCGATTTATCCTTCAGCTCAATTTCATTGATATGGGGATAATCTCTGACAACCTCACTTAAGTTGATAAAATCATCGGTATACGAAAGTAATCCGGACTCCGGAATTTCAATAGAATCATTCCTCATCTCTTCAGAAGTCAACAATCGGTAGGTTCCATTTTCACCAAACTCTGATTCATACTTTGTTGCAGCGTATTGATTAACATCTGCACTACCGGTCATGGCCACTAGATATCCCATATCAACCAAATCAATATTATCCTCCAGGTTATCAGTAAAAATATCCGCATTGATGGCCTGTAGGCCCATTTGAGCGCATTGTTTTACATTACTTTCGTTCTTGTCAATTAGCACCACATTTCTGCCCTCCTCATGCAGGTATTGAGCAATGATTCTAGCCGGACCACTGGCCCCTACAATTAGAATTCCATCGGAAACGCTTTTTAAAACCTTTAAGCCAGCAGCCACTAAGCGCGCCGTTGTTGCATTTAACAAGACCGTTCCCAAAACAATCATAAACACAAGTGGGGTAATATATTCTGCGCCCTCAACACCGTTCTTTGCTAATTTCAGACCAAATAAGGATGCTATCCCGGCTGCAACGATCCCCCTGGGCCCTACCCATGAGATAAAGAGCTTCTCTCTCCAACTCAAACTATCCTTTCCTGTGGAAAGGAAAACACCGATAGGACGCAAAATAAATACCACTACCAGAAAGAGATACAGAGTATTCCAGTTTAAAACTAAATACAGATCTGCCATATCTATATTTGCCGCAAGGAGAATAAAGAGCAGCGATATCAGCAGTACAGAAAGAGACTCCTTAAAGTATAAGATATCTTTCAGGTGAGGTACGTCGAGATTTCCCAGCACCATCCCCATGATCACTACAGATAGGAGGCCAGACTCATGAGCAAGCCAATCAGACTCTACAAAGACTAGTAGAACAAATGCCAAAGTAAATACATTGAGCAAGTAATGCGGAACAAGCCTTCGCTTTAGCATCCAAAAAATCATAAATGCACTGGCAAAACCAATACAGGTTCCCACCAAAATGATCTTAAGAAACTCAGCCATCGCAGTTTGCGTAAAGCCCTGATCCCCTCCTGAATTGATGAATTCAAACACCAATACAGCCACCAAAGCACCTAAAGGGTCAATCAAAATACCTTCCCACTTAAGGACTGTTGCCACATCCTTTTTGATAGGAAGATTCCTTAAAATAGGGGCAATTACAGTAGGTCCCGTAACGATAATCAATCCTGCAAAAAGGAAAGAAATGGACCAATCCAGACCAATGATATAGTGAGCAGCTACACCGCCACCAATAAAAGTAACCAGAGATCCCACCAGAATCAATCGAAAAATAGCCGGCCCTATACTTTTTACTTCATTTCGATTAAGAGTCAACCCCCCTTCAAATAAAATGACGCCAATAGCCAGAGATACAAAATAGAAAAGGTACTCACCGGGGAATAACCCCTGTCCTTCGCCTGAATAAATCGGTTCTAATAATTTCTGTCCATCTTCCGTCCAAAGAGTAGAAATGGGTCCTACCAAAAGACCTATTAGAATTAAGGGTAAAATAGCAGGAGTCTTGAATCGCCATGCAATCCATTGAGCTAAAATTCCTAAAATGACAATACCGGCTAATTCAAACATAGTAGGCTACACCTTTAGATGCTAAAATAGATAAATTTAGTTCATCTGTGATTCGATTTAAATGGTGTGACAGAACTATGGTTGAATGAGCGTCCTTTTCTACCTTTGTGGGGCAATTGCCAACTATGTCACAAAACAAACAAAAAGCCGCACGAAGAACCTTTGCCATTGTCAGTCACCCTGATGCCGGTAAAACCACCTTAACTGAAAAGCTTTTGCTCTTCGGGGGTGCGATTCAAGTCGCCGGTGCGGTAAAGTCAAATAAAATCAAGAAGCACGCAACTTCTGATTTTATGGAAATCGAGAAACAAAGAGGGATATCTGTAGCCACCTCCGTGATGGCCTTCCCCTATCGCGGTATAAGAGTAAATATTCTTGACACACCCGGTCACCAAGACTTTGCGGAGGACACTTTCAGAACACTGACAGCTGTGGATAGTACTATAGTTGTGATAGATGTGGCGAAAGGAGTGGAGACTCAAACTGAAAAACTCGTAGAGGTGTGCAGGATGCGTAAAACTCCTATGATCGTTTTTATCAACAAACTAGACCGAGAAGGTAAAGATGCGATGGAGTTGCTCGATGAGATTGAAGAAAAACTCGGACTAAACGTAAAGCCTCTCAGTTGGCCTATTGGCATGGGGCAAAGGTTCCAGGGTGTTTACAACATGTATGAGCAAAAGCTTTGTTTATTTCAACCTCATGGCAAACAGGGGACAGAGGAAACTTTGGAGTTTCATGACCTTGAAGATGCTGAGCTGGAAAAACATATTGGTGAAAAAGCAGCTGAAGAACTTCGTTCTGAAGTAGAAATGGTCGAAACCGTATATCCCGATTTTGACAAAGAGTTATATTTGAATGGTGAGCAATCGCCGGTATTCTTTGGATCCGCTGTCAACAATTTTGGTGTAAAAGAACTATTGGATTGCTTTGTGGAGATTGCCCCGGAGCCCAAAGGCCGGCAAGCGGAGGAACGATCAGTACTGCCGAATGAAGACCAATTTTCAGGTTTTATCTTTAAGATCCATGCCAACATGGACCCTAGGCACCGTGATAGAATTGCCTTTTGTCGGATTGTGAGTGGTCGATTTGAGCGAAACAAAAACTATTTACATGTCCGCCAGGAGCGTGAAATGAAATTTGCAAACCCCACGGCTTTTATGGCTGAAAAAAAGGATATCATTGAATATGCATATCCCGGCGATATTGTCGGACTCTATGACTCCGGCAACTTTAAAATTGGTGACACTTTAACTGAAGGAGAAAATTTACATTTCAAGGGCATACCTGCATTTTCGCCGGAGCAATTTCGATATGTTGTCAATATGGACCCAATGAAATATAAGCAATTGGACAAGGGCCTAACACAACTCATGGACGAAGGGGTTGCTCAATTATTTACCAAAGAGGATAACAATCGTAAAATTATCGGAACGGTAGGTGCGCTTCAGTTTGAAGTTATTAAGTATCGACTTGAGCATGAGTATGGTGCCAAATGTGATTATGAACCTGTACAACTGCACAAAGCCTGCTGGGTAAGCTGTGAGGACAAAGATGCATTGAAAGCTTTCAGTAAAAGAAGAGCTAAGGACATGGCCAGAGATAAAGATGGCAAATTGGTTTTTTTGGCAGAATCCGCATGGATGCTACAAATGGCTCAAGAACAGTTTCCTAAGATACAATTTCACTTTACATCTGAGTTTGAGCAATAATTACCACCTAACGATTGGCGAAGTTTCAGTACCTGTTAAGCTTATTATGGAACGTAGAAGGGGCCCTCGAGCTGCCTTTGGTTCTAAGCATATAATTCTGCGGGTCCCTCAGAATAGCTCACCTAGCAAGATAGAGGCGTATAAGCGATGGGCTCATGAATGGCTTCAAAAGGTTTATTTGAAGAAGCCGTCTGTTTTTCAAAGATATGATACGCCCTCTTATGCTAACGGCCAATTCATCCACACCACCCAAAAAGACTACCTTTTAGAAATTGCTTTTGCCGAAAGGAAAACAGTATCGGCCAAAGTCGAAGGTAAAAGTATATATATCTTATTACCCCAAATAAGTCAACAAATGAATATTCAAATAGGGAGGGTCATTGCAAATGCAATTAGTAAAGACCAGTATCCCTACTTTGAGGCTCGAGTGCATGCTATCAATGAACAATATTTCAATGCAAGGCTCTCCTCCATTTCACTTAAATACATGACCTCCAGATGGGGCTCATGTTCCAGCAAAAATTCCATTTCAATTTCGAGTCGATTATTAAAAGCCCCAGAGCCTATCTTAGATCATGTTATTATTCATGAATTGGCACACACAAAAGAAATGAATCATTCTCAAAGATTTTGGAAATGGGTAAAACAGGCAGATCCAAACTATCAAAGACATGATCAATGGATCAAAGAAAACGGATATTTACTCTATTTTTAAAAAAGGAGAGGTTCAAATCCCAACAAAAGCTGCCAAATAATCGCAACAGCGCCTAATATGATATACACGTATCGTCTGACCCATAATTTAAGAGTTGAACGATTCGTATGAATCCCAAGCTGCTCTAGGAGATAGGAATAGAAAGTAGTATCATTCCCGTCATCGAGATCATGTTTCCCATTCAGCAAGCATCTCCCAAAGATCATAAATTGAACCATCACAATTGTATAGGCTGTTACCATCAAATACCAACTAAAAACAAAAGGTCCTATCCAGGCAATTATGGTAATCAAGACATGGAACCAGAATAAGAAATTATGCTTACTTGTCACTTTGATTACTTCTTGCTCTTCTATTTGATGATCCATATATTTATTTTAATATCTTATTATGGCTTTAACTTCCCTAATTTACAAAAATGGAAAAAGTCGACTTGAAGTATCTTCTGGCCTATTTAGCGCCCCTTTTTTGTTGGGCAGGCTTATACTATGGGGGCTGGCTATCTCCAGGTATGTTTTACCTGGCATTTGTCATCATTCCCATTATAGAAATACTCTTTCCTTCCAGCAATGAAATAAGACAGCAGACCGAAGAAGTCAGAAAGAGCGATCGGCTCTTTACATTCTTACTGTACACTCATTTACCTATCATTTATGGACTATTAGCCTACTTTTTCATCAAAACGTATCAAGGGGGTTTTTCAAACTGGGAATTGGCAGGCCAAGTTTTGAATATGGGCATCATCTTAGGTGCAATGGGAATCAACATTGGCCATGAATTAGGGCATAGGAATAACCTTTTGTCTAAAAACCTATCCCTATTACTATTATTGCCTTCACATTATATGCATTTCCAAATTGAACATAACTTAGGACATCACAAGCATGTAGCCACACCGGAGGACCCCTCTACTGCCAGACTGGGGGAGTCCCTCTATCGATTTTGGGTGCGGTCAGTATTGGGGGTCTACAAGGGTGCCTGGAAAATTGAGAAAGAAATACTTGAGCGAAAGAATCAGTCATTATTCAGCCTTTCTAACAGAATGATTCAATACACCTTCATCCAACTCCTTTATTATGGTCTGATTCTATGGATTTTTAATTGGCAAGTTCTTGTGATCGCCATCCTGACGGGCTGCATTGGTTTTTTATTACTGGAAACAGTAAATTATATAGAGCATTACGGCTTAGTCAGAGAAAAGTTGCCATCAGGGAGATACGAAGCGGTCAACATTAGCCATAGCTGGAATTCCAATCATCCACTTGGCAGGATTTTTCTGTTTGAGTTGACAAGACATGCAGACCATCACTACCAATCGCAAAGGCCTTATCAAATTCTCAAGCACTATGAAAAAAGTCCCCAACTTCCAATGGGCTATCCAACCTCAATGTTGATGAGTCTCATACCTCCATTATGGATGTCGAAAATCGACCCGATTGTTCCAAAAAAAGATGCTTATTAACCGAAGATCCTCATCTCTTTGAGATCTTATTGCCACTGATGTTTTTCTGTCTGGTTGATTTAAACCTCAACGCATCATCGGACCGCAATTTTCGGTGTTTCGTAGATCTTCCCTGCACCCTTTTTCGCCACATCTTGAAACTTGAGGATTTCATATTCCGACGCATTACATCAATTACTTGGGACTCATTCAAACCGAACTGAAACTCAATGGCTCCAAAAGGAGTTCGATCTTCCCAGGCCATCTCAATGATTCTGTCAATATCTCTTTCTGTTAGATCTTTCATATATTGTAAGAATAATCTTAATCCACTTTTTGTTCGGTCGATCCACTCTTAACTTGAGCCAATGAAACTTAGTTTTTTACGCTTGGTTTATTTTATTGTCACAATTTGCTTCTCAAGTGTGCTTTACAGCCAAAATGAACCCCAATTCGCTGAGGGAATCTATTATGAGCATTATGGTATTGAAGAAGGTTTGCCGAGTAATGAAACATACTTTGCGCATCAGGATGAGGATGGTAACATGTGGTTTACCACAGACCGTGGAGTGGTAAAATATGACGGGTACGACTTTGAGGTGTATACCGAGGAAGATGGATTGGCGGAGCTGGTGAATTTTCAAATTAAAGCTGGCCCTGAAAAGGGGTTTTGGATTATAGGACAAACAGGCAGGTTAAGTTATTTTGACGGCACTCACTTTAGCAGCTTTCAGAATAACGACACATTACTAAAACTTTACACAAAAGACTACTCGAGTTTCATTTTTCTAGATATTGATAAAGAATTTATCTACATCACTCAAACAAAAAAATCATATATTAATGACTTTGATAGACAAGTGATTGTGATAAACAAGGGGACCTCATCCATAACAACTTACACGAGCTATAATAAAAATTTAAATAATCCTATTTGCCAAAATTATTTCAAAATACAGGACTCTATTGGAAGTATAATATCAATATATAAATATAAAGAAGGCAGACTAATAATTACAGAAACAGATACTAGCTATATAGTGAGTGATTCCAATGGAATAGAACAAATAATCAAAAGAGAGCAAAAAGAAATTTGTCTTTTACCATTCAGTGATAGATTTTTTATTAGAGCCCAACAAGATTCTATTCTATAC
>CAZGGG010000001.1:0-114152 GCA_964525165.1 uncultured Saprospiraceae bacterium | reverse complement strand
TTTTTTATAACAATAAAGTTCATATTACAAATATACTAAATTATAGCATATTATAAAAATACAAATATCATTAATGGCATTGAAGCATCCTCTATATATTTTGGGGATTTTGGAAATATGTGGATATGCTCAGCACGAAATGGTATCTACAAAACCAGAATCAACCTTAACAATCAAATAAAATTTAAAAGTTTCAGGGTATTAAGAATGGAGTATGCTGATACCGTCTATGCAGCACAGCTTAGAAAAAAAGGCTTATCTAAAACTTATTATAGTTCAAGTAAAACACTATCCTCCTTCCAAAAAAATAAGGAATCATCCAATGTAACACTTCAATTAAACAAAGCCTTTTCATTCACCTTTGGCAAGTATGAGTATGATAGTAACAAAATGAATTACACAATCAACCGGCGCGGCGTATTTAAAAATGATTCAATACAAATTTTACCAGCAACTATTAACCAAGTAACAATAATAAATAATAAAAGCTGCCTGCTCGCTACCAATAGGGGTATTATCAAAATAAAAGTTCCAATAGACACATTAATCTATGAACCTATTGATTATTTGCCAAAAGAAAGATTTAATAGTATACGGAAGCTCAATGAAAATTATATCACCTGTGATATTAATGGAAATATCTACATCATAAAAGACAGTATTTTACATAGGTTTAGTAGTCCATTCAAAACAAACACTTTGCATTATACAAATGGGTTTCTCCTTGTAGGGGCAGCAAAAGGATTATTAATATACAAAGAGAAATCTCTTCACGATTGGGACTTAATTTCATTTATTGACAAATCAGACGGACTATCAAATAGCTATATTACCAGCATTGCAGCAAAGGGGGACAGTATTGTGTTGGGAACATTAAATGGACTCAACATCTTCCATTTAGACAATTTGCTCGAAGAGCAAAAAACGCCTAGCTATTCTTTTAAAATAGAAGCTATTTGGTCAAATAATCAAATCACCAACAGCAATAAATTTAAAAAGAATGACTTCATAACTATTCTATTTAAAGCTATTTCACATAATAAAATCAGTTTTTTACCTCAATATCGCTACAAGCTATTACTAAATCGAACAGAGGTTCAGCAATGGAAAGAAACAGATGAAAGAAAAATTAACTTCTTCAACCTTGCCCCGGGAGACTATTCTTTTGAAGTCCAGTGTAGGAATCGAAGCTTACAGTGGTCGCCATCTGAAACAGTTGAATTCAGTATACTCCCTCATTTTACGGAAACCAAAACTTTTCAAATAACAGTCCTGCTTGTTTTTGGACTCCTCCTCTATGGAGGCTATTCATTTATTTACTCCCGGAGACTTAAAGAGCAAGCGTTGATCAGTGAAATCAATGAAGTTAAAATGAAGCTGACACGGCAGCAGTTAAACCCACACTTTATTTATAATGCACTAAATGCTTTACAGAACTTCATTTTTAAAGATCAAAAGGAGGAAGCAAATCGCTACCTCAAAAGGCTTTCGACATTGATCAGAGACTCCCTAGAGTTTTCTGAAATGGAAGCGTTGCCTTTGCAAAGGGAAGTCTCATTTATGGAACGGTACCTTGAACTGGAAAAATCAAGATATCCGGACCGCTTTGATTATGAAATCAAGACAAATGTAAGCTCCGACATCACAGAGCCCCAAGTTCCCTCCTTACTGGTTCAGACACTAGCCGAAAACGCTATCAAACATGGATTCAAAAACATAACCCATAAAGGATTTTTAAGCATACAATATGACTGCCCAAGTCCTGATGAGACCTCCATTATTGTAGAAGATAATGGTCAAGGATTTAATGGCATGTATAATAATGAAGGATTTGGATTAAAATTGATCAAAAGAAGAATTCAAATATATAATAATGAGCACAAAGCCAATCAAGCAGATCTTACCATAACTTATCAAGATGATGATAAGAAGTCCGGCTGTATTGTTCATATTCATATCCATAAAACACCCCTATGATTCAGTCCATTATTATTGAAGACGAACCAAATAATGAAGAGTTATTAAGAACGCTTCTTAAGACCTATTGTCCGGAAGTCGAGGTCCTGGGGTCAGTCAGAACCGTCAAAGAGGGATTAGAGATGGTCCTAAAACTACTTCCTGAAATCATTTTCCTAGACATAGAGCTTCCTGACGGCAAAGGATTTGATCTATTAGATCAAATTAGGGAGCTTCCGGTCAGACCCATTTTTACAACCGGATATGATGAATATGCTGTAAAAGCCATCCGGTATGCAGCTTTCGATTATTTAACAAAGCCTATTGATATTGAAGAACTGCAAAATGCCATCCAACGATATCAGGAGCAAAGAGCTCAAAAGGAAGAACCCATAAGATTCTATATTTCAAATAATGGGCAAAGCAGAATATTGGACGCTGAACAAGTACTGTACCTTCAAGCAGACTCCGGATATACTGTCTTCTATTTGGAAAATGACAAAGTCGTATCGTCCGAATCACTCTCAAGTTTTACGAAATTATTTCCTGACTTCTACGTACAAACTCACCGATCTACAGTGGTGAATGCCCGAAAGGTAACCCACATTGATGGTGGTCGGGGAGGCAAGATTACTGTAGCCAATCAGTTTAGAGTGCCTATAGCCACCAGAAGAAAACCTGAAGTTGTAGACCTCATTAAGAGTAAAAACAGCACGCTCACAAATTAATTATACACGTTCATAGATTTGCACCTCACGAAACTTGCGATTTTTCATGGAGGACTATATCATTGTTATATAGTTATTCATGTTTTATTTATCCCCTATTTCAAGCAGGCAGTCGCTGGGGCAACTGTCTGCTTTTTTTTATTGCAATACAATACTCTTTGCAATGACTCTTCCATCTTCTGAAAGGATAAACATATAGTATATTCCTTTGGGTGCATTCCGGATAACAACTCTGTTGGATGGAGAAATTGACTCGGATTGGACCATTTGACCAGATAAAGCAAACAATTCATAGTACCGTGGGATGAATTCGTCACCTTCAACGTCTATGAAAACTGATCCGTTCGTCGGGTTAGGTGAAAGAACTACTTGCCTACTAAGCTTTTCGTCATTTATGTATGTAAAATCTATTTCTCTGCACAACCCCAGGCCATTATCATGTCGCCATTGAACTTCATTTGCTAGATTTTGCATCTGCTGAGGTAAGCCTATGGGCGGCCAGGCTGACTTGCTGGTATAAAATGAAGGAATAGTATCCAAATACATGCTGCTTTGTTGAAGGGTATCAGTGCCTGGAGGAATAATTTCTCCGTCATGCAGGTTTCCATAAACAATGTGATCTTCCCCGGATAATGAAAACAACCCATAAGGAAGGTCAGAACGGGGCACCTCATTCCCTATAAATATCTGCTGATCGGAGGGTGTGAATGGGTCTATGAATATTCCATATAACTCTGCGCGATTTCTAAAGAAAATATGATCAGGCCCATTGATACCATGTGAAGCATCGATTACAATATTTTGTACAACATTCCCTTCAAGCAGATTGCAATAAGGGTAATTGCCATGAAGCACTAAATCTCCCGCTGCATCCGAGGGTAGAAAAACCCCTGTCCAATATGGCCTTGTTGAATAATTATATCCGACAACATTTCCATTAGCTCCTGCCTGTAGCAAAATTGAATGACGTAAACTATCAAAATAATTATTGGACACTTCAGAATTCGATGTACTAAAATTCAACACCACTCCATACCCCTGACCACCGCCACCAAATCCATGTGCAGATTGAAACTCTGATTGCTGGATAGAAATATGGGCACTCGAGACCACATTGACATGTGCAAAATTGGTCTTTTCAGAATTAATACAGCGTATATAGCAGTGAACACTGTTTTGAAATTCAATATTCGAAGTCTGTCCACTTGTTTTGAACTGACGATGAATATTCAGCCCTTCAATTCCTACCCGATATTTAGGCTGTATTTTCCGTATTGCTGCAGAGCGAGACGTTCTAAAGGTTCTCCGCAAAGGGTCTCTCAATAATATCCGATCACTCAGCGTATCTATTCCGTCAACTTGAACTATTTGCCCTGTGCTTTCTCTCGCCCATGTTGAAGTTATCAAGTCCGAGTCTACATCATATACTTTAATCCAATCCCCTTTTTTAATGGAACCTTCAGTCGCAACTTGCAAGAAATCAACTCCTCTTTCGGCAGGTTCCACCAAATAGGCCAGTGGTGAGCCCATAGTGCCTCTTATCAATATGCAGTCTTCATTGTCCTCCGTCTCAAAGACCCATTGTGCCCCGGATTGTCCTTTTAAAATGATATTTGAGGGAGGCTGTATCGGATTTTCAAATTTATATAGACCTGCAGGAAAAACAATTTGCCATAATTCATTTTCAGGCTTTTGATTAAAAAGATCTGTAAGCGGAAGGTCTGAATAACTTTCCCCCGTACTGTCCAAACCATAGTCCGTAGCCAATACTACTCTTTGCACCTCCCCGGAAAAATCTTCACACCCTACATTATGAAAGTTCGTTAACCGGTTCTCCGGAATGATACTCTGACCTTGGATTCCTATGAGAGTCCAACTCAAGAAGAAAAAAAAGTATCTATATTTCATGGACAAACTTTTTTAGAAGATATGAATAAAAATTGGGCAAGTTGGCACCTCGATTACTATTCTCTCTTATCTGGCACTTGGCCAAAACATCCCGATGTCGACTTACTCCTTCCCTATTTGGAAGATGAAGCAAAAAAAATTCGTTCCCAATTCTACCATAAATACTATGGCGACCATAATCCAAGGCAATTATGGCTGGGCATTAACCCGGGTCGTCTGGGAGCAGGTATTACAGGTATTGCCTTTTCAGATCCAGTATGTCTTGAACAATATTGCAATATTGAAAACCCTTGGGGTAAGAAACAAGAACTTTCTGCTCAATTTATTTTCCGATGTATTAATGCTTTCGGGGGGCCTGATATCTTTTACCGTAAGGTCTATATAGATGCGATATGTCCCGTAGGACTTATGCAACAGCAAAAAAACTTCAATTACTACGATGATAAATCCTATTATGAGTGGATTCGACCTAAGATAAAAGCGCACCTTCGAGAATTATTCAGTCAAAATATATGGGAAGAAGTCATCATCATCGGAAAAGGAAAAAACGAAAGATTTTTTCAAGAACTCACAGGAGGTGAAATCCCTTATCAAAGCTTGCCTCATCCAAGGTGGATCATGCAATACAAAAGAAAAGAAATGCACGCTTGGGTAGAAAAATATCTAGAGCTAATCAACGGGTAGGTTTTTTCAATTCAACTACCCTAAAGATACCTTTCAGCCATACATCGGTTTCAAAGACCAGTTCACAGCGGCTATATCTGACAAGCTCGTCAACCGTTCTGTTGATATTTGAAAAGAGCACATTTGTTATGAATCCTAAAGCCTTCTTCATGAGATTTGGCGGACGTTGTCCGCTGTGAAACTTATCAAACACAAGGATTTGCCCTCCGGGCTTAAGCGCTCTTGCAGCCTCTTGCATACAAAGCTCAGGATTCGGTACGACAGCAAAAATCAAATGAAGCACCACTGCATCAAAACTTTCATCAGGAAAGCTTAAATCATGAGCATCTTCCACTCGACACTCAATATTCATCCCTAAATGCCGGGCTCTGATTCTCTGATACTTGACCATCATAGGAGTAATATCCGTTGATACAAGCTCGACATCTTTTGGAAAATGCTTAAAATCGAGTCCTGTCCCGGCACCCACAAGCAAAACTTTTTGATTGCTATGCGTTCGCATTCGACTGATAGAAAGCTTTCTAAAGGGTTCAAAACGAGCAGCTACCCCATCATAGATAGGGAGGTACACAGTATATCTTACTACATTCCAAATATTCAACACTCTATGCCACATATCGATAAATCATATTGAATGGTCGATTAAGATAGTTCAACTTTTCTCTTTCTTTTTTCTTTATGAATAAGAATTCTATTTTTACCAGCCCTTTAAACGCGAAATTTTATATCGCTAAACTGATCTTTAAACGACATCAATGAAAAATCGCTATCCAAAACAGCATGTACAAGTAATTTTCTCTTTGGCATTTTTGCTAAGTCTATGTTTTCCCGCCTTGACGGAGGCTCAAATTTTAGCCAGATATCCGGACTTGAACCCTGATGGTTCCATGATTGCCTTTAGCTATCAGGGAGATATCTGGACATCAGATATCGATGGGAAAAATGCAAAAAGATGGACGGTCCATGAATCCTATGATAGTCACCCCAGATGGAATCCCAAAGGCAATCAAATCTCTTTTCATTCTAATCGGTATGGTAACAATGATATTTTCATACTAGATCTTTCGACTGGTGAAATCACTCAAAAAACTTTCTACTCCAGTAATGACGTAGATGCAGCATGGCGACCGAATGGTCAACTAGTGTTTGTAACAGATCGTGAATTCCAAGCCCTCGAAAGAGAAGACGAAATCTATGGTTTCGAAAAAGGTATGGCCACACCCAATAGAGTTATGAATACGCTGGGTTTACACGCTGAGCCCTCTTTCAATGATGATTATTGGGCGATTACCAAAGGTTATTGCAGAACCAGCAGAGAAGAATACACGGGACCTGCCCAGCAAGATATATGGCTTTACAACAAAAAAGATGACGCTTACACCAATATCTCGAATCACGATGCACAAGACATTTCATTGAGATGGTCTGAAAGTGAAGCTTTCTTATTAAGTGCTAGATCCGGCGTCTATAATATCTATAAAGCCAGTTTTAAAAAAGGAAAGATAGGTGATTGGAATCTCGTAACGGAAGTCGAAAAGCCAGGTATCAGATATTTTGACGTAAGTCAAAATGGGTCGGTTATTGTATTCGAACGCGGGGATGCATTATACCGAATGACAGATGGAAAAATTTCGACTATTGACATTGAAGTTCCGAAAGACTTTAAGTTTTATCCGGACGAACTTAAGACCTATCGCAATAATGTATCATCCTTTAGCCTTTCGGCAAATGAAGACTATTTAGCTCTTGAAATTAGAGGCGAAATATTTCTGACTCAAAACGACAAAGAAAAAAGTCGAACCGTAAGGTTAACGAACCATCCCTTCAAAGATGAAGGCGCCACATGGCTTAATGATTCTACGCTATTATACATTTCAGACAGAGAAGGAAGAGAAAAGGTATATCAATTAACGAGTGGAGACGAAGAATTGAGTGATTTGTTCTGGACGTTCGAGACTGAATCCAAGCTTCTTTTTGAAAGAGATGCTATCATTACCGGTATATCTGTTAACCCTCAAAAGACCAAGCTCCTCATGACAAGCGAGCCGGGCACTGTTGAGCTAGCAGAAATTGACAGCAGCGGAACTATTGGGGAGTTCAAAACAATTCTTGATGGTTGGTCACTGCCATCCGGAATTGCCTGGAGCCCTGACGGAAACTGGATCGCTTATGCACAATCCGACCTAAATTTTAATCGTGAAGTATTTATTTTGAATGTTGACAAAGCATCCAAACCTATCAATATCAGTATGCACCCGAGGTCAGATGGCTCTCCGGTATGGAGTCGTGACGGCAGTAAAATCGCATTTATTTCTAATCGAAATAATGGTGACGATGATATTTGGTTTGCCTTCTTGAAAGAGTCTGATTATCTCAAAAGCAAAGATGATTGGGAGGAGATGGACGATTACCCTGATGCGTTGAAGTCCAGATTGAACATCTTGCCAGATACTTCCAAATCTGAAGATATTGAAATAGATACGGAACATATCCACAGAAGATTACGACAAGTTACCAGCTACACGGGGGATGAAAGTAATGTAGCTTTTGATAAAAAAGGAGAAAAAATCTACTTCGTAAGATCTAACGGAGAAGACAGAGATTTAATGGAAATCAAATGGGACGGATCCGATGCGAAAAAATTAATGAGTGCGAAGGGCCTGTACGGATTAAGCTTGAGTCCGAAGGGAGATCACTTCTACTATTTACAAAGAGGTCAGGTAAAAGCATTAAAGGTAGGTGGCAAGAAACCTGAAAACAGACCTTTTAGTGCTAAAATGAAATTAGATTTCAGGAGCGAAATGGAGCAGGTCTTTGAAGAAGCTTGGCGACAATTGGAAGCGAACTTTTATGACCCTAAATTTCATGGTCAAGACTTTAACAAACTTAAAAAACAGTATAAGCCTATTGCTTTAAAGGCAAGTACAAAAAGAGATTTTAGGGACATGTTCAATGAAATGATTGGACAAATCAACGCGTCTCACATGGGACTATATGGGGGCAATCGCGAAGATGTTCAAAGAATTTCTTCAGGAAAGATAGGTGCTGAGCTTAGAGCCACGAAAAAAGGTTGGGAAATCGCTAGAGTCATACCGAAAAGCCCTGCAGATCGTGACGAAAGTAAATTAATGACGGGGGATATTGTTACTCAGATTGATGGTATAAGTATTTCAGCAGACATCAATGCGTACCAGCTACTTGAAGATAAAGGGAATGAAAGGATTTGGTTGAGTGTATTGGGTAAAGATGGCGAGGAAAGAAATGTTTACCTGCGTTGCTCTTCCAGCGTTTCCGGTCTGTTGTACGATGAATGGGTCGAAGAAAGAAGAAAATTGACCGACAATTACTCAAATGGCAGATTGGGATATATCCATATACAGGGGATGAACTGGCCAAGCTTTGAAGCATTTGAGAGGGAGTTGATGGCAACAGGATATGGAAAAGATGGGATTATTATTGACGTTCGGTACAATGGCGGTGGTTGGACCACAGACATGTTGATGACTGTACTAAATGTTCGTCAACATGCCTATACCATCCCCAGAGACGCAACCAACGACCTTAAAAATCATAAGGATTTTAGTGAGTACTATCCCTATGGAGAGCGTCTTCCGCTCTCTGCATGGACTAAACCAAGCGCAGCTCTATGTAACCATACAAGCTACAGCAACGCAGAGATTTTCTCACATGCCTTTAAAAATCTAGGCATAGGCCCACTTGTTGGGGAGCCTACTTTTGGAGCCGTTATTTCAACCGGTGGCGCTAGACTCATGGATGGATCTCTAGTGCGACTTCCGTTCAGAGGATGGTTTGTTAAAAAAGACGGAGCCAATATGGATTTTACGCCTGCGACTCCGGACTATATTGTAGATCATGGTCCCGAAGTAAAAGCCAGCGGAGAAGATCCTCAGCTTAAGAAAGCTGTAGAAGTATTATTAGAATCGATGTAAAACAAAACATACAAAAAATGGGCGTGGATGACTCCACGCCCATTCATCAAACAAAGCTACAACCAAATCAAAGATTTCTAAATCTTTGCCTTTTGTACTGCCTGAGTAAGGCAGCTTCTCTTGCGGTCACGATACCGTCTTTTTTGATAATTCTTTCCAGCTTGCGAATATCCGATCGATTCACCCTCAGGGTGTTTTTACACTTGGCTTGATTTGCCACAGGACTGATTATCTGCGTACAGCTAGTTGGCTGTTTCGGAACCGGGCGATCTGCCATTGCCATAAAGGGTAATCCTAATATGGACAAAGCTATCAAATGAACTTTTAGATTTTTCATGGTGATTCATTTTTGATTCACTAATTTGACCTTGGACTCATCCGAAAGTTTAGTCCGTTAGGATAGAATTAACGATCATTAACAGATTGATAAGGTTTATGAAAAGAAGGGATTTTGGAAAAACCATATCACTAACTAGCTTGGGACTCCCTTTACTGGGGGCTCATCCCATAGCTAGCTACCCGCAGAGAATCAAGCCTGCACCTATTGGTCAGGGAGATAAAATTGCCTTGATTACCCCGGCTAGTGCCTTAAAAGAAGGCCAGCTGGAAGAATGTATTTCTAAAATTGAAACACTGGGACTGAGGCCTGTTTTAGGTAAGCATGTAGGAAAAAAAATAGGATACTTAGCCGGCACAGACGCAGAGCGACTCGAAGACCTGCATTGGGCTTTTGAAAAAAAATCAATTAAAGGCATTTGGTGCCTAAGAGGTGGATATGGCGCAGGCCGACTCTTGCCAAAGCTAAAGTTTGACCTCATTCGCAATTACCCTAAAGCTTTGATTGGTTATAGCGATATTACAGCACTCCACAATTCTATTTTTGCTCAAACAGGGCTGGTCAGCTTCCATGGGCCTGTAGCAACATCCGACTTTACTCCCTACACCTTAGAAGCATTGAGTCGCTGCTTTTTAAATCCCGGATCAAACATCACCTACTCCTCAGCAGATAACCACACTTGTATTGCTTTGTCAGAGGGAGTCGGGGTGGGGCCTTTAGTGGGTGGGAACCTCTCTTTACTGGCCGCGCTATGCGGAACCCCCTATCTGCCTTCTTTTAAAAATAAGCTCGTTTTTATAGAAGATGTAGGCGAGTCCCCTTACCGCTTAGATCGCATGCTCACGCAGTTACTTCAAGCTAATCAGCTGGCAGAGTCTGCAGGCATCATACTGGGGCAGTTTTCAGATTGGAAAAGTAAAAATTTCAAAGATTCAGATATTGATCTCCAAGAAATGCTAACACAAACCCTTAGCCACTTAAAAGTGCCCATATTAAGTGGGTTCTCTATAGGTCACGTGGAAAACCAGGTCACACTTCCCTTAGGCATCAACGCCCGCTTAGACGCGACAACCAAATCTTTGGAAATATTGGAAAATCCATTTCAATGAGCCTGAAGTTAACAACCTATCCGGTTCGATTGGCTTTAAAAGAACCCTTCGTTCTTTCGTACGGCACTTTTCACCATAGGGATACGCTGATCATTTCTTTGGAAGACCCAATGGGCTATATAGGTCATGGTGAGGCTACAGCCATTTCTTATTTCGGATTAAGCATCGAAAAATTACAGAATGCTTTGAAGGCAAAAAGAAAAGTGATTGAGTCGATATCTTTTGATCAGCCTGAAGAAGTCTTTCATACCTGGAAATATTTATTTGAAGACATCCCTTTTCTACAATCCGCTTTGGATTGCGCTAGCTGGGATTTATATGCCTGTCGGCAAAAGAAGACCTTGCGTTCCATCATAGGCGATCAGTCAGCCAGACCGAAAAGCTCGTTCACACTCAGCGGAACACCCGACCAAATTAACCGCCACCTTCAAGGTTCTGAATGGCCCATATTGAAAGTAAAAATGGGAACCCAGTACGATGATGGAATCATAGAGGTCTTGGAAGCTTTTCAAGGTAATGCTGAAATACGAATTGATGCGAACGGAGGCTGGGACCTCGCAAAAGCGGAAGAACTAGGAAAGCGACTCTGCTCAATCGGCATTCAATGGATAGAGCAGCCACTCCCCAAAGATGCGTTTGAAAGTTTTCAGTACTTGCCTCGGATCGAAGGTCTTGAATGGTGGGCTGATGAAAGTGTTACCGACATGGCCTCTTTGAATCAATGCATTCCTTACTACCATGGCCTAAACTTCAAACTAATGAAAAGCGGTGGCATCACTCCTACCTTACAATTGATTCATTATGCCAAACATAAAAATGTAAAAGTTGCACTGGGATGTATGACAGAATCCTCCTTTGGAATTAGTGCACTGGCTCAATTAGCGAGCTTGGTAGATGCTTTGGATATGGATGGTAACCTTTTGATTCAAAATGATCCCGGAGAAGGCGTATACCTTGATAATGGTCATATCATATTTACCGAAAGGTGTGGTATTGGATGTCAATGGAAAAACAATCACGAAAAGATTTAACTATGAAAAGAATTATTGGCCTTAGTCTTATCCTACTGTATCACTGTGCGATTCTGGCACAAAATCCTCTCGAACAAGCGTCTGGGTATGACCCTGAATTAAAAGCCATTCTGGAGAAGGCCGAAGAGCATGAAATACAAATCTTGTATACACAAATCAATCGCGATTCAGACGGAAATCCAATCTTCACAGATTATTCATGGAAACTGGATAGTTATCGATATTACTATCCTGCCAGTACCGTAAAAATGCCGATAGCTGCACTCGCATTGGAGAAATTAAATGAGCTCCAAATTGAAGACTTACACGCAGCTTCTCCCATGAAATCTCATGCCGCAAGGAAAATTCAAACGGCCGACTTTCTTGATCCCAAATCAGAAACGGGATTTCAATCTGTGGATCACTATGTGAAGCAGATTTTTTTGGTCTCAGATAATAATGCCTTCAATCGACTATATGAATGGCTCGGACAAGAATATATTTACGAAAAGCTACAAGAAAAAGGATTTCAGCAAAGTAGAATCATCCATCGTCTGAGTGTTTCGGGTTTTGACACCTTGGAGAACCAGTATACAAACCCCGTTTCATTCTATGGAGAGGATGGTGAATTATTGTATCACAAAGGCCTGGTTAAAAGTAAAGCTCCACATGTACCTTTAAGTCAAAAAGTATTTGACACGATAAAAGGGAAAGGGTATTATGATTCGTCATTAGACAGTGTGATCATGACTCCTTTCGATTTCACGCATAAAAATTTCATTTCACTTTCAGATCTGCATGGTACTTTGAAGTCACTTATTTTTGATGAGCACCTCCCCTCCCATCAACGATTCAATATTTCAACTTCAGATCGAAAGCGAATGCTTACCTATATGGGTATGAGGCCTAGAGAATCTGAGTATCCAGACTATGATTCCACTTATTATGACAGCTATGTTAAGTTCTTCATGTTTGGCACAGATAGCACACAAATGCCGGCATCTATCAGAATTTTCAATAAGGTGGGATGGGCATATGGCTACTTGACAGATGTAGCTTACATCGTAGATTTAGAAAACAATGTTGAATTTTTGCTTTCCGCAACCATCCATGTGAATCAGAACAAAATTTATAATGATGGGAACTATGAATACGATACCATAGGCCTACCTTTTTTCGACCTTCTGGGGTCTTACATTTATGAATTTGAGCTGGAGCGAAAGAAAACCGGTGCAGTCCCCGTGACTTACTACAGGGACTTATTTGAAAAATAGGAGATCAATCCAGAGGATAGAGGTTTCCATTATGCAACCAATAGCAAATTGATTGATCACTGTCCACCAGAAAAAAACTAGGATTACTCTGGTATTCAGGATGCCATTGCACATCTGATACATTTTGAACAATCGCTAAGGGATAGTCGTATTTTTCAATTCCCATATCATCTTTGGTCAAGACAATTCCGTAACCATCTTTCAACAGTTTATCAAAATCAAGCTTATTGATTTCATTGCTTTCTAGGACGCGTGGATAGACCTTTGCGGGTTGAATCAACAAGCTATCGGCATTGAATGAAGCATAGGCCCTTGAAGTAGAAAGATCCCCTATATCGACCAAAGAGGCCACTCTTGCAATTCTGGTATGATGAGTATTTTCAACTTCAGACTGCATAAAAGCAAGATCTAAAAGATAACTCACTCCTTCTTTTTCGTAGCGAACATTGGTCAAAATAAGATCTCTAATGCCCCGATTATTATTCGGAATGGCTACATAATCTTCTAACCCAAAGGATAGATAGTTTTTGCGGAGAATACTTTGAAAAGCATAGACGTATAAACCAAAGTGGACTTTCCGAATCTCTTGCTTTTCAGGATCTCCGTTCAATCCCCCACATTCAATTAAAATCGTACTCGTCCCCCATTTGGTGATATTATCTCCAAAAGCACGAGGTTCAAATGCATCATTATATCGCCCTATCATATCAGGAAAATATTTAGAAGAATAAGCATTCAAATCCCCAATTAATTGAATTGCTTTTAAACG
Source organism: uncultured Saprospiraceae bacterium (assembly GCA_964525165.1). GTDB lineage: Bacteria > Bacteroidota > Bacteroidia > Chitinophagales > Saprospiraceae > JAWLFI01. The sequence goes on along the minus strand of CAZGGG010000001.1, from coordinate 100,427 downwards.
AACAGGATTTATATCTCTTGCATAATTAAATGCAGGAGCTAAGAAAGAAAAGGTAGCTGACTTAGATCCCTCGCCTGCTGTATAATACCGAGATTGATCATGTAGATTAAAACCAAATTCAGGTTGCAAAGAATCTACCATACGTTTTAAAATACGTGATTCCGGGCATTGAAGTCTGACGGCATCTCTGTTCAAATCTACTCCTAGCGCATTCCTCCTATCAAATTTTTCAGCTCCATCCGGATTCAGCATGGGAATAAAATAGAGTGAGAGCTCGGATAAGATTTGTGTTTTCAACTCTTCATCCACCTCTCTGTCCTGGAAATAGCGAAATAAGTCCATCATGGCCATGGTCGCAGTGGTTTCATCACCATGCATTTGGGACCACAACAATACTTTCCTTGGGCCGTTTCCGATTCGAACCAGCTTGATGGCTCTGCCTTCAATAGAAGTCCCCACTTTGCTAATACCAAATCGTTCATCCTGCTCCAATTGACTCAGGATTCGGTCAATGTCTCTATGCTTGAAAAACCGATCTTGAATAGACCTTTCTTTGAATCGATCATAATATGCTACAGGATCCGTTTGTGCCTGAATAACAAATGGTAGAAAAAAGACGAAAAATAAAACCCAGCTTCTCATATGTCGATCGTAATATTTTGATTGAAGTTAATAACTTTAGTCCATGCAAGCTTTAAAAACAACGCTCCTCTTTATTGCCGTGACGGTATTCATATCTTGTTCCGGTCTGCAGAAATTCTCTTCCAAGGAAAGAAAAGAACTTTCAAATTTGTTACAAGAGGCCCCTTTAGGACAACATTATATAGGCTTAGCCGTATATGACTTGGAAAAAGAAAAATGGCTCTACCAACACCATTCAGATCGTTTGTTTACTCCTGCGTCGAATACTAAGATCTTAACCTTTTATACGGGTCTAACGATCATCCGTGATTCATTTTATTTAGCGGATACGCTGAGTCAGAATAATGAAATGGTCATTATTCCGAATGGCAACCCTATTTTCCTACACCCGGAATTTCAGCATTTACAGCCTGAATGGAAAGAAGCGCTGCGTTTGGAAGAAATGAAAAGAGTCCGCATCAATGACCGACCTACAAAAAATAAGAGATTTGGTCCTGGATGGTCCTGGGCAGATTACCCTTACTATTATCAAGCAGAAGTTAGTAGTTTTCCCATATATGGGAATGTATTGTGGTCAGAATGGGATAGCCTAAACAGAAGTCTCACTGTTGGACCTGACTACTTGCTTGATTATACAAGCATACAATATGACGGTTCGAAAAAAGGAATCAGGATTTCAAGAGACGAGTACGTCAATCAATATGAAATCACTGTCGGAAATGGTGTCCCTGATCAGTATGTCAGAACTTCCCCTTTCAGGCTTGAGCCCTATACTCTTTCAAAAATCCTAGAAGATACATTCTATCGGCCCACCAGCTATGCATACACAGCTGACCAAGCAATGAAAGGACAAGGATTTCATAACATTCCAATGGACACTGTGTATCGGAAGATGATGCTGGAAAGTGACAACTTTTTGGCTGAACAGATTTTGCTCATGGCTAGCGGACAATTGGGGGATACCTTATCCAGCAAAGACGTGATACAATATATGTTTGAGCATGAATTCTCTAACTGGGAGAATCGCGTTCAGTGGGTGGATGGTTCCGGACTTTCCAGATATAATCTATTCTCACCTGAATTTATTATTGATGTACTGGTTAAAATAGAAAGCCGAATCGGAAAGCAAAATATTCCAACTTACTTTCCAATCGGAGGCAAAACGGGCACTATTAAGTATTGGTACGGTGCGGAGGAACCCTATGTTTTTGCCAAAACAGGAACCCTCAGCAACCACCACGCTCTAAGTGGCTTCATCAAAACGAAAAAAGGAAACTGGCTGGCTTTCAGCTTTTTTAATGATAATTATATCGGAAGTTCAGGACGCATTAAACCAGGAATGCAAAAAGTTTTGGAACACATTAGAGACAGCTATTAATATATCCTCCATGTTGAAACACCCCCCCTCTTTTCTCGCGGATTATAAAGCTCTACAAAAGGAATTTGGCTTTCCTCTTTATGTGTATGAAGCTGAGAAAATAAAGGAACAATTTCATAAAATCAGTGCAGCCTTTCAGACAGCAAACCTAAGCGTTCATTATGCTTGTAAAGCCAATAGCAACATACAAATCCTCAAGATTCTCAAGGAGCTGGGAGCAGAAGTCGATATCGTAAGTACCAATGAAGGCAAATTGGCGCAACTAGCCGGGTTCAGCCCTCGTGAGATTCATTATACGCCCAATGGTGTAGCCATCACAGAATATTATGAGGCGATCTCCCAAGGGTACAATATTAGTGTCGACAATTTAGATATCATGAAGCAAATTGCTGAATATCAGCCGGGTTACGCACTTTGCGTAAGGATAAACCCCTCTGTAAAAGCTGGCGGACATGATAAAATTTCCGTTGGACATAAAAGATCCAAATTTGGTTTACCAGTAAACCAATTGGAAGAAGTGCTACGTCTCCATCAAAGTGGAGCGATTCAAGTAAAGGGCTTACACATTCATACCGGCTCCGATATCAAAAACGTAGAGGCCATTAAAAAAGCAGCTAAGGTTCTTTTAGAGAAAGCCGCTTCTTTCAGTGCCCAACTTGAGTTTCTGGATTTTGGAGGTGGGTTCAAAGTGGCCTATCAGGAATCAGAAAAAGATGCGGAAATTGGGGAAATCGCCCAGTGGTTAAAACAAGAAATAGACATTTTTGACCGGACTCATCAGACGAAACTTAAAATGGTCATTGAACCCGGTAAATTTTTGGTCAGTGAGGCGGGTTACTTCCTGACAGAAGTGACACAGATAAAAAATGTTTATGGCACCCGATTTGTCTATCTGAATGCCGGTTTTAACCACTTCATACGCCCGATGTATTATGATGCATATCATCATATCAGCAATCTTAGTAATCCTCAAGGACCCACAGAGAAAGTAGATGTGGTAGGGTTTCTATGCGAAAATGACACCTTTGCGAAGGACCGATTTATTCCTGAAGTGCATGTAGGCGATATCTTATGCTTTCATAATGCGGGGGCCTATTCTTATACCATGAGCTCTGGTTATAATTTAAGAGAACGCCCGGCAGAAGTACTCATAGAGGGTAAAAATGTTAAAATCATACAAAAACGACAAGTTTTTGAAGACCTCATAAACGGACAAGTATTTTGATCACAAACGTTTACGCATAATAATCTTTACATATTAATAAAATTTTTAATATATTGTGTGTGCCAGTGGTCCGAAGTTCTTATATTTGTAAGTCCATGGACATTGTATATAAAGGTTAATGTGCGCATCCTATGAATATTAGACTGATACCCATTCAAATATTTTGTATTGCCTTCTTGGGTTTGATAAGCGCATCGCTTTCTGCTCAGGAAGTGCGTTCCTATAATGGTTTTGGTAATAATATTGACAACCCCCATTATGGCACAGTACGCTCCCCATTAAGTCGCTTGGCTCCTATTGCTTTTGAAGATGGTTATGCTAGCCCGGCTGCGACTGAACGGGCGAATCCTAGACAAATATCCAATGTTCTTTTTGATCAGCCGGATGGGAAAGCTGATGAAGATAAACGCTCTGATTACATATGGGTTTTTGGTCAATTTTTGGATCATGATATCACTTTAATTCCTTTTGACGACAATGAACCTATCAATATAGAGGTCCCTCCATGTGACGAAATGTTTGATCCTAATTGTGATGGAATTGCGCAAATTCCTATGTCTCGTTCAATTATCCTTGAAGGAACGGGTACCGGTGAAGGAAACCCTCGTTTATTCCCAAATCAAATTACCCACTGGTTGGATGGGTCAGGCGTATATGGATCAACTGAGGAGCACGCTAACTGGTTGAGAACCTTCCAAGGCGGGAAAATGAAGGTATCATCAGGCGATTTATTGCCCTTCAACACCGTTGATGGAGAATTTAATAGTCCTATTGATCCGAATGCACCCCACATGGATAATATGAATCCATTATCGACTCGTCTTTTTGTGGCTGGGGACCCTCGAATCAATGAGAATCCTAACTTGATGTCCATGCACACTCTTTTCGTGCGGGAACACAATAGACTTTGCGACGAACTGATTGTGCAACACCCTGATTGGAGTGACGAAGAGTTATTTCAGCATGCCCGAAGAATTGTCATCGGTCAAATTCAGAATATTACCAACCACGAATGGCTGCCTGCCATTGGAATCGAATTGGATCCATACGCAGGATATCAAGCTGATGTTAGACCTGAAGTAAGTGTAGAGTTTGCCTCTGCTGCCTTCAGAATGGGCCACACTTTGGTGTCTTCCAGAATTATCCGAATGGATGACCATTGTGATCCGATGCCTAGCGGCGATATGGACTTGCGTAGTGGATTTTTCAACCCTCGACCTCTCATCATGGAAGAAGGTATTGAGCCTTTCTTAAAGGGAATGTCCGCACAAATTCAACAATTTTTTGATTGTAAGCTAGTAGATGATTTAAGAAACTTCCTCTTCATGGCTCCCGAAGCGGGTTTAGGGATGGATTTGGCATCTATTAATATTAACAGAGCAAGAGAAATGGGCGTTCCTGATTTCAACACCATCAGAGAAAGCATTGGTCTGGAACGAATCGTTGACTTCGAAGACATTTGTCAAAATGATAACTTCAATGAGGACATGAAGAACCTTTATGGTTCTGTAGATAATATAGACCCTTGGGTTGGCTTCTTAGCTGAAGATAAGATGCCCGAGATGCTCTTTGGACGAACCGTTGCTGAAATCATCAAGGAACAATTCCAAAGACTTAGAGATGCGGATCGCTTTTATTTTGAAATTGATCCGGGCTTAACCCCTCAAGAAGTTGAAGAAATTAAAAATACCCGCATGGCGGACATTGTACTTCGCAATACGGACATTAACCTCATGCAAGAAAATGTATTCTTTGCAGCTCCTGAGTGTGACATGACAAAAATTGACCTTGCAAGGATAAATCTCGAAATGAAGATTTACCCCAACCCAACGGTAGATTACTTTAATCTTGCGCTTTACAGCACTTCTGAGCAAGAAATCGAATACGAAATCTCTAGCTCAGCAGGACAGGTGATGGAATCAGGACAGATGAGCTTAACCCCTGGAATGAATCCTTTCAGCATGGCACTTAGAAGAAATTGGCCTACCGGAACGTATATCATCAAAGTCATGAGTCGCAATGGAGATATCAATTCCGGCAGAATTCTAAAGGTAGAGAATAAGTAAGTCTGCTCCTTACCGGCAGATTTTTTAGTATTCTTTTTGGATGGAAGGGTTTTTCACCCATTTACTCCATCGTTTGTTGTACGTGTGTAAAGTTTTTGTGGAATCACCTTCCTTATCCACAAGTGGATACGATCTGTTCGCCCATTCAAAAATGCTTCCATAAAGGTTATACACAGTTGAAAACTTCTCCTGAAGCTTCTGTCCAACTTTTTCAGACCGATAGCCCACAGAACAATATACAACTACAGGTTTATCATCCGTCAGATTACGAATACGATCAAAGTTAAAGTCATCATACCCCACCCAAACAGCACCGGGGATATGGCTCAGTTCATATTCACCTCGCTCTCTTGCGTCCAATATTAAAAAGTCACCCGTCTGAGCATGCAGTTGATCCACAGATAGAAAAGATACTTGTGTACTATCCAGCATGCCTGCAAGCATTTCATCAAAGGAAACGTCTTTAACAAGTCCGGTCGGCTGTCCTTTACAAGCAGTCCATTGAAGACCGGTAAGCAACATCAAGAATAAACTAATTCGACGCATTATTTTCTTCATCATTTATAATTCTTCAGGTCCATCTCCTCCGTGATCGTATATGACCTTACCACCCTTACAATAAGTGCTCAATTCACTGCCGATCCATTCATTAACCTCTTCTTTGACCGAATCAGGGTAGAGCAAATGAACATTGGGACCCGCATCCAAACTAAAATAAACGGGCACCTTCTTCACTTCCCTATATTTACGAGTTGCATTCAGTATTCTTAAGGTGTTCGGGTGCATCAGCATGTAAGACGGATTAGAGCTCATCATTAGGCCATGTAATGTCAATGCTTCATTCTCAGCAATTCTGCCAAAATCCTCCCAATCCCCCATCCTAAGGGCGCTCAACAATCTATGTAAACGGGATCTTGCCTGTTGAAATCGAACACTAGCATAGTCATGCGTTTCCATGAGTTGGTGTCCTTGAGTAGAAGAAACAGATTTTTTATGTTCTGAAACGATAAGTATCGCATCCTGTGCGCGTTCAAAGGCTGGATGAACCTGATCAGCCATGGGGATGGCATATACATCACTTGACCCCTTCACTTCACCGGTTTCACCCCATAAAGACCAATGACCATATACGGAACGACAAGCAGACCCGGACCCCAAACGGGCGATATAGGAGGCTTTCTGATCAAATTCCTGATCAGAACTCAAGGTTCCAAAAAGTCGATCTTCAATACTGCAGAGACATAAAGCCAAAGCACTCATAGCAGACGCGGAAGAAGCTATTCCTGAAGAATGAGGAAAAGAATTCTTCGTGTCTATAGTAAGATCTAATTGCTTTAGAAAGGGAAATACAGGCAGGAGCGAACTTAAATATTTTTTAATCCTTCCGGCAAAAGCCGGTTCCTCTTTACCCTCAAATGTAAAAGTTAATTGAATCGCATCCGAACCTGAGACCACCTTTTCCAGGGCCTTGTAGCTTATTTTCGTTTCTGTAAAAGCCTCAGACAAGGTCAATGATAGAGACGGGTTGCGGGCTAATTGCTGACCGTGTTTTCCCCAATATTTCACAATCGCCAAATTGGAGGGACTCCGCCATTCAACGGACCCCGCTTCTATTTTATCTGATTCCAATAATAAAGATGGATTGATATAATCCTTCATAAAACAATGCTTAAAAGTGAACTGAATGCAGACACAAAGATAGGAAGTCCCTACCCATTTCTACTGAGGGATCATTGGCATTCTCTCTGACTCGTTTTTCTTGATCACCTTTTCAATGTCATAGCTGATATCAAAGTCTTTAATCACGATATCCATAATGGGGTCCTTACCTTCTATATAGCCTTCACGAATATCGTAATCGAAAAATGTTCCCACCGTTCCATAATAGGAAGCTATAAACCCACCTCTGGTCAGTGCAATTAAATCAAATAGAGACATATCTATCTCTCTTTCTATCATTTCAATTAAGATCCTGCCTTGTGTCTTGCTCAACTTTTTGAGTGGTACCTCAAATTTTTCATTCAACTCTTGTTGGAGATGTTTTAGATAGACTTTCCGGCTTTTTTCATTCATATAGCGGGTGACGTAGTCAGCTTCTCTGTAAATCCTAACCGCATCTTTTGCATATGGATACACTTTCGCTGCATACCTTTTATATCTCATATACAGAAGGTATTCCTCTCTATCCTTAAAACTTCGAGGAGAACTGATTTGTATTGAATCGTACTCAAAAACAAATAAAGTATCATCGGGCGTAATCATCGCTTTTAACCGCTGACCATCGATGTACAAATACTCGGTTCGAACACTATCGGACTGTGACCAGGCATTCATCATGCCCAACCATAAAAAACCTATCAGATATGTCCACTTACAATTCATCCTATGATACTAATACAATCCTGTCGATATATATTGCAAATGAATATAAAAAGTTTCAGACCTTCTATCATATAGCATTAAATATTAATATATTTAGGTTTGCGAATCATGCATTATGGGTAGATTCAGATTTTCAACTTCCCTTCTCTTCATTGTACTTTTCCCTCTATGGGTATTTACACAGGAAGCCGAGAGGCTGCCATCCTCTATTAATACAGACCAATATGACGAAATAGCTCCTGTATTGAGTGCCGATGGCTCTCAACTTTTCTTTTCCAGATTGGGATACCCTGAAATGAACCCCACTCTGATTGCAGGAGAAATTGATTTATCAACAACACTCAACAAAAGGCAGTGGAAGAATCGATTGAGGCTCATATATTCTCAATTGGCAGGACAAAATATTGACTACCCGCTGAAATCTATTTACAATCAGGACATATGGGTGGCGCATTTAGAAGATCATCAAATTCAAGTTGTAGAGCATCCCCCCTACCCACTAAATAGTGCTTTACCCAACGGAGTTTTAGCTTACTGGGATACTGAAAATGAGTTGATACTACTCAATCAGTTTTTTGCCGATGGAAGCATGAATGATGGTTTATCGCGATTTGCGCTTTCGCAAAAAGATGTACTCCCTCGCCCTCTCTATATCTATGATTTTTATACATTTTCTAACGATGTTCAAGCTACCATCAGCGCAGAAGGAGACGTACTTATTTTAGCGCTGCAAAGAGAAGATGCTTTAGGAGACCAGGACCTTTATATTTCCTACCGGTCAGGTCTTGAAATTTGGAGTGCTCCGATACATCTTGGAAAAAGTTTAAATACTGCTTTCAGAGAGTCTACTCCATTTTTATCGAAAGATAAACGAAGACTATTCTTTGCTTCCAATCGGCCTGGCGGACTTGGAGGTATGGATATTTATGTATCAGAACGAGTGGGAGATAGTTGGACAGATTGGAAGGAACCAAAGCTCTTGGGAAGTCCCATCAACTCAGCCTCAAATGATAGTCAACCTTGTTTTAGTGCCGATGGAGCCTATTTGTACTTTTCATCCACAAGAATGGGATCCAGTGATATTTTTAGGTTCCCCCTGCAACTCCAGGAATCTGTTGAAAGCAAGGAGTGTTGGATCAAAGTTTTTATTCGGGATGGTACATCTTACACATTGGTCCCCGCTCAATTAAGCTATTCCCTGGGACAAGCAGATTCTGTCCGGTATCGATTGAATGCCCAAACCGGAACCGCATTTTTCAAAATTCAGGATACGCGATCGATCACTCTTTTCGCGGAAGCAGATGCATATCCACTCATAGAAGAGAAGTATTACCCGGAAAAGTGGAAGGATGGAGATACTATATTCATAGATTTGCTGCTGAGGGAAGAAGAAAAGCAAGCTTTTACATCTCCTTCCACAACCCATCCTCCTAAAGAGACAACTTTCAAGGTTCCCACCTACAAGAAAGAGTTACTTCGTGCTGATGAACAGCTGAGTGAGAGCTTCATATTAGAAAAAATTCGGTTTGAAGCGCAATCCTCCAAGCTGAAAGAAACTTCATATGCCGTACTCAATGAATTAATCTTGCGATTAAAGGAAGATAGTCTCAAAACCATAATCATCGAGGGACATACAGACAATGGGATACAAAGGAGATCTGAAACCGCTGAAGAAAGAGCAAATCGAATACAATCCCTCCTCCAATTATCAAAAGAAAGAGCGGCAGCAGTTGCTGAATACATGATCCAAAAAGGCATACCCGGCAATAGAATTCGATCGGAAGGCATGGGAGCTGCACATCCATTAAATGATAACTCTAACGATATGGAACGAGAAATGAATAGACGCGTAGAGATTATCATTTGTAAACAAGGGTAGTATCTTTGCCTCATGAGATACGTGATGCAAATCAGTTCGATTGTCTTCCACCCCCTATTGATCCTGTTTTATGGGTTCATGCTACTCCTCGTGGTAAACCCCTTTCTCTTTGGAAGTGCCAATATCAGCGATCAGTCGCTGCTTGTAATCAAGTTTTTTGTTGTGAGCTTTTTCTTTCCTGCCTTGATCACTGCTATGATGGTAGGTCTAAAATTTGTTCCTAGTTTTCAAATGCCGGATAAGAGGGATCGGATATTTCCTTTAATTGGCACAATGCTCTTTTATATATGGCTATTTGTAAACCTGAATCAATCTGGAGACAGCCCTAGGGAGCTTGAAATCCTTACACTTGGAGCAGTGCTGAGTTTAGTTCTGGCGTTTGTCATTAATACCGTATACAAAATATCCCTTCATGCAACCGGAATGGGAGGACTTATAGGAATTGCCAGCCTCCTCTATTTTTCATTTGCCTACACACACTTCAACCTGCCCTTGTTCGGTATGGATTGGTATGTGCCCACTAGATGGCTGGTTATCCTTGTGTTACTAATTGCAGGCTGGGTTATGAGTGCAAGATTGCACCTAAAGGCGCACTCCATTCATGAAGTTTATTGGGGTGCCCTATTGGGATTTGCCAGCCAATGGATCGCCTGGCTCGTTTATCAATTGATATAAATAAGCAGCATGAAGAAGACAGGTCTATTTTTTGGTTCCTTCAATCCTATTCACATTGGACATTTAATCATTGCGAATTACATGGCTACCCAAACGGATTTAGATGAGGTTTGGATCGTCGTGTCTCCTCAAAACCCTCTGAAAGAAAAGAATAGCCTGGCGAATGATTATGACCGCTTACACCTGGTACAACTAGCCGTGGAGGACAACCCCCAACTGCGAGCATCCAATATTGAATTCAATCTCCCGAAGCCCAGCTATACCGTAGACACCATGGCGTATCTAAAAGAGAAATACCCTGATAAAAACTTTGTCTTGCTGATGGGAGGGGATAATCTGCAATCTTTTCATAAATGGAAAAATTATGAAGTCTTATTAAGAGATCATGATATATACATTTATAAACGGCCATCATTTGATACACCCAGCCGATTTCACAACCACCCCTCTATACACTTCTATGATGCACCCCAGATGAATATTTCAGCGACTTATATCCGCAGATGCCTGCGGGAAGGGAAAAGCATACAATACCTGGTCCCGGATGTCGTTTTTAAATACCTTGAAGGGTCAAATCTTTACCGATGATCAGACTTTTACATCTCTTTATATTGGGCACCTTGGGTCTTACCGCTTTTGGACAGGAAGATCTTGCTATCGGAGAGTGGAAAGCTCTGCTCCCTTTCAATAGTGGAACGTATATCGCAGAATCTCCTGATCGAATTTTCTTCGTTTCCGATAAAGCACTATTAAGAGTCACCAAACCATTTGAATCCCCCAGATTGATTACCACAATCGATGGGCTTTCAGATATGGATCCCAATTTTGCACTTTATAATGAGGAAGTGAATGTGCTTATTCTGACTTATGAAAATGGCAATATTGACCTGATTTATGAAGATGAAATCATCAATATCAATGATATCGTTCGATCAACAGCCATACAAGGGGATAAAAGCATCAATGGAATCGCTCAAGCAGGAGACAAGGCCTTTATAAGCACCGGGTTTGGGATTGTGGTCGTCGATCTCCAGAATGGTCTCATCTTGAAATCTAACACCAGTCCTGATCCTATTCAAGATTTCACCACCTACCAAGAGCATTATGTAGCACTTATGGATGGTGTTCTACATCAATTACCTATAGAGAATTACAATCAATTTGAATTTTGGGCTGTATGGGACGAGCTTGAAGGTCCATCTCCTCTTCCTGAGAATATCCGCCATATTGAGCTTTTTAATGAAGAACTATATTTTGCCACAGATACCGAGCTTTTCAAACGAAATGCTTCCGGGACTCTAGACACTTTGGATCGCTTTATCAACAACCAACAAATCATATTTCTACAAAATGGGCCAACTCATCTGATGTGTGGTGTTCGCAAGTTTGATGGTGCCGATCAAGTCTATTTTTACGATCGCGGCGGGAATTTTCAGTTCACGAGCCCGCCCTGCCACGGGGAAATCACGCATGCATGGGAGTCAAAGGAAGGGGCCTATTATTTTGGAGATGCCTTTGGAGGTATTCGATATGCTCTTCAAGCAGATGATTGCCAGACTCGCTTTTTCGAATGTCCTGCCTTTGCTCAATCCAGCGATCTTGACTTTGCCCAAGGAACCTTAGCCATTGCAGGTGGTGGTCCAAGTTCTAGTTTTGCCTATGGGTTTTCCGGCAATGGATTCTATCTTTATAAAGCCCCTGATTGGGACAACTATAACCCCTCTCTCAGTCCGGAAATGCGAGACCCGGACATCTATGATATTTTTAGAATAGCCGTTCACCCGGAAAACGGAACGGTTTATGCCGGCTCTTATTGGGCAGGTCTCTTAAAATTGGAAAACAATGAACTGTCTTTGTTTGATGACACCAATAGTTGTCTGCAAGGGGCTATTGGTGACAGTCAAAGAGAAAGGGTTTCAGGCTTAGCTTTTGATAACGATAATCAACTATGGGTGGCTAACTATCTGGCTCCGGAAGGCCTGGTGGTTTTCCGTACTGATGGAAGTTGCGACGCTTTCTCCATTCCAAGCAGTTCAACTTTGGCCGACTTAGTATGCGATGATTTCAATCAAATTTGGGCTCGTGTAGAAGGGCCCGATGCTGGTCTTTTGGTTATCAACGAAAATGACCCGAGCACCCATGCAGATGACCGATATAAAATCTTTAATGCAGGAAATTCAGCTTTGCCGAATAATGAAGTCACTTCACTTTGCAGGGATCGCTCAGGAAACATCTGGGTCGGAACTACCGATGGGCTGGTGCTATTCGCCTGCGGTAATTCTGTTTTTGACTTTGATTGTAGCACACAACCCATTGTAGATGATGATGGAGACGGGGTGGGAGATTTCTTGTTAGATGATGTGAAAATCAATGCTATTATTGCAGATGGTGCCAATCGAAAATGGGTAGGCACGGATGGTGGTGTCATTGTACTTTCCCCTTCCGGAAATGAACAACTATTTACTTTTACGGAAAGTAACAGCCCCTTATTCAGCAATCAAATCACTGGTTTTGCCCAGGATTTAGATAAAGGGATCATGTACATAGGTACTGCGGATGGGGTCATAGCCTACAGGATGCAAGCAACAGGTTCCAGAACATTTAATTCACCAAATGTATACGCTTATCCCAATCCGGTACGCCCGGAATACGATGGGCCTATAGCCATTCAAGGAGTAGCAGAAGACGCTATCGTTAAAATCACTGATACTCAAGGAAGACTTCTATTTGAAACAGAAGCGTTAGGAGGACAAGCCGTATGGGATGGAACCCAATGGAATGGCGAACGGGTGGCTTCAGGTGTTTATTTAGCATGGATCAGTGGCCGGGGAGATTTCACTCGGCCAAGCGATGCTGTCGTTAAAATAGTAGTGATTCGCTAGGATTTTTTCGGATACATAGATCGCTCATACACCTCTTGATAATATTTTTCATACTCTTCAACCTTGAGGGTTAAGGCGTGGTCATTTGCCTGATTCAATGCATTTTGGCGAAATTCTGTCAGAAGCTCCGGGTCTTTCAATAACTTCAGTGCATATTGGGCCATCGCATCCACATCACCGACCTCATGCAGATAACCTGTTTGAGCATGGATATTGACCTCCGGCAATCCACCGGCATTTGAAGAGATGACCGGCACTTCGCAAGCCATAGCTTCCAATGCCGCAAGACCAAAACTTTCATTTCCGGAAGGTAAGACAAAGAGGTCTGCTATAGACAATAGCTCTTCTATCGCCTCTTGTTTACCCAGAAATCGCACACAAGTACCCAATCCCATATCTCTGGCCATTTTTTCCAATCTTGTACGTTCCGGCCCATCGCCCACCAACAGCAGTATGGTAGGATGTTCAGCCCTGACTTTCTGCAACATATAGAGGGTATCTTCTACTCTCTTGACCTTTCTAAAATTAGAGGTGTGCATCATGATGGCCTCACCATGAGGGGCTAATAGATTTCTAAAATGCTCTTTATTTTCTCGCTTGAATCGGTTTTGGTCGATAAAGTTATAAATGACCTTAATCTCATTTTCTACATTAAATTTTGAGAATGTTTCTTCTCTCAAAAAGTTAGAGACAGCTGTTACCCCATCTGATTTATTGATGCCAAATTCGACCACACTTTTAAAAGATCGATCATTTCCTACTAGTGTAATATCTGTACCATGTAGTGTTGTAACCGTCGGCAGGTACTTTCCTTTGGTCAATAATATTTTCTTTGCTGTATAAGCTACAGAGGCATGGGGTACCGCATAATGAACGTGCAAAATGTCCAACTCTTCGTATCGAGCAACGTCAACCAACTTACTGGCTAAGGCAGACTCATAGGGTGAAAAATCAAACAAGGGATATTCCATAGCTGTGACTTCGTGAAAAAATACATTCTCTTGAAATCCCGAAAGACGAGCCGGGCGGCTATAGGTAATGAAATGTACCTTATGTCCTCTCTTAGCTAATCCTAAACCTAATTCTGTCGCAATTACACCTGATCCACCAAAAGTTGGGTAACAAACTATTCCAATATTCATTTTTAGCTATCTTTCTTTTTAGGGGACGTTCACAATATGAATTCCTTTCAATTAAACATCTATTTGATTCAAGTTGTTATAAAGATTAGAAAGAATAACCAGAAATCTTAAAACGTGGCAGTTTACTCCATCAGCGATCTAGAAAAACTCTCTGGCATCAAAGCGCATACCATACGTATGTGGGAGAAACGCTATGACCTTATCCAACCTGAACGTACATCCACGAATATCCGATATTATAAAGACAAAGATCTCCGCTTGCTGATCAATGTCGCCATCCTCAAAAGAAATGGTTTCCGGATATCTCAGATTGCGGCCATGAGCCACGAAAAAATTACCGCTGAAGCAAGGAAAATTTCTTCCACAGGACAAGAGGACCGACATCAGCTCGATGCTTTGACTATTGCCATGATCGATCTGGACGAGTATGCATTTGATGATATCATCAACAGCAATATAGAAGAAATGGGCTTTGAACGAACTATGTTGGAAGTCATTTATCCCTTATTGGACAAATTGAGCCTTTTATGGATCACCGGAGCCATTAAGCCCGTGCAGGAGAACTTTATGAGCTATGCTATCCGCCAGAAAATAATTGTCGCTATTGAGGAAGCGAAGCGTAAACTCCCTCCACAAAAAGAAGCGCACTCTTTTCTGATTTATCTTCCAGAAGGGGAATCGCAAGAGCTGAGTTTGCTATTCATGAATTATTTAATTGTCAAACGGCACTTCAAGGTGGTCAATATAGGACAAAACATCACCTTTATGGATGTCCAGGATGCTTGTGAAATCCACAGCCCGGACTTTATTTTTACCATGATGAATGAGGAGCCGGATCGGATGTCAGCAGAAGAATATATAAAAGACTTATCCAAGGAACTTCCGGACTCTGAAATTTTGATTACCGGTTATCAAGCTGCATCCCAAGATGAACAACCACCCTCTAATGTGCATTACTTAAGAAGTTTACAGGAAACGATTGACTTCCTGGATAGCATTAAAAATTAAACTCACAACAAAAACCTACAAATTATGAATTGGAATCTCAAATTGTTTGTCTTCCTGATGGGAAGTCTATTTTTCGTTGCATGCGGAAACGAAAATACCGGAGAAGATGCGACTGTAAGTGAAGCAGGGGAAGTTGCCCAGGCCTCTCAAGAGTCTGTGATGTACACGATTGATACAGACAATAGCGTCATCCATTGGGAAGGCTACAAGCCATCTGCTACACACAATGGTATTATTAAAGTGAAATCCGGCGAAATAGCAATGAAAGGCGATATGCCTGAGAGTGGTTCCATATTAATCGATATGACAACCATCGAAGATCAGGATTTGGAAGGTGATTATAAGACTTCACTTGAAAACCACCTTATGGGACTAGAAGAAGGGCGAGAAGATGATTTCTTCAATGTTACTCAGTATCCTACATCTACCTTTGAAATCACAAAGGTGGAAGCTATGGAAAATGATTCTACAGCAAATGCTATGGTCTCCGGAAATCTTACCTTGAGAGATACCACCCAAATGATCACATTTAAAGCGAATATTAAGCAAACGGACAACATGTTAAAGGTCACCACTCCCAAATTTACCATCGATAGAACTCAATGGGGCATTATGTTCATGTCTCGTTCCATTGTGGATGATATCAAAAATGGTATCGTG
The DNA here is from genome assembly GCA_964525165.1 of uncultured Saprospiraceae bacterium. Taxonomy (GTDB): domain Bacteria; phylum Bacteroidota; class Bacteroidia; order Chitinophagales; family Saprospiraceae; genus JAWLFI01. Next base: position 84,488 of record CAZGGG010000001.1, on the reverse strand, counting down.
GAAGATGAAATTGGGCTAATTCTTGATATTGTAGCTCAAAAATCTGAAGAATAAACGAAGCAAGAGCAGCATAATACATGCAAGAGCCTCTATGAAATTTCATAGAGGCTCTTTGTTTTTATAATCTTTGCTTCAGCTTATCGTAGGTCTTTGTGTTCACACCGGTGGTATCACAGTTGCGCTCCAAAGCTGCGCCTGTGATGGCTTTCACTCTATTAGCCGGATCAGGATGCGTACTTAGAAACTGAGGAGGGCGAGGGGAAGTCTTCATTTTCTGAAAGAAGCCCGCGGCACCTGCTGCATTATAATTTGTACCGCATAAATATTCAACAGATGCAAGATCTGATTGCGACTCATGATACCGGCTAAAACTCAAGGATGTCAGTTGTAAGGCAATTTGCTCCACCAATGAAGGATCTGCGTTTTTAGTGATCAATTGTCGGATGATATCCAAGCCATATAACTTCGTCATCTGGGCGGTTGAATGCCGAAGGTCGGCATGTGCAATTTCATGGCCCATAACCCCGGCAAGTTGTGATTCGGTATCCAGAAATTTAATCAATCCGGTATAGACGTATATAAATCCACCTGGTGTACAGAATGCATTCAGAGTTTCATCGTCATCAATGATCTTCACTTGCCAGGCGAATGCATCCCTATGTTTCACCTTCCCCGTAGCCAATATTTTATTGGTCAAAGAGCGGATATATTGATAAATCTCACGATTGCCCGCTTCCGGAAGAATGGGGAAGTTTTGGGGGTCTGACTCTATCTGCTGTGAGACTTGCAGCCCAAGCTGTAAATCCTGGTCTACAGGAAATAAATTAAACTCATTCCACCATTTGGTAGCGGGGTCACAACTCACTGATAAAAGGACCATTCCTATTAGTAGCAAACGCAGCTTCTTCATATTTGTGATTTATAAACGATAACCAATTCCCAAGGCAATATATTCTGCCGTTGCTAATCTGGATTTTAAAACAACTGTGGCATAAAGATCTTTATTTTGATCTTTTCCAAAAGAGAAATAATAGCGAAAAGCTAATTTATTATAGATAGGAATCCCCGTATATCCGCTATCCCATAAATAACCCAGCAAAATGGTAACAGAAGTGGGACCAAACACAAACTCATCAGCAATATAAATGCTCCAGCTACTACCCAATTGTAAAGCCTCGCTTCTATTCTCTGTCTGCCATTGTCTGCTGTAAAAATCCACCAGTTGCATATTTCGTTCCCATTCTATCCCTAATCGCCATCTCTGTATTGGATCAAAAGCATAAACCACATCGGTCTGAAGACTGTAGACATAATATTTTGGTCCTAGGGGTGTTTTGTCTTCCCTGATACCGGTGCTCCATTGAACATCCCAATACCATTTTTTAAAAATCCAGGGCTTTACGGACATATCTGCGGGCTCCTGCGGGGATTCCTTGCGGAAATGAACGTCTTGCCACTCTAAGCTCAAACTCCAGCTATTGATCCCTCTATTTGGAGACTGTGTAGCGCCATTAGATAGATGATTAAATCCTGCAGCTATCGCGGCTGTACCCATCTTGAAAAAAGGAAACGAATATTTTAATTGGAATCGGCTGATATTATTCCAAGCGGAGCCAATTGCATTATTTTGGACATTTCCAATCGGGTCAAAATATTTTGTGTGGTAACTCAATCCACTACCCACGACAAAAGAAAAGTTGCCGGAGCTTCTATTCATGATAGGAATATCTAAAGAAGGATATAAAGCTAATGACCAGCCGGTGGTTGCCTGTACACCTAAAAACTGAGCTCTGGCAGCTATTTGGATGTTGGGAAATCGATGATATCTTGCCCATGATAGATGGTGGTTGCTTTGCCATATATATTTCGCTTCCGCAAATGGCATGGGTTGCTGCACATCAAATGAGATCTCAGGATTATGTTTAATGAAAAAACCCGTTCCTATTTCCCATCCAAAGCCTGATTCCTGCCCGGATAGGAAAAACGGAAGACAGAACAATAGTGTATAGATCAACCAAAGTCTACGCATACCTTAAAAATGCTGCAGCCTCTTTCATATCCTCATGCAGAACCCGATCTTCAGTCAAAAGGGACACTTTTGATCGAAATTCCGTTTTGGGCTCTTCCAGAGAAGGACCAATGCCATAATCCATTAAGTCCACGGCTTGACAAGCACACATCCATTCGATACCGAGCACACTCCAAACATTCTCTACGACTTTGAAAAGCTTTGTTGCTGCATTGGCTGCCATGGAGACATGGTCTTCCTGCCCCACGCTGGATACAATAGAATCGACACTGGCCGGGCTGCAGTACTGTTTGTTCTGACTCACAATCGAGGCTGCCGTGTACTGTGCGATCATAAAGCCACTGTGCAGTCCGGCATCTCTGATCAAATAAGAGGGTAAGTTTCTGGCCCCTGTCAAGAGTTGATAGGTTCTGCGTTCTGATATGTTTGCAATCTCAGCCAAAGCAATAGCCAAGTAATCCAATGCTAATGCAATAGGCTGTGCATGAAAGTTGCCACCAGACAAGATCTTATCTACAGCAGGAAAAACATTAGGATTGTCTGTCACTGCATATAATTCATGTTGCAGAATATCTTCGACATGCTTCAGCGCGGAGAGGCTCGCTCCATGAACTTGGGGCGCACACCGAAAGGCATAAGGATCTTGTACGCTTTTTCCCTTACGTATATGTAAGTCTGACCCCTTTAAAAAAGAGGCAATTTCTGCAGCACACTCCATTTGTCCGGAATGCTTTCTGATGAAATGGATATCAGGGTCCAAAGGTGAGAGTTGGCAATTAAATGCTTCCATAGAAAGTGCAGCACATTGATTGGCCTTTCGAATCATTTTCCGGGCTTGCAATGCTGCGTACACTCCATAGGCCGTTGAAAACTGCGTTCCATTAAGTAAGGCCAGACCCTCTTTTGCCGCTAAGGCAATCGGTTCCATATCAAGCTCTTTCAATACTTCTTTGGAGGGCCTGCGCTGCCCCCTGAACCATACTTCTCCTTCCCCAATTAGAGGCAAACTCAGGTGAGCTAAGGGCGCTAAGTCCCCGGAGGCGCCTAAAGAACCTTGCTGAAAAATAAGCGGCGCCACCCCCATATTATACAAGTCTACTAATCTTTGCAGGACTTGTATTCTGATTCCGGAATAGCCATAGGAAAGATTTTGAATCTTTAGTAATAAAATCAAGCGGGCGATTTTTGGGGGAACACTTTCACCCATTCCTGCCGCATGAGATCGAATGAGGTTATGCTGTAGGTCATTAAGCTTCTCTTTCGAGATAATCACATTACAAAGAGAACCAAAACCTGTATTAATACCATAATACGCATCTTCGCCTTCATTGATTTTCGACTCCAAATACATCCTGCATCTGCTGACATATTCTACCACCTGATGATCCAATCGAATGGTATCATGATCGAGATCATGCAATTCAAGGGCATCCAAACTCAGCCCTTCAGTTGTGATTAATAGTTCAGACATAACAGCAAGCAATTTGGCATAAAAATAATGATCCTGAGTTAGGGGATGAAGCAAAGATGAGTTTGATTCCGCAAATCATCTATTCGGGAATACCTACAGCCCTTAAGAAGACGTTAAAGCTTTTGAATTCTCCTTAAAAATCCGTTAAAGAGCTGTACTTCTGTGCTGATTAGTACTAAATTCCCATTATTATTGTGATACGGATAGTTAACCTAAACGAAGCATTATGAAAAAGTTATTGATATTATGGGTGTTTCTGGCAGCGACCGCCAGTACAGGTTTATATGCCCAAAGAACGGCTGTGGTCGACGTAAATGAAATTTTATCTAACATGCCTGACTACAAGACAGCTCAGGACCAATTAGATCAGATCGCAGAAAAATGGCGTCAGCAAATTGCGCAAGAAATGGATCAGATTAAAAGCATGTACAATAAGTACCAGGCAGAGCAAGTCTTGTTGAGTGAGGATATGAAACGTCAGAAGGAAGATGAAATCATGAATAAAGAAAAAGAAGTCCGTGAACTCCAGCGTCAGAAATTCGGTCCGGAGGGAGAGCTCTTTCAAAAGAGACAAGAATTGGTCGCCCCTATTCAAAATGAAGTCTTTAAGGCTGTTCAAGGTTTTGCAGACTCAAGAGGGTTTGATATCATTCTGGATAAAAGTTCAACTACCGGAATTCTCTTTTTGAATGATGAATTCGACAAAACGGATGATGTAAAGAGGATCCTGGGGATCAAATAGAGAAATGGCAAAGATTTTTTACTTTTGCCGCACAAAATGAGACAGATTATGAAACAGATCATATTGTTAGCCGTACTGACGGTTTGTACCGGACTTAGCTTACATGCTCAAAAGTTTGGTTACATGGACTCCAATGCATTGATTGCAGAAATGCCGGAAGTAAAGCAGGCAGATGCTAAACTTGAAACATTGCAAAAGCAGTTGACAAAACAAGGTCAGCAAAAACTGCAAAGCTTACAAGCTGAGTATCAAGAGTTACAGAGAAAAGAAAAACAAGGAGAAATTGCTCCTAAAGCTCTTCAGGCAGAAGCAGAGAAGCTGAAGCAAAAGGAGTTAGAGTTAGCTCAGTATGAGCAAGACATGCAGAACCAAATTCTTAGCAAAAGACAAGAATTGTATCAGCCGATTTTGGATCGAGTAAACACAGCGATCAAGGAATTGGCAGAAGCAGAAGGCTATACTTACATTTTTGATGCAGCGAGCGGAGCTTTATTGTATGCTGATGAAAGCACGAATGTAACCGAGCAGGTAAAAGCGAAGCTTTTAGCCGGTGGCGGTGCTCAATAAAGAAAAGATCAATAACAAGAAAAGCCGGATCTCTACAGATTCGGCTTTTTTTATGGGAACATGATTCCCATTAAAGAGTTATAACCATCTCCTATATTGACGCGCCAGCCGCTGGGGTGATAAACCCAATCGAAAAGCCAGAAACACATAGAGATTAACCAACTGTACTTTGAGGTAAGCATTTTTATGATATTTTCTTGAGGAAACTTTCAATGGATTTTGAGCTATATCATATTGATATTGTTTCTGCAGTCGCCAAAAGAATTCAAAATCCTCCATAATCGGCAAGGATTCATCAAAGCCCCCTTCCCTTTCAAAGACTTCTTTTCGGATCCAAAGTCCCTGATCTCCACCTCCAGTAAAGAATCCTTTTTTATGGGTTTGAGCAGCATTTATCTTTAATAAGAAAGAAGTAGGCCTGAATTGATAAGGGAATAATCCGAAATCAAGGTTTTTGTCTTTGAAAGACCTAATATCTGACCAAAAGGTAGGCGGAAGTTGAACATCAGCATGCATGAAAAATAAATAGGGATAATGAGCGAGTTCAGCCCCTGCATTCATCTGAAGTGCCCTGCCCTGCCGACTCATTCGGACCCATTCAAATCCCAAAGCCTCGCCCTCTGATATTGTTTGATCCTCACTGCCTCCATCTACAAGAATCAATTGCACCGGTAAATCTTTCAAATACGGGAGCCATTTAGGGAAAAGACTCTTGACATTCTCTTCCTCATTCAGGGTCGGTATAATGATGCTTAGTCCTTCCATTAAAATGCTTCTCCTACAGTTAGATAAAACCCACTTTGATCTTCGCCAAAAGCAAAGTCAGCTCTCAGGTGTAACTTATTGGATGTGTCTACTCTAAATCGAACGCCTACCCCAGCTGACCAATGTGCATTCCTGAATAATCCTTTGAAGCTCGGTGCTACTTCACCCAAACTTGCGAAAACTTCCCCATAGAAGCGCCAAATAATGGGAAACCTATAAGCTCCCTGCATTTGATATAAAGATTGGTCTCTAAATCGCCCTTCAATATATCCTCTAGATATTTTGGGTCCCCCCAGCCCTGCCAATCTGAAGAAAGGGACACTGCCGAATTGTTGTTCATGCACCACTTGAAACGCAATAATATGATGATGGAAGATTTCGTGAAACCAGCGAGCATCTATACGAAACCCACCATAAGGAAAAGTGAGTTCATTTCCAGAAAGGGAAAAATAAAAGTCATTTTGAATAAAAAAACCTTGGCTAGGATAGAAAATGGCATCGCGACTATCATAAATAGCCTGGAAACCCGGTTCAGAAATGACCGCACCTGCTTCACCTATAAATGCTCTTTGATCAAAAAGCCCACCCGCTGCAGTTTCTTGTATCTCAAACCGGTCATAATCATAGGTCAGTCCGACAAAAAAGTTGGGCTGCAATGCCCAAGCCAGAGCTAATTTAAGTCGAGGAAATGAGGCTAGATAGAATTCTTCTTTTTCGACAGAGGTTTGATTTCCTGTTCCATAAAAGCGAAAGAAGTAATAATAGTACCCCAACTCACCACTGAGAAGGTATTGGTTTTGATTAAAAAAAAGCTGAAAAGGAAAATAGAGCAAAACTTGTTCTTCCAAGGTATAAACAGCTCCGGCTTGTACTTGAGAAGGGCGCACCCCTAGCGTATCACTCTTCATGAAAAAATTATACGCTGCTCCTGCACCAAAACCCCAGCTGGTTTCCGGTGTCCGAAACACTAATGGTAGTGCGATCAACCGACTCTCCTGAGACAGCGTATCCTGTAAGGTCTGGCCAAAGGCAGCGGAGACCAAGATCATGAAAATAGATATCCTAAGGAAGTGGTGCATGACTACATAGATACGAGTATAATCTCTTTTTGGATGTCCATCCTATAAAAATGACATTCATTATAGCTGCAATGGCTTGTAAATCATCCGAATCTGAAGAAGTCTTCTTAATTTTGTTCCTCAAAACAAAGAAGCATGTTTCCAGAGTACGATGTAATAGTTGTGGGAGGTGGACATTCAGGATGTGAAGCTGCGGTTGGAGCCGCCAACCTGGGTTCAAAGGTTTTACTGGTGACGATGAATATGAATACCATCGCCCAGATGAGTTGTAATCCGGCTATGGGTGGGGTTGCGAAAGGGCAAATTGTACGTGAGATAGATGCTTTAGGTGGATATTCAGGAATCGTGACGGATCATACTATGATCCAGTTTAGGATGCTGAATCGCTCTAAGGGCCCTGCAATGTGGAGCCCCAGAGCGCAGAGCGATAGAATGTTATTTGCTGCCAAATGGCGTGAGATGCTGGAAGAACATCCGAACGTTGACTTTTGGCAGGAGATGGTGACCGGGCTTGTGGTAAAGGGCAATCGTGTCAAAGGCGTACGAACAAGTTTGGGGCTGGAAATTCCGGCCAAAACGGTCATTTTAACCAACGGGACTTTTTTAAATGGTCTGATTCATATCGGAGATAAACAATTTGGAGGAGGAAGAGCCGGCGAACGAGCGTCTGTGGGTCTAACTGCTCAACTCGAAGAACTAGGATTCGAAGCCGGACGCATGAAAACCGGTACGCCCGCCAGAGTGGATGGACGAACCCTTGATTGGGGTGCCATGGAAGTACAGCATGGTGATGAGGACCCATCCGGCTTTTCTTTTACAGATACGCCCAAGCTCACAAAACAGCGGCCTTGCCATATCACCTACACGAATCCGGAAGTTCATGACACCCTCAAGGAGGGATTCGATAAATCGCCCATGTTTAATGGGCGCATCAATGCGATTGGTCCTCGATATTGTCCTTCTATTGAAGATAAAATTGACCGCTTTGCCGAAAGGGATCGTCACCAATTATTTGTAGAGCCGGAAGGATGGAACACTGTAGAAGTATATGTAAATGGTTTTTCCAGCTCTTTACCGGAAGACGTTCAATATAAAGCCTTGAGAAAGATTCGTGGCTTTGAAAATGCAAAAATGTTCCGTCCCGGCTATGCGATTGAATATGACTTCTTTCAACCTACACAGCTCAAGCACACCTTAGAAACAAAACTGGTAGATGGCCTCTTTTTTGCAGGTCAAATCAATGGTACTACGGGCTATGAAGAAGCCGGATGTCAGGGATTAATTGCTGGCATGAATGCCCATTTCTGGATTCGGGATGAAGAACCTTTTGTGCTTAAAAGATCAGAAGCCTATATAGGTGTGCTCATTGATGATTTGGTGAATAAAGGCACTAAAGAACCATATCGCATGTTCACCTCAAGAGCTGAATATCGGATTTTGCTGCGTCAAGACAATGCCGATATGAGGTTAACCCCATTGGCTCATGCAAGAGGTGTTGCCAACATGGAAGAGCGTCTTGAAAGAGTTCACTTAAAACAGAAACGCATTGAGGATTTGACAGATTTTCTAGAGAAAACCAGTGTTCGCCCGGAGGATATCAACCGCTATTTGGAAGATCAGCAGTCTTCTCCTTTGAAACAAAGTGTTAAACTCAAGTCTATATTATTGCGCCCTAATGTTGATCTGGAGGGGCTTCGCAACTATCTGCCTGATTTGGATGCTTTTATCAAAAGTCTGGATCATGAAAGCGTGGAACAAACAGAAATCAATCTCAAATACGAGGGCTATATCAAGAGAGAGCAAGAAATGGTTGACAAGTTAGATCGACTAGAGTCCGTCAAGCTGGGTGATCATGTAGACTACAACTCCATATCCTCTTTATCCTCAGAAGCGCGCGAAAAATTGAATAAAGCACGACCGATGACCATTGGGCAGGCTAGCAGAATCAGCGGAGTATCTCCTGCGGATGTTTCCGTTTTATTGATTCATGCCGGCAGATAACCTTTGATTGGAGAAGCGAACAGAATTTGATTAATTTGGGGTAAAGCAAAACACCCATTGAAAAAGCAATTTTCATTCCTGAAGTCCGGTTCTGTCTCACTCAGCATCGTATTGGCTATAGGGGCCTTCCTTTTTTATACGCCCAGCCTGGGTTATGAATATGTCTTAGATGACGCGATTGTCATCGCTGAAAATGACTTTACCCAGAATGGGTGGGCAGGCATTCCTGATATATGGGCTTATGATACGTTCAGAGGCTTTTTTGGAGAAGAAGGAAAAGCTCAACTCGTAGAAGGTGGGCGCTATCGTCCTATGAGTTTAACATTTTTTGCCATTGAAGGCAGTCTTTTTGGTTTCAGTCCTTTTGTGGGTCATCTCTTCAATATTTTTTGGTATGCTGTTCTTGCAGCCCTTATATACTTATGCCTGTATTCCTTTTTGCGGAAGCATAAGTTTCAAAAGGAAATTGCGTTGGCTGTAACCCTCATGTTTATCGTACATCCGGTGCATTCCGAAGTCGTCGCCAATATTAAAGGAAGAGATGAGATATTTGCGATGTTGGGGGCTATAGGTGCTTTATGGGTGAGTCTTCGTCACCAAAGCATCCAGTCCTGGGTGCTAGCCTTTGCCTTTATGATGTTTGGGGTTTTTTCAAAGGAGCATGTAGCTGTGATGGTTGTTTTAATTCCTTTGAGCTTGTATTATCAAAGGGTCCCAAAATGGTGGTTCAGTGCGCTTCCTCCCCTCGCAGCTGTAGGGCTTTATTTAGTAGTTCGGCAACAAGTCATCGGAGGGCTCTTTTCGGGAGAAACGCCCATGGAGTTGATGAATAATCCATTTATGAAATGGAATGGGAGTAGCTATGACGTACTTGGTTTTTGGGAGCGCTGGCCTACGGTATTTAGTGTTTTGCCAGAATATTTAAGGTTACTGCTATGGCCTTACCCCTTAACGCATGATTACTACCCACACACTTTTGAGGTTCTTGCCGGCTGGAATCCGAAAGCCGTGATGAGTATCCTTATTTTTACAGGCCTCAGCGTATGGGCTATCGTGCAACTGCCTAAACGTAAAATCTGGAGTTGGGGCTGGTTATGGTTTTTGATAGCTCTTTTCCCTATGTCCAATATCCTCCTTAATGTGGGGACATTCTGCTCAGAGAGATTCTTATTTTTACCCTCATTGGGTGGTTTGATGATCCTATGCGTGCTTATGTTCCAATGGATACCTAATCGTCCTGCTTGGATCTTGACGGCTTTATTCAGCCTTACCTACACAGGGCTGTTGCAACAAAGACTCCCTGATTGGCAGTCTAACTTCAGCCTTTTTACACATGATGTGGAGGTGTCTGCCTTGAGTGCCAAAGCCAACAACTCCGCGGGAGGAGCGTATAATGATCGCGCCGGGGCGGCCTTAACTGAGGAAGAACAAGCTTCATGGGCCAGGAAGTCAAAACCTCATTTGAAGGAGGCAGTCCGACTCCATCCCACTTACAAGAATGCTTACTTGCAATTAGGGAATTCATTTTTCTACCTGAAGGAATATGAGCAAGCCATTCGGCAGTATGAATATTGTTTAGAACTCGATCCGGACTACAAAGACGGACTGAAGAATCTATTTCTAGCCTATCGACAGGCCGGAAAATATATGGGCGAACAAAAGAATGATCTTACTGCTGCAATCCAATACTTGGACAAGGCCTATCGCTTACGGCCGACAGACTATGAAACTTTAAGATTATTAGGTGTCGCTCATGGCCTTTCAAAAAATAGTTCGCAAGCCATTTCGTTCTTCAAGAAAGCTCTGGAAAGGAGACCGAATGATGCACAAGCGTATTATAATTTAGGCGCTTCCTATCTTCAGGTAGGAAAAGTTGACTCCGGTCAATTATATTTGGAAGAGGCGCGTCTGTTGGACCCCTCAATTTTTCAATAATCGCAAAAGAAGTACACTTTTTATGACTCGAATTGGCATTTTATATTTCCTTCTGCTCATTAGTCAATCCATGCTGTTGCGAGCACAAAGCTCATCTAGTGCGGCTTTGGTGGATAGCCTTTTGGCTACCATGAGCATAGAGGAGAAAATAGGCCAAACCTTGATGATTCGAGCTCATTCCAATCTGGGACGGGACCATATCAACCAAGTAAAAGAGGAGATCAAAGAATATAAGGTAGGCGCATTATGTTTTTTCCAGGGAACCCCAAAAAAGCAAACACAACTTACAGAGGCCTACCAAGAGCTATCCGAAATCCCCCTGCTTGTGGCCATGGATGCAGAGTGGGGATCGGGCATGCGTTTTAAGGAAGCCGGTTTTTCTTATCCGCGCAACCTCACACTTGGAGCTATTAGCGAGCCTTCCATTATAGAAGAAATGGGTTTTGAAATCGGCCGCGAATTAAGGTCCTTAGGGGTGCATCTCAACTTTGCCCCGGTGGTAGATGTCAATAATAACCCAGAAAATCCGGTTATTAACAATCGCTCATTTGGGGAGCACCCTCCTACTGTAATCACTCATTCTTTGGCTTTGATGCGTGGAATGGACGCAGCCGGTGTAGCTGCTTGTGCAAAGCACTTTCCGGGACACGGAGAGTTAAGACCTTTTCGCGCATTGATACAAGCAGGCGTCCCTTCCATTATGATCGCCCATTTGAATATTCCGGCTTTGGACGACCAAGCCAACACCCCCACGACCCTTTCGAAAAAAGTCGTCACCGGATTACTGAGGAATGAGATGGGCTATGATGGTTTGATCTTTACCGACGCCATGGAAATGAAAGGAGTTACCAAACATTTTGAGGCTGGGGAAGCAGAAGTACGAGCGCTTATTGCCGGCAATGATATGATTTGCCTTCCGGCAAATGTGCCTAAGGCAGTTGAGGCCATCAAAAAAGCCGTTGAAACGGGCCGATTGACAGAGGAGCAATTAAATGAGCGCGTACGACGTATTCTAAAGCTTAAAGCAGACTTAAATATTCTCTCCCAACCAATTGATACTCAATTGACCGTGGAAGAAAGAACTGCCAGAGGGCCTTTGCCTCAGGTGATCAAAGAAGAACTTTTCAGCAAGAGCATCACTTGCGTTTCCAACAAAGACAACTTGATTCCCGTCAAACGTATGGACAATGGTATCATGGCCAGTTTAAGTATTGGTAGCAGAGACCCTACCCCTTTTCAGGAGCAATTGAGCTTCTACGGAAGAGTCATTGACTTCCAGACAGATAAGTATTTTGAAAAAAGATCCGGTCAAAAATTACTCAAGGATCTCGAAATGATGGATGTTGTTTTCGTCGGGATTCATGATATGAGTAAGTATGCACCTAAGGACTTTGGACTGAATGCCTTAATGCTGCAATTCTTAAGATCGCTGAACGAAAAAACAAGAGTGATCTTGGTGCTGTTTGGATCGCCCTATGCCATTTCATATTTCGAAGAATTTGATCACCTGGTCGTGGCCTATGAAGACAGTCCCGAAGCACAAAGGATTAGTGCTCAGATGCTATTCGGCGCCAGAGAAATCAGTGGCCGACTGCCTGTTTCCGCCGGCAGTCATACTATGGGGAGCTCGTTTTATATCCCTAACTTAATGAGATTGAGTGTAGGCTTACCGGAAAGTGTCGGACTCGACAGAGACACCTTAGCACTGATTGACAGCCTGGCTATTGAGCTAATCGATAAGAAAGCGGCTCCCGGCTGCCAGATACTTGTTGCGAAAAACAACAGGATTGTTTATCACAAATCATTTGGATATCATACTTATGACAAGCGTACTCCTGTCTTAAATTCAGATGTTTATGACCTGGCCTCAGTGACAAAGGTTGCTGCTACAACATTATCCGTGATGAAATTAGTGGACCAGGGAAAGTTAGACCTGAATAAACCACTAGGCCATTATCTGCCTGAAGCAAAAGGAACGAATAAAGAGGACTTGCGCATTATCGATATTCTATCACACAGAGCAGGTCTAAAAGCCTGGATTGCATTCTATCAGGAAACGATTGAAAAAGATCGACGTGGTATTCGATTTAAGTCCGGCGTCTATTCCTCTAATGCAGAAAAAAGTTATCTGGTACCTGTTGCTCATCGATTGTTCATGAATGAATCTTATTTGGATAGCATTTATCAACAAATCCTGGAATCAGAAATCAGACCTGCAGGGAAATATGTGTATAGTGACTTAGGTATGATTCTCATGGCAAAAGTCATTGAAGCCATAGATGGACGCTCGGTGGACCAATTTGCCTTGCAGGAATTCTATCTGCCCATGGGATTGAACCGAACGCGTTTCAACCCTCTAAATCATAGAATTTCCAGCGGTTCTATCCCTCCTACAGAAAAAGATAATTACTTCAGAATGCAAACCCTCAAAGGATATGTACACGATATGGGTGCTGCAATGATGGGAGGCGTAGCAGGTCATGCCGGTCTGTTTTCAAACAGTCAGGAACTTGCTGCGATTTTTCAGATGTTACTCAACAAAGGGGTCTATGGAGGCACCCGCTATCTTAGCCCGCCAACTATAGAGCTATTTACCACTCGTGTAGAAGGTGCCACCCGGAGAGGCGTTGGGTTTGATATGAAACAATTAGATGAAGACTTAAGTCTGAACATGGCTGAAGAAGCATCGCCCTCTACCTTTGGGCATCTAGGGTTTACGGGCATCGCCGCCTGGGCCGATCCGGATTATGATTTGATCGTTATCTTTTTATCGAACCGGACCTTCCCCGCAATGAACAACCCGATTCTTTCGAGAGAAAATTACCGCCCGAAGATACAAGCTATACCTTATCGAGCTCTGAAGCTCAATGAACAAAGACCTTAATATGAGGCTGAATTTTCAACTCGCAGGCAGGTATTTGATAGGTAAGAAATCTGCCAATATCATAAACATCATTACGGGGCTATCTGTGGCAGGCCTCGCCACCGGAACTTGTGTCATTCTTTTGGTTATGGCCGTTTTTAATGGTCTGGAAGGAACCATTTTAGATTTTTTTAATCGGTTTAATCCGGATCTTAAGATCACTGCTATTGTCGGCAAAACCATTCCGCAATCAGACAGTATCGAAGCACGTCTTCAATCCATTGAAGGAATTAATCTAATTGCACAATCATTGGAAGAGGTCGTGTTATTTGAATATGAAGACCAACAGGAAGTCGGACGAATTAAAGGAGTCTCAGAAAATTATGCTCAACTCAACGGAATGGATTCCGCAATTATTGAAGGGTCCTTCAATCTTCGACCAGACCGTTCCGGAGGCTTAATTGCTGGGGTAGGAATTGGATCGAGTTTGGCCTTAAACGTTTTGGATCCATTTACTTCGGTCAAAATCTATGCCTTAACCAAAGAGAGCAAGGCCGGCACCTTTGGAAGTCCATTTCGGAAGATGGATGCCTTACCTACAGGTATATTTGCCATTCAACAAGAGTATGATAACCAATATATTTTTGCTCCTATTGACAGGGTTCAATACCTATTACAAAAGAACCAGGAGGTAAGTGCTTTTGAAATAAAGCTTGCAGAAGGTTATAGGCCCCATGAGGTAAAGGAAAATATTCAAACAATCTTAGGAGATGCCTATCTGGTAGAAGATCGCTTTGAACAGGAAAAAGAGTTTCTAAGACTCATGAAAATCGAAAAATGGCTGGCCTTTCTGATGCTTTCGCTTGCTGCGATGTTGGTAGCATTCAACATGATTGGAGCGCTCTGGATGATTGTGATTGATAAGAAAAAGGATATTTCCATTTTGAAATGTATCGGCTTCAATGATCTGAATATCAGAAATATATTTATCACTCTTGGAGGGTATATCTCAGGCTTGGGAATATTGATCGGAAGTCTGATGACGATTGTGATTTACTACCTCCAGCTTCATTTTGGAATTGTAGGCGTTCCGGAAGGAACCTCTATAACAGCCTATCCTGTGGAATTAAGCATCACTGACTTTATCCTTACCAGTGGTATTATTTTACTGATCGGAACCATAGCATCCCTCCCTGCGGCGATCCGGGCTCAAAAGGTGCCTAGCATCTACAGAATTGAAGGATAAAAACTAATGTTGGATCAACAACTTCTGCGTCTGGATGACTCTTTGATTTGCATCTTTGATCTGCATCATGTACAGTCCTTCCGGCAAATTACGTACCCCTAACCGTTGATCTGACAAGTTACCTTGCATCCAAGTTCTACCCACCATATCGATAATTTCACATGAAAATCCATTCAGCATCTTAGCATCCGGTCCTACTATTTGTACTTGTTGATCTGCAGGATTGGGGAAAGCGGTAATCTGTGGATGATCATCTCTGTCGATTCTGATTACAGGTCCTATGTCCTCATCTCCTAATTCATCTATAAGGACTAATCGGTAGTAAGTAACGGCTGAAGCATTCGGGTCTAGCTCAGAGTAAGAGGTTGTAACTTCTGAATGACCTTGTGCATTGACTTGAGAGAGAACAGACCAGTTCTGCCGATCATAACTCTTTTGAACTTCAAACACATCTGTCCATGCCTCCCTAGCAGTGTTCCAGTACAACAAATTGCCTTGCTTGGCAGGAGTCCCCCAAAAATCGATGAGCTCCATATTGATGGCGGTAATCGCCTCCTCCACTGCTGCATAAGCGTCAATAATTCCATACCCGAAAACATTATTGGGAACTTGGCCCGGCGCACCGCAATCCTGAGCAGATGTTTTTGGTCGGGCTGTTCTTTTCAAAATAGCCTCCAAACTATCTACCTCTCCCTCCAAGAAGGGATTCGCACTGATCATCAGACCAATGGTTCCTGCCACATGAGGTCCTGCCATACTGGTACCACTAGAGCGACCGTATCTTTCATTTGGAAGGGAAGAACGCACATTCACTCCCGGTGCGCTTACATCCGGCTTCATGCGGTTGCTTCCGTCTGCTGTAACCACCCCACGACTACTGAAGCCAGCTATTTCCTCATTGCTATTGGTTGCTCCCACTGTAATACTTCCATCGAACATGGCCGCAGGCGTGCTTACCGTTTGGCAATTAGGCCCTGAATTACCGGCAGAAACGACTACTGCAATACCAGCATTCCTCAATAGACTTACAATTGAATCCAAAATGAAAAAATTAGATGCATTACATCCTTCAGAAGGTGGACAACTCCAAGAGTTGTTGATGACATGAGGGGCCATTTCTACTCTGCCTTCTGCAAATGTTTCATCTGTAGCATAAGGGGCTAAAAACCATTCAAAACACTCTGCATAAGTAGAAAGCGTCCCGATGCCTTCCTCCATATTTCTACACCCGACCCATTTTGCGTTAGGCGCCACACCAATCTGATTACCTGCTCCATCATCACCCACCATTGTCCCTACAGTATGAGTTCCATGACCGTGGTCGTCACAAGGAGCATCTAAATCTAACCCACAAGGATTCCCTCCTGCAAAAAATTCATGAATGGCATCATGCCAGTGAAAGTCATGTTCTATGGTATCTGTTTGGGTCCCTCGATATTGGCGACTCACCGCAGGATGCGCCCAATCATATCCCGTATCTTGTCCACCAATAACGGCTCCTTCTCCTGTTATTCCGAAATCCTGCCAAACGCGCTCTGCCTGAATGTCTTGTATCCCCCACTCCGTAGACCGAAGCGTAATATGTTCATCTAAAGGCTGAACATCCTGGACGACTGGATCATTTCTAGTAATCAGCTGTACTTCCTCAAAGCTGGAAACTTTTAGCAGTTCGGCTTCATCTAGCTTTGCCCGGACCATATTAAAGATGTAGAAGGGCTGATAATCTGCTTTTACTTGATGAAGGTAAGATATCATTGGTGCTTGTTGCTTTCTTTGACTCACCAAAGCCTCTTGTATCCTTATGGCCCTTTCAGTACGATTTTTTATCATTCGGAAAGAACGAGACGGCAGTTGCTTTGAGAAAATAATCAACACATCTATTCGATCGTTATTTCCAAGAGCTTCCCATACCTCAGGTCTGATTTTATCCTCTTGCTGAGCCGTAACGGGAATACTCCCACACAACAGGAAAGACAAAAACAAAAGCTTTGCCGAAAGGCGGAATATAGATGGGCCTAAAGCTATCATCTTACTCTGATTACCTTGTTCCGACTGATCAAATTGCCTGAAACATCTCGAACTTCCAATACAAACAATCCTGGGCCGTATTCAGAAGGCCAAAATACTTTTAACTGACCGCCACTCACTAGCGAGTAGTCTGCTTGAGTTTGCATTTGACCATTCATATTCATAATCGTGATTGTAGCATTGTTCAAGCTTGATGCCTCTAAATTCAGTCCCGAAATGTACACATAGGGTTCATTACCCGGATTAGGGTAAATGGACGATTCAGGAGCAAGTGGTTGCTCGGTGGATGAAGGCCATTCAAGCAATATGGTATTCTGTCGCTCACCACATCGGCTATAGATGGTAATGGTCACTAAAACCTGAAGTTCATTATTTCTTCTTAGATAAATAGCTTCTTCTCCACCTGCTTTAAAGCCATCATCTGTAGTCCAAATGATAGAATCTACATTTTCAGCATTGGCAATAAGGAGCGCAGAGTCGGCATTTAGGAGGGCATATTCTGGTCTAAAAGTGGCAAAAGGAAACAATTCTACCGAAGCTTCATCTACGGCAACCATGTAGTCGTTTTCAGCAAAAGCTGCAATCTCACGATCAGCATTGGTGCCTACCTCGTATCTCAATGTATCTTCGAAGATCTCAGTATTGGACCCTCTCAACAACCATTTCCGACGCTCAATCCCTTGTCCCTCTTCATTGAGGACATACTCCACTTCATCATTCCTGCAAATGGTATCAGAGGCCGTCACTGCCTCGATGGCGATTAAGAAATTGCTATCCGGAAGCACTGCAAAGTTGTCAATCCAAATGTTGTTTCCGTAACCATTGATACTCTGAAAAGAAAACATAATGGTCTTGCCTTGGTAGGGGCTTAAATCGAAGGATTGTTTTCCCCATTGATCGTAGCTGCTAGGCTGGAAAGGCTGGCTTCCCACTGAGGTTGTCGCCAATTCACCGGCGGTTACATTCCAGAGTGTATCCACCTCACCCACTGCACAAACTTCCTCTACAATGAGTAACAATTGATCGTCAAACCCATTGACCGCAGAATATGCATAATTATAATGGAGCACCGGATTGCTTTGTGAGTCAATAGCCAGAGGTGTAAAATAAATCTGATCCTGCTCTCCCGTGCGGTTATAGAAATAATTGGCCATTACTAAGGCTTGCCCATCATCGTGATTCGCTTCCCTTCCGGTAAATATCGTCCAGGATAATTCTTCATCCGGATTGACAATTCGGGCATTGACGGGCAATTGCTGCATTTTTTCATTCAATTCATCCTGAATCAGGTCCGGGCTAAAGAATGAAATCGTGATGTCTTTTTCTAAGGTATCATTGTAGAAATAATCATCCGAAGGTGCGTCTACCCACATTTTGATTTGATCATAGGACTGATCTACCCAAAAACTAGAGTCTAATGAGTAGTTGCTAGAAGCTCCCGGCATGATTGTGTCTAAAAACCATTGACATACCGGCGCTCCATCATTCAATTGAAAACAAATCTGGAAGGAATCAATCAACTGTAATCCTGTATTTTCAACAGTAGCTTCAGGTGCATATGCAAAAGGATCACATTGGTATAATTCCTCAAACTGCGGTTCCCGGATTTCATTTAATGCCATTTCAAATTCTTGGGGACAATCCAATAATCCTGCGCGTATGATTCTCCCATCTGATCGTTCTGTCCAATGGCGATTATCAAATTGCACGGAGAGTGCAAACAGCTGTTCCTGATTGATGTCAGTTAGATCGACCGTAATGAAGGTATCTGTGGTTTCACCTACCACCTCAAGATATTTTTCTCCGAGCGCATACAAGCGATAAGCAGTTGCATTCTTTTGCCCTATCCATCTAACAGTACCACTTGTGGGGCAAAGTTGCGTCACAAATATCTCCGTGGGTAAAATTTCACTACCCAAAAAGAAGGGCTCCCATAAGGTATCTGTAAAGTTACCCTCTCGGTATGCTAAAAGAACGGAATCACCATTTTCTGCTTCAGGAATAGAGAGCAGATAAGAGCTTCTAGTCGAGAAAAAGAAATTCTCTTTCCAACTCTCCCCTCCGTCTAAAGAATAGGAAAGATACTTTTGATTTACATTGGTAACATTATTGATCCATTCTACAAATACTCTTTTACTGACCGTAAAGTTTTGCAACGAATAGGGCTCTGGTGCCAACCATGCAAAATCAGGCTCTTCTTCTGCAGGATATTCATACTCATACACCAAAACAAAATCCTGCGTCAAGGAAGGCAACTCTTTGGCTGAGATCCGAGCTGTGTAAGTTCCATCTTCCGGATTTTGGATCACTACTTGTTCGACATTATTCAATGTATCAATGCCCGGCACGGCGGGATCATCTAGGGTTGTGCGATTCGGGCGATGATCCAATACTAAAGGCAGGTATTCATTCCCGTCTTTTTCCAGGCTTAGATTCAAGTCATTCACCAATGCTTTCAAGGCCATAGGCTGTCCGGGCACATCAGGCCAATACAACATCACTTTTACTCTATCGACACCAGCAGGCACAGGAATAAGGTATTCCAGTGTATCATCTACTCCTGCTATAGTGGCCTCTTCAAATCGTTCATCGCGAATGATTTCATAGGCTCCAAAAGCATCCAACAATCCAAATCCATACACAAAATCCGGCCCCTCCACGCCTGCATCATTTGCACTATTCAACATAGCAGCTTTTAACAGGGCAGAATTAGGTTCTTCTCCAAATTGAGACCGATAGGCTTCGTTCAACTGTGCTGCCACTCCGGCCACACAAGGAGCCGCACCGGAGGTTCCTCCGAAAGGCTCATAATTATTGTTGGGGTCTGTAGAATAATTGTTATTTCCATTGGCCGCTATATCCGGCTTGATTCGTCCATCTGTAGCCGGGCCCCGACTACTGGAATTCATTATTTCACCTTGAGGATTGACATTGGCTGTCGCAATAGCATTTTTGGCTTGTTTATGACCACCGGTGATATTTCCCCAATCATTGCCGGCTCCATAACCGCAGTTATTATTGTTGGAATTTCCTGCTGAAAAAACATGCAGCAGCGTGGGGTACTCATGAATTTGACGATCTACCTCGGCTGCGTTGGGGGTATACCCATCATTACAACCATTGGAGTAGGAGCTATTCGTATACAAAACGTGATCTTCAATATGTAAGTCCAAGGTGTTATCCAGAAACGATGCTTCATATTGTGTTGCGTAGATATTCGCACCCGGAGCCATTCCTCTTCCTTCCTTTTCAACACTTCCTGCAGCTCCGATGATTCCGGCTACACCATCTCCATGCGTTTCGCTCACATCAAAGGGTAATCGCGGATCATTGAACAATCTCCCTTTGAAGTCAAGGTGGGGACCGACCATTCCATCATCTCTCACTAGGACACTGACTCCTTCACCGTCAAAACCCAAATCATCATCGGATTCATCCTCCAAGAGATCGGAACGGTGTAATGCCTTAGACCTGAGATCTTCCGGCTCTGACTTTCTTCCTCCCGTGTGGATGAAGACCACCTGCTCCATTTCAGAAAGTTTTTCTACCACTTCCGGTTGGTTTTCCACCACCATAAAATAGCTAGCTTCTCTTTGTTTAACGACAGGTATTCCTTTTTGCATCATCGCTTGAAGCAACTCTTTATGTGCGAAGGATTTGTCTAAAACGACTTCTAAAAAGGGGGATTCGCTTGTTCCGGCCATCAAATCCGGGTGAATTTTATAGCTAGGGGTCCACGAGGTCCATCCGATTGTTTTCTCTTCACGGAGCCAATTGGACAACTGTTCATCAGAGCTTCTCAATACATAGGTTCGATCACCTAAATACTGTGCCTTTGAGAGTTCCGGGAGCTGAACTCCTTTTTGGAACTGCACCACATATTGTCCCCACACATTTGAGGCGGTTCTTGATTGTATTTTTTCTGTCTGAAGCTCTAGTGTTCCAAATCGATATTGGAATTCATAGTTATTTCTTTGAGCTATTACGGATAAGGATAGTATGCTACATAGGAGCAGTAAAAAATTCTTCATGAAGTGTGTTTGTTGATTTTTGCCGTAAGGCTGAAAATACAGAAAATCGTCAGGTTAAATACGAAATTACCCAAACAAATGTTTGCATAATGATGATCAGATGACACAAATAAATCTTTATTTCTACTTTCAGGTTATGAATAGTGCAAGAAGAGTCTATCGAATTCCCCTTGGAATTAATATTTTTGCGCCATGGAAGAATGGGAATTAGATTTTGAATGGCTTCGTGTGCAGCATATCGTGAAGGATGCTTTAAGGAAAGATAAATTGCCCGACATGAATGCTATGTTGTTTCTCATCGGCATTCAGGAACTGGGATTTGTCAAAGAATCCTTTACAAAGGAAGAAAAACAAGATTTGATGCATATTGCCATCTGCAGGCTCCTGGAGGATGATGGCCATTTCAAATTCAAAGGATTTGATGCAGACGGCTGGCCCCACTACGAGGAGGCAAGTCCATTCAGTCAAAAAGGAGTCAAAGAACAAGAAGGTATTCTAAAAGAAAAAATAATCGGCTATTTCAAGCATTTAGAGCAAGAAAGAGGCGAATTTACTCATCATCAATAGACGCTATGCAATTTACTTCATTCACCAGTTTCTTAGTGGCTGCAGCTGTAGCCCTGGGATTCTTAGGCTGTGAACCTACTACCGACCGAGAAGTCCTTATTCAAACTACAGAAGGAGATATCAAGGTCCTCTTATACGATCAAACCCCACTCCACAGAGATAATTTTCTGAAACTCGCGAAAGAAGGCTTCTACGATAGTCTGCTATTTCATCGAGTTATTCCCAACTTTATGATTCAAGGAGGTGATCCTGATTCTAAAAATGCCGCTCCGGGCGATCGTTTAGGAATGGGTGGCCCAGGATATCAAATTCCGGCAGAAATTGGAGCTCCCCACATTAAAGGCACGCTGGCTGCAGCCCGAAGGGGTGGGCCCTCTAATCCGGAGAAGAAGTCTTCCGGCTCCCAGTTCTACATTGTTGTAGGGCAACCCGTCACAGCTTCCATGCTCAAAGGTATTGAAGCCTCAAAAGGCATCCGCTATAACGAAACACAAAAGCAACTCTACTTAGAAAAAGGAGGATACCCTAATTTGGACAATGACTATACTGTCTTTGGTGAAGTCCTTGAAGGAATGGACGTAGTAGAACTTATCTCCAAAGTCCGAAGAGGCTTAGGGGATCGACCCAATGACGACATTCGTATAAAAACAGTCAAAGTCATACGCTAATACTTCTATATTTGAAACAAATAAAACCTATTACAATGAAAAAACTACTGACTTTCAGTTTATTCTTGTCACTATTCTTCATGGCCTCCACCCCTCAGGTATGGGCACAGGAAGAAGGAGATGGTGTACATTTTGGAGAAACCATTACTGAAGATAACGCCATAGCATTTACAGACTTCTACGCGCAAATGAAAAATCAAAGCGAGATGGAAGTAAAAGTAAGAGGCACCGTCAATGAAGTTTGTCAAGCAAAAGGTTGCTGGATGACCTTAACTGACGAGAACAAAGAGCTTTTCGTAAAATTTAAAGATTATGGTTTCTTCATGCCAAAAGACATTTCAGGCAGAGAGGTTGTCATCGAAGGAAAAGCCTTCAGAGAGGTGGTAAGTGTTGATGAATTAAAGCACATGGCCATGGATGCCGGAAAAAGTGATGAGGAAATCGCTAAAATCACTGAGCCTAAGGAAGAACTTAGATTTATGGCACATGGTGTTATTTTAGTCCCCAAGGGCGATATGTAATTCAAGCATACCAAAACTTACAAAAAGCATTCTTCAGCATTGGAGGATGCTTTTTTTTTGCCTTTCGGCAAATTTGGATTTGTGGTTAAAAATCCCTTTCCTATTGAAAAAATAAGAACTGTTAGCATGCATTGGATTGATGTGGTCATTTTTGTGGTGTATATGATAGCGATGCTTGGTGTCGGCATCTATTTTCTGAGATCCAACAAAAATGAGGATGACTATTATGTCGGAGGAAGACAAATGACCCGATGGCACATCGGTTTGTCAGTGGTTGCCACAGACGTAGGGGGTGGCTTTTCCATTGGATTGGGAGGCTTAGGTTTTACGTTGGGGCTTTCTGGTTCCTGGATGTTATTTACCGGGTTGATAGGTGCCTGGCTATCTGCCGTATTTTTAATTCCACGGGTCAGGCAAATAGGAGAATTTCGAAGATTACTCACCTTTCCGGAAATATTTGGATACTTATTCAATAAAAGGGTTGCCGTTTTAGCAGGAATCATTTCTGCGATTGGTTACTGGGGATTTACCAGTAGCCAGATTTTAGCCGGGGCCAAGCTCGCAACAGCAACCTTCCCTACACTCCATCTGCAACACGCACTTTGGATTATAGGGCTCATTGCCGTAGTCTATACAGCAATGGGGGGACTAAAAGCAGTCATCTATACAGATACCATTCAATGGATGCTCCTACTGGCCGGACTTATTTTTATTGGTTTACCGCTCAGCTATTACGCCATTGGTGGTTGGCAAGGAATTCGTGAAGTAGTAGATCCTTCGATGCTTCAATTGACTCAAATCTCTGCTGCTCAATTTCTCAATTGGTTTGTCACTATTGTGCCCATTTGGTTTGTAGGCATGACCCTCTACCAAAGGATTTATGCAAGTCGATCAAAAGAGGAGGCGCAAAAAGCATGGTACATAGCAGGATTATTTGAATGGCCTATCATGGCCTTTATGGGTGTATTGCTCGGCTTATTTGCACGTGTAGCTGCTGATCAAGGTATGTTTGCACATTTAGGATACGAAGGTATCGGCAGTATGGATGCTGAAATGGGTTTACCCTTGTTGCTCCGAGAAGTTCTTCCCATCGGGTTGATGGGGCTGATGATGTCTGCCTATTTCAGTGCGATCATGAGCACCGCAGATAGTTGTCTTATGGCGGCTTCCGGCAATATTCAGACAGATATTTTCAACACCTTCTTTTCAAAGCGGAAAAATAAATTAGTCGCTTCACAGCTACTCACCCTTTGTATGGGCGTTGCGGCTGTACTATTAAGCAGTCAAATGCAAAATGTTTTAAACTTGATGTTGTACTCCTATGCATTCATGGTAAGTGGGTTGTTTATCCCCCTCATTGCCGGGCTATTTTTCAATGCGAAAGATCCCGTTGCTGCATTTTTAGCCATGATCACGGGGGGCTTGACGACTGTTATGTTAGGAGTGTTTGCACAAATTTTACCATGGGGGCTCGATGCCAACATATTTGGAATTAGTATGGCTGCGCTTAGCTATACATTGGTCTATCAGGCTCGTAAAATGAAGCCCCAAAGACCTTAGGCTTCTACCGGCATTTCGGTAAAGTGGGCAATAAAAGACTTATTGTTTGCATATTCCTCGTAATCATAAGGAATCACATAAGTCTGGCTCAAGGTCATCAGCTTTATTTTTTGATTCGCAATTTCAAAATCAATCACCTCATCTAAATCAAGCTTGAAAATTTCGGGAGAATCGGGGGTTTTAAACCAAACATAATCTCTATCGAAAGTAATGTAGCAATGAAACTTTTGATAGACTCTGAAACCCTGTAGTATCATCACAAAGCCGAGGCCGATCATTAATGAAACGATAATGGGATTATTGACCCAAGAGCCACCCCAAACTTGGATTTGTCCAAAACTGATTAATACTCCTGACATTAACAATAGCAAACCTATACCAAAGTAGAAGAATAAAACCGTCCGATTTTGACGGAATAAAGGATAAATGACAGACATAATAAAACGTACTCTTAACTTACTTAATATTTAAAAATAAAAAAATTGAATGAAACCTCATTTACTAGCTGAAAGTTTATTGCAAAAAACTGATAATCAATAGGAGTATTAAATCTCTCCTATGTAGTTTCATTCTGCAGGCCATCACAGAATTCAGCTTTATATTTCATGAGTTCTCCCCGAATCAATAAGTTTGTCATCCGTATCAAAACCAGAAAGACCCTATGAATTGGATTCCACCCAAAGATGCATTATTCCCTTTACTGGGGCGTGATATCAAGAAACATGAATTTGTACCTGTAGTGGCTCAAGAGAATAAGCAATACTCTATGCAAACCAATCAGGGCCTGGCAGCTTGTATAGAAGATCAAATCAAGTCTCAGGCAGGTCAGTGGGGGTTTGGTGGTTATCTTGAAGAACGCAACATCTACCGCAGATCGGCGCACTTTGATGGCTCTGATGATGAGGTTCGTTCCATTCACCTGGGACTTGATATCTGGGGGCCGGCAGGTACAAGGGTCTTTACCCCTATGACGGCAGTCATACACAGTTTTCAATATAATGCAGCTCCCTTTGACTATGGAGCCACGATTATATTAAAACATGAGTGGAATGGGGTTTTCTTTTACTCACTATATGGACACCTCTCCAGAGAAGATCTTAAGGGGATAGAAGTGGGAGACCAGTTAGAAAAGGGCAGTCCATTTTGCCATTTTGGTTCTGAAGAGGACAATGGCGGCTGGGTTCCTCATTTACATTTTCAACTAATCTTAGAGATTGGAACTTATAAAGGTGATTATCCGGGAGTCGTAAAGCCTTCAGAAAAGGAATATTATGCTAATAATTGCCCTGATCCTTCCTTGCTTTGGAGGACTCCTGAATAGTCATCATCCAGCCGGAAAACTAAGCTTTTCGATTCGGACTATACAAAATCAACACTTGAATGACTAGTGCTAGGGCAACCAAGATATACACCTCAATAGTTGTCATAAGTTGGACTGAGTCTGCCGCAGATTTTCCTTGCAACATTTGTCTTTTACCCTCGTCCAACTGTATGTTCGACAAAGTGTAAAGATCCTCTTCGATGCGTTCTATTTGAGTAGTGAGCTGCTGGTCTGCAGAAGTAGTTTCCTCAGATTCCATCGCTTTCCTTTTTGATGTTTCCAATTGTTCTAATCGACGATAACCTTCTTCTAATTGCTGTAGCGTCTTTTCTTCCTGATCTACCAATTTGGTGGCCTTAAAGCGCTCCATCAATTCATCCAACTGAGTATGATCCTCCTTAAATTGTTTTTGATAGTAGGGTGCATTTTGACTGCGCAGTGCCAATTCTTTATCATGGATGATGTACACCATCTCCAGCACAAGGTTTTTCGCAACGAGCCGATCTTCATAAATGGAAGAAATGGAGTTATTGAGCTTATCAAAGTTTTGCCTATCAATCAGATTGGTGAAAAGAATTAAAAGAAATACCACTGAGATTCCTAGTATCCATTTTATTTTATTGAGACTCATACTATTCTTTTATGCTTGAATTGATGTTATTTTACTTCTGTTTCTTTATTGCAAGCTTGCAATTAAAGTAAAGCTATTGGAAGATAACAATTTACTCTTTCATGAGTTATGGATAAATGAAAAAAGATCAACACAGCCTTCAAGCATTAACAGAAGCGGAAGAAAAAGCCGCTGATTTGTTTCAGAAAATTCGTGAGCGAGGGCTCATCCGTCCGGGTATTACGGAAAAAGAACTCAATAAAGAGATTTATGATCTCGCGTTGGAGTTGTTTGGTATTCGAAAATACTGGCATAAACGAATTGTTCGGGCGGGAGCAAACACCTTGCATCCTTATCACGAAAACCCACCGGATTTGATGATACAAGAAGATGATATTCTATTTCTTGATTTCGGACCCATCTTTGATGAATGGGAAGCTGATTATGGTCGAACGTATGTTCTCGGGAATGATCCGAAAAAGTTGAAGCTACAAGCAGATATCATGGAAGCCTGGGACAGAGGAAAAGCCTTTTTCGAAGCCCGGAAGTCGAAAATCACCGGGGCGGAACTCTACCAATTTGTATGTCAGCTTGCTGAAGAATACGGCTGGACGTTCGGCAATGAGCATTGCGGACATTTGATTGGTCAGTTCCCACATGAGCGCGTTGATCCGGATAAGAAAAAGAATTACTTATGTCCGGAAAATAATTTGCGATTAAAGCCTTCAGAGCCCGGTAAAGAAGAGCCCTATTGGATTTTGGAAATTCACTTTATTGACCCTGAGCTTAAAATCGGAGGATTTACAGAGCAAATACTTGGTTAATGAAACCCAAATCAGCAGTTTCTTTATATTTAAGTATGAATAAACCTATTTTTCTTCAGTTGAAAACTGCCTGCTACCTTTTGACATTGTGCACATTCATTGCTTGCAAAACGCCCTCCTATATGCCTTTGCAAGAATCTGCTATGAATGCCATCCATTTTGGCCAGGGAGGTGGTTTTTCGGGCATGGAAGAAGAATGGGCCCTAACGGAGAATGGGCATTTATTTCAATTCAAAGCTACTCAGCAGCAATACGTATTTCTCCGGAGAGTGAATACACAGTCAAAAGCCCAACTTTTTTCCATTTTTGAAAATTTAGATTTCTTTGCTCTTCCCCAAGGGACCGGAGGGAATCGTTATCGATTTGTAGAATGGCGCAAAGATCAATCAGTTCATAGAATCAGCTGGAATCGTGATGGGGATGTTCCTTTTCCGGAAATGAAAACCTTATTTTATCTATTGAAAAAACAAAGTGATGATGCCAAATAAATATTTTTTCATTTTCATCTTCTCCCTGCCTATTTGTTTGATCGGTCAGACCTTAGAGGAGAAGCAATTTTCGTTGGAGAAACGCCCAGCTCCCAAGTTGGACTATTCGACTGTAAGCCTTCAAAAGGAAGATCAGCACGCATTGGAGCCCTACATCACAGATCCCAGATGGGCGCAAAGCAGTCTAAAAACCTTTCAACCCTTGATATCCCTTCCATTTTATGAAGGGCTCGAAATCTGGTATCAGGATAGTGCCCGACAAAACTCGATATTTAAAGGAAAGCTTTCCTTTGAAACAGCTGATCATTCGTCTACATCCAGAGCGGCCTTAGATAAGGTCAGATCTGTCCTC
Organism: uncultured Saprospiraceae bacterium; assembly: GCA_964525165.1. GTDB lineage: Bacteria > Bacteroidota > Bacteroidia > Chitinophagales > Saprospiraceae > JAWLFI01. The sequence continues at coordinate 56,820 of CAZGGG010000001.1, read as the reverse complement.
TCCATTCCAGATGAAATGGAACTTCTGGAAGAAGCGTATACCACTGAGCATGGAAGGCATCATTTAAGAATGAGACAAACATATCAGGGTATCCCCTTTTACGGTGCCTATTTAACAATGCATTTTACGGAAGATGAGGTTTATTTTGTCAATGATGAGACCATACAATCCACATCTGAGCTAGAGACAAACCCCTATTTTCATTTATCCGAAGGCATCCAAAAAGCTTATCAGAAATTAGATCTGACGAAGCAAGCTTTTTTGCCACCTGATTTAATAGAAGAAGATCATGGAAAGCTGCTGTATATACGCGATGAGCAGAATGCTTGGACATTAGTCTATGAATTGGTGATCCATCCCCGACCCGACCAAACTCTTCATGTATTTATGAATGCTCAGACGGCAGAAATTTTGGATCAATATGAGTCGATTTGCAAGATTCATAAGCAACCACCTCAAAATGGCCCCGTTCAAGCTACAGCAAGAGATCTCTCAGGAGTCAATCGAACCATCAATTTATATGAGCAGAATAATACTTATTATCTCATTGATGCCAGTCGATCTATGTTTGATGCTTCCAATTCAACCATCCCTAATGACCCTCAAGGAGCCATCGTCACCTTGGATGCGAACAATACGGCACCACAGCAACAAAACTTTTCTGCTGAAATCATTAATCAATCGAATAATAACTGGAACAATAATCCCAAAGCGGTATCTGCCCACTATAATGCAGGAAGAGCCTATGAATATTTTTTACAAACCTTTAATCGTAACTCCATTGACGGACAAGGAGGCACTATGATTTCCTTGATCAATGTAGCAGATGAAGGAGGTGGAGGTTTAGACAATGCATTCTGGAATGGAAAGGCGATGTTTTACGGAAACGGGAATCGAGCTTTCACCCCTTTGGCGGAAGCCTTAGATGTCGCAGGACATGAAATGTCACATGGGGTCATTCAAAACACTGCGAATCTAGAATATAGAGATGAACCCGGAGCTATAAACGAAAGCTATGCAGATATTTTTGGTGTAATGATCGATCGGGATGACTGGCAGTTGGCAGAAGATATTGTCATCCGCCAGGCCTTTCCTTCAGGGGCTATGCGGGACATGGCCAACCCTAATCAGGGAGGAAACTCTCTTTCAGATCCGGGCTGGCAGCCCGCTCATTATGACGAGCGCTACACCGGCTCTCAGAATAACGGAGGCGTCCATATTAATAGTGGAATAGTTAATCGGGCCTTTTATTTGGTAGCTAATCAGATAGGGAAAGAAAAAGCAGAGCAAATCTATTATCACACCCTGACCAACTACCTCAATCGTCGGTCTGACTTCCTTGACCTCAGGGCTTCTTTGGAGCAATCCGCTGAGGATTTATATGGCACCTCGGAAGTGCTTGCTGTACAACAAGCTTTTGATCAAGTAGGTATCATCCCTGAAGGGGGTGGATCGGGAGGCGGCAATGGCAACAATAATGGATTTCCAATACTGGCTCAAAATCCGGGACAAGACATCATCTTGATTGCTCAAGACTTCCCCAATGAAATGAACCTTTATAATAATAATGGAGACCTGACGGTACAGTCTATTATTCCTGAGTCCTCCCTCAGCAGGCCCAGTGCTACAGATAATGGAGGCGCTATTGTCTATGTGGACCAAAATCGAACCCTATCTTATATCACTATCGATTGGCAGCAAGGCACATATTCGAACGTCCAAACATTGGATTTGAGAGACAATAACGGCCAGTTGATTCGCTGGGCGAATGCCGCCATCTCCAAGAATGGTCGATTATTGGCCTTAGTGCCGAATGAGCAAGTTCCTATTCTGGTATTATTTGACTTAGCGACTTCTCAGAGCAAAGCCTTTGAGCTCTACAATCCAACCTACTCACAGACCCAGACCAACACCAATACTGTGGTGAGTGCGGATGCTTTAGAATTTGACCATGCGGGAGAAACGATCATTTATGATGCCTTTAATCGCCTGGACGGGACTGGAGGCTTTAATGAAGAATATTGGGATATCAATATCATTGATGTTTGGGATAATAGGACAGAGCAATTTACAGAAGGTAATATTATACCATTGTTTGCTGCTCTGCCAGAAAACGTAAGTATAGGGAATCCTACCTACTCAAAGAATGCGACTGGAGTGCTGGCATTCGATTATATTGAGGAAGACTTTTTTTCAGACACCTATGCCCTTTTGGCCATGGATCTGTCGAAATCTCAAACTTCTACGGTGTACCTTAATGATCGATTAAGTTTTCCCACCTACTCCAATAGTGATGATGTGATCCTTTTCGATGCTTCCGATCAATTCGGGCAAGATGTGATAGGCCATATTGCTATGCAAGAGAATCGAATTGAGCCTTCAGAAAATCCATTTGTCTTCCAATCTGGTTATTGGCCGGTTTGGTTTGCTAACGGTAATCGACCCTTGGTCAATGCGGCAAGTCAAGATTTGCAAGCCAGGCTTTTATTGGCACCGAATCCGGCCCACGATTGGGTACAGATCAAAGGGCTTGCTTTAGATCAAATCCAATCGATTCAAATTTTCAGTATGGATGGAAAAGCAGTTTCGAACTGGAATTGGGAACGCTCAGACAATAGAATAAATGTTCGTCAGCTTCGACCCGGAATGTATTGGATCGTGGTATCCAGCCCTAAAGGCGTGCAGCAATCTTCATTTATCAAGCAATAGCTGTTTTAGAATGGGGGTGCTTTCAATGGGGGTCTAAGCACTTTAATGCCTTTCGGCAAAAGAAGTCCTCCGATAAGTTCGAGTGTGCTCAATTAGAGCGTAGACCTTGCCGCTACACTTTTTTGTACCCTCTCCAACCATACCAGGCGATGTATAAAAAGCAGACCAGAGTGATGAGAAAAGAAAAATGCAATCCTACCGAACTGTCTGCGATCAATCCTTGTATCGGTGGAATCAGTGCACCACCCACAATAGCGGCCACCAATACTCCGGAACCAACGCCTGTATCTTCCCCAAGATCATCTATGGCAAGGGTGAAAATATTGCTCCACATGATGGATAAAAAAAGGCCTGTTATAATCAAGGACCACATGGCTAGATATCCTTCAGAAAAAATAAAAAGCAGGATGAGTCCACTGCTTACAAGGGCAGCTATTCGGAGAAGTCTCGGACTGGAAATACATTTTAGAATGTAAGCACCACTTAATCGTCCCATCATCAAACCACCCCAGTAGAATGGTAAATAACGTGCACCGATTTCTCTAAATTTTGCGATTTGATCAGTTGGGTTTTCTAATCCTTCCACATACATCCGAAAGGAGGATAAGTTTGGAAAAACATTCTCACTGAGGTAAATCACTAAAAAAGAAGCAATCGTAACTTCTGCACCCACGTATAGAAAAATAGCCAGCGCCCCCCTTCTGAGTTGGGGGTATTGAAACACCTCATACCAAGATTTCCCTGTTGTATAAGAGGCCTTCTCCACTACTTCCGGAAGCTTGAGAAAATAGAATATGATAGCTAGTAGTAGCAACAAAGATCCTAATACTAAATAGGGTACCTGGACGGCCTTGGCCTGTGCCTCCGGTGCCAGACCTTCGAGTCCCTTTAAAATGAAATAACTCCCAAACAAAGGAGCTATCACCTTGGCAACGCTATTGAATCCTTGGGCCAAATTCAGACGATTAGAAGCTTCTTCAGAAGGACCCAAACGGGAGACATAGGGATTAGCCGCTACTTGCAATAAAGTGACTCCGACCGCTAAAACGAACACAGCCAAAAGAAAAACCGGGTAAGAAATGAGCAGGGAAGCCGGATAGAATAAAATACTGCCGATAGCCATGATCAATAAACCCCATACAATTCCTTTATGATACCCTATGCGATTCAATAACCAAGAACTGGGTAAGCTCATAACGAAGAAGGCAATAAAAAAAGCAAATTGCACCAAAGCGGCCTGAAAGTTAGACAGTTGAAACAAACCTTTCAGATAGGGGATCAATGCGCCATCCAGCTCTGTCAGAAAACCCCATACAAAGAAGAGGATCAACATGTAATACATGGAAGTTTTGTGATACCTCGTCATATCGCTACATTATTGAATCATGATTTCATCCGCAAAAATCCATGCCTTATGACCTGCGCCTTTGTGCTGCGGAGGACACTCGCCTCTGTTCTTTGCGATGACCCGAATATATCTCCACTCTTGATGGACATCTGCGGAAAAAGTTTCTACAATGACTCCTTCCGCTAATGGGGAAATGGAGTGTTGGACTTCTTTGATCAACTGAAATTCTTGCCCATCGAGAGAGCCCAAAAAACTTATCGATTCCGGCATAAAAATCCATGAATTTTGATCTTGTAAACAATTCAGGCCTATTTGATTCAACCTTTCTACCTCTCCCAAATCAATCGTTGCCTTCAGGTCCACGCCCTGGTATCCTTGCCAAAGACCAGTACGAAAGTCTTCTCCTCCTTTTAGCTGGTCTATCAAAGCTTCATTTCCTCCTCCGCTATACTGAGGGGCATATTGGGTATTCAGGTCGATACCTCGCTTGGCAGATCTTTGAAAATGTTGACTTATTCCGACTTTACTTCTTGTTTTACCTTTGGCGGCCCATGTATAAAGAGAAGTGGACTGCCTCAGTGTAAAGGGTTTCACATAGGCTTCCCCAATGGTGTCTTGCTCTGAAAAGCTATAATAAATGGTGGCCCCGGAATCTGCACAAGCAGGCCGATTGATTTTTTCTGAAGCATAGGTTGAGGGCTTCGGCCCCATTTCAATGCGCAAGGTTCCTCCATTCATGATATCCCGGTGGTCGATATACCCTTTGCCGTAAGGCTGATCATTCAAGCTTGCATTCTGGATATACATGTTTTGGTGACTATTGTTCTCTACTTGGATCGTAAAGGTTTGGCCATTTTCAAGATGAAAGATGATTTCATCAAAAATAGGACTTCCCAAAACGTATTGTGTACTACCGGGACAAACAGAGTAGAATCCCATGGCACTTAATACGTACCAGGCCGACATTTGTCCACAATCCTCATTACCTGAAAGACCGTCCGGCGCATGTGCATACATTTCTGCCATGATCTGACGCACTCTTTCCTGGGTTTTATGGGGAGCTCCTAAATAACTGTATAAATACGGAATATGATGACTCGGCTCATTACCATGCGCATACTGACCGATTAATCCGGTAATATCTGCCTGTTCTCTACCTTTGGTCTCGGAGGCAGCTAGGAATAAATGATCCAATTGCTCTATGGCTTGCTTCTCCCCTCCCATTAGTTGTGTCCAGCCTTCTACATCATGAGGCATATAAAAACTATACTGCCATGCATTGGCTTCAGTGTAGTTAAAATTGACCTCTGTGGGGTCAAAAGGAGACCACCAGCTATTATTTTGTCGGGCGCGCATACAGCCTGTGGCGGCATCGAATACATTTTGATACTGAAGAGCGCGAAGATCGAATTCCTGACTTAATTCCGACTGCCCTAGAGACTCAGCCATACGAGCAATACACCAATCATCATAAGCATACTCTAAAGTTTTGGACACACTTTCTGATTCGTTTTCTGAGGCAATAAATCCACGTTCAGCAAATTCAGAAATACCTAATCGGTTCTGACGAGCAGAATGAACCATCGCCTCCATAGCTAGATCTGTATCAAAACCATCTATCCCTTTCAGAAAAGCATCTGCAATGACCGGAACCGCATGATATCCAATCATACAACCGGTGTAATTCGCAGACAATTCCCACATGGGTAGGCGCCCTCCTTCTTCATATTGCTTCAGAAAGGTTTGAATAAAATCTTTTGTTCGTTCTTGTTCAATCAAGGTATACAAGGGATGGGTAGCCCTATAAGTATCCCAAAGTGAAAAAACGGAATAATGCGTATGATTCTGACTTTGGTATATCTCCAGGTCAGTAGCTCGATATCGGCCATCCACATCCTGGTAAAGATTGGGAGCGATCATTGTATGATAGAGAGCAGTATAAAAAATTACTTTTTGTTCCTGACTACCTCCTTTCACTTGGATTTTGGATAGTTGTGCGGTCCAAGAAGCTTTGGCCTCTGATTGTACGCGCTCGAAATCCCAATGCGGAATTTCTTGCTCTAAATTTTTTAAGGCGCCGGATTGATCTGCGGCAGATAATGCGACCTTGACTTTTAGTTCATCCCCCTCTCCAAAAAAGAGTATGACCTTACTGCTGTCAGTATTAAACAGCATCGAATCTAAAGGGTCACTAAAGGCCATATGGTAAAACAACATTTGCTGTTCAGCCCATGCCCGACTATGTCGATAACCGGCCAATTGTCTGGCATCCACATATTCAATTAAATGATCGCTTAACTCATCCCGATGCTGCAAGTCAAGGATGAGTTTGCGATTCTTTTTTTCAAGGAATGTATAACGATGGAACCCCACCCTTTTTGAACTGCTCAGTTGTGTCAAAATGCGATCCTTCTCCAAAAGCACCTCATAGTAACCGGCTTGAGCCTTTTCGCTCTCCTTTCGGAAAAAAGAAGCATAGCCATCTTCACCGCCCGAGCCATTTGAAAAAGTGTTTTGACCACAAAAGGGCATCAGCAGTATATCTCCATAATCCGATACTCCCGTTCCGCTCAAATGCGTATGGCTAAAGCCATAGATGACCGAATCAGAATTGTGATAGCCGGAACAACCGTCCCAACCGGTCAATCGGGTGTCCGGGCTTAACTGCACCATTCCAAAAGGAACGGTAGCACCGGGAAAAGTGTGTCCATGTCCGCCAGTACCAATCATAGGGTCGACATAATCAAGAACAGAAGACCTTTCACAAGAACACAAGGAAAATAGGATTGAGAGGACAATCCCCCAAAATAGGAGACGAAACCAGTTAGATCGTTTCATATTCGGAAAAATAGGGATAATCCTCAAACTTAAATGAGATTCTGTTTACTACAGGAGAAGACTCATTAATACAAACTGGAATTTTTATGAATCATGAAGACTCTCTTAGCTATCTTTCCCATCCGAATACAATATTATGGATCTAAGATTTTTAAGTCTTCTTTTGATCGTTTTTGCTTCCTGTACGCATAAGGAGCAACGCGACTTTAGCTTACCCACAACGGTAACTCAAGAAATAGAAAGAAGAATTTCAGAAGGACTGAATGAATGTATTTCGATTGGTATTTTAAATTCAGACGGATCAAAAAGATACTTTCATTTTCAAGATCCAGAAGATACCACAGAACTTTCTGAAAAGAGCTTATTTGAGATCGGTTCTCTGACCAAAACGTTTACAGCATATTTAGCACAGGAAAAGCTCGACTCAAAACATCAAACTTTGGGTCAAATATGGCCGGGAAAAAACCTCCACGCTAGTGTCGCCGGAACATCTTGGGAAGAACTCGTGAACCACACTTCCGGATTTCCGCGACTGTCTATTTCTTTCGATCCCGATAATTGGGCCAATCCTTTTCAAGATTATTCTACAGAGAAATGGGAACAAGAGTTGGAAGAATTAAATTTAGACACCTCTAGCAACTGGGCTTATTCAAATTTTGGATTTGCAACTTTAGGGCAAGCGGTTTCTAAAGTAAGCCATCAATCTTGCGAAGAATTAATGTCCGATCTCCTATCGGAAGCGGGGATGAAACGCACCCTCCTTTCCCATAAAGACTTAGAGCATAAAATGGAACTGAGCCCACATCATCTCGATATTCCATTTGACCATTGGGAGTTTTCAGGCCCAAGCCGTTTTGCAGGAGGATTGATCACCTGCACTCAAGATCTACTTTCTTATATGGAGTTTCAAAGGAAATGCAGTCCTATCTTTTCAGGGGAAGACTTAGAAAATGCGGTTCCAACAGGCATCCCTTATCTTAATGTCGAAGCAGGACATTTATCTCATGTCCAAGGTTGGTTTTTATTTCAACCGGATGAGGACAAATCCTTTTTGCTACACAATGGTGGAACAGGTGGATTTACATCCTTTCTAGCTTTTGACTTACAAAGCCAAACAGCGGTTGTCGTCTTATCTAATGCAATGACTTTGGTGGATGACCTAGGCTTAGTGATTCTCGATTCGAATATTTCTCTACTACATCCGGAGCCCACCGCGGCCATGGAATTGGCTAAGGACATTCACAATCAAGCAGAAGTAGATATTCAAAAACGCTATGAAGCACGTGCGACAGAAGGAATGCAAGAAGATGTCCTGGGTATATATTGGTTAGAGCGTTTGTATTTCGGAAGGAAGAAATACAAAACGAGCGGACCTCTGAGCCAAATACTTGTGGAAAGTATTCCAAATGATTGGGAAGCTCAATTCATAAGAGGACAAAATCTTGAAGCGATAAAAGATTATGATCAAGCGATCATACATTATCAAAAAGCATCATCGCTCTATCCTAAACATCCATTAGTAGATCAAGCCATAGAGAGATGCTATGCTCAGTTGAACTAGCTCTGAAGAAATATTACCCTATCGATGAAATATTCTAATACTTATTGTCATTCAAAAATAAATGTAAGGCGTATTCGCAAGGCACAATAAATTCCGATTCAAATACAAAATCTAGTGCATGGGGTTTTCCCTCAAGAATACCCTGAGCCTATCTATGAAAATGGTTTATTGTGTGAACATAAAGTAGAGCTGGTGATGAAACTGTAAATGGATTAACGTACAATTCTTACCTTTAGAGAGGGTGCAGCATATAGTCTTTATTTCAGACTCCTTTTTGGATAAATAGAATTTATTTTATAATTTTATTTAATCCTTTAATTTTTTAATCCTTTAATCAAGAAGATCAAATTAATTTGCTCATTCTTAGCATTTGCACTCGTGTTACTATTCAGTTCCTGTACGGATCAGACCGCCATTGCAGATGTGAATGAAACCCTTGCAGAAGACTCATTCAGTCCACAAGAACGTGCAGTATTGCTTCTAAATTCATTAGACAGTGATGTGGCACTTCGAGAAGGTGGAGACACATTAAGTGTGATGGACACTGAAGAAGTTATTGATCATGCATTAAACCTAAGCTATTGCAGACCAAGTGAATATGAACTGGCTAGGTATAATACAGATACAATAAGCATAGATACTCCGGTCTTAGGTGACAATAGTGGTCAATCAAAGTTATTAGATTTGGCAACCAGGTCAGCTTCAGCATTTTATTACTCAAATGAAGCAGATACAGTAGAGTTACTCTTAATAGATGTGAAACTGTTTGAGAAAAATGGTTTTATTGATGAAATGATAGTACATACAGTCCTCGGTGTTACCCCTTAGGATCAGTGGCAAGCCTGTATCCATATGATAATCATGATGATTGGTACTTTAACTTAAATGAAGGCTATTGTATCGGCTTGCAAGATCCGTTAGAAGACGCGCTAGATCAATGGAGAAGAGATATCAACCGTAATGAAGTGACGGATAATGTTGTGAATGGAAAAATCGCTTATTATTATACATATGACAGATCAATAAGAATGAGTGTATATGATGAAGACCCATTTGATCCTGTTGAAATGCCAACCGATCCCTTATTATTAGACCCTAATGTAATTTTATATGACCTTGCAATTTCAAACCCCAATGACAATACGATAGGTGACTATTATTTAGACTTTTGGACATGGTGGTTAGATATGGGAAATCAATTCCAGGATCGTTGTGTAGATTACACAGAGATGAACTATCATTATGAAGCAATGGTTGGTGGATTCGAGTCAGAGATGAATAGTGACGAAGATTTAATTCGATTTGAAACGGGATGGTCGCAAGAAGAAAAATTGCTTCCAAGTTTTAATGTTTCACGTTTATATCAGGTAACAGTAGGGCTTATCGGTAATAAAATTTCTATTGCATCAGCAGATGGAATAGAAGAAGCAATACCTCTTCCTGTCTTTACTGACTTAGGTTCATAAAGTGATTAGCTAAATGAAAATTATTAAGATTTATATTTTACTCTTGATGACTGGCGGAATTACATTATTTAGCCAGTCATCGATTGTAAATACTTTCAACATTCGTGGTAATATATTTTCAACAATGACAGAAGGAAGCATGTCTTATTTTGTTTCTTCTAGTGATGGACAAAGAGTCGACTGTCTCCAAATAAATCCTAAGACCTTAGAAGTAAAATCTGAGATTAGGATTGGTGAAATCTATGAAAGTTCACCAATTTACTTTGACTTTCGAAACGAACAATATATTTTAAGTATTGAGGATAGGAATGGTATGCTTACTCTGATAAAACTTTTAGAGTCAAATAATGAAATTCTTTTAGATACATTGGGGCACTTTCGTTTTCCAGAATATAAAAAGTTCAGGCCTCAAACCCCTATTGATGATGTATGGGTTGTTAGGACAAGTGAGAAAAAAAATAGTGTTGAAGGCCTCATTTCTTTCTCCCCGACGTCAGATTCCCTTTTCAATCTATCTTTTGAAATAGATTCCCTTTATAATATTCGATTTGACACTTCGGAATACTTTACAAATCATATTAATCGACTGGAAGATTTAGTTGTTTATCGAAATAGTAGGTATATATCTAGTAAACAAGGTGTTTTCAAATTTAATAGTTCTTATGCTCTGTTAACTGGATTTAACATGAGAGGTTATCGATTTAGTCAAGGTGGACATTTACATTTTTGGCATGATAAAATAATCTCTAACACTTATTATTCTCCATTTAGTAGTTTTGACTCAACCATTGAGACTTACGTTTTGGATACGAATCTACAACTTATTGACCATTGGACTACCGGTATCGATACGATGATAAACTTTCCTGCCTGGTCAGAACCATTTTGTGAAGTAGACTCTCAATCTTTGTTAATGGCTGGGAACATTGGAGAATATTATGGGTATTTAGAGCCTGAAGGAGAATTTGGAAGCTATATATGCTCCTATGATGAAAATTTAGATACGAATTGGTTGATTGTGATTTTTGAAGAAGGATCTAGTATTGCATTGATGGGGCTTTACAAAGCAAATAATGGCAATGTGATTGCTTATGGTAGAAAACGTGTAAGAAATGAGAATTGGACAATATATCCAATTTTGATCGAGATATCACCGGATGGGACTTTTGTAAATAGTACATCACCTATTTCATACCAGCAAGAGAGTTTCATGCTTTATCCGAATCCAGTACATGATGTTTTTCGAATAAAGTTAGAATCTTTAGAAAGTAAGAAAGAAGTAGAAGAGATCCGGATAATGAATCTGAAAGGTCAATTGCTGGCGAGCTATCCTTTCAAACCAGATCAGCTTGAAGAGCAAATACATATTGGACATTTACCTTCAGGCCAATATTACATAAGTTTATTGAGTGAGAAAGGAATTATCGGAACGAAAAAGCTGATTAAACAATAGGGGCTTTTCATAAACTTCTAAAATGCCGGAGACTGTTGATAAAATTGGCTTAATATGAGCATAAAGTGAAACTGGGGCTAAAACTATAAATGTTCTATTAACCTTACTCTAAAAAAATTGTACCTTATATATTCACTATTTATTCATTATAAGTTTATGTAAATGTGGCACTTAAGACTATTCCTACTTTTTGGCTTTAGCTTTTTTCTTCAAGAGCATTTATTAGGTTCAGAACTTAGATTTCTATTGAAAGGAAATCACTTTGAGGTCATTTATACTACTGAATCAGGCTATAAAACCTTCCACTCACGGTATGAACCAATCGATACAGCAGGATTCCAGGATGTCATGAAACCATTTTGGGAACAACATCAGGCTTCCATCTTTTATATTCATTCTCTTTTTGGAAATGCGCCCGGCTATTCTGAAGTGGCAGAAGAAGTGATCATGAAGCACTTTCAAGAGGATCAACTTTTAATCATGATCGATTGGGGTACTTTGAATCCAATTTATAGCGCGCAAAGAGTAACAGCCCGAAAAAAAGGTAAGAAATTGGCAAAGATTCTAGATTTGTTTCCCGTCGACCATCAACTCTCCATTCTGGCTCATTCCATGGGAGCTGAACTTACGCGTCATACCCTTTATCATCTTAAGCATCGATCTATTCAATCTTGTGTCATGATTGCACCGGATATCTTAAGATCAGATTTTGAGTTGGATTTGGATACTATTGTAAATAGAGTAAACCGAACTACCGTTTTCACTTCAAATGATGATTTATTACTCATGGCCTCTTCCTTAATCAATAGTGAGGATGTGCTCGGCCCGAATGATATCAGAAATGAGCGTGTTCAATTTTTTGATCCTGAGGATTTAGGCTGTTCTGTTGCCAAGCATGTGAATTGGCTGGTTTGTGATGGTGTGCAGGAGAAAATCAAAGAAGTACTTTTTATGGAACAGGATAGGGTGCCGGATCATTGATTTTTCAATCATCTGAATGAGCATCAGAATATAATTTACAGGCTTTCGAGAGTGAGTTACCCGCTAAATTTCCTTACCTTAAAAGGAAAATGAACTTAGGTGCCTTCTCCATCAGTCTTGCCGTCAAAGATCTTTCAAAATCTATAGCCTTCTATGAAAAATTGGGGTTTTCGATTTTTGCCGGGGATCCGAAGCAACACTATGTGATCATAAAGAATGAAAACACAAATATTGGCTTATTTGAAGGTATGTTTCAGGATAACATACTCACCTTTAATCCGGGCTGGGATCAGAATGCTCAAGAATTAGAGGATTTTGAGGATGTTCGGATCATTCAATCACATTTAGAGGAAAAGGGCGTATCCCTAGATCGAAAAGCAGATCCAAAATCCGAAGGTCCGGCTTCGATTGTTCTAGTGGATCCGGATGGTAATCCAATACTCATTGACCAACACCGATAAATTATATGGACAAACAGTATGATCTTATCATTTTTGGAGCAACCGGCTTTACAGGGCGTCTGGTGGTAGAATACTTATGGAAGAAGTATGGTCTTAATTATTCTTTACGTTGGGCTATTGCAGCCAGGAATAAAACAAAACTAGACGTGATTAACAAAAAGGTCACCAATGGGCAACTCCCCATGGAAATCGCTGACTCCAATGATAAAGAAAGCCTGAATCACCTTTGCCGAAAGGCTAAAACGATCTGCACAACCATTGGTCCTTATTCAAAGTATGGGACGAATCTTGTGGCAGCTTGTATAGCGAATCAAACAGATTATTGCGATTTGTCCGGTGAGGTGACTTGGATGCGCAAAATAATGGATCAGTTTCATGACAAAGCCAAAGTGGCAGAAGTCAAAATTGTGCATTCTTGCGGATTTGATAGTATCCCATCGGATATGGGGGTGTGGAAACTTCAGGGTGAATTCAAGGAAAAGCATGGTTTCTATGCCACTCAGGTAGAGACCGGCGTGAAAGCTATGAAAGGAGGTTTTAGTGGAGGCACCTTTGCCAGCCTAGGGGAAGTGATGAAAACAGCTTCCGAGGATAAAGCAATGAAAAGGGTTTTACTGGACCCACATGGATTAGATCCCAGTAATCAAAAAGGCCTTTCGGAGGAAAAGGACCTTAGAACCGTCCAATGGAGTGCGTCCTTCAACTCATGGGTGGCCCCATTTATCATGTCTACCATTAATACCCGCATTGTCCGTCGATCTCATGCACTATCGAATTTCCCTTACGGTAAAAATTTTATCTACAGGGAATTCAGTTTAATGGGGAAAGGTATGAGTAGTTGGTTGAAAGCATGGATGATGACTTTACCTCTAGGGATCATAATGAGCGCTAAACCAGGTTCTTTTATCGATCGGATGATCCAAAAATGGGCACCTTCACCCGGCGAAGGACCCTCCAAAGAAGAGCGGGAAAACGGTTTTTGGGTGTTTGACTACAAAGCAAGCAATGAAAGTGGCGATGTCTTAGCTGCGAGAATTAAAGGCGATAAAGACCCGGGTTATGGTTCGACCTCAAAAATGTTGGGTGAGGCTGCGGTCTGTTTGTCTTTGGATCCACTCCCTTCAAATTATGGAATCTTGACTCCTGCCACTGCAATGGGCGAAGCACTGTGGAAACGCTTAGATAAGAATGCTGGCCTTTCCTTTAAAATAAAAGAATTATGAACGCACAAATACAGCTCCTCTTACTCCTGATATGTCTTATGGGCGTATCCGCATGTGTAGATCAGCAAAAATACCAAACCCTCTCCGGCACTTGGGTATGTGAATCATGGATCAATACGATGACTCAGAATGACCAATGCACCCAAGACAACGTACTGTTTAGGTTTTATGAAGACAAGACCTATTATTCGAAACTAGGTGATGGCATAGATACCGGTATTTTTAGGATTGTCAGTGGAGTGATGTATGTAGAACCCATTGGCAAAACTGAGTTTGGAGTAAAGGTCAAAGAACTGGAACCTAATAAGGTTATTTTGGAGATGAATAATGCAGGGGAAATCGAATATCTGACCTTAAAAAGACCCTAATTCATTTAAGGCCTAAAACTCATTCCGATCTAATACAATAAATTTAGAGTGTAATCACATCAAACTATAGTGCTATATGGTGTTACGACTTGATTTTTCAAATGACTCATCTTTTGAACCCAAGACACAAAAGAAAATTGCTCAATGGAATGAATTGTCGGATGAACTCAATGAGCGTGAATTACCCTCTGAGATAGCGGAAAAAATTAACCCGCTTATCGAAAGACTGTCCGCTGACCAAACTGAGAAGGTGATCCGTAAAAAAGTACGTTCCGCAATTTACAAGACCCTTGAGCTCATTCGGAAAGAATTGAAATGGGTGCCTCAATCGTATTATCAAAACATGTGGACCGCCCTCGGAATGTCGGCTTTTGGTATCTCGATCGGTGTCGCTTTTTCAACTGCGCTTGACAATTTAGCTTATTTAGGTTTAGGGCTTCCTATTGGCCTTGTAATAGGCATGGCTATTGGGAGATCTATGGACGATAAGGCCAAAAAAGAAGGCAAACAGCTCAATTTTAAACAAAGCCTATGAACAATACCTATTTAGTCGAGGAACGTTCCAGAGACATTGGTGATTTTCTGGTTGGACGCTTATTACCCTTTCGGAAAAAGCGGCAGGTAGGGCCCTTCACCTTTATCGATCATATGGGACCCGAAGAAATGGGAGGCGACAGGTTTATGGATGTTGATCAGCACCCTCACATTGGGCTATGCACACTGACCTATCTTCTGGAAGGTGAAATCGAACATCGGGATAGTATAGGTACGGTTCAATTGATTCAGCCCGGAGATGTTGGCTTTATGACTGCCGGTAAGGGTGTCACACATACAGAGCGAACGCCTAAATCAATGAGAACCGGAGCGACATTCAAGATGCATGGCTATCAAATTTGGGTCGCCTTACCTAAAGAGCTTGAGGAAACCCATCCATCATTTCAACATATCCCGGCAAAGGAACTTCCGCGTCTTGAAAACCAAGGATGGAATGTAAAATTGGTGGCGGGGTCAGGTTTTGGCCTGAAGTCACCTTTAAATGTATATAGCCCTTGCTTCATGGCGGATCTGCATGCTTCCGCAAATGTCGATTTAGATCTCAGTAATGAATTGGAAGGCGAAATTGCCATCGTAGTAGTCGAAGGGAAAGTACAATCCAAAGAGCATTCGATAGAAGCCGGACAAATGTTAATTTCAAAATCAGAAGATGAATGCAGGGTTCATCTATATGCCGGGACAAGAGTTTTATTATTCGGAGGAGAACCTCTGCCTGAAGCTCGTTATCTGAGGTGGAACTTTGTATCCAGTGATCGAGAACGTTTGGAAAAAGCAAGAGACAAATGGATAGCCAAAAAGTTTCCGCAGGTCCCCGGAGATCATACATACATACCTTATCCTTCAAAATCAAGAAAATAATTGGCCTAAACAACTATGTCTTATTGCGATCATGTTCAACAACTCGCCGCCGATGCTCCGGATCGTATCTACCATGATACGTTGTACGGATTTCCGGTTCAGGACGATTATGAACTCTTTGGGCGATTGATATTAGAAATCAATCAAGCAGGATTATCGTGGACGACTATACTCAAAAAAGCTCCTCATTTTCGTAAAGCGTATGATGGATACCAGATCGAAAAAATCGCTTCCTATAGCGAAGCCGACCGTCAAAGATTATTGAATGATGCCGAGATTATCCGCAATCGTCTAAAAATTGATGCCACCATCTATAATGCCCAAGAAATCCTAAGATTGAAAAAATCATATGACACATTGTACAAGTGGTTGTGTCACCATCATCCTTTGCCTTTAAATGAGTGGGTGAAGCTCTTTCGAAAGCACTTTAAGTTTACCGGAGGAGAAATCACCAAGGAATTCTTAATGAGTACCGGTTTTTTAGAGGGAGCCCATCATAGAGAATGCCCGACATATGGAGTCATAAGTTCCCTCAAGCCTCCCTGGTCCTGGACAAAAGAATAGATGTATGAGTGCTTGGAAAGAAAAGATAAAGGAGTTTTTCGAATGGGGATACTGGAAGATCCAACATCTTAGAGAAGGCGACTTCACACATCATCACTATGCCTATTTTTACACCCAACACTTTGGATTCAACTTAGAAGATTTTAAGAATAAAAGCATACTCGATATCGGTTGTGGGCCTCGAGGTTCTTTGGAGTGGGCAGATAATGCGGCGAGAAGAACGGGACTTGATCCTTTGACTCGTCAATACATGCAGATGCAAGCTCAGAAGCACAAGATGGACTATGTGGAAGGATATGCTGAAGCCCTCCCTTTTGAGGATGAATCCTTTGATTTTGTATGCAGCTTCAATTCAATTGACCATGTTAGATCTTTGTCAAAAAGTTGCTCAGAAATTAAAAGAGTCACGAAAAAAGGAGGATACATCCTCATTCTCACCGATATCCACCAATTTCCTACACTTACAGAACCCCAAAAAGTGAGTTGGAGTTTCCAGCAAGAATATTTTCAGGAAATGCAGTGCCTCTCTTTAAGGAAATATCGAAAAACTAAGCTCATGGGCATTTATGAGAGTATCCGAAGAGGGGATCTGTTACAAAATGAAACCCCTTCTTTGGGCGTGCTTAGTATAAAACTTAAAAAATGATTTTATATGTTACTGACAATGAGTTAGGAATAAGTTAACTTTAGAAATAGATTTTTTTACTGGACCGCTCACTGAACATGACAGAAAAAATTAAATTAAGAGAGGCCCTTCATAGTGACTTAGATGATATGCTGAGCATTTTTGAAGAAACTGTGAGGACCACTTGTCAAGACGATTATTCAAAAGATGAAATCAGAGCCTGGGTTGCAGCAGCTGATAAAGTCGAGAAGTGGAAACAAAAACTTGACCATGAATACCTCATCGTCGCTCATATAGAAGAAGATTTAGTGGGTTTCGGAGGAATGAAAGGAAACGATCACATAGATTTCATTTTTACACATGTTCAACACGGGAACAAGGGCGTTGCCAGTTTGATCTATGATCAAATGCAGTCTTTTGCAAAAGATCAGGGGATTCGAAAGTTACACTCTCATGTCAGCAAGACCGGAAGAAAATTCTTTGAGCAGAAAGGATTTCAAATCACACAAGAACAATCTCATGTTTTAGGGGATGTGACTTTAACTAACTTTGCAATGGAAAAAGAAATTTGATTTCCCAAAGAATTCATATCGGATATCTGGGAGTACTCTTGTGGATACTGCTCACTAACCAAGCTTTACAAGGGCAGTCAGATACACTTGTTTTTATAGAAACTCCTTTCGGCGAAATGACCTTCAAGTTTCATGAAGAAACACCTAAGCACAAGAAACACTTCATACAATTAGCGGAGGAAGGATATTGGGATACCCTCACTTTCAATAGAATCATTGAAGATTTCGTCGTTCAAGGTGGTTGTCCGGACACGAAAGAAGGATTCCAAAATTCACCTTATTTACTCAAGGAAGAAATCCATCCTTCTAATCAGCATGTATTTGGAGCTCTGGGAGCCGGAAGAGACATGAATCCTGAAAAGCAGTCGGCCTATTGTCAGTTTTACATTGTACATCATCTTGGCGGGGTTCATCGCTTAGATGGTGATTACACCATCTTTGGAAAACTGATAAAGGGGCGGGAGGCTTTGATTCAATTAGGGAAAGTACCTACGGATTCGATGGATGCTCCCATCAAAGAGATCCCATTAAAAGTCAGCATTATATACCCAGAATAAAATATCATGTGGAAAACAGCAGTACTTCTGATCATTGGACTCATCACGCTTCCCGTTATCGCCTTCTATTTTGGTGAAGCCCCTACCACAGAACAGTGGTCTACGATATACGATCTATTGTACATTTATATTCCGGCAGCCCTCCTTTGTTTTGTGATTAGTACCATTACCCAAAACTATAGTCAAGTGGACAAGCTTTGGAGTGTTATCCCTATCGTTTATGCATGGGTAATTGCCTATGAATCAGAATTTGAATTTCGAATTCTGATGATGGCAATATTAGTAAGCATTTGGGGGATTCGGTTAACTTATAATTTCAGCCGAAGAGGAGGCTATTCGTGGAAATTTTGGACCGGAGAAGAAGATTATCGCTGGGCAATATTAAAAGCAAGACCGGAATTTCACCCTTCTTGGAAGTGGACCCTCTTCAATTTTTTCTTTATCTCTCTATATCAAATGGGACTGATTTTATTGATCACCTTTCCTATGGTCAAAAGTATGGGAGGAACAGAATGGTCTTTCTGGGACACTTTACTATCCCTACTGGTAATCTTTTGGATTGTATTTGAGACTCTTGCAGATCAGCAACAATGGAATTTCCAAAATAGAAAGTATGCTTATTTAGAAGCAGATGAGCCCCTTCCGTCTCCTTATGACGACGGATTTATCCAAACAGGCTTATGGGGTAAGGTCCGACATCCTAATTATCTGGCAGAACAAGCTATTTGGATTACCTTATACTTTTTTTCTGTGACTGCTACCGGAGAATGGATCAACTGGTCTATTGTAGGCTGCGTATTGCTTATATTTCTATTTTGGGGAAGTTCAGATTATAGCGAGGGGATCTCTGCCGGAAAGTATCCGCATTACAAAGAATATCAAAAGAAAGTGGGGAGGTTTCTGCCGAAGCTATAAAAACCACATGAATAAAAACCGAAACGCCACTTCATTATCCTAATAATTCAGACAAATACATTTGCACATAAGATAAAACCATTTAATTAGTTATAACTTAGTTGAAGACCCAAAATAAGATGCGTAGCCTAATTGCATTTTTTAAAGATCTCATCGGGCATCCCGATGAATTTACTGAAGAGCAAAGACTTCTTCATTTTGTCGTTTTGTTGAGTTACGCTCTTTTGGCTTACGCCATCGTCTTCAACCTGCTATTTGCGAACTTCACACTTACCCTTGTTTTTAGTTTTCTTTTCTTCTTAGGTTTTTTCCTTTTCTATTTATCTCGTTACCTCAATCAATATACACTAGCTTGGAGTCTATTGACCATCATTACCTATGGCATCTTTATAGCAAATTACTTCTTAAACGACGGCCTAAATGGTCCTACCCTACTATTGAGCTTCATCACCATTGCAATGCTTTTTTCGATTACTCCCTTCAAATTTCAATGGCTGTGGGTTACGCTCCATATTTTCATATTTGGAGGACTCGTTTTTTTCGAATTAGAAAATCCCGATTGGGTGACCCAAAACTATCCCTCAGCTATGGTGAGAGCCCTGGACAACGTTATCACCTACTCAGTGACACTCCTATTCATGGCCACCCTTTTCAGATATATCATGAATAAAGTGAAGCGTCAACGCAGAGATTTAGAAGAACAGCAAAACATCTTAGTTGCAAATAAAGAGGTCCTTGAATTATCAAACATCAAGTTGAATCAGGTATTTGGAATTGTGGCTCATGACATACGGTCCCCCTTAGGTTCTATTCAGAGCTTTTTGGAATATCTCTCGGAAGAAGATTTGGATGAGGAAAGTCAAAAAGAAATTCACGAAGACCTTTATAGTTTGGTAAAACAAACCTCAAGTATGGTGGATAACTTATTGCATTGGTCAACACAACAAATTTCCGGGATTCATTACCAGCCGGCAGATCACACTCTAGGCCAGATTCTTAATACTACCATTGATATGCAAAAGTCGCTGGCCGAAAGTAAAAACATTCAACTTATAACACAATATGACCCCTCTGAAATCATTTATGCCGACAAAGACATGATACAAATGGCAATCAGAAATCTGCTTCAAAATGCTATAAAGTTTAGTCATAAAGGAGGTCGCGTATGGTTTCAAGTGGTCCATGCGGGAGGGAATATTGATTTCATCATCAAT
Organism: uncultured Saprospiraceae bacterium; assembly: GCA_964525165.1. GTDB lineage: Bacteria > Bacteroidota > Bacteroidia > Chitinophagales > Saprospiraceae > JAWLFI01. The sequence continues at coordinate 36,552 of CAZGGG010000001.1, read as the reverse complement.
GATGAAGGGATTGGGATTCCTGAAAGTGTCCAGAAAAATCTTTTCACCATACAAACCAGTGCCCAATCCGGAACGGAAAATGAGAAAGGTGTAGGATTAGGGCTGATGCTTTGTAAAGAGGTCGCGGACGCTCATAAAGGACGAATCATCTTAGACTCCCAAGAGTCCAAAGGCACGACCTTGACGCTAAGAATTCCATTTTAGATCTTGTTTTTCAAGTCGTTAGGTGAACGCAAACTAGGATTTATTGTTACCATTCTATGAAAAATTGGTATATCGGAATGATTAGTCTCTCGCTTATGGTCTCTATCTCATCACAAAAAGTTCTATACGACGCCTCTCTGACCCAAGAAAGCTGGAATATCGTCGATGATGTCGTAATGGGCGGCAGATCAGACGGCCATTTTGAAGATACAGAAACATTCGGCCACTTCTATGGGAAGGTTTCACTGGAAAATAACGGAGGTTTCTCCTCAGCACGCTGGCCGATTGCCTCCTTAAATGTGATGGAGTACAAGCATATTGTTCTAAAAGTCAAAGGAGACGGAAAAAGATATCAATTAAGATTAAAATCCTCCATCAGAGACGCCCATGCGTATATTCAGTACCTCACCATCCCGGAAGATTGGGTAGAAATTCGTCTTCCTCTTAAAGATTTTTATCCATCTTTTAGGGGAAGAAAGCTATCTATGCCGAATTTTCCTCAAAAAAATTTAGAAGAGCTTGGTGTGCTGATAGCAAATAAAAAAGCAGAATCCTTCAGCATTAAGATTAAAAAGATATGGCTAGAATAATCCTCTCCCACCTTTCACAAAAGTGGATTTTACGACTGAGGAGGTTTCTTCTTTTGGGATGGGTCCTTTTCAATACTATTGGAACGAGCTCTCTTGCTCAAGATTCTTTCTACAAAGGCATTACTGTAACTGCTCCTGAAAAACCCTTTACAGCTCAACCTTTACAAACCATCCAAAGCCTGGGAGCTTCCAGTGTGGCTATCATTCCTTTTGGCTTTATCAGGCCCGGAAGTCACAAGGTTGAATTTAATCTCACGCCTTGGCAATGGTGGGGAGAGACTGTTGAAGGTGTTGAAGAAACCGTTCGTCGAGCTCATAAAGCAGGACTTAGCGTTCTTCTAAAACCCCAAATTTATATTCCCGGTGATTGGATAGGATCCTACAGGCCGGGGAATGCAAAAGAATGGAATGAATTTATCCAGTCTTATCGTAACTATATCCTAACGTTTTTGCACCTGGCTGAAAAGTACGGAGTGGAAATGGTTTGCCTGGGTACCGAAATGAAATCTATTCTAAAAAGCGATGAAGAGTGGTTCGAAAAACTAATCTGCGATGCCAGAGAGATGTATCAAGGCAAATTAACCTATGCCGCCAATTGGGATGAATATAAAGATATTTCCTTCTGGGATCGATTAGACTACTTGGGAATCAATGCGTATTTCCCTCTGTGTGAAACCAACTGCATGTGGGATTCCATTACTCAGGAATTAGAGCAGAGTAGTCAACTATGGCAAAAAGATATTTTGTTTACAGAATATGGATATCTCAGTGTAGAGGACTGCCTGGAGCCCACCTGGGAGCTTGAGAAACAAATTCATCAAAAAAAAGTGGATGAAGAATGTCAAAAAATGGCGCTCGAACAAGTGTGGACATCCCTAGGGGACAAAGAATGGTGGGCAGGAGGGTTTATTTGGAAGTGGTTTCCGGAAGGAATGGGGCATGAGGGCTATGTCGATAAAGACTATACCCCACAAGGAAAATTGGCAGAAAAAAGTTTGAGACAATTCTTCCAATCTACTAATCGAAAATAAGCCTGTGCATTTCAAAAGACTCATACTCCCTTTCTGTAAGTAATTTTCACCTTTTCTTTGGGAAGAGCAGGATTAAACAGACCTTTGCACCACAAAAGCACATGAATCGTGATCATATTTCGAACGGTTAAGACTCTGCAACAATTTCTGAGCAGCTATAAGAGGCAAAGAGTTGGATTTGTTCCCACCATGGGAGCATTACACAAGGGGCATATTTCATTAGTGGAACAAGCAAAATCTGAAAATGAGCTTTCAGTTTGCAGTATTTACGTCAACCCCACCCAATTTAATGAAGCCTCTGACCTCCAACACTACCCCAGAACTTTATCCGCAGATCTTAAAAAGTTGGCGGAAACGGGATGTGATGTCGTATTTATTCCGGACGATCAAGAAATCTATCCTGAAGGGATGGGAAAAAAGCTGGCGTTAGACCTTAGTGATGTCATGAGTCCTATGGAAGGTGTTTTCAGACCCGGTCACTTTGAGGGAATGGTGCAGGTTGTGCATAGATTCCTTGAGATCGTGCAGCCGGATAGATTGTATATGGGGCAAAAGGATTATCAGCAATTTATCATCGTTCAAACTATGGTTGAACGACTTAAAATGGATGTTGATGTCATTCCTTGTCCTATTGTCAGAGAACCTGATGGCCTGGCCATGAGCTCCAGAAATCTGCGACTGAAACCCGAGTCTCGTGAAAAAGCGGTCATTATTCATAACACCTTAAGAAGCGTTCAAGATAAAGTCGATACCTATTCTGACTTAGAAGATGTGCAAGAATGGGCCATACAAAAATTATCCATCGACGGCTTTCGCCCAGAATACTTTGAAATTGTGAACGCTAGAACGCTAAAGAGTGTTAACAAACTGAATGAAGCGAAAGAAGTGATTGCCTGTACTGCAGTTTGGGCAGGCGACATTCGATTGATTGACAATACATTCCTCAAAAAGAACATTTAGTTTTTTAATTTTGCGGCGCTATGTGGTTACAAATATTTAAATCGAAAATACATCGGGCTACCATTACCGAGGCCAATCTCAACTATGTTGGAAGCATCACCATTGATGAGGACCTTATGGAAGCTGCGAATCTATTAGAAGGTGAGCGTGTCCAGATCGTAAATAACAATAACGGTGAACGTTTAGAGACCTATGTGATCAAAGGAGAAAGAGGTTCCGGAACCATTTGTCTCAATGGAGCCGCCGCAAGAAAAGCTGAAGTGGGTGATACGGTTATTATCATCGCTTATGCTTACCTCAATCCTGAGGAAGCGAAATCATTCCAGCCCACAACGGTCTTTCCTGATGAGAACAATCGACTAAACTGATCTTCTTTTGAATCGTAGACTGAAGCAAATCGGACGCTCTGCTCTGTTTATAGGAACAGGTTTCGTCATTCTATATTTCGTTTTTCAGAAATTTGATCAGCAATACACTGCCTCCTGTATGGAGGCAGGCAATGAAATAGGTGACTGTTCACTACTGCAAAAGCTGTGGGAAGACTTTTTATCTGTAAATCCCTGGTGGATAGCAGCAGCTTGTATTGCCTTTTTACTGAGTAATGTAAGCAGAGCCTGGCGATGGAAACAACTGCTCGATCCCCTTGGATACTCAGTAAGTATGTGGAATGGATTCTGGGCCATTATGTTAGGTTATTTTGCCAATTTAGGTTTCCCACGTATTGGTGAAGTTTTGAGAGGTGGCACCCTGTCCAGATATGAACGTATTCCTATTGAAAAGTCAATGGGAACCATCGTCGCGGACCGCGTCATTGACGTATTCAGTTTCGGATTTATGTTGCTGCTTGCTTTGATTTTTGAATTCGACAAATTGTGGTCTCAATTACGAGATGGGATCTGGGTGAAATTGCAAGCTTCCGGCCAGAATACTACTCTATGGATTATTTTGTTCTTACTCTTGGTCGCAGCATTAATAATATACCGATTCCGACAAAAGTTATACGGCCTGGGATTAGTAGTCAAAATAAAAAACGTATTGATTGGTTTTGGTGAAGGCCTACAATCCGTAAGGAAGGTGCGCAATCTTCCGGTCTTTCTCTTTCACTCTATCAATATTTGGTTTCTGTATTATATGATGACCTACCTCACTTTTAAAGCTTTTGCTCCTACAATTGACTTAAGTGCATCGGCGGCTTTATTAGTTTTTGTGTTTGGCAGTTTAGGCATGATTATTCCGGCACCGGGAGGAATGGGTAGTTATCAAGGTTTGGTCGCATTGGCAGTTTCCCTCTTCGGCGTGACGATGGCAGATGCCTTTTCGTACGCCAATATTAACTTTTTCTCTATCCAGATATTCTGTAATATCTTGTTTGGTATGTTGGCATTGCTATTCTTACCTCTGATCAACAAAAAAGAACCTGATTCTCAACCTGAAATTGATGCTCAAGCATGAATAATATATGGAGGCAGATAGAAAAAAAAGTCTGTACAGACTGGGAAGATGCTTCCGCAAAAATGAGTTCTTGGAAGAGTGCATCCGATAAAGTAGTTTTCACCAATGGCTGTTTCGATCTCTTACATTTAGGCCATCTGCAATATCTTTCAGAGGCAGCCGATTTAGGCCAAAAACTGATCATTGGGTTGAATAGTGACCTATCTGTCCAAAGGCTGAAAGGCAAAAATCGTCCCATTAAAAAACAGAATGAAAGAGCGCTACAGTTGGCATCTTTGTCTTTTGTGAATGCTGTAGTCATCTTTGAAGAAGACACTCCGGAAAAGCTTATCAAATTTCTACTTCCGGATATCTTGGTAAAGGGAGGTGATTATACCATTGATAAGATTGTAGGAGCCGAAGCCATTCTGTCTGCAGGGGGATCTGTAAAGAATTTGAACTTTTTAAAAGGTTATAGCTCAACCAACCTTATTCGGAAAATACAAGAATTATGACGAAAATTCAGTCCATCATAGATCATCTTGAATCCTTAGCTCCTCCTCAATTCGCTGAGTCCTATGACAACCCCGGATTGCTGACAGGAAATCCAGACGACTCGGTAACGGGTGTACTCACTTGCTTAGACTGCACAGAGGAGGTGGTCGATGATGCCATAGAAAACGGTGAAAATCTAATTGTCGCCCACCATCCGATCATTTTTGGTGGGTTGAAATCTATTACCGGAAAAAACTATGTAGAACGGACCATCTTGAAAGCTATTAAGAATGATATTGCTATTTATGCAATACATACAAACTTGGATAGCGTTTTACAGAATGGTGTTAGTACTGAAATAGGTCGGCTATTGGGATTGGAAGGTATGCAAATCCTGCAGCCCAAACAAGAGGAGGTGGAATTAGAGGTGATTGTGATGCAGATGCGCAAAACGGACACTTATCAAGTCGCTGAAGAACTAACAGGAAAGACCTTTTACAAAGAATTTGCGATAGAGACTCCCGACGGGCCCCGTTTTCAGCTGTTTTGGAAAGGTCGAAGGGATCAGGCCCAAAATTTAGCCCGTTTGCTTTCAGATCAATTGATTGAAACCCGAATGCTATCAGGCTCCAATCTGTCAAAAGAAATCGGCTTAGGAGTCATCGGTCACTTAGCTGTTCCCCTTCCGGAAAATGTATTCCTAGATCAAATCAAAAGCCTATTACCCGTAAAAATGATCCGGCACAGTTCGTTATTAGGACGCAGCATTCAGAAAGTTGCCATTTGCGGAGGGTCGGGTTCTTTCTTATTAAAAACTGCTATTGCTCGAGGAGCGGACATATTCGTTACGGGAGATTTCAAATATCACGAGTTCTTTGATGCTGACAAAAAAATCATTATTGCAGACATTGGCCACTACGAAAGCGAACATTCAACCATAGGATTATTACGAGAACTGATTCAAGAGAAATTTAGTACCTTTGCGGTTCGTTGTACAAATGTGGATACAAATCCAATTAATTATAGATAAACATGGCGAAAAACAAGGAGCAGACAGTTGAAGAGCGGCTGGAGAATCTTTACAAACTTCAGCTAATCGATTCTGAATTGGATCAGATAGAAATCCTAAAGGGAGAACTTCCTATGGAAGTGGCTGATCTTGAAGATGAGATCGCAGGTTTGGAAAAAAGGATTGAAAAACTAGAGGGGCAACTCGGAGAGCTTGAAGACGAAAAAGGCAAGCACGAGAAAAATATCAAAGAAGCCAATATGTTGATCGAAAGATACAACCAACAGTTGGATGATGTTAAAAACAACCGAGAGTTTCAAGCCCTTCAGAAGGAGATCGAACTACAGCAATTGGAAATCAAATTGAGTGAGAAGAGAATCGGTGAGTCTGATACTCGAATCAACAATAAAAAAGAGACCCTGGATGCTGCTAAAGAAAGACTGGATCTCAGAAAGAAAAATCTTGACGAGAAAAAAGTAGAACTCGAGGAAATCCAAAAGAAAACTGAAAAGGAAGAAGATAAACTCAGAAAAGAATCTGAAACCGCACGGAAACGTGTGAGTGACCGTTTATTGAAATCCTACGACAGAATCCGAACTTCATACAGAAATGGACTAGCTGTGGTTTCTGTAGAAAGAGATTCTTGCGCGGGCTGCTTCAATAAGATCCCTCCGCAAATTCAGAATGAAATCAATATCATGAAAAATATTGTCGTCTGTGAACATTGCGGAAGAATCTTAGTGAATGACGAACTCACAGAAAAAGCAGTGAATTAAGACCTATTAACATGAATAACTTTAGCCGCTTAGCATTCTTACTAAGCGGCTTTTTTTGTTTATCGATTATTTAACAACGCACTAATTTTCCTTGTAATTATTGAAATGGCGCTCCTGTAACGAAATCGAAGCTAAAATAAGCTTCCTACAAAGAACGTTGAATAAGTCTAATGCTTCGAGACTTTATTCATACGCTTTCTCTCTTGTTGATTCTACCATCTGCGTTTTTACTCGCTCAATCCCATAACATCTTTATGGGTCCTTTGATGAATGATGCATTTTTCATTCATGATTATCAACCAGGTATTCAACTAGGGCATGAAATAAGGTTTGCCTCTGGTTTTTCTCTCCGCTCTCAAATAGGATTCAACTCCTCCGCACGAACTCACCCATTCTATTTTTTAAGTGAAGCAGAATCTACATTTATCTTTGATGAAAGCTTGTTGTTGCATTACCAACCTAAATCATCCAGACATTTGCTCAGTGGTGGTGCGGGCATTAGCCTATTTCACTTAAGACTCAACTACCCTTCTTACATACGAATCGAAGAAGGTCACCATAAAGAAGTCCAAAGAAATCAATTACAGCACTGGACCCTACTTCTCAACTTATCCGCTCGCTACACCTATCGTTTGAATAACCGTTGGTCCTTGCGAATGGAGTTAGTGGGAAGGTCCGGACTATTTAACAGAGCCCATATCCTGCAAAGGGTTGAAGAGAATGGTAAGTCAGAGGATGAGATCAGAACCCAAAAAGACAATTTCTCACTGGGTGTGATGATCTGTTACTACTTTCCATGAAGGTGTCATGCTCTCACAGGCGTGGAATCTTAATGCACAATTCACCTTCGATCTTTCTAATTTTCTTAATTTTCAAGAAAAAAATGAAGACCGTCCTTCTCACCTTAATAGCAGTCTTTTCCAGTTTGTTTCTTTATGGACAAATTCTTTCAGGTCCTATGCTGGGCAACAATACCATGTTTGAGGTACAGATTTGGTTACAAACTGAAGAAGATGGAGCAGTGTATGCTAAATATTGGAGGAAAGGGCTGGAAGAGGACACACAAACTTCGGAATCAGTAAATACGAAATTCAAAAATGCCCGAGTAGCACATCTTGATTTGATGTATTTGTATCCTGGAACGGAATATGAGTACCAAATCTTTTTCAATGAAGAGCCTGCTTCTGAAATTCTCACCTTTGAAACGCAGGCATTATGGCAATACAGAACGGATCCACCGGAATTTTCATTTACGATTGGAAGCTGCCATTACACCAATGATGAAGATTATAATCGACCCGGCAACCCTTATGGCGATACCTCTCTTCAAATCTTTCAAAGCATTAGGGCAAAACAATCCGACTTCATGCTCTGGTTAGGAGACAATATTTATTTAAGAGCTCCTGATTATGATTCCCGCTCAGGCATTTACTATCGTTATACTCAGTACAAATCAACACCGGAGCTTCAAGAACTATGGAAAAGTATGCCACATTACGCGATATGGGATGACCATGATTTTGGTCCGAATAATCGGGATCGAGCTTGGGTTCATAAGGATCTGAACCGGCAAGCTTTTAAAGATTTTTGGGCAAATCCAAGCTATGGCCAAAACGATGAAGGAATATATACAGCTTTCCGCTGGGGAGATTGCGAGTTTTTTCTATTGGATAATCGGTATTTCAGAACGCCTAATGACTTGCAAGAAGAAGAGCGTACGGCCTTAGGGCCCCAACAACTTCAGTGGTTATTGGATAACCTTATCAGTTCACAAGCCAGCTTTAAGTTTGTCGCACTTGGAGGACAATTTTTAAATCCTAGTGCGGTGTATGAAAATATGGCCACCTACGAACAAGACAGAAACACAATCATTGAATTTATTCAAAAGAATCAAATTCGAAATGTGGTTTTCCTTACATGCAGCCCTTTAACTTCGGGCACTCATGACGAAAGAGCCCCCGAATTCAACACCTATAGAATTGAGGGTACTAAAGTGGCAGAACGTAACTTTGCTACCTTGAGTCTCTCCGGTTCTTTCCGAAATAGAGTGCTCTATATTCAAACTTTTGATAAAACAGGAAAGCAAATCTGGGATTACAGGATCCCCATGCAAGGTAAAACGGACTAAGAATAAACATTCTGAACCATTCGTCTGGTAGCATTTAATAGGAACTCTGATATCCTTATCTTGTGACGAACCCCCTGATTATGCGACTGCTTTTCTTTTGTACTCTATGGCTGGGACTTACAACTATCCTCTCAGCTCAGCAATTTTCAAAAACAGCGCAAAAAGCTTACGTACAGATATTGACACTCGATTCAGCTGAAGTGGCAGGTACAATCGAACTCTTACGTGCAACAGAACCAAATAATCCTATTGCTGAGTATCTGGACAATTACTGGGACTTCTTCCAATTGTTTATTCATGAAAATCCGGAACACTATGGCATATCCTACCCAAAGAAAGCAGAGCGGATCAAAAAGATACAACTTCAAGGGACACCTGAAAGCCCCCTTTACTTGTATACACAAGCTGATATATATCTTCAATGGGCCATTCTGGAGGCTAAATTCAGAGACTTTTTTACAGCATTTCGAGATATTAAAAGAGCGTACCGTCTACTAGAGAAAAACCAAGCCCGATTTCCGGCATTTGATCTGAATGATAAAAATATGGGCATCTTAATTTCACTGGTAGGCACTTTACCTGATGAATATAGATGGGGCTTTGAATGGATTTCCGGCATCCCCGGAGATTTGCAGGAAGGTGAAAAACGACTTAAGAATGCCTTGCAATCAAAATCTGATTTCGCTACCCTTCACAAAGACGAAACGAGAGTATTGTACAGTTTGCTTCTATTACATGTATTTAAACAGACTGATGAAGCCTGGGGCCTCCTGCAGGAACTTGATCTGAACCATCAGGAAAGTGATCTTGCAGTTTTCTTATTAGCTAATACATCCTTACGCTTGAAGCGTATCAATGAGGCAAATCAATACCTTGAAGAAGCCTTATCTGAGGGAACTGCGGATGTGCCTCACCTATATTATCTAAAGGGCCTTATTGAATTATATCGCGGTCAATATGAAGCCTCCCGACACTACCTTGAAACATTTATTTCAGAGTTTAAGGGAATTCATTACCGTAAAAGTGCCTGGCTCTATATCAGTTATACTTATTATTTGGAAGAAAATATCCCCTCCTATGATTGGGCGCGATTGCGATGTTTGACAGAAGGAGACAATTTAGTCGACGAGGATAAATTTGCGGAAGCACAATCGGAAAAAAGAAATTTACCTGATAAGGACCTATTAGCCATCCGTTTAAGTTTTGATGGGGGAAATTATCAGCGCACATTCGATTTGATTCAAGAAGAGTTACAGCAACCTTTGGATCCCACATCATTCAAATTCCTAAGCTATTACAAAGCGAGAGTGCAGCAGGAAACCGGAGCAATCGAACAGGCTATCGAGCAGTTTAAGGAAGTTTATGAAATGCCCGATCGTTCTGAATCCTACTTTGCTATCAATGCGGCATTGCAGATTGGATTATTATTGATCGAAAAAGAACAATGTAAAGAGGCCCATCATTGGCTGAATAAATGTCTTGAGACTTCATCAGAAGCCTATCAGGCCAGCATCCACCAAAAGGCAAAAGCCGCCATACTCCGATGTGAACTTTCTCATCAATAATTAATTGTATATACAACCTTTATCTGTCAGCAATGAGAATAACTTTGGAAGAGTACATTGATATGGGTATCTTCCTTGTAATTCGAAATTTATGGAAGCACCCCAAACACCCAAAAATGAACAAGCGCGATTAAAGGCTCTTAAGGAATTATCCTTATTGGACACGCTACCCGAGGAAGAATACGATGATATTGTTCATTTAGCTTCTCAGATTTGTAACACCCCTATTTCACTGATTTCACTCATTGATGAAGATCGCCAATGGTTTAAAGCCAAAGTAGGTCTGGATGCTCAGGAAACGCCCAGAGAGTATGCTTTTTGCGCCCATGCGATACATCATCCCAATGACTTATTTGTCATTGAAGATTCCAGAAAAGACGTTAGATTTATTGATAATCCTTTAGTGACAGACCAACCTGAAGTGGTATTTTATGCAGGGATGCCCCTTACTGATGAGAACGGCAATGCATTAGGCACGATATGTGTAATTGACCATGAACCAAAAGAACTTACGGAGTCTCAGTCAGCTGCCTTAAAGGCTCTCTCAAGACAAGTCATGCGACTTTTTGAATTGCGTAAACAGAGAATTGAACTAGAATTAGTCAATAAAGAATTAGAATTACAAAATGAAGCTCTAGATGCGTTTGCAAGGACAGCAGCTCATGATCTCAAGTCACCATTGAACAATATTAAAATGTTAACCGATCTTTTGATTGAAGATTTCGGAGACCAAATGGGTTCGGATGGCATTGAGATTGTCAAAAATATTGAGTATTCCTCAGCTACTTTGTCAGATTTGATAACAGGTATTCTGGAGCACAATAAGAATGCACGCGTTTTATCAGATAAGGCAGAGACATTTGAGCTTCAGAAGCAAATACGAGAGATTATAAAGCTAATTGATGCAAAGAACCATGCTGAGTGGATCATTACCCCTTCTGAAACGATCTCACTTACTTCCAACAAAGCAGCCTTCTACCAGATAATGATTAATTTGCTTTCCAATGCTTTTAAGTATAATCAATCAGAAAATCCACGCATCGAAATTCAAATGTATCAGAAAGATTTCGGCGTTTCCTTTACGGTGAGAGACAATGGTCCAGGTATTCCGGAAGCTTCTCGATCCTCGATTTTTGACTTATTTACGACAGCCGGAAATAAAGACCAATCGGGTGCTGAAGGCACAGGTATTGGATTAGCAACGGTAAAAAGTCTAATTGAAGGACTCGGTGGTCAAATTGAAGTAGAGTCCGTAGAAGGTATCTACACCTCCTTCCACTTCAATTTGAAGAATCAGGCTTAACCCAATATTTCACAAGCTGAAACAAAATCTTGAGTCCATCTAATAAACTCGCCACTTCCACTTTTGCCTGTCGCACTCTGATAATCATTTGGTCTTGTATTAGGACATCCACAGAGTCAAGAATATCCAAAATAGAATGTGATTTCAGCCGAGGCCCATATGTAAAAAGCACATTAAAAAATATATTCCAATCTGAAAACCGAAGCTCGAATGAGTTTTCTGCGGTAGAAACAAATTGAATCGTCCCATCTTCAGATTGGAAATGTAAGTTTGCTGAAATATTAAATGATGAAGCAGGAACCATTAACTTTCTTTATGTTCCTTAGTCGAAATAGATACTTTCCCATCCACCTTCCATCTGGCGGAATCTTCTGAGTTGGTCCCACTCGGAACGTCAATGGTCATATCCTCGAATTGGTAAGTGATTTCTGCATTTCGGCCGGTAAGTTTATCATACAATCCAATTGCAAGATCCGGCCATTCATTTTTCTTCTTTTCCATAACTTTTAATAGGAAATAAAAATGAATGTATAAAGTTGAATATCAAATCATTATAACAAAATACAGCAAACTTGCAGACAGTTTGTTATTATTTGACTGGTCCCATTGAACACACTCTACTTTGCAAAAAACCTTAAAAAAGTTGCTTAATAACGAACATTGATATACACTTTTTGGTCACCGGACGTAACATCAATAGCTACATCTTCAAAGTCCGGTGGCCCTATTTTAGGTCGATATCTCATTTCTTCACCGTCTACTTTCAGACGAACACCTTTGAGTTCTGCACCGACTGCAGGAAAATCACTCCCTTTTTGAAAAATGCCTAAACTGATCACCCCCTTCTTCTCTACCCTTATTCCCTCCACAATGACTTCTAAGGTATACTGTGCTGCAAGTTGTTCTGTCCAAAGAAGCAACAAACTACACCCCAGCAGTGATATCAAATACTTTTTCATGGAAGTACAATAATCCCTCCATTCAAATGGTTGCGACTTTACTCAATTTTAATATTGCCTGAAAGTAAGCGATTCCATTCCGGATGGCGCTTGATATATTGTGCCACAAAAGGACAAAGAGGCATCAAGGACTTTTGTCTGGCTTCCACTTCTTCTAACGCTAACCTAATAATAGCAGACCCATACCCTTTTCCCTCATGACCTATGGGGACCTCTGTATGCGTCAGAAAAATCTTATCTGCCGTTTCAATGTACTCCATGACAACTTTTGGTTCATCCATATTCAGTTCAAACTGCTTTTTCTCTTTGTTGTCAACCAATTGATATTCCATCCTTATAAAATTTTGGGTGTATCTGCAGCCAGGCAAATACACCCTTTTCATGATTAATCTTCAAATTCAAGATTCAAAATGCCGGCAATCCTGCGTTTCAGGTCTAAAACATGCATTTCGTTGATGGAATCCATTTTACGGCCCGGATCTAGATCTTTATAAATGGACATAAGGGTTCCAGTAGCAGCAGCTTTTATATCGCTGATATGACCGCTATTCCCCTTTTCATCTAACAATTCCCCTAATTGATCTATGTACAATCGATGTAAGTTCCTGCGATAGACATCACTGCTTTCTACATCTTTCATGATTATAGCCCTTGAGTCCTCAAAAAGTTCGTAGACAGAATAACTCGAAGGGTCGATAGACTCCTGTTCTGACATGCGTCCTAAGCGATCTGTTCGGAACAAAAGCCCCAAGCCTCTGTCTTGTAAGCGCTTGATCCGATCTACAATTCCGTCTTCCTCAAATTTTCTGGCAAGCTCTTCATTAATCAACCATTTGGGCGTCGTAAATAAATGCCTATCGATAAACGCCAATGCTCTTTTTTGGTCAGATTTAGATACCGGCGTGTAAGTAGCTTTCTCTTCATCTTGGGTCGTGTAAGTCTCAACTACTCCTCCTACATTGGCAATAACATGCCCCATATAACGTCCGAACTGATTATATACTTGATTATATAAATCCTCCTGTTGATCAAAAAAATCTCCTTCTTCAAAAGTCCATTGCTGAATTTGTGGAACGATTCGCTTCAAGTTCTTAATACCCAATTCACTGGCCATCATCGCATCATGTCCCAGGTCTTCTGTTTGCGCTGTGGGGTCTAAAGGAATGCCTCTTTGACGCCCAAATCTATAAACCGGATCACCTGCCTTTTGCAAAATTTCCTGATGCAATAGTTCCTTGATATCTTCCTTATCCTTACCCTCAAAGTATTTGTACCCAAAATAAATGGACCAATCATCATATGGACCAATATTAGGCATCAAACCCACATCGCCGTCTTCCGGCTGAGCTACATAATTAAAACGGGCATAATCCATGATACTCGGTGCTGTCCCCATCCGCTTGGTAAATGAAGGCGAACGCAGAGAATCCACGTGATAGGCGGCGCTAGACCCCATATTATGAGGAAGCCCCAAAGTATGTCCTACCTCATGTGCAGCTACAAATTGAATCAGCCGGCCCATGACTTCTGTCTCAAAATTTGTCCCTCTTGCTTCAGGATTGATAGCAGAGGTTTGAATAAAGAACCAATTCCTTAATAAACGCATCACATTATGGTACCAAATGATATCCGATTCAATGATTTCTCCCGTTCGAGGGTCATGGACATGCGGTCCCATAGCGTTTTGAATATCTGTTGATACATATCTGATTACTGAGTAACGTACATCTTCAGGGGACCAGTCCGGATCTTCCTCTTTAGAGGGAGGATCGGCAGCGTAAATAGCATTTTTAAATCCGATTTTCTCAAAGGCTGACTGCCAGTCATTCACTCCTTGTTTAATATAAGGCCTCCATTGCTCAGGGGTTGCGGGATCGATGTAGTAAACGATCGGCTTGATTGGCTCTACTAATTCCCCTCTTGCATATGCCTCAGGATCTTTAGGTTCCAATCGCCAGCGTGTAATGAACCTTTGAGACTCCGTACGTTGGTCATTCAAACTATAGTTCGTCTGAGAAACAGAAAAGTAAGAGACTCTTGGGTCGAAGTAGCGAGGCTGCATAGGTTCTTCCGGAAGGAGTATAAATGATTGGTTCATTTCTACAGACATGGCTCCGGTAATCTGGTTATCAGGTAATTTACTTCCCCCTTTGTAGGTAAGAATGTGACGGATTTCCACGTTTTCCGGGAAAGCTGTCATTTTAGTGATAAAACTCCTTTTCTTATCTACACCTTTTAAACCGAATCTTTTAGATTGTCCTTCACTTACAGCACTGATCATAGGCACATCGGCAGTAAACAAGGGGTCCACTTCAAATAAATGTGTGGAATCCGTGCTAAACTTGACATCGAAGGCCATGATGATGGGTTCAAAATTATTATTCTTGACCGATTCATATATGGGATCTTCGAAGCTTGCCACACTATTATATGAGACTGATCGCAATAAAATTTTGTCATCCATTTTTTGCCATCGTATCACTTGTTGAGGTTTAGATTTCACACCGGCACCTCCAAAATTTAGATTCTTTACGAAACCAGAAATTCTGGACACCACAAGGATTTCTTTATCTAATAAATCCTCCGGCAACTCAAAGAAATGTTTGCCATCTACCTTATGTACGGACCAAAGACCTGAACTTGAAATGGCTTCATTTGTAATAAAATCAGTGTAGCTTTTTTCCTTTTTCTCTTTCTTGTCTTTTTCTTCCTTTGACGAATTATCAGCACTTTCATCATTTTGGGCAAGTACCATAGTAATGCTGAACATAAACGTTAACAAGAGAAGTAGCGATTTTCTCATATTTCTATTTTTAATAAGAAGGTAATGAAATTAATAAGAATAAAAATGAAGGATTCATTTGGTTGAGTGAAACCATAAACATGAACGTC
This sequence comes from uncultured Saprospiraceae bacterium, assembly GCA_964525165.1. Lineage (GTDB taxonomy): Bacteria > Bacteroidota > Bacteroidia > Chitinophagales > Saprospiraceae > JAWLFI01. Next base: position 21,209 of record CAZGGG010000001.1, on the reverse strand, counting down.
TTGAAGGTGACAGCTTCAATAAAGGAACACGGCCACTACCCATAAAACTCGAAAATATGGAAGACTTCAGCTGTTCTTATTATGTATGAGCACGTAGAGGTCTAGCGACAATAAATCCCTTGGATCGCTCTGGCACGAGGATGCTCGCAGCACAGCTGCGGCACTCGAACAAATAAAAATTGTAAGCAGGAAGGCGGGAAAAACAAAAAGCCTAGAAGATTAATACCTTCTAAGCTTTCCTTATTCTTGTAGCGTGGGAGAGGTCCCGTGCCAATCGATCCCTTGGATCGCTCTGGCACGAGGATGCTCGCAGCACAGCTGCGGCACTCGAACAAATAAAAATTGTAAGCAGGAAGGCGGGAAAAACAAAAAGCCTAGAAGATTAATACCTTCTAAGCTTTTCATAAAGTAGTAGCGTGGGAGAGGCTCGAACTCTCGACCTCAGCATTATGAATGCTGCGCTCTAACCAACTGAGCTACCACGCCAAATATTTCAATGTACCACCCTCCTTTGAGTGGTAGCGAAGTTGCTTGTCCCGCACCGAAGCAGCGAAAGCTGCTGAGCGTCGGGAAGCTACCACGCCAAATATTTCAATGTACCACCCTCCTTTGAGTGGTAGCGAAGTTGCTTGTCCCGCACCGAAGCAGCGAAAGCTGCTGAGCGTCGGGAAGCTACCACGCCAAATATTTCAATAAACGCCTTGCTTCTTAAGCGGCTGCAAATATAATGAGATTTCAGAAAATAAGCCACCAATCTTTTAAAATTATGCTTAAGGATCATCTTTTGCCGGACGCTGCTCATATTTCTCCTGAAGAGCAGCTAAATAACGATCCCTTTTCTGCTCGATATCTATTTTGGCCTCTGAATAATCAGGCACCAAGCTCTTCTTTTCAGGAAAATCTTCAATATATAGAGTTCTGGATGGGAAGGCAAATCGAATACCCATTTCATATGCCATTCTGATAATATCCAGATATAGCTCTTGTTTTACATCCAATTCCTCTGCCCATACCTGAGTATCAATATTCACCCTGACGAAAACATTAAGTGAAGAGTCTGCCATTTTACTGAAATAAACATATTGTTCTTCTGGCATCACCAAAGGATGTAATCGCATAATTTTCCTAATGCCTTCTATAAATTGTTCTATCAAATAGGCAGGCGTATCATAAGTAAGACCGATCTCCGTTTCGAACAAACGAAACCTCCGCACACCCAAATTCCGCAAATTCATATTGGCAACTTGACCATTAGGTATAGATAGAACTGAACTGTCTTTCGTCATGATTCTTGTCGATCGAAATCCTACTTCTACTACAGAACCAAATTGTCCACCTATTTCTACAAAGTCTCCCACTTGAAAGGGTTTATCCATAAAAATCATGACAGACCCAATCAAATTTTTCACCGTGTCTTGAGCCGCTAACGCCAAAGCAATACCCCCAATGGATAAACCTGCAATTAAAGCAGTTACATTGACATTCAATTTAGACAATACATAAAACAAGGTACCCACCACGATCATAACTGAAATTGATCGTTCGATTACCGGCAACACTTGATCATCCATTTTACTTTCAGTAGCCTCCGCTGCCTTTTCTAAGTAAACAATGATGATTCGGGTGATGCGATATAATAAAACGGCCACTAATACACCAATAAATATAGCCAAACCCACTCTGAAAAATTCAGCTGTACGAACAGGCAGTTGTAAAGCTGGATATAATCGCTTTAGACTTATAAATACCAGAAGCAGGCTTAATACCTGAACCAAACGATCTCTAAGCCTTGATTTTGCATCTACTAAATGGTAGTATGAGCTCTAAAGTATAACCTTGAAGAAGCTAGGAGTCCTGCCATCAAAATGAGCAAACTAATAGAAAAGGTAAGATTAATTTCAAAATGAGATGTAGGAAATATCCGATAATGAAAAACCCAACCAATCCAAACCATTGCCAGAGTTTGAGGCCTATAAACTCTTGCATGCTCCATTGAGGCGCTATATCTAATAAATACTCCGTACCTAATGGGTATAAATCATTATGCAATCGCTCTAAACTAGCTATAGACTCTTGAGCATAATACCACTTACCATTTTTACGCTCTAAATAAACCTCTGGTAGTTCTGAGGGGAAAGGAGTATATATGGATTGCATGATTGAACTGTCCACATAATTTGAAATTGCTGGGATTTCGTTGATTCGTACGTACAGACCTTTGCCATCCAAAATTTGCTTCAGTTCCAAGGCACGTTCAATTTTTTCTAAAGAATCCAATTCTACAGGCATCGTGCGCGCAGACTTTTCAGGTTCATAGGTGTCTGCTTGCAAATAATATAAATGGACCCAAATCGTATTCTTTGGGGATTCCAAAGTAACGGGAGGCGCAAGATTTCTTTGTGCAAATAAGGCTCCGGTCAAAAGAATAAAAAATAAAAGAAGTGTACTTCTTTTCATACTCATGATTTTTGGTGTATTCCTTTTCAAGAATGGGAATATAATGGTTTCTGAAGTCTTTAGGAGGATACTCTTCCTACTCCGGCCGGAAATACTTTTTGGGCTTCATTTTAAGTTCGTAAATTCCGATTCACAAACAGACAGATATGAGTGAGCAAAAGCTTTTTCTATTAGATGGTAATGCATTGGTTTATCGGGCACATTTTGCATTTATCAAACGCCCACTCATCAACTCAAAAGGGATCAACACTTCAGCCATAACCGGATTCCTAAATGCCTTATGGGATTTATGGACTAATGAAAAGCCCTCACACATAGCAGTGTCCTTTGATGTTTCTGAAAAAACATTCCGAAATGAAATGTATGCGGAATATAAAGCAAACCGTGAGGAGCAACCTGAGGATATTCAAATCGCTTTCCCTTACATACGCCGATTAGTTGAGGGCTTTAACATCCCTATTGTAGAAATGGGAGGCTTTGAGGCTGATGATGTGATTGGCACTCTAGCGAAGAAGGCTGAAAAAGAAGGCTTCACGGTCTATATGGTTACACCAGATAAAGATTTCGGCCAGTTGGTCAGTGATAAAGTGTTTCTCTATAAGCCCAGCAGAATGGGAAATGGAGTAGAAATCATGGGAGAGCAAGAGATCAAAGACAAGTGGGGTATCGAAAAGACGGAGCAGGTAATCGATATCCTGGGACTAGCCGGTGATAGTATAGATAATATTCCGGGCGTACCGGGAGTAGGCCCCAAAACGGCGCAAAAACTATTGAAAGAATATGGCTCAGTAGAGGGCATCCTCGAGCATACTTCCGAATTGAAGGGCAAGTTGAAGGAGCGCATGGAAGAAAATCATGACCAGGCTCTGTTATCTAAGAAGCTGGCTACTATCAAAATTGATGTACCCATTGATTTTGATCCGGTTGCCCTTCAGAAAGACCCTATCAATAAAGACGCTCTTGCACAACTCTTTAAAGAATTGGAGTTTCGCTCGATGGCAAAAAAAGTATTGGGTGAAAAAGAAGAAACAGGTACGCAGGGTAGTCTATTCGCTTCTACTGAGCAACAAGATATCCAACCCGAATTAAAAAAACACTCCGTAGCGGAGAAGACGCTCGAAGATGTAGATCATCAATATCACTTGGTATCGAATGCTGAAGAGCGTGCCCAATTATTGACGCAATTAAAGGCACAAAAGCATTTCTGTTTTGATACAGAAACCACCGGACTGGATCCCTTGATGGCTAAATTGGTAGGGATCAGTTTTTCATGGAAACCTCATGAAGCCTATTACGTCCCTTTCCCGCAGGATCAAGAAGCGGCCCAACTCATCATGAATGAATTCAAGGAGGTATTAGAAAGCGATGCGATTGAGAAGATTGGGCAGAATATTAAATACGACGTTTTAGTTCTCCGGAAGTATGGAATAAGGGTCGCAGGCAAGTTTCAGGACACTATGATTCTCCATTACCTCTATGAGCCAGACTTGCGCCATTCTATGGATTATATGGCAGAAACTTATTTGAAATACAAACCGATACCCATTAAAAATTTAATCGGCAAAAAAGGCAGAGGGCAGCAAAACATGAAAGACCTCAAGCCCGAAAAAGTATTGGATTATGCCGCTGAGGATGCGGACATTACACTTCAACTCTATCATTACCTATCAGAAGAACTCGAAGATCGAAGTGTGCAGTCTTTGTATGATTCCATCGAGGAGCCTTTGATTAAGGTTTTATCAGATATGGAAGCAGAAGGAATTGCTTTTGATGTCCCTCAAATGGAAGCTTATGCCAAAGAACTTTCTGCAAAAATTCAAGAGATAGAAAAAGATATCCATAAAACAGCAGGAGTTCAATTCAATATTGGATCGCCCAAGCAAGTCGGAGAGGTCCTATTTGACAAATTGGATTTACCGTATCGCTGGCGAAAAACCAAAAGTGGCCAGTATTCAACAAATGAGGAAAAGCTTTCAGAGCTCGCACAAAAGCATGAAATCGCCCAAAAAATATTGGACCATCGGGGATTGACGAAATTACTCTCGACCTATGTAGAAGCCCTGCCTAAAATGGTGAATCCGGAAACCGGCAGGATACACAGCTCTTTTAATCAGGCGCTTGCTGCTACCGGAAGGCTGAGTTCCAACAACCCCAACTTGCAAAATATTCCGATCAAAACGGAGGAAGGTCGAAAAGTCAGAGAAGCCTTTGTACCCAGATCGGAAGAATATACCTTACTGGCAGCGGATTACTCTCAAATCGAGCTGCGGCTCATTGCCGAAATATCTAAAGACGAGCAGATGCTCTCCGCATTTACTTCAGGTCAGGATATCCACCGTGCGACTGCGGCCAATGTCTTTGAAGTACCTTATGATGAAGTGACCGCAGACCAAAGACGCGCCGCCAAAACAGTAAACTTTTCAATTATATACGGAGCCGGAGCCACCAACCTTTCGAGGCAGTTGGACATTTCCCGTAAGGAGGCCAGCGAGCTGATTGAACAATACTTCAAGAAATATAGCGGACTGAAAAAGTATATGGATGATACCGTCCAATATGCACGAGATCATGGATATGTCAAAACACTACTTGGCAGAAGGCGCTATCTCAGAGATATCAATTCCAGAAATGGGATGATTCGATCAGGGGCAGAACGTGTAGCCATCAATACTCCTATTCAGGGGACAGCTGCCGATATGATCAAACTGGCAATGATTGATATCCATCGCTATTTACGAAGCCATAATTGTAAAACTAAGATGATCTTACAGGTTCATGATGAGTTGGTCTTCGATCTACATCGATCAGAGGTCGATGATTTATTGCCGGTTATCGAAGATAAAATGAAAAATGCCTTAAAAGAGCTCGAAGTCCCGATATTGGTAGAAATGGGACAAGGGCAAAATTGGTTAGAAGCTCACTAAGAAGGAAGCTATGTATTTTAAACTCTTACAGCATTATTGGAAAGACAATGCCAGAAGATCAGTTTGGACCAACAGTATTGGTATAAAAATCATGATTGTTCTGCTGATTCTTTACTTTGGAGTCAATTTCTTAGTGTTGGGAATTTTCTATCCGGAAATCATCCAAGAATTGCTTCCGGGTACAGACCCTTTGTGGTTATTAAATTCAGTGCTCATTTTTTATCTCTTCGGAGATATCGCCATTCGGTTCTTATTGCAGGAATTCCCTGAAATGAAAATTCAGAACTACCTGCTTTTACCTATTCCCAGAACCACCTTGTTCCGATATCTCATGATCCGGTCAAGTTTGACTATATTCTCCTTTTTCCCTTTACTGATCTTTCTGCCGGCATTATTCAGAATGGCCATTCCCGATTACGGCTTGTTCGGAGCTATTTTATGGTTGCTCAGTATAATCCTATTGATTACGGGCAATACCTGGGCTGCTTTTTATTTGAAAAGAATTTTTGGAAAACGATTCTATATCCCGCTCATCATTTTAGGGGTCTTTGGACTTTTGGTATGGGCGAATTTGTCAGGGGTGCTCCCCTTAAACGAATGGTCGGGCGCTGTCTTTCAAGGTGTGGGGCTCAACTACTTTTGGATCATCATCCCCTTGGCATATTTTCTGTTAAGCGGAGCGCTATTACAATCCAACTTCCATACTTCATCTTATTTCGAAGGCTTCAACGATCAGCCGGAAGAGGCCAATAGTCATCAGTTCGAATTCCTTAAGAAATATGGAATGATAGGTGAATTGATACGCATGGATCTGAGACTTATATTTAGAAATAAACGACCTAAAACTACGGTCTTGATGACCTTGGTGTTTTTGCTGTATGGATTCATTTTTTACACTCAAGAGTCTTATCAAAATGATTTAATGTATCTGTTTTGGGGCGTGTATTTCACAGGTATCGTCGGTCTCGCCTACGGGCAGCTAACACTAAGTTGGGAAAGCAGTTTTTTTGAATTCCTACAGCTCCGCTCTTTTGATATGGCCTATTATTTTCGAGCTAAATATGTACTATTTTGTCTGGCTTCAGGTCTGACTTATTTAGTCACCTTACCCTATGCTTTTTTTGATTGGGAAATTGCTCTTTTCAACACCGTATGTATGCTCCTAAATATGGGCATCAGCTTCCCTTTGCTGATTTATTTTTCATCCTACAATACCAAACCGATTGATTTGGGCAAAGGCTCCTTTTTCAATACGGAGGGAAGTAATATTAAACAATTCGTTGTAATCATTCCTATCCTGATAGGCCCCTTATTGGTGTATGCTCCGTTCTATGTGTTCGGCTGGCGCTATGCAGGTTTGATCATATTGGGTAGTCTGGGGATTATCGGTATTGCACTCTCTTCTAAAATTATCGTAGAGGCAGCCAAATTGGTAAATAGAAGAAAATACAAACTAGTAGAAGCTTACAGAAATAGATGATATGATCAGTATACAAAATCTGCAAAAGAAGTACGGGGACCAATTGGTTCTAGATATTCCTGAGCTGGAAATTCGACCTGGAGAGAGTATCGGTTTGGTGGGTAATAATGGTGCCGGTAAAACGACCTTAATCTCCTTAATGTTGGACCTGATACAACCCAGTCAAGGAGAGGTATTGGTCAATGGAATAGCTGTGCATGAGGATCGTTCATGGAAAAATTACACCGGGGCTTACCTCGATGATAACTTTCTCATTGATTTTCTCACGCCCGATGAATACTTTGAATTCGCAGCTCATACCCATGGATGGAATGACGAAGACCTGAGGTTATTTCTAGAGCCTTATTTACCTTTCTTGAATGATGAGGTGGTTGGCCAGAAAAAATACATTCGCAACTTATCCAAAGGGAATCGTAAAAAGACAGGAATCATCGCGAGTTTGATCGGACAACCGGATGTTTTAATCCTGGATGAACCCTTTGCCAACCTTGATCCAAGCACCCAAATCAGATTAAAACAGTTGATCAAATCCTTATCCGATGAAAAATTAGTACTGGTTAGTAGTCATGATTTGAGTCATGTTACCGAAGTTTGTGATCGTATCCTCATACTTGAAAAGGGAAAATTGGTGAAGGACGTATTGAAAACAGAGGAAACCCTGAGAGAGTTGGAACAATATTTTGGATCTGTATCACAAGAAGAAGAATGAGATTTGACCAAGCTTATACCGCCCAACAGATAGCTCACTGGATCAACGCTAAATTGATCGGTGATCCCCAGCAAGAGTTTGTGGGAATGAATGAAATTCACAAAGTGGAATCCGGAGATATCATGTTTGTGGATGTATCAAAATATTTTAAAAAAGCACTGCAATCCAAGGCTACAGGCATCATTTTGAATGAGGAGGTAGAACCGCCTTCCGGCAAATGTTTATTCGTTCATGAGGATCCTTTTAGGGCCTACGAGACATTAGGGGAGCGCTTCTATAAATTCGAACCTTTAAATGCCAACATCCACCATACGGCAAAAATACACCCCTCCGTTCATCTGGAACCAGGCGTTAGAATTGGTGCAGATGTTGAAATCGGACAAGGCTCTTTGATTCAAGCTAATACAGTCATCGGTTCCAAAACAAAGATTGGGAAGAATGTTTGGATTCAACCTAACTGTACCATAGGTTCCGAAGCCTTTTATTATAAAAAAGAAGAAGGTCAATATCACAAATGGACAACTCTTGGCGAAGTCATCATAGAAGATGATGTGACCATTGGGGCCAATTGCACGATAGATAAAGGAGTGAGTGGTATTACACGGATCGGTCAGGGATCTAAATTGGATAATCAAATTCATATCGCACATGGGGTCGTCATAGGTAAAAACTGTTTAATTGCGGCCCAATGCGGTATCGCAGGAAAAACCATTTTAGGGGATGGCGTTACCTTGCTCGGGCAAGTAGGACTTGTCAAAAGTTTACATATCGGAGATGGTGTCACCGTATTGAGTCAGGCCGGCGTGATCAATGACCTTGAAGCAGGAAAATCATATTGGGGGATGCCCGCTAAAGAGACTCGAGATCGAATGAGAGAAATTGTCACACTTAAAAAACTAGCAAAAGAGAAGAAGTAATACAGGAATCGATTATGAGATTGAGTATCATTTTATTTTTCATTTTATTTCCATTTCACCTTTCAGCCCAGTTCTCTGAGGAGAAGGCTGTACATCGAAAGGATAGCCTCACAGATAAGGAAATCGTCTATGCTTTCCAGACGTTTCGAACTGCTCTGTATCGCAAAAAACAATTAGCAGTCCAAAAGATTCCCAAGGCTTTGGAGGAACTTTCAAAGTCCGGATTATCAGAACGAGAGAAGTCCAGATTAAAGGATTATATGGACTCCATTCGTCTCAGCGCCCTTTCTGTAGAAAACTTCAGAAAAGCAAAACGAACCTTTCAATCTTTAGAGTTTCCTGAAGAAGAAATACCATTCTACCTTGAAGTGGAACGAGAACTAGTGGAAGCAAACCAATATCTCAGTTATTTTGGACATTGGACGATAGAGCCTGCATACCCGCACATACTCAATAAGGAGTTCGCATCCTACTTTGAAGAGTTCAACTTCTTACAATTGCATCCAAATGAAGTCATAGCAGAAGTGGGAGCTCAATTTGGCTCCTTTAGCCTTCCTATGGCAATTGCTTACCCAGAAATGGAGGTTTATTTAAATGACATAGATGAGTTTAATACGGAACTCATAAGTGCATTTATCGAGGATGGGTTTTTACCTGAACGAGCAGGCAACTTAAAGGTTATCCAGGGAAATATACGAGAAACACTTTTGCCGAAAGGCTATTTTGATCATATCATTTTACGCAACACCTATCATCACTTTACGTATCCTGAAGATATGCTTCAATCAATTTCGCAAAACTTAAAGCCGAATGGAAGCTTGTTCCTTCTGGAGGATGTAAAAGATCATCCTACTGATCATAATCATTGCGATCAGTCACTAAAGACCCAAAAATTGCTGGACAGCCTGAAAGAGTACGGATATCAAATCGAACGAATGCAAATGGGAGAACATCTCTTGCTACTTGAGCTGACGCCTGCTCAAGCTATCTCACAAGAGTAATGGTGCCGGTTTTTCGAATGATTTTCTTGCTTCTAGTTTCCAGTACTAAACGATATACATAAGTTCCTTCTGAAACTGGAAGCCCTTTAGCTGTACCACCCCAAGCGCCCTGTGTATTCTGTGGGGGAAATTCAGAACTATTAAAGAGTAAATTCCCCCAACGATCATAGATATGCATTTGCTTTACAACTTGAATATCTGGTCCTGTAATCGGGTAGAAAAAGTCATTAATGCCATCACCATTAGGTGAGAACACATTAGGCACATAAACATCATCAGCTTCCCGAATCCTCAATTTAATCTGAAGTGAATCCTTACAATACTGGTCATCTATGGCCCACACCTCTACGATTCCATTATCTGCTGACAAATTGGGGTTTGGACATGTAGGACAGTCTATATTCAAAACAGAGGTCCATCGCCAATCCATAATGTTTCTATCCTGAGGTGTATATGTAACCACAGGATTTATAAGTTCCCCCAAAAATGCCTCTATAATGGATGGAGCTTGCAGGTTTAAAGGTGTTGGAGCCTCAATAAATACCTCTTTTACAGTCCTACAGCCTAATTCATTTTCTAACTGAAGACGATACGTTCCCGGTGAAAGTTCTAATGGAAAACGCACAACGCTATTTTCATCCAGCAGGGAAAACTGGGTATTTAAAGCATTGTCTTCCAACTCAATAATACTTATCTGTGCCTTCATTTTGTCACATTTGGCAGCTACATCTAGTTGCCAATTGAAATCTAAATCTGCAATCACCAAAGAAATCGTGTCCGTTGCGATACATCCATTATCAATATTCCAAGTTGAAATGATCATTCTTTCTTCATCCGAGTATGGAATTGGAGCCCCCCCTAAATAGAAAGTGTCCAAACGAGAGTCTATAACGGATTTAAGGTTTGCAGTATAGTTGATCGTATTGAGCGATAGTTGGTTCATGCTATCGATACAAGCCCGAAAAAGGGTGTCAGGAAATGCTACATCAGGCGGTATAGAATCAATGGTAATCCTGAATTCAGAAGTGGATGTACATGAATTATTCAAAGATTGAGCCCAAAAAGTATATTGTCCGGCAGCAAACAAATTCAATTCATCATCTATCCAAAATGTATCCCGACCCGAAATGACTGCATAGGATACATCGGAAGAAGGATTATTGAGCGTCAATGAACTTTGCCTACAATCCAATTCATACAAAGGATCTATATCTATAGGTGGACTTATCGTATCCGCTTCAATTGTGAACTGTTGCTCATTGCTACAAGTCGTCAAAGTGTCAGTGAGCCGAATGGTATAGGAGCCTGCTTGCCGAGTATTCATGGAACTGCTATCAGAAATCAATTGGTTGGATGCATCCAGCCATTCAATTAGCCAAGCAGCCGATCCTGAGTTTAAAACGCGGACGCTAATAGGTTCCCCGGAGCAATCCAGTGAATCCAAATGGCCTTCCAATTCAATCGTAGGAACGGATTGATCTCCCACTATGGTTATTTGCGTGTCCAACACACAAGACGTCACTCTATCGGTCGCCTGAATCCTTAAAATACCCGCTTGAGTTATCTGTATCCGGGAACTTGTATCCGTAAGGTTCCCAAACTGCCAACTCAAGTCAACATCCTCGAAGGTCTCAATGAAAACTAAGATAGAATCATTACACCCAAGGGTATCTATTCCCGTAACGGCAATTTGTGGACGTTGGGTCCTGTTGATTACTGTAGTCTCATCTACTGTTTCACACTTATTGAACGTATCTCTGAGTGTCAACTGAAAGCGCCCACTATCCTCGAATCGAATAGTGTCGACCAAAATCAACCAATCTGTGGTTCCGGATAATATAATCTCCAGAGAAGTGACGGAATCTGGCAGCACAAAATCGAAAGGAAAGCTATCCCTACAAGTAATGTATATTTCCTCAGGTAGTATTTTCTCAGGAGAAATTGTATCCAAGCGAACCACTAGCTCTACACTATCCTTGCATGCCGAAGAAGGCTGCATCACTACCAATGTAAAAGTACCTACCGCACTAGTCTCGAAAACATGATCATAATCCAGGCTATCTCCTTGTTGATTCAACCATAGATGCTGAATGGAGTCGCTTGATCTTGCCGTAAAAACCACTGAATCTCTTACACAAGTCAAAAGAGGGAGGCCCGAAACTTCGACCTCCGGAAGTAGAAAGTTTTCCTTTATCTCAAAAGTATCTAAACGGCGACATCCATTGGACAGCTTGATCGCTTCAACTATATATTGTCCACCATTCTCTATAGTTTGAAGCTGAAGACTATCCAACATTTGACTTTGAAAAGTCCATTGCAATTGAATACCGGAGTCTTGCCGGGTAGAAATAAACCCAACAGGGCGGGCACAGTTCAGCTCTTCCGTGTAATCCACCAAAAAAGAAGGCGGCAGCGTGTCTGCTGTAATCTCCATCAGAAAGGTATCCTGACAGTTTCCATTACCGAATGAATAAATCAATTCGTAAGTTCCCATTGACCCTTGAATAAAAAAAGAGTCTTGCTGATAGATTCGTCCCGAAACTTCGGACCAATAAAAGGAGTCTATCTTATCCACTTCACCTTGAACCCATAAAGTTCCTGTATCTTGAATGCAGCTCACCCCACTTTCCGTAAAGAACAAGGAGGGTATTTCTGAGGATCCAAAAACCTCTAGAGTAGTGTCCGCTGTGCAACCGGTTGCCGGGTCGAGGAGCTGCAAAGCATATATACCGGCCTGATCAACAGTAATAGACCAATCTGAGCTGTCCACAATATTCCCGCTGACGGACTCCCAAGTCAGCAAGTAATTTGAATCAGAAGGGTTAAGAATAATGTCCAGAGAAGTCTGACCACAGCCTATAGAATCCAAAGGCAAAACTTCATATTCTAGCCGACTTTGTTCAGAAAAGAAATATACCTCTCTTGTGAAACTACATGTTTTGTCATTTTCTGACACTTCTATCAATAATTGATAAAGACCCTGCGCATCTATTTGAATAGAATCTCCATTCCAAGGTGGTGAACCTATAATGTTACCACCACTTGTACTCCAAAAGTAATCTAAGTTCGTAGAGGCCTGACTAGGCGGGCTGGCTTCTAGTGTAATCAAAGGGTGAGCACAAGTCAATTCGTTATAATCGTAAAAAAGGATGGTTTCATCCGGAATTACTGTTGCTGTTAGATTTATGGTCGTATCACAGCCATTCAACCCACTATAGGTATGTGCATAGGAACCTGAAGCATTTATGTTTTGACCAAAAAAGTTGAATGGTTCCCCTTCACATAAAATGGTATCTCTTTCAAGAATGACTTCATCCGCTTCGGTAATATCAAATGAATCGGTTACTTCGCAAAGACTATACAGTCGAATATTATCTATTGCGAAATCATTACCGAAAGGCTCAATATTAGTGCAAAGAATACAAATTTCAATAGAGGTACTATTTTCTGTATTAAACACGAATTCATGCGACAGCCATTCACAAGGAGTGGCGGTATTGCTTACCTCATCCCCTACAGGATTACCATTCACGAAAATGGTAAATGTACTCGGACTGGTACTGAAAACAGAAGTCGAGTGAAAACTGAAATGGTAATTTGTATTTGCATCCAGGGTGAAGGCCTGACACCAAACATTTACATTCTGTATAATGGCTCCATCCGCAATCATCATGAGGCCCTCCCCCGTGATATCATCACAATTTTGAAAGCCCCCATTTGAGTTCGTTGGATTATCTCCTATGGTGTACCCTCCTTGCGGAAGAGGTACGGTAGGAGATTGATAGACATATTCACTGCTGAATCCTGAATTGCCGGCTGCAAAGCCACCATTCGTTACGTAGTTTACGCTAGAATCAATTATGTAGGCCGTAGCAACCACCGTAATCGGACCATTAACCGTAAGCTCAGATGTCGGGTTTTTCGGGGCTGCAAATAAACCAGAAGGTGACCATTCAAAAAAGTCATAGATGCCAGCGAGTTCTGCCTCAGCTATAAAGGTGGATGGGTAAGAACAAATGGTCGTATCCGGATCTACTTCTAAAGTGATTCCGCAATTAGAGCTCTGAGCATCTAATGAAGTCAAGAATGACAACATGCTGAAGCCCCCCACAAACAGCTTGATCCAAAAGTATTTCACCTGATTTCCCTCTATGATTGATTCATGGATAGCACCCCTACCCTATTTCTTCGCTATAAGATAGCATTTATCAACTATTCTTCAAGTTCTCTGAAACGCAAGGAGTCTATGCTCATAATGAATCCACTCATAAATACGATCAAACACACAGTTCCTAGTCCTACCCAAGTCCAGGTATCTGCACCTCCATGTTTCAAAAACCCACATTCAATGAGCCCACAGAGACCCGCTCCCGTGAGTAATACGCCTGCTGTCCCCTGAATAAACCAGCGTCTGTACTTTGCGTCTGAAAATCGAGTCATAGTCTTGAATTATAGTTGAAACATCATTCCTTTTCTTGCAATATGAAAGCCTCTGCGAAGAATCTCACGACTTTGCGGGCTGTCCGGATTTAAGGCAGGATTCGTGTGATTCATATGAATAAAATGAATCTTTTGCTTTTCAGCAAATGGGAGATTTTCGAATAGACTCAAGGACTCAATGATGAAAGGGTGCGGGATCTCTTCTACAGGTCGGTAATGAACCTCTGCAGCATCATAGAAGGTAGCATCCAAAAATGCATAATCCACCTTTTGCACCCAAGCTCTTATATCTTGCTCCCATATTTCCCACTTATCTATGTCCGGTATAAACAAAGCACTTTTAACAGGGCCTTGAATCCAAAACCCTACAGTTTCAGAATACTCATCTCTATGAGGTACTGAAAGGGGCATTACTTTGATGGCTGAACTCAAAGAGAAACTCTCATGATGAGTCATCCGGTTCAAGACAATGTTCTGAAGTGCGACTAATTGATTCCAGGGACCATTTTGGCTTAAATACTCCATCATTTGGGGCATGGCATGAACCGGAACTTTTGAACTATTTACTGATTCTCGCCCTAGATACATCAAGCCCGTATAATGTCCTATGTGCGCATGAGTAAGGAGAATGGCATCTGGCACCTCCCCTATAAAGTCTGCCTGCTTTCCGAGAGCCGACATTTGTGCCGGCAAATCAGGACTGGCTTCTATGAGGAAAGATCTTTCTTCAAATCGATCTACCAGCCCCAAAGAAACCACGCTCAAGTCTTCTGCAGCAGCCCACACACAACACGCTTTCTTACATCCCAATTGGGGAGCACCGGCATCTTGGACCGTGCCTAAAACATGTAATTCTACTTGTCCCCAAAGAGTGGGTAGAAAGAAACAAAAAGCGATGACAGCTAACACCCTCATATGCGGCCTATTTTTTCAAGGTGGTAATAATAAAGCACCTTTTTTTCATTGGGTAAAGTCACTTTATGCTTAAACTGAAAACCCAGACGCTCCAAAATGATCTGAGAGGCTTTGTTTTCAGGGTCTGTGATTGCTTGCAACTCCTTTATACCAAATTCATCAAATGCCATATCCCTCACCTTACAAGCAGCTTCAAAAGCGTATCCATTTCCTTCAAACTCTTCCAGTAGTGCATACCCGAGATCAAAGCCCTCCAGGCCTTCCCGGTCATACAAACCGCAAAATCCAAGTTTCACCTCATCTTCTTTTCGGATGAATGTATAGTTTGAAAATCCTAATCGCCTTTGTTGGGACATCATCATTCTATCAATATAGGCGACCGCTTCTTCCTCCGTGTGGACATTTCGAGGACCTATAAATCGAATCCATTTAGGACTATTGACTAAACGTATGATAAAAGCTGCATCCCTTTCATCAGTGGGGCGCAACCATAAGCGATCGGTTTCAAATGGATAGGTGTTAGACATATGATGCCTTTCTAAGATAAAGATCGAAAATCAATTTTACGGATTTTTATTCTTGATCGCCTGTATACCACATCTAAAGCCAGCTAAAGTAGAAGTCCCAAAATCAAACATATTTTATTAAATTGCTATCATTCATACTTAACCTTTTCTTTCATTCTAATATGCTTTATTTACGATGTACAACTCCAAAGAACTCCAAGCCCAAATCATTCATCTTATTCAGCAGCATACCGGTCGCAGCAAATCCAAAAAAGAAAAACTCTCTGAGCAATTAGGCATTTCTCTGCCTGTACTCTACAAAAGGCTCAATGGCAAATCCCAATTCTCTATCGCAGAGGTGGCCACCTTAATGCGCCTGTATAATTTTGGATTTGACGATCTGACTTCGGAGAAAAAGAGATACGCAAAGATTTATTTTGATCATCCTGAAAATGCTATTTATAGTGTTGAAGATTTTCTCAACCGACTATCCCACTTGATCCGTAGCTTCAAAAATGACGAGGAGACCACTATACGATATGTCAGCAGCGAAGTTCCCCTTTTTTATTATTTCCAAAAACCCATGTTGGGCTGTCTTAAACTATATCTATTTGCCCGTCTCGTTTGGAAATTACCCGCTTTTCAATTGCCTAATCAGTTCAGCATGTCTTTGTTTAGTCCTTCCGTGATCAAACAAATGGATCAGCTTTGGGCAGCTTACAGTCAACTGAATACGATTGAAATATGGCATCCCACCATGTGGCATAATACACTGAATCAAATTGTCTATTTAGTAGAGGAGGATGGAGTCTACAACAGGTCAGATATCCCCCAAATATTGCATGAGATAGAAATCGCCAATACCCGGATGAAAGAAATGGCTTTTCAGAGAACTAAGGATTACTCTGATCGAGGCGAAGGAAGCATTCAAGTCTTTGGAAATAATTTACTACATACGAATAATGTGATTCTTGCTGCACGTCCACAACAGCAGAGATTATTTATCACACATGATAATCCGAATTATTTATTTACGGAAGACAGAGACCTGATCCAAAGATCCAGAAAATGGATGGACTTATTGGAAGAGAACTCAAAACCATTAGAACAGCCTGCAGAAATTCGCCATTTCTTTGAGCAGTTCGAACTTAAGTTGCAACGAATCAAAGACAAGCTCGGTGTGTAGCAGATTTCCTTTGGATTATTCCACCCAATTGGCTCTATCCAGAGAGCGATAATGAATGGCTTCTGCCAAATGAGCAGCTTGAATATCCGTTTCACCTTCTAAGTCCGCAATCGTCCGGCTTACTTTTAATATCCGGTCGTAGGCTCTTGCGGATAGTTGCAGCTTTTCCATGGCATTTCGCAACATCGTCATACTAGCTTTTGATAAGCGGCAATGATCTCTCAAGGCTTGTCCCGGCATCTGCGCATTACTATAAAAGTTCTGCCCCTCAAACCTCTGATACTGGAGCTCTCGTGCCGCCTGAACTCTCTCTCGAACTGAGGAAGATTCCTCTTTAGCCCGATGCTCGCCGGCCAATTCATTGTAGGATACCGGCGTTACCTCTACATGAAGATCTATTCGATCCAAGAGGGGACCACTGATTTTATTGAGGTATCGCTTAACCAGTCCGGCACCGCATTGACATTCCTTCTCGGGATGATTATAATAACCACAGGGACAAGGATTCATAGAAGCAATGAGCATAAAAGAGGCCGGATAATCCACGGAGATTCTGGCTCTGGAGATGGTCACTTTTCGTTCCTCCATAGGCTGGCGTAAAACTTCCAAAACCGATCTCTTGAATTCAGGCAATTCATCCAAAAACAATACGCCATTATGCGCGAGTGAGATTTCACCCGGGTGAGGGTTAGAACCTCCGCCCACCAATGCAACGTCCGATATCGTATGATGAGGAGATCGGAAAGGCCTTTGCACGAGTAAGGAGCCTTCTGCCTGAATGCATCCTGCCACCGAATGGATTTTGGTCGTTTCCAAGGCTTCCGTTAAGTTTAGACGAGGCAAGATGGAGGGTAATCGTCTAGCCAACATGGTTTTACCGGCGCCCGGGGGACCAATCAATATCACATTATGACCTCCGGCTGCTGCAATTTCTAAAGCTCTCTTGATCTTTTCCTGCCCTTTTACATCTGAAAAATCTAAATCATACTTGCCCGTCGTCTGACTAAAATGAGATCGGGTATCCACTTTCACTGCCTCCATCTGCCCACCTTCCATAAGATGGATCGCTTCCTCCAGATCTTCGACTCCGTAAACATTCAATCGATTGACAATCGCTGCCTCTTTTGCATTGGCCTTAGGTATAATCAAATTTGAAAAGCCTTCCTTTCTTGCCTGTATAGCGATTGGTAAAGCGCCCCTAATAGGACGGATGGTTCCATCTAGGGACAATTCCCCCATCATGACACAATCTTCCAGGGCATGGGCAGGAATCAAATTTGCGGAAGCGAGCATAGCCATAGCAATAGGCAAATCAAAAGCGGACCCTTCCTTCCGGATATCAGCAGGAGCCAGATTGACCACTATTTTTTTGCGCGGCATCTTTCTGCCCACATTCTGAAGAGCAGCCATTATTCTTTGGTAACCTTCTTTAATGGCATTATCGGGTAAGCCGACCAAATGAAATGCGTTCATATGGGGTTGTATTGATCCTCCCATATGCACCTCAACAGTAATGGTGCGGGCGTCCACGCCATAAACCGCACTGGCATAAGTTTTCACAAGCATACACATGAGTTTTAAGGAAGTTTATACTTCCGTTTCTATAGGTAGGTGTATTGAAAAAGGAAAACGTTCCACAATCACGGCAAGAAGGCCAGTAATTCACCCATCGGATAAATATGTATACCCAAGGTTGAATATATCAATGTTAGGAAGACTGTTAGAATTAAATGATGCTAGATAAGGGGAGCGGCATGCACTACTGGATCACGCCCCGGGCAATTTTCATGGGGACTCCCACGCACTTTTTCTCCATATAATTCATCATTTCCATGATGAGCGCTTTGGAGGAGTCATCCATTTCGGCCAACTGTTTTTTGAATACTTCAGTCATAGCTCTCTCCTTGATTTCTCCAATTTTTCCGGGCAACTCACTCATGGCCTTTTCAATCTGTCGTTGCTGGAAAACTTTGTGGAATTCCTGAGCCTGAGCGGAGATGATGACCTCTGCTTTTTTGACTTCCGCTCTTCTGAAGTTAAGGTGTTCTTCTGCTTTAACGCGCACGCCCTCTACTTCTATATAAGTGACTTCCTCTGCTTCTGCCACCTCATCATCTACATTTCTGGGGATAGCCAGGTCCACCATTACTTTAGGATGGTAGGTATTGGATGCTGCAAGGTTTTGGTAAACGGCAGGTGTAATAATAGGCTCTTGAGCCGAAGTGCACACAATAAGTGCCTTCCAGGGCTTCTTATAATCAGGCAGGTTCGACAATGGATGCGCATCTCCACCTATTGTATTGGCCAAGAACTGTGCCTTTGAATAGGTTCGGTTGAACACGTCCACTTTTTTAAAACCCTTACTTTTTAAGAGCTTAGCTATGATGGTATTGGTTTCCCCTGCACCTACCAATAAGATAGGATCATCAATATTCAATCCCGTATCCAACAACATATGCGTTGCCAAGGAGGCTACGGAAACAGGTTTTTCACCAATCCGTGTCTCATCATAAATTCTTTTCGCGGATTCTACAGCATAACGCATCAATAGACGAATACTATCGCCTGTAAGATCCGCCTTTTGGCTATCGCTGAATGCCTGACGTAACTGTCGTAGGATTTCTCTTTCCCCAACTACTAAAGAATCTACGGATGAAGCCACTGAGAATACATGCTCAATTGCTTCAATATTTGTGTATTCTATGATTGAGTTGGAGAGTCTTTCATAAAAGGAGGCATCTTTTTCCGGGTGGAAGAAAGAAAACCACTCTGCTGCTGAAGGAAGGTCTGTAGGATCGCTATCGTAAAAAATGAACATAATACGATTGCAGGTCTGCAGGTACATGACCTCATCAATATTAAAATGATGCATGCCTTCGCGAACATGAGCGTAGGCACAGCCATCTATTTCGGGCACCACATAGGCTCCGAGATCGCTTACATTCGTAGAGCGATGAGTGACGGTAATAACCT
Organism: uncultured Saprospiraceae bacterium; assembly: GCA_964525165.1. GTDB lineage: Bacteria > Bacteroidota > Bacteroidia > Chitinophagales > Saprospiraceae > JAWLFI01. The sequence continues at coordinate 1,701 of CAZGGG010000001.1, read as the reverse complement.
TATATCCTCTCAGCATACATCAACTTGTTTCACAAAAATACGTACGACCTTAAAGATTGATGTCATTTTTATGTAAGGAGGACGACATTGCTAAGAAGGAATGACTTTTAGAGTAGAAACGATATGTTCCAGTGTTTGCAAGAGTTCTCGCTTATCTTCACCCGGTGCATACACGAAAATGTCAACAATATAGAGTGAGTCTAAATTAGGGCCTAATAAAGCGTAGGTTACAAAGGGCCCACCTAAAAAGTCGCCTTTCATTTCCCAAATACCTCTGATTTCGTAGCCCGTCTGTCCGCCAATCTTTACCGAGCCGTAAAGTATAGGCAGATCCACATCATTGACGACAACATAAGTCCCGGGTTTTTCCCCTTGCACGTGTTTTTGAGTAAGTTTATTTCTAAAGTCAATTAAGCCTTCTTTACTCAACTGATCTTGATTATTGTAAGGCTGACGAGTAATGATAATGGAAGAAGATGCTTTAGGTGTCTCGAGTCGTAACCAGGCGAGATTATCTTCAAGTTTAGCCAATTGCATCTGATCCGGCAATCGAATTTTAATCCCTAATGTATCTTCAACTTGCCTAGCCAAAAGTTTATTCTCTCCTGTTATATAAGTTTGCTTTTCTAATGCTTCTCGTTCAAAATCACGGATTTGGTTAATCATCGCCTGATATCGTTCGGCGATAGCTGTTTTGACATTTTCCATACTGTTGCCATACAGGTATATCAATAGCTGGTTTTGAGCCCATTTGTCCCTGGCCAATTTAACGGAATAGTCATTTTCACCATGATACTCACTATACGTTTTCACGTCATTCTTGATAATCTTCAGGCTGGCGGATGAGGTATCCTGTTGATCTGAAATAATCAAATAGGTCCTAAGTTTTCTTCTCGCGTCAGAGGCCACCAGATTAGCCGGGCTAAAGTGTCTCAAATCAAACTGAGGCTCCGGTTGGGGTAGGAGTGGATAAGGTGCTTCAAAGTAGAAGTTCAGGGTATCTTTCAAAACTTCCCAATCCTCCTGATCTGCAATGACCGTAATACTGTTCAGAGGTCCGAAGGCAGAGGGCTTAGCCTTCATCCGCTGATTGATATCACTGGCACAAGAGGTCAGCAACAATCCACAAAAGCCTATCAATCCGATCCAATACTTCATTTCACTGCATTTGTTGTAGGATAGATGGTTTACATCTTGATATTGGTGTATTGCCATCCACATTCGCCTTACGGCAAATGAGTTTCAGAAAGGTACGAAAAGGGAATTAGAAGAGTTCTTTAATGATCTGCTCTTCTGTAATTCCTTCTGCATCTGCTTTATAATTCCGCACCACTCTATGTCGAAGAACATAAGGGGCAATTGCCTGTACATCTTCTTTGTCGGGTGCATATTTTCCATGAATCGCCGCATGGCACTTCGCTCCTAGCACTAAATACTGAGACGCTCTAGGTCCAGCCCCCCAAGAGATGTATTCATTGACTCTTGCAGGAGCCATTTCTGTATTGGGTCGGGTTTTAGAAGCTAATTCTACGGCATATTGCAAGACATTATCAGAAATGGGAATTTTCCGAATCAATTGTTGGTATTGCATGATCTCATTTGCCGAAAGGATATGTTTCAAATCGACACTTTTGTTGGAAGTGGTCCCTTTGACAACCTCCAACTCTTCTTGAAAACTAGGATAATCTAAAGGAATATTGA